>CABUVO010000012.1 GCA_902495075.1 uncultured Porphyromonadaceae bacterium
TTGAAAGCTACCGGGAGTTGCTTCCCGATCGGTGGAACAAATCGCAGAAATAGCCGCCCATTATCTGGACGGCTATCTTTTTTACGACCTACCTGTCATCCCGGACGGTTGTACGTTTCACGCAGGAAACTTCCGGCCGGTGTGGGGTTGGGTCAATTAGCGTCAAACGGCATCGGAGATGTCGAATAGTGTTGTGTGAATGTTATTAATCGACCTCTTCGAGGCCGCAGCGACACGATTTGTATAACCCCATACCGATTAAGCACTATTTTATAAGTGCTTAATCGATATGGGGTTATAATTAATTACCCTCTGCGAGGGTTGTCGCAAAATTGGCTCTGACTTCCAGGTTTTACCGAGGGGTTGTCAACGATACAGACTCTAACTTTGTGACTCTGTCAGCATCGTCAGATGCATCCGTGCCTTTCAATTACACATTCAACATTTCACATTGAACATTAATTAAACGCTCTGTTCCTCTGTGCCTCCGTGTTTAAACTATGGTATCAAAATATTTTAAGATATTGCATCATAATCTTTTATTCTTTGCTTCTTCGCATTTTGATTCTGAGGTGGTATTTGAGGAGGTGGCATTTAAGACGGGCAAATTGTTTGTTTATTGCTTTTTATCTTTTAATTTTGCAGACTCAACAGAAAAAGATTTGATGAAAAGAGTTGTAATCATTTTTCTCAGCATAATAGGGGCATTATCGGTGAATGCCTCGAAAATGGATTCCTTGCAGTGGAGGGTGGGAGTGGAATTGGCTCCGGCATATGTCATACCGACCAATTCTTCACTCAAAGGGGATAATTTATATGGCGACAAAGTGCATTGTTCGTTTGCCGGGTCGTTGCGTGGAGATTTCAGTTTTAATCCTCATTCACGTGAAGGACGGTTATATCAAGGACTTTATCAGGGTATCGGGGTTGATTTGCGCACTTTTTTCCGGCATCGGTTTCTTGGCGCACCGGTATCTTTGTATGTATATCAAGGTGCTCCTTTCAAACATTTCAGCAACTGTCTATGGCTTGGCTATGAATGGCGTTTCGGAGCAGCAATGGGATGGGGCGACAGGACCGGTGACCTTGGACTTGGTTATACGAACGGGGCGATTTCTACAAGAGTTACGGCTCATATGAGTGCCGGCATTAAACTTCATTATGCTTTGGACCCTCATTGGCATTTAAGTCTTGGTGTGGACGTGACGCATTTTTCCAATGGCAACACCTCTTTCCCTAATTCCGGTATTAATACAGCCGGTATCTCAATCGGCGCAGCCTACGTAATAAATCCTCAACCTAAAGCGGAAGATCCTGGCGATGCGATGAAAGAGGAGGCTGACATGGGAAGATGGATGTGGGATATGATGGCATATGGCGCGTGGCGCAAGCGACATGTGGTTATAGAGGGTACAGAGATGCTCATCAAAGGAAATTATGCCGTTGCCGGACTCCAGTTTACCCCGATGCGCAAGATCAACCGGTGGTTCTCAACAGGAGTGGCATTGGATATGAAATATGACAGGAGCTCGGGATTGGTTCCTTATTGGAAGGGAGGCTATTATATGGAAGCTGAGTTTGACAAGCCCCCTTTTGGCAAGCAATTGAGTGTTGGACTGGCTGCAATGGCTGAGTTCACGATGCCTATTTTTTCAGTTAGTGCTGGAATAGGGTATAATATGCTTAATCCAAAAGAAGAAAAACGTTTCTTTCAGATGCTTGCAGTTAAAGCATTTCTGACAAGAAACGTTTATCTAAATGTAGGCTATCGCCTTGGCGATTTCAAAGATCCTCAGAACCTGATGCTCGGAATCGGACTTAGAATACCGGCATCTGCCAGATGAAACCGACTGAGAGCTGATTGGTTGTGTAATCTTCTACGCCAAAAGCTTTGGCTCGGTCGGAGTATTTGTAATTTCTTCCCACATATGTTGCGAAGAAGTGAAGATTACGGTCCTTGAAAGGATAGTATTCAATACCTCCGATATAACCCCATGCTGTGCGGTAGCGACCTTTCTCAACTGTGATGTCGGGAGCTCCAGCCTGTTGGGTGGTTTTGTAAACACCCTCGTTCTCTGCCATGAATTTAGCGAAAATATTCCAAGCCGGGTGGAAGCGATAGTTGAGATGGAGCACGAAAGACATTATGTCGGTCTTTGCAGTCTTATATCCGCTGGTTGCCTGCCAGTCGCCATTCTGCACGATGCTTGAGATGATGCCTTTGCGGTCAACACCTTCGCGAGAATACATCCAGTCGAAGTATGCCTGAACCTTATCAGAGATGTTGAAATCATTACCGAGTGCAAAATACCACATATGCTCTCCTTTGGTCTCATTCATGAATGATGCAGACCAGCGGGTCTTGTAGACATCTGCGAAATTACCGTTCCAGTTAAGCGTATATACCATAGGAATCTTGGCTTTCTCATAGTTGCCATACATCTCTCTTGAGCTGTCGTTATATGCGTTCAGCACCTGGAATTGCAACTGCTGTTTCGGAGTGAAGTTGTATGCGATGTTCACACCGCTCATGAAGTTGCTCATATAGTCCACCATATCGGAATACTGATAGATCTCGATAGGGTTGAGGTCAAATTCGATACCACCGTAAGATGCGCATTGCTTACCGAGGAAGAACGACCATTTCTTCAAGTTGATGCCGATTCCTGCAATGTCGATGCTATTGAGCAGGTTGTCGCGATAACCATTGGGGCTGTCGCCCTTGTTGAGACGCTGACGATAGCGATAGCTCAGCCAATCGTTGATATTTCCCTTGGCTTCGATGCGGAGCTGATTCATCTTGAATTTGGCTTCGTTGAAATCTGAGCCGGTCCAATCGAAATTCAGGGAGCCATGCATGTTGAGATAAAGGTTGAATTTATCTGTCTTTTTCTCAACTTTCGCGATTGTTTCAATCAAGCCTTCCTCATTATCAGTGCGGAAATCGTTGATACGTTCCTGCTGGGCAATTCCCGGAAGCGCGCAGAATGCAAATGCTGCGCCTGTTAACAATATGGATGCGTGTTTCATTATATTTCAGATTTAAGTTATTGAAAATGTCCGCAGGGTTTCCAAGGTCATTGTGAACCCTGCGGATAACTATTCATGCATTAATATTCTCCAATACTTTTCGAATTAATATTCTTCGAAATATTTCTGGATCTGCTGCCAGTCGTTGGTGCGTGTAAGGGCAAGCATCAGAAGCACGCGTGCTTTCTGGGGATTGAGTTCCCATGATGCCACAAACTGATATTTTTCATCGTCAACCTCATCGTAAAGAGTTGTCGGACCGGTAGGAACACGGCTTGAACGAACCACTATGATGCCGAGTTTACGGGCTTCCAGAAGTTTTGGGAAAACATTCTTATGGTAGTTGCCATTGCCGAGACCCGCATGAACCACACCCTGATAGCCGTTGGTGAGGAATGGATTCATAACATCTGCATCAACATTGGAGTAGGAGTAAACGATACCGACTTTGGGAAGGCTTGTAAGATTGGTGACATCAAACACGGATTGAGTTGTGTGTTTGGCAAGTGTTTTCATGTTCCAGTAAGGTTTGCTGTTGTAGACATAACCGAGAGGACCGGAATCGGGAGCCTGGAAAGTCTGAACGCTGAGAGTGTTCATCTTCTGGGTGGCGTGTGCACCGAGGATAAGACCATTCATCACAACCATTACGCCGCGATCTTTTGATGTAGGATCAGCTGCCACTACAACAGAGTTGTAAAGGTTGAGAGGACCGTCGGCACTCATTGCCGTTGAGGGGCGCATGGCTCCTGTGAGCACTACCGGTTTGTCGCTCTTAACTGTCAGATTCAAAAAATAAGCAGTTTCTTCCATTGTGTCGGTTCCGTGAGTGATCACGATGCCGTCTACATTATCCTGGGCGAGCAGTTCATTGATTCGTTTGGCAAGAGTAAGCCATACCTGATCGTTCATATCCTGTGAACCGATATTCACTATCTGTTCACCTGTCACGTTTGCTACATCTTTCATCTGGGGAACCGCATCAATCAGCGACTGGATTGCAACCTGACCGGCTGTATAACCGGAAGCTGTTGCTGATTTACCTGTCCCGGCGATTGTTCCGCCAGTGGCGAGAATATAGACATTCGGTTTCTGCTGAGCAAATGCCGTAGCCACAGATGTCAGCAACATGACTGCCAAAAGGCCGAAATTTTTCAACTTCTTCATAAGTGTAATATTTATGGTTATTAATAATTTCTTTTACTTTATATGTATATTTCTAAAGCCTAAAGCCTAAAGCCTAAAACCTAAAGCCTAAAACCTAAAGCCTCAATACACCTGTATCAGCAACAATCCTGTGCCAACTGCCGCTATTGTTGCAACCAGTCCGGGCATCATAAACGAGTGGTTGAGTATATACTTGCCGATATGTGTCGTTCCTGTTCTGTCGAAATTGATTGCCGCCACGATTGTGGGGTAGTTAGGGATAAAGAAATATCCGTTTACGGCAGGGAAGAGGGCTATGAGCATCCAGGGATTCATGCCAAGTGCGATGCCGAGAGGCATGATTGCCCTGACTGTGGCAGCCTGACTGTAAAGCAGAATAGACATAACGAAGAGTGCTATTCCGAATAGCCAGGGCCATTGAGTAACGAAACCTTTCACACCCTCTGTGATTACAGTGATGTTTCCATTGATGAATGTATCACCCATCCATGCGATACCGAAGATGGCTATCACTGCCTGCATACCGGCGATGAACACGCTTCCCTGTGTCGGAGCAATACCGTTGATACGGCAGGTAAGAAGTATTATAGCACAAGTGGAGAGCATCAGTATCTCAATAATTGCTGGCATATCTACCGGGGTGCCGTTGAACGATGGCCGCATTGCGGGAATAGATCCGAAGAGAACAATGAGAAGGGTGGCAAGAAGGAAAAGACAAACTGAAAGCTTTGCTTTCCCAAGACTTTTTATCTCATTGAACTTAAGTTTGTTTTCCTTTATCATTCCTTGTTCCACACGGCGAAGGTATTCCGGATCCTCAAGCAGTTCCTTCCCAACACGTTTTGAAAGGAAAGCTCCAATCAATACACCTACGAGCGTGGCGGGAATTGTTACTTTCAATATATCGAAAAGCGTTATGTCAAATCCTGTGAGAAGTCCCAGCAATGCTACTGTCGCAGCAGATATCGGGCTTGCAGTGATTGCTTGCTGGGAAGCGATAACGGCAATTCCCAATGGCCTTTCAGGGCGGATCTTGGTCTCGCGAGCAACCTCTGCGATGACCGGCAAAACTGAATAAGCCACATGCCCTGTGCCTGCAACAAATGAAAACAGATAAGTAACCAGCGGGCTGATGATGGTGACCTGAGACGGATTCTTTCTCAGAAGTTTTTCTGCCAGTTTCACAAGGTAGTCAAGACCGCCGGCTGCCTGCATGGCAGCTGCTGCCGAGATCACGGCGGCGATCATCAACATAACATCAATCGGGGGAGAGGTTGGCTGCAGACCGAAGACGAATACCAAAATCGCCATTCCAACACCGCCCATGACGCCGAGACCTATGCCTCCGAGGCGCGCACCGACGATTATCGCTGCCAATACGAAAAGTAACTGTAATGTTAGCATAAGCTGAATTATGTTTTCATGATAAAATCTAAAGAATAGGGAACGCTGTTCGCTTCAGTTGCAATGTTGGATGTGTCATTGCTTAGTCGGAGTAGAGCGATGTATTCATTTATTTAAACTGAAAACAACGTAAAAGGTTTTAAATGATTTTAATGTTTGATAACATTTTTAATAAGCATAAGGAATTTTTGCAGAATTTAAACATCCAGTAAAACCATTGGCTTTATCCTATTGTTTAGAAATTATAATTTATCCCCGGCATCTCTCCATTTATTGGCGTTGTTGAAGCGTTCTGAAAAACACTTTGAAAAACACAAAAAACATCAGATATGAATTGGTTTATACAAACTATGAGAGACAATCCCTCCATAGCGATATTCCTTACATTGGGAATCGGCTTTCTGGTGGGGAAATTAAAGTATAAGACATTCTCTCTTGGCACGGTTACTTCTGTGCTCCTTGTCGGTGTCCTTGTCGGTCAGCTTGACATCCCTATTTCCGGACCGGTGAAATCCGTATTCTTCCTTTTGTTCCTGTTTGCCATCGGTTATAGTGTCGGACCTGAATTCTTTAGGGCGTTGAAAGGGTCAGGAATAAAGCAGGTGCTTTTTGCCGTGGTGATGTGTGTGCTGTGTTTCGTTGTCACATGGGGTGTCGCTCTTCTTTTCCACTATAATGTTGGAGAGGCATTAGGTCTCTTTGCCGGTGCGCAGACGATTTCGGCTGTTATCGGAGTGGGGCAGGATGCTATCAGCAACATGAGCGTGTCGGCGGCAGATAAAACGGCGTGGAGCGATATAATACCCGTATGTTATGCCGTGACATACATATTCGGCACAATCGGTTCTGCCTGGATTCTGGGATCACTGGGACCTGCGATGTTAGGTGGTATCAAGAAGGTGCGTAAGGAGACAGCCGATCTTGAGGCATCGATGAACAGCAGCGATCTCAATGACGATCCTGCTTATATTAATGCCTTGCGTCCGGTTGTTTATCGTGCCTATAAGGTTGATGGAGATTTTTTCACATCCTCCCATACCGTGGCTGAAATAGAGAAACATATCACAGATCTTGGCAGACGTGCATTTGTGGAGCGTCTCAGGATCGGAGACAAGATAATAGATGATCCCACACCGGATGTGGTCGTGAATAAAGGTGACGAAGTAGTGCTAAGCGGACGCCGTGAAACTCTCGTGCTTGATGAGAGCTGGCTTGGTGAAGAAGTCTCAGATGCTCAGTTGCTTACGTTCCCGATAGAGAAAGTGCCGGTAATGGTTGCCAAGAAAGCACTTGACGGTAAGACAATTGATGATTTGCGTCGTATGCCTGAAATGAACGGAGTGCTCATATCTTCCCTTGTTTCTTCGAATGGCGCTACGTTGCCGGTTTTCGCCAAGACAGAATTGCACCGTGGTTATATTCTTACTATTCAAGGAATGCCCAATGAGGTGAAAAGAGCAGCTTCAGTGATCGGTTATGTTGACAGACCTACTACCCAGACTGATATGGTATTTGTTGGTCTCGGTATTTTTATCGGAACCTTGATTGGCGCCATAACTATTCACCTTGGTGGAATTCCGGTGAGTCTTTCAACAAGTGGAGGCGCTTTAATCGCGGGTCTTGTGCTCGGTTGGCTTCGCTCTAAGCATCCTACATTCGGACGCATTCCGAGTTCCTCTCTCTGGATTCTCAATAACCTTGGCTTGAACATGTTTATCGCGGTGATAGGTATTCAGTCCGGTCCGACGTTTGTGCAGGGAATTCAACAGGTTGGATGGATGCTGTTTGTTGCCGGTATAATTGCCACGACAGTGCCTTTGCTTTTAGGAATATGGATAGGTGATAAATGGTTTAAATTCCCGGCGGCGATCAACTTAGGTTGTAATGCAGGCGCACGCGTCACCACCGCTTCTCTTGGTGCCATACAGGATTCTCTTGGTTCAACATTACCTGCAATGGGCTATACGGTGACTTATGCAATCGGCAATACGTTGTTGATTCTGATGGGGGTAATAATGGGGCTTATAATGTAATAAATATTGATAATTTGATATTATGAAAACAGAAAAAGAAATCAGAGATTATGAGAAAGCTCTTGAGAGTATGAGCCCATTCGAGATCAAAAATACTCTTATAGAGATGGCTCAGAAAGAGGCTAAGGCTTCTACCAATACATATCTGAATGCCGGCCGCGGAAATCCGAACTGGATTGCTACTGCTCCGCGAGAGGCGTTCTTCCTGCTCGGTCAATGGGCACTGGAGACTTGCCGCAACGAGATGTATTTCAAACCCGGAGTGGCAGGTATGCCACCCTGCAAGGGTATTGGCGACAGCTTAAAACTGTTTCTCAAAGATAACTCAGCGAGACATGGCGCACATCTCCTTCTGAATGCAGTGGAATATGCGGATAAAACGCTTGGCATATCCGCCGATGATCTTGCGTATGAATGGGCGGATGGAATTATAGGCGATCATTATCCAACACCAGTGCGTATGCTTGAAAACTCTGAGAAGATAGTGAAGGCTTATCTCGCGCAGGAAATGGGTGACAAGGCACCAGATTTCGGTAAGGAGTATGATCTGTTTGCAACAGAGGGTGGCACCGCCGCCATGTGCTATATCTTCGATTCCTTACAGGCTAACCATCTTCTGAACAAGGGGGATTCCATAGCACTTATGACACCTATCTTCACTCCTTATATAGAAATCCCCCAACTTGACAGATATAGTTTTTATGTGATGAATATATATGCTGACTCTGTTGATAATGATGGTTATCACACATGGCAGTATCCAAAGGCTGAAATGGATAAGCTTCGAGACCCAAGAATGAAACTTGTGTTTCTCGTGAATCCTTCGAATCCGCCAAGTTATCGACTAAGTCAGGAGTGTATGGACTATCTTGTGGATATTGTGAAGAATGACAATCCAAATCTGATGATCGTCACGGATGATGTTTATGGCACATTCGCAAAGGATTTCAAGAGCCTAATGTATATTCTTCCGCAGAACACACTCTGTGTCTATTCGTTCTCTAAATATTTCGGTGCCACAGGTTGGCGTCTTGCTGTGATTGCCGCTGCCAAGGAGAATATATTCGATAAATTGATCGCTGCGGAATCTAAAGAAGATCTTGATGACCTCAATAAACGTTACGGATCGTTGTCGCTTCATCCTGATAAGATTAAGTTTATTGATAGAATGGTTGCCGACAGTCGGTCTGTCGCTTTGAACCATACCGCCGGTCTCTCTACTCCTCAGCAGATTCAGATGTCTCTTTTCGCCGTGATGTGTCTGCTTGATACAAAGGATGTGTATAAGCAGAGGATGCAGTGTATGATAGAGGACCGTCTGGAGGCTTTATGGAAAGGTACCGGTTTCAAACTTGTTGAAGATCCCCTCAGGGTCGGATATTATAGTGAGATCGATATAATGCTTTGGGGACGAAAGATCTACGGTGATGATTTCTGCACTTGGCTTCAGGCAAATTTCGAGCCTCTTGATATAGTATTGCGTCTTGCGAAATGCACATCAGTTGTGCTTCTGAACGGCAGTGGCTTCGATGGCCCGAGTTGGTCGGTGCGTGCATCGCTCGCTAATCTTGATGAAAGCGCATACTTGAAGATTGGTTCATCTCTGCGTTCAATCCTTGATGGATATTATGAAGAATATAAAGCGGCAAAGAAATGATGAAACGCTGCCGAAAAACATTGTTTTTCGATGAATATACGCTATGTTGATTGAAATCTCCCTACTTTTTTGATAAATATTCATAAGAGGAGGGAGATTTCTTTGTTAAGACGTTTATATATTAGAAATAATTAATTACATTTGTGGATTAATAGTACCTTAAATAACCATAAAAGCATAATTAAAATGGAAAGCATATCAAAGAAGGGCTTTCGTGAGGAGTCAGACCTCCTTGGCGCTCGCGAAGTTCCCGAGTCAGTTCTTTATGGAGTTCAGACTCTGAGAGGTATAGAAAATTTTGAAATAAGCAAGTTCCATCTGATGGATTATCCTTTGTTTATCAAAGGACTCGCTATTACGAAATGGGGCGCAGTTGTCGCTAATCATGAACTTGGGCTAATAAGCGATGCTCAGTATGATGCTATAGTGCAGGTATGCAAGGAATTGATCGATGGTAAGCATCACGAGCAATTTCCGGTTGATATGATTCAGGGAGGTGCCGGAACAACCACCAATATGAATATCAACGAGGTCATCGCTAATCGTGCCCTTGAGATCTTAGGACATCAGAGAGGTGAATACCAGTATTGTTCGCCTAATGATATCGTGAATTGCGCGCAGTCTACCAACGACGCTTATCCTACAGCAATCCATCTCGGAATGTATTTCACTCACCTCAAGTTTGTGAAACATTACAAAGTGCTCATTGAATCCCTGAGGAAGAAGAGCGAGGAGTTTAAGCATATCGTCAAGATCGGTCGTACGCAGTGGGAAGATGCCGTTCCTATGACCTTGGGTCAGACTTTCAGCGGATTCGCATCTATTCTTGAAGACGAAATCCAGCATCTTGATGAGGCTGCAGCTGATTTCCTTACTGTCAACATGGGAGCAACAGCAATCGGTACCGGCATCACAGCTGAACCGGGTTATGCAGAAAAATGTGTTGCCGCCCTCTCCAAGATAACCGGCTGGGATATCAAGCTTGCCAAGGATCTTGTAGGTGCGACATCCGACACATCATGTCTTGTCGGCTATGCTGCCGCTCTTAAGCGCGTTGCAGTGAAGGTCAATAAGATCTGTAATGACCTTCGTATCCTTGCCAGCGGTCCGCGTTGCGGCTTCGGTGAGATCAATCTGCCGCCAATGCAGCCGGGTTCTTCCATCATGCCGGGTAAGGTCAATCCTGTGATTCCGGAGGTGATGAACCAGATTTGCTATAAGGTGATGGGTAACGAACTTTGCGTAACGATGGCTGGCGATGCTGCCCAGATGGAGCTGAATGCGATGGAACCTGTGATGGCACAATGCGACTTCGAATCGGTTGACTTGATGATCAACGGTTTCGAGACATTGCGTATACGTTGCATCGAAGGTATTACAGCTAATGAGGAACATTGCCGCACTCAGACACGCAATAGTATCAGTATTGTCACGGCATTGAATCCGGTGATCGGATATAAGAATTCAACGAAGATAGCCAAAGAGGCTTTGGCAACAGGCAAGAGTGTTTACGATCTCGTGCTTGAACACGACATCCTCGACAAGAAGGACCTTGACACTATTCTCGCTCCCGAGAACATGATCAAGCCCGTGAAGCTTGACATCAAGCCCAAGCGTCATCTCTAATCCAACCACTAACTGAAAGACGACAGGCGAGAAACCATCCGGTTTCCCGCCTGTCTTTCTATTTTAGAAGATTCCGTTGATACCGCTTAAGATCAGCACGAGGTAACCGAGCACCAGTCCGACAATACCCATTATCAAGCCGGTGGTGACCATGTATTTTTGCTTGATGAAGCCTGTGGCGTCAGCGAGGGCATTCGGCGGAGTTGAGATAGGCAATACCATTGCAACCGATGAGCAGACCGCAACGCCTATCAGCAATGTTGACACACCGCCGTAAGGAATCAATTGCTCTGTCATTGTGCTTCCGGCAATAGCCAGGATTGGTACGAACAGTGCCGCTGTTGCTGTGTGGCTGATGAAGTTCGCCATGATATAGCAGAGCAATCCGGAACCGATGATCACGGCAAGTGGCGACCAGGAAGCAAACGGCACAGCTTCGATGAGATGGTTGGCAAGTCCCGACTCTTTCATCGCCACACCTAAGGCGAATGCGCCGGCAATCATCCAGAGGATACTCCATGAAAGCTGTTCAAGGTCTCTCTTGGTAATTATCCCTGCCATGCACAAAACTCCTACCGGCAACATTGCCACGACATTGGCGTTCACTCCTGTTATTGAATCCGTGAGCCACAATAAGATAGTAATGAAGAATGTGATGTAAACTATGCGGTCTTTGGGTGTAGTCTCGTGATCGCCTTCTATCTTCAGATGGATTTCCTTCTGTTTGAACGGGAACATTTTCTTAAGCAATACCCATGCCACAAAGAGAAGAATAAGGGTAACGGGCACCATCACCATCATCCATTTACCGAAACCGATGCCCATGTTCATGCCTGTAGGATCGTTGAGAAACTTGAGGGCAATCGCATTGGGAGGCGTACCGATAGGTGTGCCCATACCGCCGATGTTCGCACCGATAGGGATGGCAAGAGCCAGACCGATTTTCCCTTTGCCATCGGCAGGTAACGCTGAAAGCACCGGAGCAAGGAATGTAAGCATCATCGCAGCTGTGGCGGTATTACTGATGAACATGGAGAAAAGTGCGGTGACGAGAATGAATCCGAGCAATACATTTTCGCTCTTTGTGCCGAATGGCGCAAGCATCACTTTTGCGAGTTTTACGTCAAGACCGCTCTTGGTCGCGGCAATTGCAATGATAAAACCACCGATAAACAGCATGATTGTCGGATCTGCGAAGCAGTGCAGGATATCAACGTTGTTTATCAGATTTCCAAATTTTTCCCCGTCAGGACCGGTCTGGAAAAACCAAAGGGCGCTATTGGAGGTGCAAAACAGCAGAAGCACCACAACCACGAGAGAGGTTGTCCATGCCGGAACGGCATCGAAAAGCCACATCAAGGCAGCAAATGCGAAAATTGCAAGCACGCGATGTTCAACAGGGTTGATGTCTGGTAATCCGTAAAGAGAGGCTGGTGCAATCCAAAGGAATAACGGGATTGCAATGGCTATAAATAGTTTTAGAGCCTTTACAGGGATTGGATTTTTTTGCTTTCTGTGTTCTTTTTTCCATCTGTGATAGTCCTCCACCAGATGGAATCCATGGAATATTGTAAACATAATCGTTAAATTGTTAGGTTATAATGATTTGATTTAAAACAACAGTATGTCGATTTCATGCAAGCGCAGATATTTTACAGAGTTCCGAAATATACGAATCTCCGTGCAAAATAATGTTTTGAATACGGAAAAATTCAAACGGGTCTACTCCGGATTCGCATCCGGTTCCCGTTTAACGGCTAACCAAAACGGCTGCAAAATTAATAATTTTTTTGGAGTTAGAGAAAAATGTATTAACTTTGCCAATGAAAGCGGTTGGCGGAATGCCATCAAAAGGGAACCGGGTGCGAATCCCGGACAGTCCCGCTGCGGTGAGTCTCTATGAAGACTTCGGCAAAATCCTTGAGAGCCGGTGAGTGTATCTTGCTTTGCTCTGCCACTGATCTCCGGATTGGGAAGGCGTGCCGATAGTTGAGACGAGTCCGAAGACCTGCCGTTTTTAGGAAACCGATAGAAGTTTCCTGTATGTTAACCACTCTTTCGAGGAAAAGAGAACATATGAAATCGAATAGAAAGTCAAGAAAATTAGTCAAAGCAGCAGTTGTTGTAGCATTTGCCGAGGTGTTAGGTTTCACTCCGGCATTTGGCATATCTTCAACTCCCGCAGATACCGTAGGTAAGAATCTGCAGGAGTTTGAAGTTGTGTCGGAGCGTGTGCGCAATGAGGTGACGAGCACTGCGCCACTTTTCAATCTCACCAACGAGAGGATGAAGACGATGGGCATTACCGATATTTCCGATGCTTTGCACAGATTGCCGGGTATCAACATCCGTGACTATGGTGGCGCAGGGGGTATGAAGACCGTGTCGGTGCGTGGCTTCGGTACAACCCATACCGGCGTTATCTACGACGGCATCGTTCTCAGCGACTGTCAGAGCGGCAAGATCGATCTGTCGCGATATTCTCTCGACAATGTGGGGAGTCTCTCGCTCATTGTCGGGGATAACAGCGATATTTTTGTTCCGGCTAAAGCTTCTGCTTCTGCGGCATCGATAATTATATCGACAATGTCCGTGCCGGGTCCGCAGGATTCCTTATGGCATCTCACCGGGCAGATGCGATTCGGCTCTTTTGGCACATACAATCCCTACGTAAAGATAGGAAAAAGCATAACACCTAAGTTTTCATTCTCGGCAATAGGGGAATACACCCATGCCAGGAATGATTATCCATTCACGCTGAAGAACGGAATATTGGTGACGCGCGAGCGTCGCAACAACAGCATGATGAATTCCGCCCACGGCGAGATCAATACGCGCTGGAGAATCACACCGGCATCCACACTCGATGCAAAAGTCTATTACTATGACAATAATCGCGAGTTGCCCGGACCGGTGATTCTTTACAATCCTATTTGCCACGAGAAGTTGCGAGACCGCAACTTCTTCGGACAACTGACTTACAAGAACCTATCGCTGTCGAAATTCTCGTTCCAGGGACTGTCGAAATTCAACTGGGATGCATCGTTATATCACGATGAGGATGGTAAATATCCAGGTGGTGTCCTCGATGAGGATTACTATCAACGCGAAGTTTACGTATCGGGATCAGCGCTTTATGTACCCACCGACAAGCTTGCGTTCAACTACTCCGCTGATTATTTCTACAATAATCTGACCACGAATCAGATGGAGGTTGTAGGTCCCTGGCGTCACTCCGTATTGCAGTCGTTCACCGGAAAATTCCAGAACAGCTGGCTGCTTGCCACCGCCCGTCTCCTATGGTCGATCTACGACAATGGAGTGAAAGAGGGTATAAGCTCGAAAGATGAGAATAAGTTGTCCCCCTCGCTGAGTGTGTCTGTGCAGCCGATGCGCAACCGTCTTTTTTTTATTCGGGCATCATACAAGAATATCTTCCGTATGCCTACATTCAATGAGACCTATTATTTCCGTATGGGTAGCACCTCTTTGAAACCGGAAGATACCGACCAGTTTAATCTCGGATTGACATGGCAGTATAATTCAGCCGCTTGGCTGAATGCGCTTGTTCTGACGGGCGATGTGTATTATAATAATGTGAAAGACAAGATTGTGGCATTGCCAACGAATATGTTCATATGGACAATGACCAATATGGACAAGGCGAGAGCTTTCGGTGCGGATGTCACTGCAAGTGCAACGTTTAATATTGCAAGGAAACAGAATCTTGTGTTTGCAGGTAACTATAGCTGGCAGCGAGTGCAACCGCGCACATCTCAGACGGATCCGGATTATAACAAGCAGGTGGCATACACTCCGATTCATTCAGGAGCAGCATCGCTGAGTTGGGAGAATCCCTGGGTGAATGTTGTGGTTCATGCCACCGGAGCGAGCGACCGTTACGGAACAAATTCCAATCTTCCCATAACTCGCATCAAAGGATATATGGAGATGGGAGCAGCATTGATTCGCTCTTTCAAGATAAAACGTAACACCATAGATCTCCGATTCGATCTGACAAATATTCTGGATACGCAATACGAAATCGTCGGTAATTACCCAATGCCGGGACGTGCCTGGAAATTCACTGTGACCTATAAATATAATTAAAATAAATAAATCTAATAACAAATAAAACATAGAAAATGAAAAAAATTGCATTAATGCTTTTTGCAGCATTCATGGCTGTTGGTTTCACTGCCTGCAGCGATGATGACAATAAAGGTGAAGCAACAGAAACCATAAGCGGTTTCTATACTATTAACGGAGGCAATATGTCAGGTAATATTCCTGCATCCATTACTGCATATGATTATGCAACCGAGAGTGCTACGGGTGCTCTTGAAGATGCATTCTTCGCTGCAAATAATATTGCACTTGGGGATGGTGCCCAGCAGGCTCTTATCTATAACAATAAGATGTATATAGTAATGTACCGTTCAAATCTTATTTGGGTTGTAGAACCAACAACACTTAAGATAATCACATCTATCAAACCCGAAGGTGACGCTAAGAGCCCTCGTGCTATTGCTGCTAAAGATGGCAAACTCTATTGCTCTATGTATACCGGTTATGTTGTTCGTATTGATGCTAAAACTGATGAGATCGATGGCACACTTAAGGTGGGTCCCAATCCTGATGGCGTTGCTCTTGCAGGGAATAAATTGGTTGTTGCCAACACAGACGGTCAGAATTCAAAAAACAATTATGCAAATAACAGTATTTCTGTAATTGATCTGGCAACATTTACACAAACAGAGATAAAGAACACTAAATTCCCAGGAAATCATCCAACTGATGCCGCATCAAATGGTGTTGATGCATTCGTAATTATGCAAGGAACTTATAAACATCTTGATGATCCGGATTATGTCGCAGGTATAATTGTTAAGGTGACGGGCGATAAGGAAGATGATATAACAAAAGTTTGTGAAGGAACAGCCGCATGTGTGAATGGAAATAATCTTTATGTTATAGATGCTCCTTATTATGGAGAAGTAGAGAATATCTCCTTTAAAATGTATGACGCTACTACTTTCGCGGATAAAGGAAACTTTATCAAGACAATTGCAGGTACTGATTCGGAAGTTGTTTATCCAAATGGATTTGGTATCAATCCGGTTAATGGTGATATTGTCATGTTGTCATACAAGGGTAAGTCAATGACAAAGGAGCCTTCGTATGCTAACATCTACGATGCTGCCGGCAACTTCAAGAAGAGAATTGAGTGTGGTGTCGGTGCTCGCGCCGTTACATTTATCCATGAGAAAATAGCTAAATGATAGTGGAATATAGATTGGAGGGAAAAAGGAAGATGCGAATCTTTCTTACCCTATTGACAGTCGTGGCTTTCCTTGCTTCTTGCAGGGGGAGCCACGCCTCATCTTCTGCGGAAGAGGAAAATAAGACAGTACCTCTCAAATATGCGGAGAATCTTACCATAAAAGAGTTCCCGGATTATACGGAGGTGACAGTGAGAAATCCGTGGGATACATTGAAGACTTTGCAGAAGTATATACTTGTGGAGCGCGACAGCGCGATGCCAAAGAATCTTCCGCAAGGCACGTTGGTAAAGATTCCGGTGACGAACGCTTTGGTGTATTCGACTGTTCACAACAGTCTTATCTCGGAACTCGGAGCGATGGATGCCATTGGAGGAATCTGCAATTCAAAGTATGTCAACGGTAAGGAGCTGAAAGCGCGTCTCGCATCGGGTAAGATCGTGGATTGCGGTGTCAGCCTTAGTCCCGACCTGGAGAAGATTATCAAACTGAATCCTCAGGTGATAATGCTTTCACCGTTTGAGAACAATGACAAGTATGCCAAGGTAGGGGAGCTTGGAATTCCGATTATTGAATGTGCCGACTATATGGAGACTTCCGCCCTCGGACGCGCCGAATGGGTGCGTTTCTACGGACTTCTTTTCGGAAAACAGGATGTTGCCGATAAGATGTTTGCCGACACCGAAAGCAATTATCTTAAGTTAAAGGAGATGGCTACGGGGCTTGCTGTGAAACCGAAGGTGATTATCGACCAGCGCTATGGTCAGGTATGGAACGTGCCGGGAGGGGTATCAACCATGGGACGACTCATAGAGGATGCCGGAGGCATCAATCCTTTCGCTTCCTACAAACAGAGCGGGAGTGTGCCATTGGCGCCGGAGAAAGTGCTTGCGGAGGCTCATGATGCTGATATCTGGTTTGTAAGATACAATCAGGAGAAAGAGAAGTCGATGAAGGAACTGGGCAAAGATGCGCCTGTCAACTCGCAGTTCAAGGCGTACAAGGAGGGACGCGTTTATGGCTGTAACACCCGCTATGTCGATTTCTACGAAGAGACACCGTTTCATCCCGACCGCCTCCTCGAGGATATGATTTCCGCCATGCACCCCGAACTCAGCAACCACACCATCCACCACTACTACCACCGCATGCAATAAAAATGTGGAATGTAGAAGTAAGTATCAATCTGCTGATTTAGAATTAACGGCATCGCGGATCCTCTTTCACCTTGCGGTGTGTAGAGGGGTATATACGGATTTAGCGGATAATGCGCGGATTTTTATATACGGAATCAGAATCGCTGATTCATATACCTTTCGGCATATGACGAGAGTCGCGGATTGTAACAGATAGTTGCGGATAAGTTGTCGCGAAAATCCGCAACTATCAGCTGACATCCGCAGCTCTCCGTCGGCAGACACTGGCTGCCGAATCCGCTGTGGCTTAAACGACCTTGTGGAAATTGCTTTGAAAGGATAAATCCGCGTTCAATCCGAAATATCCGCATGTCTCCCTGGATGCCATTAGGCATTAAGGGATCAGCGATGCTATTAATCATAATTCATTCATATAATTGCTAAATTTATTATATTTGCAGACTGAATAAGTTCTAAAATCATGGAAAGATGCCATTAAATGAGGAGTATGTGCAGATAGGCTATGATATAATAGCATCTGCATTTGAAGTAAGAAACTCTATCGGTAGAGGATTGAGGGAGAAATTTTATGAGGGAGCCCTTGCCTATGAAATATCTCAAAAGGGATATGAAGTAAAGCGACAAGTTCTAATTCCTGCAATATATAAAGGTGTAGTAGTTGAAGAAGCTTATAAAGCGGATATCATTGTGGATAATCGAGTTATAGTTGAGGTTAAAGCTGTTGGACAGATGAAGGAGAATGAATGCCGCCAGCTGCTTACCTATCTAAAAATGTCCGGCTATAAACTTGGCTATCTCATAAATTTTGGCGTTGAATTGTTTAAAACCGGTAAAGTTTCCGAATCATTGCCGTATAAAAACGGAATTTATCGATTTGTGAACAATATTTAAATGTGTGAAAATCTGAAAATGATTGGAAAGAGATGAAGTTTGTGATTCTTTGTGTGTCGCTGGTGGTGCTGTTCTTCGCGAATCTGTTTGTGGGTTCGGTGGACATACCTCCGCAGCAGGTGATCGACATACTTTTCAATAATGGCGATCCGGATGGTCCGCTGCGATTTATCGTAATGGGCAGCCGTTTGCCGCAGGCAATCACTGCTGTCCTTGCCGGCGCAGCTTTGACTGTGTCGGGTCTGATGCTTCAGACAGCTTTCCGTAACCCTCTCGCCGGACCTTCCATTCTCGGTATAACGTCGGGATCAAGTCTCGGCGTGGCGTTTGTAATTCTCTTTCTCGGAGGCTCGGTATCCGCCGCCGGTTATTCGTGGGGCGGTTATGCCGCTATACTTATCGGTTCCTTCGTGGGGAGTATCGCTATCATGGGCCTTCTTCTTCTTTTCTCAATGTGGCTGAAGAATGACCTGATGTTGCTGATTGCCGGTATAATGGTAGGTTATCTCACATCTTCGGTGATAACCCTTCTCAATTATCTTTCTACCGCCGAAGGCGTGCATGGTTACGCCATGTGGGGAATGGGAAATTTCAATGGAGTGGCTCTTGGTCAGATTCCGATGTTCTCGATTGCCATAGGTGCCGGACTGTTGCTCTCAATCCTGATGGTGAAGCCACTTAACATAATCCTCCTTGGTGAAAATTATGCGTTGAATCTGGGTATACGCATGCAGTGGGTACGCAATATGCTGCTCATCACCACCGGACTGCTGACATCTGTTGTGACAGCATTCTGCGGACCTATATCCTTTATCGGTCTTGCCGTGCCGCACGTGGTGAGGATGATTTTCCGCGTTTCCGACCATCGGATAATAATCCCGGGATGTATCCTGACGGGCGGAGTGATAGGTCTTGTCTGCAACCTGTTGTGCATCTTGCCGGAAAATATCGTGTTGCCTTTGAACGGTGTTACCCCCTTGATAGGCGTACCGGTAATAATGTATGTAATCTTTAAAGAGAGGTTTAAGAAAAGATGAAGCATACGGAAACTATAAAGGTTGAAAACCTCACCACAGGTTACAGAAATTCGAAGGGGGAGAAGTGTGTGACCAATTCTCTGTGTGCTTCCCTTTATTCCGGAGAATTGACATGTCTTTTAGGACCGAATGGTGCCGGAAAATCCACGTTGTTGCGGACACTCGCCGGTTTTCAGAAACCATTGTCGGGACGCATCACGGTTTCCGGAAAATCATTGTCGGATTACACCGGACGGGATCTTGCCCGCACAATCAGTGTGGTTCTCACGGAGAAACCCTTGTTGGA
This sequence comes from uncultured Porphyromonadaceae bacterium, assembly GCA_902495075.1. Classification (GTDB taxonomy): domain Bacteria; phylum Bacteroidota; class Bacteroidia; order Bacteroidales; family Muribaculaceae; genus Lepagella. The sequence goes on from CABUVO010000012.1 coordinate 19,571, forward strand.
GAATATGGATGTCGAGACACTTGTAGGTCTCGGTCGGGCACCATACACAGGATTCTGGGGGCGATTCACGCCGGCAGACAGAGAGGCGATTGACCGAGCTATTGCCTTGGCGGGTATAGAACCGTTGCGACATCGGATGGTACAGAGCCTTAGTGATGGCGAACGTCAGAAAACCATGATTGCAAAGGCTTTCGCGCAGGAGACCCCTGTAATATTTCTTGACGAACCGACAGCTTTTCTTGATTATCCGAGCAAGGTTGAGATAATGCTGCTCCTGTATTCACTGGCGCATAAAATGAACAAGACGATTTTTATGTCGACACATGATCTTGACATGGCAATGCAGCTTTCCGACCGCATATGGCTGATGGATAAGAAACTCGGAGTCAGAACAGGTACACACGCCGAGCTGACGGAATCGGGAGATATCGAGCGTTACTTCTTGCGTCCCGGAATTAAGTTCGATAAAAATGACGGTCTTTTCAAAATCGACCTTGCATTCAAGAAACAGGCTATAGACAACGAAAACAAATCATGAAAACCAAGTCAGGGTTTATAATAGCTGCGGTTTCATCAGGAAGCGGTAAGACGACAGTGACGAATGGTCTGTTGCGGGCATTCGTGCGAAAGGGATTGCATGTTGCTCCTTTCAAGACGGGCCCAGATTTTATCGATACGCAGTTCCACCGTATTGCAGCAGGCAGCGACTCAATCAACCTGGATGTTTTTATGTCGGACGAGGATCATGTCAGATACCTTTTCGACAGATATTCATCCGGGTGCGATGTTGCGGTAATAGAGGGCGTGATGGGTTTGTTCGACGGTTATGACTGTCGCCAAGGGAGCGCGGCGCATATCGCGGAACTTACCGGTCTGCCGGTGGTTCTCGTAATCAATGCCGCTTCATCAGCCTACTCTTTGGCAGCGGTGCTCTCCGGTTTTAAGAATTTTGATAAGCGAATAAAGATCGCCGGGGTAATATTCAACAATGTCGCATCTGAAAATCATCTCCGACTCCTTAAGATAGCAGCTGAAGATGCGGGAGTAACATTCCTTGGATACCTGAAGAGGAATCCGAAGATGACGGTGCCATCGCGGCATTTAGGATTGTCATTGGGCGATGACGACATGATTGAAAAATTTGTCGATTGCGCTGCTGACGCTGTGGAGGAGAGCATAGATATTGATTTGTTATTACAGCTTACGCAGATGGATGAAGTCGCGAAATCCAGAGATGCATTGATGGCAGATGAACGAAATGAAGGCGCTGGTTCTTTCCGCAAGATTGCAGTGGCATATGATGAGGCATTCAACTTTGTCTATCCTGAGAATCTAAGGGCGTTGGGGGATAACCCACGTTTTGGAGGAGAGATAATTAAATTTTCTCCTTTGCGCGATGCGAGAATGCCGGATGCTGATTTCCTTTATCTCCCCGGTGGTTATCCGGAACTCTATGCCGAGAGGCTTGCTGCGAATGCCACAATGAGAGAATCCATCAAGGATTATATTGATCGCGGAGGATATGCTTTTGCCGAGTGTGGAGGAATGTTGTATCTTTGCGAGGAGATTGACGGCTATGAAATGTGCGGATTGCTGCCCGTGAAGGCAACAATGACGAGTGCCCGTCTGCATTTGGGTTATAGAACTGTAAAAACAAAAAACTTTACAATCCGCGGGCATGAATTTCATTATTCTTCCGTTATTGAGGATGAGACGCGGATAAAGGAATATCTATATCCGGCGAGGCAATTTGATGTAAGAGGTAATGAGGTCGATACTCCTGTTTACCGTTATAAAAATGCTATTGCCGGATATACTCATATGTATTGGGGAAATAACGATGTCGATATAAACGGATTTTATGAGGATTTATACACGCAGAGGTGATTCCGGAACGACCGGTATACATGGCGGCATGAGGGTGCCCAAAACTGATGCCCGCATCGAAGCTAACGGCACGATTGATGAGCTTAACAGTATCATCGGGATTGTCAGAAGTTTTATTGATGATGGCGAGAAGGATGATATACTTCGTGAGATTCAGATGAACCTGATGACAACGATGAGTATTGTCGCCACCCCCTCTGAATTGCGTGACATAAATCCTCGTCGGTTGCCTGCCGACGCGGTGGAATCTTTAGAGATGAAACTTGATGCCATCACGGAGAAGGGTTGTATGAGCCAGGAGTTTGTTCTTCCGGTTGGATGTAAGGCTGCGGCATTCCTTCATCAGGCACGCACGGTTTGCCGACGTGCCGAACGACAGTTATGGCGCTTGAATGAACAGGATAAGGTGGATGAGGATGTGATGAGATATGTTAACCGTCTCTCTGATCTTTTCTTCGCAATGGCTCGTGAGGTGAATTGCGATGAGGGGGTGGATAACGAGAGATGGAAACGATTCGGGAAAGCCGGTTTATTGGAATGAGAATGAAAAAACTAAAACCCATAATGCTCGGAGGCACGGGCAGCGATGTCGGCAAAAGTGTGTTGGCAGCTGGACTGTGCCGTATATTTCTGCAAGACGGATATCATCCCGCTCCCTTCAAGGCGCAGAATATGGCGTTGAATTCATATGTTACCCCCGATGGACTTGAGATCGGTCGCGCACAGGCTGTGCAGGCAGAGGCGGCGGGAGTGGAATGCATGGCGGAGATGAATCCGGTGCTTCTGAAGCCATCGGGCAATAGAACCTCTCAGGTGGTGCTCAATGGAGTGCCGGTAGGCAACAAGGATGCTTACGATTATTTCAAGAAAGAAAACAAAGAGCCGCTGCGTAAGGAAGTGCATGCTGCTTTCGACAGGTTGAGCGCAAAATATAATCCTATCGTGATGGAAGGAGCCGGCAGTATTGCCGAGTTGAATCTTCGCGACACGGATATCGTGAACATGTCGATGGCAAGTTATGCTGATGCTGCCGTGATACTTGTAGCGGACATTGACCGTGGAGGCGTCTTCGCTTCGGCTTATGGATCGATAATGCTTCAGACAGAGGAGGACAGACGTCTTATAAAGGGAATCATCGTGAATAAATTCCGCGGTGATGAAAAACTCTTTGAAGCGGGGCGCAAACAGATGGAAGAGGTTTGCGGTGTACCGGTGATAGGAGTTGTGCCTTATCTTGATGATATTCACATCGAGGAGGAAGATTCTGTGTCGCTGATGAAGAAGTCCACAACTCATACAGAAGACAACAAGATCAATGTAGCCGTGGTGGCTACCCCGCATCTTTCAAACTTTACTGATTTCGACACTATCTCGCGTGATCCGAGAGTGCATCTGTATTTCACTTCTGATCCAGAGGAATTGAGATTAGCAGATGTGATTATTCTCCCCGGTAGTAAGAACACCATTTCTGATTTACGGGCTATCCGCGAAAACGGTTGTGTGGAGGCTATTATGGCAGCATCGCGTTGCGGACGCACCGTGATGGGGATTTGCGGCGGTTATCAGATGATGGGAGAAGAAGTCGACGATCCGGATGGTGTAGAGGGAGAGATAACTTCAGAATCGGGATTGGGATTGCTGCCTGCGAGAACAGTGCTCAAGGGGAGCAAAACCGTAAGACGTGTGGAATTTACCATGAACGGATGTGATGATGCCGATAATGACATCAATGAGGGTTACGAAATTCATATGGGTGAGACAGTAGTATCACCCTCGGCACAATCTTTGGTAACTAAAATTGATGGTGAAAAGGATGGCTGTCTTATCGGCGACAGGATTATGGGAAGCTATATACATGGTATTCTTGATAATCCGGGAGTTCTTGATTTTTTGCTCAAACCTCACGCAGAAAAGAAAGGATTGCCTTTGAAAGGAAATGTGGAACCTTATCGCAAATACAAAGAAAGACAATATAATGCCCTTGCTGAGAGATTGAAGGGATGTCTCGACATTGAACTGCTGTATAAAATAATGCAGGAGGAGAGAAGAGGAGGGGGTGTAAAATGATAGAAGGGCATGGAGATGATCTCTATCGGTTTGGAGACAAGGTAAAATATAATTTCAGCACGAATATAATCTCCGGTGTAGATCACACAGGATTGATACGTCATCTGCAGTCGCTAATGACTAAAATCGGCAGCTATCCCGAGCCGGCACCTTTTTCTTTAGAGAAAAGGATAGCCGATAAAATAGGGGTGGACGCTGCAAATGTGGTTGTGACCAATGGCGCTACAGATGCAATGTATCGTATCGCGCATATATTCGAAAGATGTAAATCGGCGATAAGGGTTCCGACATTCCGGGAGTATCAAGATGCTTGTCGCTCCTTTCAACACGATATCCTTTTTGTAAAGGATATTAAAGAGATATCGGATGAGACAGATCTCATTTGGTTGTGTAATCCCAATAATCCCACGGGAGAGGTATTGAGTAAATCTTTGATACTTGATCTGGCGAATAGTCGGAAATCGCATAAAGACTCATGGATAGTCGTTGATCAGGCATATGCTGACTATACTTTAGAAAAAGTTCTGACTCCACGGGAAGCGGTTAATGCCGGCAACATAGTGCTGATGAGCTCGCTGACCAAGCGGTATGCCGTGCCGGGCTTGAGGATAGGTTATATTGTAGCGGATGAGAAGATTGCAGATGCCATACGAGCAAATGGGATGCCTTGGGCGGTAAATACGCTTGCCATTGAGGCAGGAAGGTATCTGCTTGACAAGGATGAGGACTATGTGATAGATGCCGGAGGTTTGCATTCGGAAGCGTTACGCATAACCGATGCATTGCGAGATATGGGTATTGTATGCACTCGGACAGACTGTAATTTCATATTATGCCGCCTGTCGGAGGGTAAGGCTTCAGATCTTAAATCTTGGCTTGTGGAGAATCATGGCATACTGATAAGGGACGCCTCAAATTTCGAGAGCCTTGATGAAAGATATTTCCGTGTGGCTGCGCAGTGTAAAGGGCAGAATGATTTGTTGATAAATGCAATTAAGGAATGGATCAGTTGAGTAATCATTGGATGGAATATATAATGGCTGTGGCGCCGTTGTTGCTTGGTTGGATACTTGACCGTATTTTAGGGGATCCAAGCTGGCTTCCTCATCCTGTAGTTGGTTTTGGAAAGATAATATCCTTTTTCGAACATCGGTTGAATATCGGAGAAGGTAGAAAGATTAAGGGGGCGGTCATGGCGATATTCCTTGTGCTTTTTGTGTTCATGATAGTCTGGTTTGTGCTTCTGCTTTTGTCTCCTTTCCCCTTAGCCAAAATTATTGTTGAAACGATCGGTGTTTTCTATTGCCTTGCGGGCACAACGCTTTCGCGAGAGGTGAAGATGGTTTTTAAGGCATGTGAAGAAGGACTCGCCGCTGCAAGAAAGCAGATTGCACGAATAGTTGGTCGTGACACTGGATCGCTTGATGAACAGGAGATCAAGACGGCAGCACTGGAAACTCTTGCCGAGAATCTCAGTGATGGCGTTATTGCTCCGATGTTTTGGTATTTGCTGCTTGGTTTGCCGGGAATGATGGCATACAAGATGGTGAATACACTCGATTCAATGATTGGATATAAAAACGAAAGATATAAGGATTTCGGTTGCTTTGCAGCGAAGATGGATGATGTTGCCAATTATATTCCTGCGCGTCTCACCTCCTTTCTGATGATTCTTTCTGCCGGAAGGATGTCACTTTTTAGATTTGTGAAAAAATATGGACGTTGCCACGCCAGTCCTAATTCAGGTTGGCCAGAGGCAGCCTTGGCAGGAATTCTTGACTGCCGTTTCGGGGGTACACATGATTACTTCGGGGAAGCTGTATACAAGCCCTATATCGGTTCCAATCCCAAGTTACTGACAAACTCTGATCTCCGCATCTCTCTGCGCGTTTGCCTCCGCGCCGAACTCCTCATGCTGCTCCTCTGCCTTCTTTGCCGTGTCTATATCCTACTCTAATAAGATGGATTGTATTATAGAATTGCAGCGATCTTGCGAATATTAGCTATACGTTTCATAAATGATGGATCGTGCTGGATTTTTCCTTTGTTGTAGGCAGATTGAAGATTCATCCAGAAATCAGCTTCGATATCTAATGCTGCTTCAATCATCATTGCATATTCGATAGTGAAATCGCGCTTGCCGTTTATCAATTCGTTTAGTAAAGAAACTTTAACGCCTATTTCATTTGCCAACTTCGTTTGAGTGATACCTCTACACTCCAACTCCTCTCTGAGGATTTCACCCGGATGGGTAGGCTCAAAGGGTATGAGATTATTGGCAATCATTTTTTTGTCAACGTTTGGAAGAGTAATCATATCAGTCGTAATGGTTTGAGAGTTCAACAATATTGCAAATGGTTATCATTGGTTTTTCTCTGTCAGCATCAAGTGTAAATTCGATACGGTATTTGTTATTGACACGAATAGAATAACGCCCCGTCTTATCTCCTGTCAATGCTTCAAAGTTCAATGAATTAAACTTGTATAATGTTTCTGGAGATGGCGCAGCCATTAACATTTCGATGCGCTTTTGATAGCGATTCACAATGTCCGGTTGAAAGCGATGCTTTTTGTCGGATGTGCGTCCTGTTTCAAAGAGTTCGCGCAGGTATGTTTGTTCAAATATGACGACCATATGCTATTATTACGCTACAAAGTTACTAATTGTTTTTTAATTTTCACAAATTTGTGAAAGGAGAATGTGGTAAAAAGGAAGTTAAATCGAAAAAATTGTTTAAATTTGTAATTTGAATCAAGAATTATAACTAATGAGCAATTTACTGGAAGCTAACGGTATTGTGAAGAACTATACCGGGCACAAGGCACTGGATGATGTGACTGTCCATGTGCCTGAAGGTAGCGTCTATGGCCTGTTGGGACCTAATGGCGCAGGAAAAACTACCCTGATACGTATCATCAACCATATTACCGCTCCCGATGCCGGAGAAGTGATATTTGATGGAAAACCGCTTATTGCTGACGATGTAAAATACATAGGTTACCTACCGGAAGAGAGAGGACTCTATAAAAAGATGAAGGTTGGGGAGCAGGCTGTCTTTTTTGCGCGTCTCAAAGGTCTGAGCAAACATGACGCGGAGGTGCGCCTCCGGGAATGGTTCCAGCGTCTTGAAATAGATAATTGGTGGAACAAGAAGGTGGAGGAACTCTCAAAGGGTATGGCACAGAAAGTGCAGTTTATAATCACTGTGCTCCACCAGCCTAAACTCTTGATTTTCGATGAACCCTTTTCCGGTTTCGATCCTATAAACGCAAACATCCTGAAGCGCGAGATATTGAGATTGCGTGATGAAGGGGCTACCGTGATTTTCTCTACGCACAACATGAACAGCGTTGAGGAACTGTGTGATCATATCACCCTTATAAACAAATCGCACAATATTCTGACGGGTAACGTGGAGGAGTTGCGGCGATCTTTCGGTGGCAACAGATTCCGAATCACGTTTGAAGGAGATCGAGCACCGCTTACAGAGGCTATAACCCCGTTAGTATCGTATATCGGTGAGGATGAGGAGGAGAATAAGTCGGTGGGACAGTCGTTGATCGTAGAGCTTGCCGATAAGGGGGCAAGACGCGAACTCATAGACAAGGCGAACAAGTCTACCGAGCTTCTTGGTTTTGAGCCTCTTCTTCCGTCAATCAACAATATATTCATTAATGCCGTGCGTAATTCTACGGAGTCTGCATCCGAAATTCAGCCGCCGGTTTTCAAAAATTTATAAAAATGCAACTTTCTTTAATTATACAGAGAGAATATCTCGAGCGGGTGCGCCGCAAGAGTTTCATTATAACAACTGTTCTCATGCCTATTATAATGATAGGTATGATGGTGTTCCCTGCCTTAATTGCGATATGGTCAGGACCGGAGAATAAAACAATAGCCGTGGTGGATCCTGCCGGAATTATTGGTCAGGGGTTACCTTCGGAAGGGGAGCTCTCTTTCCAACCGGTGGATATGTCGGTAGAAGAAGCTAAAGCCGATGACAAATTTGACGGAGTGCTCGTGATTGGAGAAAACCTCATCAATGATGACACAGACGCTTCGCTCTTTACACGGGAGGCTGTAAGTATGAATACAGAGCAGTCGATTTCAGGAGAATTGTCACGCATTGTAGAGCAGAAAAGACTCGCGCAATACGATATTGCCGATCTTGATCGGATAATTGCCGCAGTGCAGGCAAACGTGAGGATGCAGACATTCACTATGGGTGACGATGGTGAGAAGGAGACTTCCTCAATGGCTTCGTATCTTATCGGCATGGTGATGATGATGGTTCTGTACATGTTTATTCTCATGTATGGTCAGATGGTGATGACCTCAATCATCGAAGAGAAAGCCAATCGTGTTCTCGAAGTAGTGGTCTCTTCCGTAAAGCCGTTTACTTTGATGATGGGCAAGATTCTCGGTATCGGATTCGTAGCGTTGACTCAGATTGCGATATGGGCTTTTCTTTTACTCGCTTTCACCATGTGGGGATTGCCTGCTATTTTGAGTTATGCTTCCAATATGGATGCCGACACGCTTTCTCTTATTCTTGGGATCGGTAATCCGGCTTACATTATGAAGCTGTTTGGATGCATGACCCTCTTCCTGATTGGTGGTTATCTCTTCTATTCCTCCATCTATGCTGCGATTGGAAGTTCTGTCGACAACATCCAGGATGCGAGCCAGCTCACATCATTTGCAACTATGCCTATTATTATCGGTCTTCTTCTGGCTATCACAGTCGTGAATGATCCGACATCTCAGTTGGCATTCTGGTCATCAATGATACCGTTTACCTCTCCAATGGTAATGATGGCACGTATGCCATTCGGTGTGCCGGGTTGGGAGCTTGTAGTTTCAGCTGTTGTCCTTCTTTTATCTGTGCTCTTTATGATATGGCTCAGTGCGAAGATTTACAGGATCGGTATCTTCATGTATGGCAAGAAACCGAACATAAAGGAGCTGATAAAATGGGCTAAATACAAATAACCTGAATGTTTTCACAAAGTCCGGACAAATATTAACGGTCCCTTCCGGGACATAGTAGCGATACAGACAGCGGCAATCTCGTCATATTGGACGGAAATTGCCGCTGTTCTGCTAATATCATATCCACATTATTCATAATTTTCAAATCATAAACTTTCCAGAAGTTCTATCATTTTATAGATGGTAGTAGAGGGGTTGTCATATGTCTGCAATACCTTGGCTCTTGCCGTTGCTTTTGATGTCTTTTCGGTCAGTTGCTGTTTCTCACTTAATGCCAAAGTCCCTTTTGTGTAGTGTTTAAGATGTCTTTTCAGTTTCTTGATGCAAGCGTTTTGGGATAGTTCGGCATGACACTCCTCGAAGTGTATTAAATACCACAACTCAATACATGGATTCGAGACGAGCAATACCGCATCTGGGATATTTTGTAGATGTTCAAGCATTCCGCTCACATCAAGGTCAAACATCAGAAATGTTTTATCATTTTTTGTTGCAACGTATTCTCGTTTACAATTCTCTATATACCCAACGGATATGTTAGAATCGCTCTTTCTTGGGATAATCTGAATAGGCACACGGTATTGCGAACGAAGATGACTGATATAAGTAACTTCTGACTCCCCTTCACAGAAAACAAAGAAGTTGGGCTTCATTGTTTTGCCTTTGGATTTTCTTATTTGTCGTCCCATGTCAGTTTCTATTTATAAAACTATCAGCCTGTTCGTCAATATACGGGATGGCATCAAAACGACCTTGTAGATATGCCTTTTCTGCATCTAACCCATCGCGGAAATCTTTATAATCAAACAATGAATACAAATCCGAGGTTCCATCGTCCCGTTTGTTGACAAAATATATCTGATCCTTACGTAGCTTGTTAGTATTAAGCAGGTATGTATTATGCGTAGTGAATATTAACTGTGCTGATTCACTTTTATTGAACAAACCGATAATATACTCTACCAGTTTTATGTGCAGCTGCGTCTCGATTTCGTCTATCAACAAGATTTTATTATTCTTGATGATGTCAAGAATCGTTAGCATCATATTGAATAAACGCTGTGTTCCATCAGATTCTTCTGCAAAAAAGTTGAAAGGAACATCCGGATTATTCCTATGGTAGGTCGTAATGACCAACTGTGGTTTCTGAATATCTTCTACCGACAATATTTGATTGTCGGTAGGGTCAATCACGGCAGTCGAAAATACTTTATTCTCATGCCTGCTGTCGATTTTGACAATATCGCTATCGGCAATTCGAAGCACATTAAGGAACTGCTCTTTGTTCTCATTCAACAAGCGCTCGACAGAGAATGAATTATATCCGAAATAATTCAGAATAAAACGTTCATTGAAATACCGAAAAACATCTTTGGCAACATCTCGGTCCATCTGACTGGCACGCGATACAAAAAGCGTTTTTTTAGAAGTATTGGCAGCAACGTCCATTGGACGGCGAATTACCGATCTGAATTCATAGATGTCTTTCTTGTCTGGACCCTTTGTCTCATCACGAGAAAAAACCAGAGACCTACGACCATTCGGATAATAATACAGTGCTTCTTTCAATATCTCAACTTTATTGAGCTCAAAAGAATATTCATATTCGATACCTTCAAGAAGGAAGCGAATGAAGAATGTACTTGGCTTTCCAATGCCTCCAAATTTGAATGGAGTAAAGGCAAATATCGTATTCTCGTTGTAATTGTGAGATGAGAAGATCATTCCTACACAAGCGCGAATAGCCTTTATTATGCTACTCTTCCCTGATGCATTTGCACCGTAAATGGCTACAGTTTTAAGCAAACGCTCATCACCGCATATAAATGTATTTTCTTCAAGCTCCTTTGCCTTTTTGGTCTGGATGTTTGCTGCTTGCATATCCAGTACCACCTCATCTTTAATTGAGAAGAAGTTGCTCAAACGAATTTCAAGTATCATTATGTTCTCCAAATTTGTAATTCTTTTGCAAATATAGCAAATTAAATGACAAAATCATAATTCAGACAACCTTTTATGAATCAATGATTCGGTAAAAATGTCAAAGTTGTTGAAAATTAAGTTAATATAATAATATCGCAGATATAAATGAATCGCCAAAGTGTTAATTATAAACCCAATAGAACATGAACGTATTAGTAACTGTTCCACCTCAAATTTTACCGAACCATAGTAATCCAGTAATAAGCAAACTTAAGCAACTTAAGAAATATGACGTAGCATAATTCATAATTGGATTATTTTTATTATTTTTGCAAGCGGATGTGGCTGAGGCTATGTCCGCTTCATATTTAGAACGAATAGCGTTTAATGCTGTTGTCTTAACTTAGAAAACTGGCACTTTTCAAACGGATAGAGGCAATAAGCACTAAACGCCCATTGATTAGCCGTACCCATACATAGGGCATGGTTGTTCGTGGGCTTAGTGTTTATATATCCGTTGGGTAAGCCAGTACCTCTAAGTTATATGAACATAAAAGCCCACGACTATTTTTATTGGTCGTGGCAATCCTCAGGCAATATTGCACAACCAATAAAATTGTAAATCACATGGAGAAAAATGATTCCCTAAAATCATTGCTAAAAAGAATGGGATACGCAATGGCATTATTCTTAGTTGCTTTTGTGATATTTACTACATGGTATGAGAATAGAACTGAGACAATAAATGTAAATTCTTATGATTCGTCTTCTACAGATAGCATTTATTCATATAGTCCTTATAAAAACTCTTCAACAAGAACTTACGAGACATCTGATAGAAGTAATGATGATGAATATTGGAATAGTGTTGCACGTGAAAATGCTCTTAAAGAAATGGGCAGAGAAGACGCTGCAATACTTGAACGCAACGCAAGATTGAATTATATGCAGGGAGGAGGTTATCATTCTTCTGATGGGACTCCACAAGTTCATTTCCAAGGAAGTAAGGAACAAGAAGAACAATTAAGAATGATGGATGAAAAGGGATGGTAATGTCTAATTATTTTAAATAATTTAAGTTTCAAAGGATGTCCATTTTTATTTCTATATAGATTCAACAACGAAGATTTTGCACTTCGTTATTGAATCTATAGTTTTACTCTGAATCCTCGACAGGTCTTTGCTGTATCGGGAGAAGTATTCTTTATACCTAATCTGATATATAAACTGCAATGGGCATATTCGTCATTTTGACACATCTCGTCAAGATTATTACTACACATAAAACAGGTGCGTGATTCCGGACTGATTTTAGCAGTTTCTATGCTTTCATCCTCTTCATAGTCACTTCGGCTACTCGCTATTTCTATAGCTTCAATTTTCCTTCGTTCTATTTCTCTTTCCCTCCGGAGTTTGCGCTCATTGTATTCCTCAACTTTGCAAACTCTATAAGAATTGCCATTGTTCTCAATCGAAATAGGCGAAGTATCTCCTTTTTGCCTTATACCACAGCAATCATCCTTAAAATCACAATTGGCACATTCTGATTCATCAGTAATTCTTATATTCTTGCCATGCTGCGAATATACGCTCACAATACTTTCAAAATATGTCTGATTATTCAGCCACTTTTTATCTTCGGTTGAATGTATCAGAAAGTCATGTAGAGTCTCAAGGGTTTGAGAGGACAAATCAACTTCAATGCAGTTCATCTTTTCATAGACGACTTTCTCTTTATGCTGAAGTTTGAAAGCAAACGTAAACTCTATCAGATATTGTTCACCTTCTGCCGTTGTCGCGATTACGTCCGGTTGCTTATCCTCTCTGTCATACCGACTATCTACGACAACCTCAGTAAATTCTATATCTCTTTCCTTGAATATTCCATAATAAGACGGTACGCGAATCTTCTTTTTCTGTTGAATAATCTGCTCGGCTAACTTATACATTATAACCATATAGCAGATTTTAAGATTTGCTCCGCGATTTTCACTATGATGAGCAAAACCATGTGCTCTAATTTTGCCATGTCTGGCTTGTAGCCGCTCATGGCAACAAGGACAAGTGCATTCACAATTAAGACCTTGGCGCACGCTGTCAACATGTACCATTTTGCCATTGGCATCTTCTGCCCATGAAAAAATCATTTCATTCATTGCCTGCATATAGTTTCACACAAAATAAATGTGCATTTTCAAATATTAGTTTAGTGTAAACGGGACACGCGATTCATTTTTGATATATGGTAATTATATTGTTAGTTCGAGGAGGTCGCCGTAGGAGGGTTGGGAGGAGAAGAGGCGGTCGAGGGGTACGAGATTAAGGATAAGCATGGCATTCATCATGATTCCGGCATGGGTGAAGACAAGGATGTTCTCTTTGCCGGATTTTTTCATGTCTTCCAGAAAGGATCTGACACGCAGATGCTGGTCGTGAAAGGATTCACCGCCGGGAGGCGTGACGTGCAGCCAGTCGTCGAACCATTCCTGTAATCTCGGGTCTTTTATGTCATCATAGCGTTGCATTTCCCATTCACCGAAATTCATCTCTAAAAGTCGGTCATCTGGAATGGCTTCATCATAGCCGCAAGCTTCAGCCAACAGCCGGCAACGGCTCAACGGACTGCGATATACTGCGTCAAACGGCTTGCCGTTTGATTTTATTGCAGCACGAATAGATTCGCTGACTTTCGCGGCTTCTTCGGGAAATGTTGGTTTTAAAGACACATCGGTGCGACCATAGCATACACCGGGCTCAACATCGACGGCAGTATGTCGGATAAAAGTTATTTTCATAATCTGATGTCTTATTTTATCATTGTTTGAGTGATGATAGTGGCTGAGAAATAGAATGAGAGTTCACAGAGAAGCGCTGTTGCTCCGCAGCAGTCGCCTGTGTAGCCTTTTATTTTATAACGCAGATAAAGAATCATCAATGCGGCTATGAGCAAAGGTAGCGGTAACGCAAACCAGTAGGGGATAGGTAGAAACATAGAAGGTAGTACCCCTGCTATGAAGCATATGGCAAATGCTGATAGAGACATGCGATCGTAGATGAGCTTGTTTTTAGCTTCTTCCTGTTTGCGTGCGTAAGGTAGAGTGTTGATAAGGAATGACCCGCAGAATTTGCTCCAGGGATCTGCAGCAAAAACGATAAGTGGAGCAATCTCTGTCGGGAGGGATACCACGCAGGAAACAAGCAGCAGAAAATAGAAAATCAATCCGAGTACGCCATAAGAACCAATCCGTGAATCCTTCATGATCTCAAGAATCCGTTCGCGGGAAGTGCCACCGCCCATGCCGTCGATGAAGTCGGCGAGACCATCCTCATGTAACCCACCGGTGAGCAGCAGTCGAGCTGCAAATGCGGTGACAACGGCAGCGAAAGGGGGGAGCACCTGAAGTGCTCCCCATAGAACCAATGCCGTTATTCCTCCCGTAATCCATCCAGCCACAGACCATAGATCCACAACCCGTTTATATTTTTCTGCCGGTATTTCCGTGATTCTCCATACCGGAATCCTCGTGAAAAATCCAATCGCCGCAAAGAGTTTTTTCATCATATTCATATACAAAAGTACAAATAATTATTTTCAATAACATCATTCCTATATGAAAACTGAAGGAGCTTCAAATAAAAGAAGGAGCTTCAAATAAAAAGAGAGTATGATTAAATATTTCAAAAGTCAGTTGATCAGCAAAATAAAAATCGGAATATGTTAAAAATATAATTTTGTGTTTTTAAACATATTTTAACTATAGTACAAAAAGCCTTTGTTGATGTATTAGGTTTCAAACAACACTAACAAACCTAACCATATGAGCAAAGTTAACGCATTACTACGCCAATTGTCGCTCTTAATGTTTTTTCTGATTGTTTCTGTTGCGATAAACGCGCAGACAACATCAAAGGTGACACTTGATGTCAGAAACGAGCCTTTGGAAAAAGTCTTAAAGAGTATTGAGAAACAAACTCAGTATCGATTTTCGTATAAGGATTTTCTTGTTGGAAAAATCAAATCCGTATCTGTGAAGTGTGAAAATGCACCTATTCTCAAAGCGCTTGACATGGCACTTAAAGGAACGTCTCTGACCTACGATGTTGTATCTGAAAAATCTATAGTCATTCTTGAAAAGAAGTTGCCGGCTTCCAAGAAAACGGATTCAAGTAAAAATGGAAAAATAAAGGGTCGGGTTCTTGATCAGAATGGTGAGCCGGTGATTGGTGCAAGTGTGATGGTTAAAGATTCAAAGCGCGGTACAGTCACCGACATTGATGGATATTTTACTATTGATGCTGATAAAGGACAAGCTCTCAACATCACATCCGTTGGTTATGATAGGAAAACAGTTAAGATAGGGAATGCGTCCGCATATAATATTACGCTTGCCGAGAATGAGAATATGCTCGATGAGATGGTCGTGATTGGTTACGGCTCCACAGAGAGGAAGCGTGTGACTACGGCAATCACATCCATAAAAGGTGAGGATATGCCGAAGGGAGTTGGTGGCGCTACAATTGCAACAGCATTGAGAAATCGTGTAAATGGTCTTACTATCAGTGGAAACAGTGGTCCTACATCTTCCAATGATTTCCAGATCAGAGGTGTGGCATCAGTTAATGCGTCAATGGGTCCTCTTATTATAGTGGATGGTGTCCCTACCAATTCGCTCCGTTCAGTAGACCAAAATGATATTGAATCAATTGAAATTCTGAAAGATGCTTCCGCCGGTGCTATTTATGGTACCCGTGCTGCAGGCGGTGTTATACTTGTTACGACAAAGAAACCGGAAGCCGGAAAAACTAAAATTTCCTATAATGTAGAGTTTTCTACAGATGTTCACACAAAAAAACTGCATCTCCTTTCTCCCGAGGAATTTGTAGCAGAGGAGCTGGGACCGGATTATGGTTTTAAAGAGGATTGGTACAGCCATTCGCTTAATAGCAGTCCATTCTCACACAAGCATACTCTGACGATTTCAGGAGGTAATGGTAATGCAAATGTATATTCCTCCTTGCAATATGCAGATGAGGAAGGTCCTATCGTTGCTGATCGCCGCAAGGTGTATGCTGCAAGGGTAAACAGTGACTTCAAGGCATTCGATAAGAAACTTGAGATATTCACAAGGCTTACAGTGCGTCAGCAGGATTCCGACTGGCGATCCTCTACAGGTCTTGTGACCAGGGCTGCTCAGATGAATCCTACCATTCCGATGATGGATCCGGAAGATCCGACTAAGTGGAACAATACTGAATACGGTATAGATTATGGTTCTACTTCCAATACCAACCCAATTGCATATGATATAGGCCAGCGTAAATATAACTATAAGGAGCAATGGGCGATTGCCAGCGGAACATTGAAATATAATATTATCAAGGGTCTTTCAGTACAGGCAACCGCGAGTGTCAACTATACAACAGACAAATATTATTATTGGTATGACGTTGATCATGCCTGGAGTCTCAATAATGGTCGTCGGGGTAAAGCATACCATTCATTCGGCAATACCCTGAAGACTTCATATGAGGCATATGCAAATTACAATAATACTTTCGGTATGCATCATATTGACGCTGTGGCTGGATGGTCGTTTGATACAAACAGTGGTGACAGTTTTTCCGCATACAATGAAGATTTTACCATTGAGGGTGTGGAAGGCTGGAACCTTGGAGAAGGTCTCGGTATAGTGAATAAAGAGAAACCGGCAGGTCAGGTATCGTCACATAAGGATTCACGGCAGAGGCTGATGTCTTTCTTCGGACGTGCCAACTACTCATTTGATGATAAATATCTTCTAAGTCTCAGTATCCGTCGAGAAGGTTCTTCCAAGTTCGGTCCCAAACACCGCTGGGGTACATTCTGGGCGATATCGTCAGGATGGCGTATAAACAAGGAAAAGTTCATGCAAGATGTAGACTGGGTTGATGACCTCAAGATTCGTATCGCCTATGGTGTAACCGGTAATAACGGAATACCAAGTGCCATATACACGCCCACATATACCGATAGATTCCGTTGGCCTTTCAATGGCACATGGCAGACCACATACGGTTACTGGTGTAATACCAACGAGAGTATCGGATGGGAGGAGAAAAAAGAATTTAACGTAGGTTTCGATTTCTCACTCTTCAACAATCGCCTGTGGGGAAGTTTCGACTATTATCGCAGAAGAGTAGACAAACTGATTTTTGAGGTTCGTTGCTCAGTTCCTCCACAGGTAGACCCGACAATGTATGATAACATAGGTGTTCTTGAGAACAATGGATGGGAAGCTGAAGTAGGCGGTACAATCCTCAATACGGGAGGTTTCAAATGGAACGCTACGTTACGCGCATTCCATAATGGAACCCGTATCAAGGAATTGAGTGATTATACACAGTATCTCGAATCAGGAGCATTCCATATAGACAAAGGATCCAATATCGGTCAGTTCTGGGTGTTCAAGAATGCCGGTCTTAATGAGGACGGTAAATGGATGATCTATACTAAGGATGGAGAAAAAGTTGTTGCCGAGGGTAACACCATCCGTGAGAACCGCTATTTTACCGGGAATGCGCTTCCGAAAGTGCAGATGTCATTGGATCAGACGCTTACTTATCGTAACTTTGATCTTGGTGTACAGTTACACGCATGGCTCGATCGCGATGTCTATAGCGCATTCAATCAGGATTTCGGTACATACAACTACGATCATCATAATATCGATCGCGACTACTACATGAAGCATAAGGATATACGCGACAATATTTCTCCCTATATAGATTATTTTATTCAGGATGCTTCGTTCCTCAAGATTGACCTCATCACATTCGGTTATACACTTCCGATGAAACGCTACACGAAATATATTGACAGTATGCGATTCTACATGACGGTTCGGGATGTGGCAACATTCACTAAGTTTACCGGTTGGGATCCGGAGGTAAGTGTTAACGGGTTATATCCAGGATATGAAAGTAGGTCATCACTCTATCCCTTGACAGCCCATTTCACATTCGGTTTCCAGATTAATTTCTGAAATTATAAGATTACATAAATCTAAAAAGTCCAGAAAGATGAAAACAATAAACAAGATATTGACTGTCGCGGTGGGAGCTGTTACGATGCTCGCCTCTTGCGATATGAATGATAAATATTATTCTGATGCCACGCCAGATACGTTCATCATGTCAGAGGCAAACGTAACTGCACTCGTGGGCAGAACGTTCGCGCAGTGGAGCTATTATTTCCTTTGGACACACTGGCAGTATCAGGAATCCTGCACTGATGAGTTTACTACCCCGGTAAGATTAAGATCAGGCATTGACACATGGTATGATAGTGGAAAATGGATACGTATCAACGATCACAATTGGATTCCCGATGAAGGCTGGATTGAAGACTTGTATCTGAATACGATGAATGTAATGTCCCGTTGTCTTCAAGTGCGTGATGACTTAAAGAAGGTCTCTCCTGAGCAATGCGGTCTGACAAGAGCGGAACTTGATGATTATATCAATCAGATGAGTGGCTTTGAGGCATATATGTATCTTCAGGCATTCGACATGTGGGGCGGTCTTCCTCTGTATGACAGCACCAAGGATCCCCTCAAGCCCAGAGCTACAGCAAAAGAGACGTATAAGTTTATTGAGGATCATCTTCTTGAAAGCCTGAAATATCTTAAACCCAAAGAAACTATAGGCAAGACTGAAGAGGGATATTTCTCCCAGGGTGCTGCAGCAATGGCTCTTGGTCAGCTGTATCTGAATGCTGAGGCGTATATCGGTGAAGACCATTATGCAGAAGCAGAGAAGGTTTTCCAGGATATAATCGACGGCAAGTATGGGGTCTATGACCTTGACAAAACGTGGAACGGACCTTTTGGATGGGAAGGCGCCAATTCACCGGAGACGATGCTCTATTGTCCGTCTCTTAATGGTACGGGATGTGAATGCGACTGGCATTTCCGACGCTTCTATCCTCGAAATGCCCTTTACATAATCGGTTATAATGACCTTCTTTACTGGTGTATAAACGGTCATTGCCTTACACCATCGCGCCGTCAGGACGGAGAACTATATTCCGTTACAAATCCTGAAATCAAACTTGGTTCTCCATATGAGAGCTATGATGACGGAGACCATCGTAAGAAATGCTACAGCTATCAAGGCGAAGGGAAATATGATGGTATGTTCATGGTAGGTGAAATCGAAGGTATGAAACCTTATGATGGCTATTGGAAAGGCGGTAAAGTGAAAGGACATAAGAACTGTATTCTTCTCGACCAGATTTACGATCATGAGCAGTGTTGGAAAGACAAGGGCAATCCTATGGATTATCCATCAGACATGCAGCATTCAAATGAATGTAGCGGTGTTCGCCTTGTCAAGGTGCCATTTCCTCAGGAGGAAGCCCTCACATGGAATGTAGGTCTTAACATCATCAGACTGGCAGAGGCATATTATTCACTTGCTGAATGCAAGTTTCATAGAGGCGACAAAGCCGGAGCCGCAGAACTTATCAACAAAGTTCGCGCACGCAACTTCGACGGAGCGGATCCGAATCCTGTGACTGCCAGAAATCTCGACAAATACCGTCTGGCAAAAGAATGGATGATAGAATTCATAGGAGAAGGACGCCGACGCACAGATCTAATTCGCTGGGGAATGTTCACCACAGAGAAATGGTGGAGTCATGAGCCGAGCAACGAGAGTTTCCGCAACCGTTTCCCGCTTCCTGACTCGGCTTTGGGAGGAACCCCGTTACTTAAACAGAATCCCGGATATGGATCGGAAAATGTCCTTGCACCGGATGAGATCTAAGATTCTTTTGTGTTAACGTAAAAATCGCCGCTCCCTGACAGTGACGGCGGCAAAAAACATACAAATAAAAAATAAATCGTTTAGCTATCTACGTTCGGGGGGCAGTCACTGTTAAAAAGCGGTTGTCCCCTTTTTTATGATCATCAAAGACACAATAATATGAAGATCGTCACTACTTTTTTGAAAATCATGATGCTGTGCTCCGTAACAGTTTCTCTTCCGTGTTTCGGACAACAAAAGATTTCACATCGCGACCGTATGAGTTTGGAGATTCTTAAGGAGGATCTCCAGACCGATAGACATACGCGGAGCGAAGAATCGAAATTTATGACAGTCCTTGTAAAAGTGATTTCCGGCACAACAGAGAAAGATCTGACCTCTTTGGGCTCCACCGTGACAGCGGCTATTGGTGACATATTTGTGGTTGAGACATCTCTTGACAATATAGATGTTTTACTTAATTCCGAAAAGGTGATTTCTGCACAGTTTGACCATAGCGACAAGCCGGATATGTATTATGCTCGTATGGAGAAAAACTCCAATATCAATACAGTGCATTCAGATCTTCGCAAGGATCTCGGACATACGTATATGGGAGAGGGTGTGATATGTGGTGTTTTCGACATTGGTTTTGATGTTAACCATATAGATTTTTATGACAATGAAGACAGAAGCCGGACGAGAGTCAAGAAACTGATCCAATTCACCGGAAGCTCATCAACACCAACACTCGATACCGAGGATGTTGAGAGAATCAAGGCGTATACCACAGATAAAAAAGATGCAAAACACGGCACTCACGTGCTCGGCATCATGGCTGGGGGATACAGAGGTCCAGGCAGGTGGGATGATGCAGATTTCGGTTCTGACTCGGTCAAGTATGGTCTTGTAAGTGCATCAGCTATCGGTCATGCAAATCCCGATGGCACCAAGCCCGTTCCATATTACGGAGTGGCTCCGAAAGCAGATATTGCGATATGCGGGAATGCCTCGGGTCTATATGGCGGTGCGCAGCTTACAGGAGCAAAACGTATAATAGAGTATGCTGAAAAACAAGGGAAGCCATGTGTGATTAATTATTCTCTTGGATCGCAATGGGGACCCAGAGACGGAAGCGCTCTTGATGACCAGGCACTATCAGAGCTTGCCAAGAAAGCCATTATCTGTAAATCAGCTGGAAACGATGGAAGAATGGAGGACTATTTCAGTGAAACACTCACAGATGAGCGGAATTCGATTGCAACTGCGCTTATCTTCAAGAGTATCGGGGATAATACAGGCGAACTTGAATTCTGGCTCAATGATAGCAGAAGTGTTGAGATAGAGATTTTCGCTATAGGTACTGCTAATGGTGAAACAAAGGAATTCCCCCTTCTCTCTATTCCCGGACCGACATTGACCCCAATGGGAAACCCTATGACGAAAAGATATGTCTCAGCGGATTTAGCAGATGATTTCAAAACCATATTTTCGGGAAGAATCGGGGTTTCTGCCGGTGTTGAGAAACAAAATAATCGCTATTGCATCGAGTTCATGTTTGACAACGGGTTCCAGATGCACGGCTTTACCGTAGATGGCGTAAGGTGGACCCGGACCCAGATCGGGATTCGTCTGAAGGGTGAGAGTGGACAGCGTATTGATGGCAACTGCTGCGGAGATTATGTGAAATTTCAGGATAAAGAGGGTTATGTTAAGCCTTCTCCTTGTCTAAGCATCGCCAATGGATCTTGCGCGAAGAATATTATCGCAGTAGGTAGCTACAGCAATCGAACGGCAATCCGTTATCTTGATAATCATATATGGCGTGAGACAAGTTCTGATAAAGGGTGTGGCGATATCGCTCCGTCTTCAGGTTATGGCATATTGTACGATGGACGCAGCCTTCCGCAGGTCGCAACGCCGGGAGTGAATATTGTGTCTGCAAGCAGTCGTTTCTGTGATCCGGATGTCGATGCTGTTGCTGTTGGCGAGTATAATGGAGAGAACTATTATTTCTGCGAGATGAGCGGCACTTCTATGTCTTGTCCTCTTTTTGCTGGCATATGCGCGTTATGGCTGGAAGCCGATCCCTCACTTGATTACGATGGTATAATGGATGTACTTGAGCATACTGCCCGACAGGATGCATATACGGAAGCAAAGCCCGTGCGTTTCGGTTATGGTAAGGCTGACGCATATGAGGGTCTTAAATATGTTCTTGCGAAAAAAGACTCAGGAGTTTCAACACCATTATCCATAGATACTGATAAATTTATGGTAACGAAAGTCGATCCCGATACGTGGGAGGTAACTGTCGGAATGGGAGAGAACTTCACTGTAGATCTCGTTTCTCTTTCCGGTATTGTGGCAAAAAGAGTTTCCGGACAGGATACTGTTTCGATTTCAACTTCTGATTGCGATAAGGGAGTATACGTTCTCCGTGTGCAGAACGGCAAGTTCGTGAAGTCATATAAAATAACCATTTGACAATTTATAGATATGATAAGACAAGGTATCATCAATGCGTCATTGATGCTCGTTTCAGCATCTTTGGCATGTGCTGCTCCCCAAAATCCATTGCCCGTGTGGAATGAGGGGGAGATGGAATTCCATATGATATGCACAGGCAGGGGAGAATCCCTTTTCCTGATAATGCCCGATGGCACATCTGCCCTTATTGATGCCGGCGACTGGAATGATGCATGGGATGAAATAACGCCGGCGATGCCCGACAGCCGTTTCCGTGCCGGAGAATATATCAAACGCTATATACTCAAAGTCAATCCTCATGCCGACAAGGTGGATTATCTTATGGTTAGCCATTTTCATAATGACCATACAGGAGATACAACTGTAGGAGGTCTCCCAAAAACAAAGGATAAAGATCCGAATTATGTAATCTGTGGCATCATGGAGGTAGGGCAGGATATAAAATTCGGTAAAGAATTTGACAGGGGGTATCCGTCGTATGATTATCCTGTGCCAATCAAAGATCCGAATGTTGATAATCTTCGGGCATTCTTGTGTAATCAGGCGCGTGATAACGGACTTGTGCAGGAAGAATTTATAGTTGGTAAACTGAATCAGATGAAGATGACTCATAATCCTTCAGCTTACACCTCATTCTCTATAAGAAATCTTGCAAAAAATGGAGAAATCTGGACAGGGACAGGAGAGAATACAATCAAATGGTATGATCTCAATAAGAAGAACAAGAGTGGAGGACAGAACGAAAATACAAAGAGTCTTGCCCTAAGGATAGAGTATGGTCCGTTTGCTTTATTCACAGGAGGAGATCTCACAGGAGGAGTGCTCGATGCGAAAGGGAATCGGGTGAATCTTGAAGACATTACGGGTAAGGTATGTGGCCCGGTTGATATCGCAAAACTGAATCATCATGGTTATCGCGGTTCCACATCTGCCGAATATGTCAAGAGTGTCGATGCCAGACATTATCTGGATCCCGCATGGGACTACTGGCACATTCAGCCCTCTGTTATGAAAAATATCTATGAAGGTGGACAATATACTGGATATCCCATGGTCTTCTCTACTCATGTGTTTTACAATCATCGTAAGGAATTTGGCAAGGAACCTTGGTTCCGGGTGGTTAATCCCGAATATGGGCATGTGATTGTGAAAGTATCAAAAGGAGGCGAAAGTTATCGAATATTTATTGTCGATGCCACTGATGAGGAGATGAATGTGATTAAAGAATTCGGTCCGTTCAAATCAGGAACGCACCATAAGAAATGAGAAGCTGTTTATAAGTAATAAAATTAACCGATATCAATGAATAAGAGCTTTAAAGTAAGTGCGGTTGCAGCATTGTGTATGTCCGGCTGTATAATGGCACATGGAACCGTTACAGATGGTGTCATCTATAAAGACAATCATGTTCGCTTCACGGTTGTGACTGATGGTCTTGTCAGGATGGAGTATGCTCCTGATGGAAAGTTTATTGATGCAAGAAGTTTCGTTGCATATAACCGCAGTTATCCCGAAACGGTTGCGAAGATGTCTGAAACCAAGGATGAGGTAATCATTACCACACCGAAGATGATTCTGAATTATAAGAAAGGAAAGAAGCCCTTTTCAAAAGATAACCTTAGGATTGTTTCAGGCAGCGGGATGAAACCGTTTGAATGGGTTCCGGGACAGCAGCAGAAAGAGAATCTGATGGGCACGACACGCACACTTGACCGTTGGAATGGTTCTGATTACCTTTATAAAAATGATGACGGGAAGTGGGTGGAAGATCCTCAGAAGCTTGAAACCGGTCTGCTTGCCCGCGATGGATGGACACTG
The DNA here is from genome assembly GCA_902495075.1 of uncultured Porphyromonadaceae bacterium. GTDB lineage: Bacteria > Bacteroidota > Bacteroidia > Bacteroidales > Muribaculaceae > Lepagella. The sequence goes on from CABUVO010000012.1 coordinate 43,533, forward strand.
ATCAATGACAGCGGTAAGTATTTGCTCGACGATGATCCAGAAATACCCTGGGTCAAGGAGCGGAAAAGTAAGAAAGGAGCACAAGACTGGTATTTTCTTGCCTATGGAGAGGACTATAAGGGTGCGCTCAAGGATTTCACGGTGCTTTCAGGTAAGATCCCGCTTCCACCGCGTTACGCATTCGGATATTGGTGGTCGCGGTGGTGGGGATATTCCGAGCATGAGCTGAAACAGCTGGTCAATAATTTCGAATCTTACGGCATCCCTTTGGAGGTGCTCGTAATAGATATGGACTGGCATTATACTGATGAAGCTCATGGCGGTTGGACCGGCTGGACATGGAATCGCAGACTGTTCCCTGAACCGGAAAAATTTTTGAATTATCTTCGAGACAAGAACCTTAAGGTCACGTTGAACCTTCACCCGGCAAGCGGTGTGCGCCGTTTCGAGGCATCATACCCGGAAATAGCAAAGGATAATGGAATTGATCCTAAGAGTGGCAAGGACATTCCTTGGGTTTCGTCAGACCGTACATTCGTGAAAAGTGTTTTCGATCATATTCTTGACCCTATGCGCAAAGAGGGTGTAAGCTTCTGGTGGCTTGATTGGCAGCAGGATCTCTATGATTCGAAGCTTGATTCTCTCAGCAACACATGGTGGATAAACCATACATTTTTCAATAAGATGAAAAATGAGAATGACGGGCGTCCAATGATATTCCATCGTTGGGGAGGACTTGGTAACCATCGTTATCAGATCGGTTTTTCCGGCGATAGTTATTCTACATGGAAAACATTGGGTTATATGCCATATTTCACAGCCACAGCTGCAAATGTAGGTTATGGTTATTGGTGTCATGATCTCGGCGGCTTCTATATGGCTCCCGGTGACACAGCTATTGATCCAGAGCTTTATTCAAGGTCGTTTCAGTTTGGAGTTTACAGCCCGATGATGCGTAACCATTCCACCAAGAACGCTCAGCTCAACAAAGAGCCATGGAATTTCGACCGCGCAACTATGGATAATATCCGCGCTGCTATAAAAAGGCGATACCGCATAACGCCTTACATCTATGCTATGGCGCGTAAGGCTTACGATACAGGTGTTTCGCTATGCCGTCCGATGTATTATGACTGGCCCGGAGAGGAAAACGCATACCGGTTCAAGGGACAATATATGTTCGGAGACAATATCCTTGTCTCTCCGATTGCAAGTGCGGCGGTCGATGGTTATTCGACAGTGGAAGTATGGCTTCCCGATGGCCCCTGGTATGAGGAGGCGACCGGAACACTTCTTGAAGGGGGAAAGGTCTATACAAGGAAATTCGCGATGGATGAGTATCCTGTGTATGTGAAAGCCGGATCAATACTGCCGTATCACGGCGGAAATGTTAGCAATCTGAGAAGCAATGCCGCTCCTTATTGCCTGACTGTTTATCCAGGTAATGGCAAAAATTCATTCAATATCTATGAAGATTATGGTGATGATGATAATTATTCGAATGAATATGCTTTCACTAAAGTAGAATCAGATAAAAATGACCAATATCTTATTGTCAAGATTGATCCGAGACAAGGTGACTATAAGGACATGCCCGCTAAGCGCGACTATGAAGTGAGAGTGCTTGCAACACTCAGACCTGATAAGGTTATGGTAGATGGTAAGGAGACCGCCTTTACATATGATCCTTCAGATCTGTCTGTCTCTGTCGCCATGCCGGGATTGGATCTCAGCAAAGGACATACTGTAAAATTTGACTTTGCACAAAAATCAGAGGTTGCAGACGGCACCATAGGAGCAATGAAGCGTTTTGTGGCAGCATTCGGCGGCATCAAGGAACTGTATCCTCGTCTTGAAGTCAATGAAGAGTTTGGACCAATGAGTGTCATTTATGAAGCCATCGAGTACGCTCCGGAGAGGAATCGTGAGCTTATCGATAGTTTCCGCGATAAATTCAATGATATTGAGGACGTGGTAAAACGTCAACCGATGTCCGACAAGGCAAGAGATAAATTCCTTCGTGATGCTGGCAAGGGAAAAGTAGCAAAAGCTGTTTCCGATGCTAAGGCAGGTAAGGAAGCCAGACTCAATCTTGGCACATATAATTTGCGTTATTATGCCGAATCCGATTCTTTGAGGGGAGAACATTGGCAGACACGCAGCAAAGTCATGGCAGATCTTGTACGTTTCCACGATTTTGATATCTTTGGCACCCAGGAAGGATTGAAGTTCCAACTTGAAGACATGAAGAGCAACCTTCCCGGATATGAATATATTGGAGTTGGGCGAGATGATGGCAAGTCATCGGGCGAGCATGCAGCCATTTTCTATCGTACAGATCTATTTGATTTGCTTGATCATGGCGATTTCTGGCTTTCTGAAACTCCAGACAAACCCGGCAAAGGATGGGATGCCGTCTGTTACCGTATCTGCACCTGGGGCAAATTCCGTCATAAGACAAGTGGAAAAGAGTTTATCATGTTTAATGTGCATATGGATCATGTGGGAAAGAAGGCAAGAGTCGAGAGCGCAAAACTTATAATGAAGAAAGCTAAGGAGATTGGTGATGACATTCCAATGTTTCTTACTGGTGATTTTAATGTGGATCAGACGAGCGATTGTTATAAGTTCATTTCCGAGTCAGGTGTGCTCAAAGACACTCATGACATAGCGGATGTGCTCTATGAGAAGAATGGCACTTGGAATGACTGGAATCCTAATGGGTTCTGCAATAGTCGCATCGATCATATCTTTGTAAGCCCCTCGGTAAAGGTAACCCGTTATGGTATACTGACTGACTCGTATAGAACATCGCCTGAAAGTATCCAAAATAAAGACAATGGATCCGGTTATGATTGTGAGGTCCTGGAATATAAGAGTCATCTTCCTTCCGATCATTTCCCGATACTTACAACGGTGATAATTTGACAGCCCTCCTGTTTTGCGCATATGCGTTAAGTTCCGGGAAAGTATGGCGCAAGATATTTGGTCAGTATATATTTATAATATAAATTTGTGACAAATTTTCTTGGGTCTATGCAATCTAAAAAAGATTATGAGAAAAATCTGATAGTCGGTTTACGGGATGGCAGTAAAGATGCCTTTATGGCACTTTATGACATGTACGGTAATCGACTGTCAGGTTATTGTCTACGGCATGTAGGTTGCAGCGAGGATGCTGAGGATATTGTTCAGGATGTTTTCCTGAATTTATGGAAAACAAGGGCTGAACTGATGGATGTAGAAACTATCAAACCGTTCTTGTTTGCCTCGGCGCGCAATCGCATCATAAATCATTGGAAAGAAAGGACAAACAGTGCTCTTTATGCTGATTATGTCGGCATAATGAGTGATAAATCTACTGCTCCAGGAATTGAATCCATGGAGTATAGGGAGTTTGAGCGTAAGGTCTTATCGGAAATAGATAAACTTTCACCTACTCAGAAAAAAGTTGTGATGTTGTCGCGCTTCGAAAACCTGGATGTAAGAGAGATCTCAGAAAAACTCGGGTTGAGCGTTCAGACAGTTAAGAATGCTTTGTCGCAGGGTCTTAAGGCATTGCGTAAGGTTCTGCTTATAATTTGTTTCCTCCTATATTCTTAGAGTATATTTAAATTCAAACATACTCTTAAATAAAAGAATTTGCAATGACGATAAAAGAACTGATAGTAAAATTTAGGACTAATAGCCTTACGGTTGATGAACTGGAGGAAATGCGCCGCCAGTTGAATGTGCTCTCGTTGCAGGAAATTGAGAGTGCTATGAAAGAACTTGCAGAAGAAAAGATAGAATCTCAGGAAGTTTCGGAGGAACTTATTGCCAGCGTGCGTGAGAAACTATCATCTGAAATCGACCGAATTTGCAAGTCGCAGTCTGAATTGGAGGAGTGTTATACCGATCGACATGTAAAACGCCGCTTCAGCTGGAGATGGTTTGCTGTAGCGGCTGCCTCGATTGTTGCAGTAATTGCTGTCGGAGTGTCTGTATATTTTTCAAAGAGTGCGGAAACATTGCTCGCATCTACAGGTTATACGGAAATAAGGACTCAGTTTGGAGAAAAGTCTTGTGTGATACTGCCCGATGGTACTGAAGTGCGTTTGCAGGGGAGAAGCAACTTGCGTTATCCGTCGGATATGGCGGTAGGAGAGCGAAAAATTGAGTTCAGTGGCGAAGCATATTTTAAGGTTACAAAGAGTGGCGACCGCAACTTCTCAATTGTTGCCGATAGCATGGTCATCAATGTTAAAGGCACCGAATTCAATGTGTATGCCCGACCAGATGTGGACTATAATGAAGTGATACTTGATGAGGGGGAAGTTGATCTCTCAGCCTCCAATACAAATTATAAGATCAGTCTGCATGCGGGAGAGTCTGTAATATTCGATAAGAAAAGCGGGCTGTTTGACATTATGAGTTTCAGAAAGAACCCCGCATTGCGTCGCAGAGTCTACGGAGTGACATATCAGAATGTCTCTGCAGATTCATTGATAAGAGCGCTGGAGAGGACTTTCGAAGTTAAAATCAGTAGTGAGATCCGAAATTCAATCAGTTCTCCATTTACAGGCACGCTCCCGGATGATGATCTTAATGAAACCTTGACGATTTTAAGTAAAATCTATGGATTCAATGTGCCGTATATTCCGGAGTTTGGAAAAAACAATAAGTAATAAATGAGAGGTAATAAAGAGAGCCGCCATTCAGCAGAATGACGGCTTTCTTTTTCATGGTATGTTAAAAGGACGTTATTTTACAATTAACTTTTTCGTTGCTTTCTTGCCGTTTTGATTTACGCTGACAACGTAAACGCCGGGGGCTGCGCCTGTATAGCTCCAGGTATAAGAGCCTTCAACAGCAGCTTCATTAACCTTGACACCTGTAACATTGTAAATGTTTACCTCTGCTATACCTTCGGCAACATTTACCGTTACAACTTTTGCAGCGTTATCTACGTTTACGGAGATACCATTGTTTGCTAAAACATCAGCAACATCGGATGAAGCAGTGATTTCAGTTTTGGGATCACCGAGAGTGGCAACTTCTTCCATGGAGAGATCTCTGTCAAAGAACATCGCCTTTGAGCAATAGATAGGAGAGTCTTCGCCGTCCTCGTCTGCAAAGAAGAGAAGTCCCTCTTTTTCAAGTGCGAAGCGACCACCAATATTCGAAACATTACCGGATGTGCCGTCTTCGATGCATTTGCCGTTTACATAGAGTGCATATAATCCATCGGGCTGATGGAATGTAGCACCCACGCGATACCATGTGTCAATTTCTGCTGTCCAATCGGAGTTGTATCTCTGAAGGAATCCGCTACCTAATTTACCAGAGCCGTTGATACAGAGTTTTGCATCTGTGCTGTTTCCGGGATTCGTTTGCAACAGGCAATAGTATGTGCCAAGTTTCGAAACCTTGATGTCCCAGAATACTGAATATGTTCCGACATAGGGATTCTCAGGATCCTGAGGATTGGTGAAACCGGGAAGGTCACTGATGTCAAGATGAATGTAAGCGCCATCGGGAACAAGGACATATCCGTCGGTGGCAGTTACGCCTTTCCCGTCGTTAAAGAAAGTGATAGGATCTGCCTCCCATTCGATACCGTCTTTGTCAACACCAGTATTGACGAATGTCACGTCTTTGCCGATGGTTGCTTTTGTAACTGTTGCTTCAGAGTTGAAGTCAACCATGATGTACGGTGTGGGTTGGGTTACTGCTGCGGAGGCGAACAATGTGGTAGCTCCGAGAAACGCAAGTGGAAAATACTTTTTCATGCGAATTGCTATTAGATAGTTAATAAATAATTGTTACAGCGTAAGGCACAACCACAGAGGCATGCCTTACATGCCTTTTGAAATTACGTTTATTAATCTATCGTTTAGCTACCTGTTCGTTGGATATTACAAAAGTATAAAATAAATTCGTATTTACCAAAATATTCCGCATTATTTGCGGAATATTTTAGATACATAGACAACGTATTTTATATAGCGTTGATATATAGATACTTGTGGATGTAAAAATTGATGCTTTAAAGCCCCAATTTTATTTCAAATCAATGTTTTTGCCTGAAAAATCGTTGATTAGTTTTTTGTTGGCGTTGCGAATGCGTTCCTCGTCAACCTTCACAAGTTTGCGATCGTAGGTAAGTAAACCGTTTACTTCGATCTCTACATCCGTGGTCTGGGTATATACCCCACCGGTATAGGCGATTTTTGCGAGATTGCCGAGGATATCGATATATTCTACATATTTATCGGTTACTTCTTTCGGGGATTTAAACTGGATATAGCCCCAGTTGCGATCGGGTTTCCAGAGATGTCCTTCTGCCGCATATCCTATGCCTCCATATTCTCCGATAACGTTTGCCTTGTCATCGCTAAGGAGATAAATGCGTGGTTGCGGGTAATTATGAACGTCGAGGATGTCTCCGCAATCATAGAAGAAATTGCCGCCGCTTGCAGGATTCACAAGACGCGAAGGATCCATCTCTTTAGTCCATTTGGCAATATTCTTGGTGTCATATTGTCCCCAGCCTTCGTTGAACGGTACCCAGACAGCAATCGAGGGGTGGTTATGAAGATTTTCCATTATCTCCTGCCATTCCTTGCGATATTCTTTGTCGCTCTCTTCCGAACGTTTGAATTCCCGGCTCTTATAATAGTTGTGGCGTTCCCACTTGGTATTTTTGTCTCCGCTCGGCATGTCCTGCCATACGAGGACACCGTTGCGGTCGCAATATTCATACCATAATTCCGGCTCAACCTTAATATGCTTGCGGATCATATTGAATCCTAAATCCTTGGTCTTGTCTATGTCATATACCATCGCGTCATACGACGGAGCTGTATAAAGACCGTCGGGCCACCACCCCTGATCCAAAGGTCCGAACTGGAAGATCGGCTGGTCATTGAGTGTGAATCTCATAATCCCCTCTTTATCGCGTTTCATTCCGATTTTTCGCATGGCGGCGTATGAGCCGACAGAATCAACAGCCTTGCCATCTTTCAGTAGGCTCACTTTAAGATCGTATATGAAGGGATTTTCTGTCGACCATAATTTAACGTTTTGGGGCATCATCACCTCCACAGGCTGATTTGCGATTCCGCGGGCTTCAGCCACTTTCTTCCCTTTATCGAAGATTTCCACAAGAAGTATGCCGTCGGAAGAGGTTTTTCCGGCAACAAAAAGTCTGTTGCTGTCGACATCAGGCGTTATCTTAAGTTTTTGGATATTGCTTTCAGGCACGGGTTCGAGCCAAACTGTCTGCCAGATACCGGTGACCGGAGTGTACCAGATACCTTTCGGTTCCAACACCTGTTTGCCTCTCGGCTGAGTTCCCTTGTCGGTTGGATCATAGACTCTGACAGTAACCACATTCTCTCCGCTTTTAAGAGCGTCGGAGATTTCAAGAGAGAAAGGAGAGTAAGCGCCCTCATGACCTCCGACATAAATATCATTCACCCATACGTCAGCTTTCCAATCGACGCCTCCGAAATTGAGGTTCATATCCTCGTTAGTCCATGATGAAGGTACTGTGAAACTTTTGCGATACCACAGCTCGTTCTTGTCTCCCACATTTTTCTCCACTCCCGAAAGTTGAGACTCTATCGGGAACGGCACAAGTATCTTACCGTCATATTTTTTAGGAGCAGCCTCTCCCCTGGGACGGATTGCATAATCCCATTCTCCATTCAGGTTCTGCCAATCATTGCGGGTTAAAGAAGGTCTCGGATACTCTTTCCACACATTATCCGCAGTCACCTTTTCGCCCCAAGTTGTTGTGAGGTGATGTTTCTCACTTGTCGCTGCCGGATTCGCAGGCTTAGTTGCATTGGCAGCCATACACGTAGCCGCCAGCAAAGTCAAGGATGTCAATAAGAATTTCATTTCACGTTTATTTTTAGAGTTTGCACGTTAGCGGACGAAGGTCCGATCATAAGTTCGAATTCACCGGGCTCGCAAACATACTTTAACTCTGGATTATAATACTTTAAGTCGTCAGTTGTTATATTGAATGTTACATTCTTTGTCTCTCCTGCATTTATTGAAACTTTTTTAAATCCTTTAAGTTCCTTCACAGGACGCACTCCTTCTGCAAGAAGATCGCGGATATAAATCTGCACGATTTCCTCAGCCTCCCGTTTTCCCGTATTTGATACGGGAATAGATATTGTCAAAGTTTCACCATCACTCAACTCATTAGAGCTTATGGCTGGAGCTCCATATTCAAATGTTGTGTAACTGAGACCGTAACCGAAAGGATACAAGGGCGTGTTCTCACAATCTATGTAATTACTCCAGTATTGATTGAAGCGACTGTTGTCAGGATCCGGACGTCCGGTGTTGAGATGATTGTAATAGAGTGGTAATTGCCCTTCACATCTTGGGAAAGATACGGTAAGTTTTCCGGAGGGAGATTTTTTACCATACACAACATCTGCTATGGCATCTGCGGCTTCACTGCCTCCATACCATACGTTAAGTATAGCATCAAGTTCTTTATTTTCTTTGGATAATACAAGAGGACGACCGGCGAAGAGAATCATAGCGACCGGTTTGTTGAGAGTCAGCAGGGAATCAAGCAGAATTCGTTGCGCATCGGGAAGGGTCAATGAAGTGCGAGACGAGGACTCTCCGCTCATTTCTGCACTTTCGCCTAAAGCCACGACAATAACATCTGCATTTTTTGCAACCTGCATGGCCTGTGATAACAATTCCTTGTTGTCGCCGCGTTTGATTTTCCGGTTATATTCAGCTCCTTTCTGTGTCTTGGCATCTAAATACAAGTTTGATCCCTGCGCATAGAGAACATTATCTTTACCCGCAACTTCTCTCATTGCTGTTAAAAGAGACTTATGATTGCCGTTGCTGCAAGTAAGGCTCCATGTGCCTCGCATATTGTTGCCTGCGTATGCCATCGGTCCAATCAGCGCTATCTTGGATTTTGGAGATAAAGGAAGAATATCGTTGTCGTTTTTCAAGAGAACAAAAGTTTCTGAGGCAACGTCACGGGCAATTTTGCGATTCTCATCAGTATAAACGTCCGTTTTTTCTCTTTCCGGATTGCAGTATTTGTATGGGTCATGAAACAGTCCGAGTTTGTATTTTGCCTCAAGAATTCTTCTGCAGGCCTTATCGATATCAGAGATACTCACTTTCCCTTCTTTGACTGATTTCTCCAAGGTGGATAGAAAGCCTTCACTCACCATATCCATATCTGTGCCTGCGAGTAATGCGCGTGCTGAAGCTTTTTCAAGATCAGAATGACCATGCACCGCCATTTCATTTATGGAATTATAATCTGTGACTACAAATCCATTGAAACCCCACTGGTCACGTAGCAAATCGGTAAGTAACCATTTGTTTGCTGTGGCAGGAATATAATCCACAACATTAAATGAACTCATAACAGAACCAACTCCTGCATCAACAGCAGCTTTATAAGGGGGAAGATAGAAGTTATACATGGTCTGACGGCTCATATCTACGGTATTGTAATCGCGACCGCTTTCCGAAGCTCCATAAAGTGCGAAATGTTTTACGCAAGCCATGATATTGTCTTTAGCTTTTAAGTCCTTACCTTGGTAGCCATCTACATAAGCCTTAGCCATTATGGATCCGAGATATGGATCTTCGCCGTTTCCTTCAGCAATTCTTCCCCAACGGGCATCGCGACAAATATCCACCATCGGACTGAAAGTCCATCCTATGCCGGCTGCCGAAGCCTCCTTTGCGGAAATCTGTGCCATTCTTTTCACTACTTCCGGATTCCATGAGCAAGATAAAGCCAACGGGATAGGGAAGACCGTCTCATAACCATGAATTATATCGGCACCAACAATCAGAGGAATTCCCAATCTTGATTTTTCCACTGCCCGACGTTGAAAATCACGAATCTTAGCAGCGCCTTTGACATTGAAGAATCCACCAAGTTCTCCCTTGTCGATAAGGTTTTCAAGCGCAGTGTTACGCACAGCCCCTGTGGTCAAATCTCCTCCTGTCGGAAGGTTCAGCTGACCTAATTTTTCGCGCAAGGTCATTTTAGACATAAGACTGTCTATAAATTTATCCATTGCCTGATCCCTCCTGCTGTCATGGTTACTTCCAAAGCATATCAAAGGCATAATAAATGCCAATATCAACCCTATGATTTTTTTCATACGCAAAAATACAAATAAAAAACAAACTTTCTTTACCTTAATTAAAATTTTGCCCTAAAATTTACTTGTCAGTTCGGAAAGGTGCTACCGGTAGACCGGTAGTGCCATATAGATTGCCTGAAGGATAGTCAGCCCAGCTGTATCTTGCTTTGGTTGGTTTGGAAATGTCTGATGCTGATAATTCTATGGTTCGAGGGTCAACAAGTTTCCCATAGGCGGGTACAAACTTTCCATCGTCTCCGGCGATTATGAATCCGGTCAATGCAATGGAAGCGGGATTTATATCTTCATCGAATTTTAAAACCAGTCGATCTTTTTGAGGTATAACATCCTTGCATTTTGGCGCTTGATAGATTGTCGGATATCCATAATTCTTGTTTAGTGCAATTAGAGCCAGCCGATGAGCTACTTCCTGTTTGTTGCGGGGATGTATATCAACAGGGTTGCCGATATCAGCCGCAACAGCCATTGCGGTGTTGGCAAGTTCGAGAGCGGTTGCCTGAGCTTCTCTTAATTGTGCCCATTCCGACTCCGGCTGACAGATCACCGGTTTATGAAATCCCGCGAGCTGAACGAAATAAAATGGAAGATTTTCTTTCCATGATTCTCTCCAGTCGCATATCAGGGTTTTAAAGAGGGTGGAATACTGAGTGGCACGTCCCACATTGGCACAACCCTGATACCAGAGTATCCCTTTGACAGGCATTATGGTAAGAGGATGTATCATAGCGTTATAGAGAACTGTCGGATAGTGTGATGAATAGTATTCCTTTGTCATCATTTTCTTGCCGTTAGCATGATCCCTCAACACTTCGCATTCCTTTTTAAAATCATCAATCTTTTGAATGCCCCCAAGGCTTGTCCATGCTTCCGCCGGTGTGCCTCCCCATGTTGTGTCGATAACGCCTATGGGCACTTTCAGCTTTTCATGAATCTCTTTTGCAAAGAGATAAGCGATGGCAGAGAATCCGGCTACTGTTGCAGGGGTGCTTTCAACCCAGCCATCCATATTGACATCGCAATCTTCCTGTGGCGCGAAAGCTATTTTGTGCTTTATCTGTAGGAATCTAATATCCGGATGATTTGCAGTTGCAACCTCAATATCGCGTCCCATTACAGATGCCCAATTCCCGTTTACCGGAAATTCCATATTTGATTGTCCGGAGCATAGCCACACTTCACCGGAAAGTATATTGTAAAGTGTCTTTTTTTCATTCCCGGATCTTACTGTCAGGTCATAAGGACCTCCGGCTTCGGGAGTAGATATGATTATTGTGAATTTGCCTTTGTCATCAGTCTTTCCGCGATATGTTTTATTATCCCATCCAGGTATTATTTCCACGTCTTTCCCGGTTTCTGTATACCCGGTAAGTGTCAGTTTTGAATTACATTGCACCACCATGTTGTCCGTGATAAATGACGGAAGTTTTATCGCAGCCCATATGTCGCCGCACATAATGTTGAATAAGGAAAATAGAGCTAAGGTTTTATATATTGCTTTCATTGCTTTAATTGAATATTTTGTAAGAAATTATATTGTTGATCACGAGGATATAAATGCCCGGAGAATACGAGGATACATCAATTATATCATTTGAAGCATTATTGCTGTTGACGACGAGTCGACCTGTCGTGTCGTATACCTTAATATCTTTAGTTTCTGGAATTTTATATACACCTCTTGATATTTTAACGAGATTAACTCTTTTTTCAGGGATTGAACTAACTGATGAGACATCGGTCAATTCGACAGCTCCGATCATAGAATCAGTGACCCTGTCGGTATAATTCTGATCGTTTTTAAGTTGGTTACCGACTTTCCCGTCACCATCCAGATCTACTTTGAAAGAAACTTCAAGGTTACGTTGCATAGGTTTGATGAATGCAGCGTTTTTTCCATTATATTCTTTAGCTAAAGGTTCAATATATGATGTCGGTTTACTCTCGTTCAATTCTGCTGTGAATATGTTTCCGCTTAAGTTACCTTTTATGAATTTCGGGAAGTTATTTAAATAAGATTCCCGGCTTTCAGCTGCGATGCTTTTCTCATCAGTTTTGACATTTACTGATTCCATGTTGGAATATATGTTACTTGTGAACTTATCTAACACAGCAGTTTCGTCCATCATTATGTCATGAAAATTGTGATCTGCCATAGTGTAATTTCCGGCAACGATACTGTTCATTATTCTTGTCGCTCCTCCGGATATGTTGATTGCGGAAGCAGAAAAATTGGCATTCTCTCGAGCAATCATTGCCGCGTTTCCAACAATAGAGGAATGTCCAATGTTGAGACATGCCGATTTTGTTGCTGATTTATTTGTCTGAAGTATTGCATGAATGGCGGCTCCACCATATTTTTTGATATTCGAAGGCAATCCTGATGGAGAATCGAGCGTGTTGTTTGCTATTGATGTGTTTACAATATTGAAAGTGACATATGACATCTGGTCGTTGATATATATCGCACCGGATTTGCCGCTACTGTTTGTTACAATCGAAGAATTGCTTATTATTACGTTTGCGCGGGTATAAGGAATCTTTCCTGCCTGCTCCACACCATAGGCTGCATAGATGGCGCCACCGCAGTTTTGGGCATGATTGTCTTTGAAAATACACCCGCTGATTCGATTTTCAATGTAAGACGAGAAAGCCAAAGCACCGCCGTCAATAGCGGAATTACCATAGAATTTGCAGTCGGTAAGATGTATATTGTTTGTTGCAGCTGCAACATCATCAGGATTATTAAGAGCTGAGATGGCGCCTCCATAGGTTGTTGCTTCATTGTTGATAAAATCAACACGTGTCAAGTTCAGATCGCAGCCGCGAAAATGGATCGCACCATCATATTTAGCTTCCGGAGCGGTATAATCGCGTATGATGAAGTCAGACATAGTGAGAGAATAGAAATCCGGAATGTATACAGGAGATTGTCCTAATCCCTTGCCAGAAAGGGTAGTTTTGCCGATAATGTTTGAGAAAGATTTATCGAATCCACCTTGAAGTATGATGCTTTTATCGAGATTGATAGATTCATTGTATTCATCTGCCGTGACTTTGATTGTCATACCGATTTCCGCTTTTTCTGTAGCTTTATTTATTGAATTGAGTGGAGATAGCATCGAACCGTTTCCACCTTCGGGCGCAGAGCGGTCGACATAAATTGTAGAAGTTTCTTCATCAAGTGGAGCTTGCAATTCGGCTACGACAAGAATAGGAAAATGGTCGGAAATAACGCAGTCTGAGCCGTTATATTCATATCCTTTAGTGATAATGTGACGTTCGAGCACATTCATTCTTCTATAAAAATGATAATCAAGTTGGAGAAAATTATATCCTGAATCAGCAGTGTTGAAACCATTGTATGTGCCTTTGATTTGCGGTCCATCTGTCGGCAAACATGTGTTTTTGTCGGCAGGAACAGTTTCATTAGCATCATAGTATAGTGAGCGATATGCTTTGTATGATTTGTTGTTGCTTGGGATACGTTGCATGTTGAAATCACCGGTCAGCATCACGGGGTATCCTCCGGCAATGGAATCAATTGTTTTTGCAACAAGATCGCCACCATAAACTCCGTCAAGGCTCCATCCGTCATTGGTATGTACGGCAACGAAAAAGAAAATCTCGGATGTGGTTTTCACTCGAAGCTTAATCCATGCTATGCGGCGCGCGATGCGTTGGGTGGAGATATCCCATCCTTGAGAATATTTTTCCGGAGTGGTTGATACGTAGAATGCACCTTTGTCAAGTTCTTCATAAAGATTTTTTTTGTAAGCCAAGCCTATATAGCCCTTGTCATCGCTACCTGCACAATCATAAAAGAGAGTGTTGTAGGTATCGAGTCCTTGTTCAATACAATCCTTGGAGGAGCGTCCTTCTTTATCGTAGGCGTATGATGCCATATATCCGTGACCACAAACTTCTTGAAGACTCACAATATCAAAATCATATTCCTTTATAAGATTTATGACTTCCTGACCACGTGCAGCCCATGATTTCCCTTCCGTATCTGTGGCATCCCCGGTATATCTGATATTGAAAGTAGCCATGCGATGAGTGGAGGCTGCAATGACAGGACATACCGACAACATGGCTGTAATTGATAGTATAATGTTGGTTAGTTTCATTTTCAAAGAGATAAGTAACAAAAATGAGTATGTGATCACATTTAAACGATAAAAATAGCTTCAGGTATGCTCCGGAGCACATGCCGAACTCCGGAGCATCTTGCCTGAAGCCAGACCTAATTTTCTACTTACTTTACAATTTTTTGTGATTTGCCATTAGAGGAAATTATATAGACACCTGTAGAAGCGGAGGATAAGTCAATAATTCCATTAGTATCGGTGCATACAACCTGACCTGCGACATTATAGACTGTAGCATTCCCGTTGTTTACCTTATAGATATTGTTACCAATCTTTTCAATTGACAAAGTGTCTGAAGATGAGGGTATTTCACCGATTCCTGTTCCTTCCCCCGTAGCTGTCGGGTCATAGGCACCACGATAAGTTGTGGCACTGCGCTTGGCGCCCGTGATGTCCACAGTGAGGTCTACACTATATTTGTCGCCAAAAACATCGATAAATTCATTCGGGAAACTTGTAGCCTTAAAGGCATCGTTGACTTCTGTCATCTTAACGTCGGCATATGCTTTTACGGGTTCGATAACCATCGTGTTACCTTTTGCAGTCAGCTTGTTTCCACCGAATACGGTTGCCTCTCCATCAGTTACGTTCCATTGGTCTGTAGGAACTGTGAAGAAAGATTCAGGTTTTTTGTTAGGCGTAGTGCCGCTGACGGTATTGTAACCGAAACTTGTTGATGTGTAAGCGAATGTATCCGATGAGCTGCGCAAATTGCCATCAAGACCTATAGCATAGTTGTTTTCAACTGTGTTGCTGTTGTCAACCACGATATTGCAACCCATGTAAGTTAACACATTGTCACCATGGAAAGAGATTGTAGTGCCCAATGCCGGATCAGAAGCGCGGAATCCATAGAATGTATTGTAGGCGAGAAGGATGTAAGATCTCATGCCCTGACGCAGGCAGGCACCTTTTTGGAATATCTCGAGTTCGCTGCCATCGAAGATGTTGTTTACGGCGATTAGATCTGAATATGACATTGCTGAATAGTCCTTGTTGTTTGTACGGTCAACAATATTTATGAGACCGCCCCATTTTGATTTATTCTTGCTGTCGCCTTCAATCTTGTTGCCTGTGAATACGCAACCGTCGAGAATACTTGTGGTGCGTCCGGGATTGATTACGATGCTCGGAAGCGCTGTGAAACAAACGGCTGTAAATCCAAGACCGGCATCCGGGAAATGTGTCCAGTAATCATTGACATTGTCAATCCATTTGCAATGTTTTGCGAGGAATTTGGAATTTTCTGCGGCAACAACAACACCTCCTACAGCAGATGTATTGCCCTTGAAAACAACATCTTCAAGAATAACCTTTGCGTTGGAGCAATAGAGTGCCGATCCCAGAATATGAGGATTCGAACGTGAATTGGAACCATCGGCAGACAATATTGATTTTGCTCCTGTAATAGTGATTCCTTTGATAGTGGTTGTCAATTCTTTCTGATCGTCAGATGCCGCAACGCGGACGTATGCTTTTGCGGCATTTACATTCTTACCCTCACAGTCAAATATTGTAAGATTTACAGCAGGGTCATATCCTGTTATATCAGTGCCCTTGGCGGAGGTCGGGAATCCGCCTATAACTGTCAGTCCAGGTACTATATCCGTGCTTGAGCCTCCGTAAGTTCCCGCCTTAAAATAGACGTTGTCACCCGGTTCAAGACCACTGAGAATTTCATTGATGTCCGCTCCGGCTGCCGCGTCCTCCCAGCTTGATCCATCGCCGGCACCACTCCCTGTCGGAGTGATGAAATAGTTTTCTGCGAACGCTGAAGTGCAAATAAACGCACTCGCAAGTAGTAAAATACCTTTTTTCATATTGTTGTTATTAAGGGGTTTATTTTACAATTTTAAAAGATTTGTCGGCGATACGAATGATGTAGATTCCGTCATTGTACCCTGACAGATCAATGATATCACTACCACGATTAGGATTTGCAATGAATTTTCCTGTGAGATCGAAAACATTGCAAGAGTTGTTTCCTTTACCAAGAATCCGGTAAACGCCATACGCTATTTTTGTAATTGAAATCTCGTTGTTTGATAATGTTTCGTTTAATCCAGTTTGAATTTTTATCGGGGAATATGCGCCACGGTAAGATACTGCTTCTCGAGGCTCTCCTGTAATATCTTTGCTCAAATCGATTTTTGACGTAAAAACGTCGAAAGGCTTTGGAAGAGCTGCAGCTTGGATATCAGCCAATGGAACGTCTTTATAATCGTTTGTGGCTGCTACGATTCCTTCTGTTGTGGCATTTTGAGTGTCAAGAACTTCATTTTGTAATGCCGAATGATTCCAACTGTCGGTTGCCAAATTCCAATTGAAGGAAGTGTCTTTTGTTGTTTGGATTTTATTCACAACATTATATCCCAATGATTTGGAATCTTTGTGAAGAGCGGCGTCAAGTCCGAATGCGGTGTGAGATTCATCCGCGTTTAGAAAGAGATTTCCCATAAGGGTTACGGCACCGACATTGCCTGCTGTCGAAATGACCGAGCCGGACCATGCCGAATTGGCATTCTTAATTTTAAAATTGTAGCCGGTATTAAATGCCAAAAAGACATTGGAATAAGAGCCGATACGTAACCATCCTCCTTTCTGATCTATCGACATCTGATTCCCGTCTGCAAAACAATGTGTCATAATCAGATTAGCGGTCAATTGCGTGTTTCCATCGCTGATATTTATGAGACCTCCCCATTTCGCTTTTCCGTCTTCCCATTTGTTTCCAAAGAATAAGCACCTGTCAAGAGCAACGAGTGTATTGGGATGTCCTGTTATTCCTTTTGCAGTGGATATACATACTTGTCTGCCTCCGGCATTTCCTGTAGTTGTATTCTCATTATTTAAGAACTGACAATCGGTTGCAAAGAATTCTGAGCCATCTGCAACAAAAACTATTCCGCCTTTGGTGCATTTGTTTTTCGTCATGACAACTTCAGCCATATTTGCTTTGGCTGTCTTACAGTATAAAACCACTCCTTTATTTGCAGTGGTGTTAGGTCGACAATTCATGATTGAAAGTCCCTTGATGAGAGTTCTGTCTGCGAAATGCTCTTCGGTCGGTTCGAGAGTAAATAGTGCCATTGTCTGTCCGTTCTTCTCTTGAGCGTCCAGAACAGTGACATTCTGCTTTGAATCATAACCGCTGATATCTGTGCCTGACGCTTCGGTGGGGAATCCTCCCATTATCGTAATACCGGCCACAAGAGCGTAATTAACATTTTCCCCTTCGCAGATATTGTAGGTGCCTGCAGTTAAATAGATGGCATCGCCAGATTTGCAACCTTTAAGTAATGATGCAAATTTTTCAGTAGGTGCGGCATTGTCCCAAGATGTGGCATCTTTTTCACCTTTGCCTGAGGGAGACATAAAATAGTCTGTAGCCGAAAGTGTCAACGGAAATGTGAAAATTGCTAATGGCAATAAAATTGACTTTTTCATACTATTAAGTTATTATTGTTTATAATTATGTAAATAAATTAGGTTTTAGAAGGCAAGTCCGTCTTCCCATCCGGGATTCTGGGTGAGAATGCCGTCTGTGAGGATACGTTCGTCTGTTGGGATGGGGAACAGATAATCTCTGTTTTCATTCCAAGTGCGTTTCGCACTGTTGCTTCCGAACATAACAGCGAATCCTTTGTCTCCTTCAGAAAGGATAATTTCGTTGCCAATTTCAAGTTTGGTGCCGAGCCCTCCGGGGCGGATGCCTTTCCACAAAGTTATGTTCGCCTTGCCGTCTCCTGTCAGGTCATATTTCCCAGGTCCGGGGAAGTACATGCCATACCATGGCTTGGAATATACAGCTCCCTCTTTCCATCGAAGGATGTCATTAAAATGAACAAGTTCAAGAGTTAGCTCAATCATTCGTTCCCGTCTGATTTCAAGAATGACACCTGTATTTTCACACTTTGATACATTGGGATATCCCCATTCCTCGCTTAGAAGGAATGGGTCGGGATTGGCATTGGCATCTGAAAGCTTGAGATGAGGCATGTCTATCCTGTCGCGAATTTTATTCACCGTTATGTCAAGATCCTGCTGGGTTAGTGTGCCGAGTTCTACCTTTGCCTCCGCATAATTCAACATTACTTCCGCAAGACGGAAAATTGGCATTGCTGATTTTGATCTGTTGTAACCGTCTTGAGTCTCATCCATGACATATTTGATATACTGATATGCGCCACGTGTGCTGGGAAGATTCATCATCCCGACTTTATCAGATCCCATTTGTTTGTATCCGGGAGCTAATACAATCTGGCTGAGACGAGGGTCTCTGTTTGTAAATTCCTGTGAATATTCTTGAGTTTTCCAAGAAGGATTGTCGGTGTATCGTGTTCCGTCTGTATTCAGGAACATTGCGACGAATCGTTTAGTGTAGCCTGTGCCGCGCGTACGGGCATTGTCAGCAGCATTGTGCGAGCCTCCTACAGACTCTCCGTAAATTCGAGCCCAAATAACTTCTTCATCAAAAGGCTTTAAAGTTGCAAATAGATTACGATAGGGTTCTTTCCCTTCCTTTACTATCTTGTAATTACCGTTATCTATCAAAAGTTTGGACGCTTTCACACATTCTTCAAGCAGATACTCATAAGGAAGATTGTCGGGATTGAACGGGTCTCCAGCATGGTACTTACGGAAAGTTCCTTCGAACAGGCAGGCACGAGACTTCAATGCAACCGCCGTCCACGCACATACACTTGTCGAGGATTTGCCAAATGGCAGGAGATACTCATAAGCTTTGTCGCAATCTTCTATTATATGTTTGATTATCACTTCGCGGCTATCGCGTGGTTTCTTTAACAGTTCGGTATCTCCGGATCCAATCGGCTTATCATACCATGGCACTTCACCGAATCTTGTAAGCTTGTCGAAATAAAACAATGCACGGAAAAAATATGCTACTCCGTCATAATGTTTTCTGACAGATTCGTCTTTACAGCGTCCGGAGTATTGAAGGTAATAATTAATGTCGCGAAGTTTCGTCCAAGTCCAACCGGAACCGCTTCCCGGCACAACCCTGTTGCCCGTGATTGCATTGGAGGGTAACTCCGGAACCATATGCTCGCTTTGCTCTAAAAAGAATTTGAATGATTCATTGGGAGCGGGTACGAGTGTATAGAATGAATTTGTGTATTGTTTGAGTTCTGCTTCCGAACTGAAATAGCTTTCGGGGCTAAGACGGTCTTCGGGAAACTGATCCATATCCGTGCATGATACGAAGGCAGTGCTCATTATTGTAGAGAGAATAAATATATGTATCTTTTTCATGATAAGTGTGCTTTAGAAAACGAGATTAAGACCGAAAGTGAAAGTTTTCGGATAGTCATATCCCATGCCTTGATACCACTTGCTCGTGTAGATTGTGGCTACTTCCGGGTCGATATATTTACAATATTTTTTGAGTGGAGACCAATAGCAAAGGTTCTCAGCAGAGAAATATACGCGTATCTCTTTTACGTATTTTTTCAATACAGGAAGAGTATAGCCTATGGTCAGATTCTTAAGACGGAGATATGCAGCACTTTGGAGATAACGGGTGTTCGCTTTCCCTAAAGGCATGTCTTCGTATAAAGCTATGTATCCTCTCGGACGGGGGAAATATGCATTGGGATTGTCTTCGCTCCAAACGTTATCCATAAATCCTGATGGTATGAATGCCTGATACGGGCGGCAATATGGTCCCCAGAACATACGTGCCTCAGAACCAGGATACCAGTCCCTTTTCCCCACACCTTGGAAAAATATTGAGAAATCTATACCCTTCCATTCAAAAGAACCACGGATGTTATAATTATAGCGGGCTGTAGTATTACCAATTATGCTGCGGTCTCCAGGGTTGTCTGCGGTTTTCTCTCCTGAATTCACAGCTCCATCTCCATTGAGATCTACAAATCGAGGATCACCAGCTCGGAGCGCTCCCACCGGTCCTTGATTATAGCGACCGAAGCAATATGTGCGCACATCGCGCATTGAAGCATCGTAAGCTGCTGCTTCTTCATCCGTAGCGAACAGACCATCAATAGTATATCCCCATATCTCACCGATTTCTTCTCCCTTATAGTGTGTGCCTAAAAGTTTACTTGGGTTGTTATCAAATTTTGTGATAACGGAGGTATGGTCACCGATACCAGCGCCAACAGAATAGCTGAATGGGGAATTGAGAAGAATAAAATTGTCTGTCCATGTCACACCGAGTTCCCATCCTTTCGTGCGAAGATCTGCACAGTTGGATTTTGGAACAGTCGTGCCGTAAACTGATGGCAATTTTGCACCAGCAGTGAGCATATCCTTAGTGTCGCGGATATACGCATCTCCGGTAATCCCAAGTCGGTTGTTGAAGAAATTCAAATCAAGCCCAAGATTGTATGTTGTGACTTTTTCCCATGTCAGATCAGAAGCCGGAGGGGCTGATACGGATGCGTAAGGTACAGAATTTATACCGTCTAATGTGATGCCGGTGTTCTGTTGGTTGGGAGTAATCTGCTGTATGTAATCGTAGAATCCTACTTGTTGATTTCCCAGTGTGCCTATAGAGAGACGCAACTTACCATTGGATAGCCATGGGTGAGCACCTTCTAAAAATTTCTCTTCGGTGAATCGCCAACCTGCAGATGCCGAGGGGAAGAATCCCCAGCGGTGTTCTTTTGCAAAACGCGAGCTTCCGTCGTACCTTCCTGATAGCTCGAGAAGATATTTCCCGGCATAGTCATAGTTGACGCGGGCAAAGAAACCATATGTTACCGAGTTGTTGATAACGTCTTTGAGTTGAGTTATTTCTCCTGTCGCGATATTGAATGTGCTGACATCCGGACTCATGAGATCTTTCCTTGATCCCGTAACACTCTGGTATCGGTAGATTTCCCCGTTGAACCCGGCTGTGACTTTAAGATTATGGTTGCCGAAAGATGGGTTGAGAGTAGTGTATGCGTTGATTGTCTGCGTAGTGTAGTTGTTGATGGTACGTTTGAATGCGTCGGCATAACGGCTGCCTATTGTGCCGTCTACCCATAGCTCTTCATCCGGACGAACGCTATATGGCACCTCTACAGTGCGCAGATATCCGTTGAAGTTTCTGAATAGATATGAATAATCAGCATTTATAGTCCAGAATGGCAGTATCTGAATATCTAATCCGTTCTTCACGAGGAATTCTTTGTTCTGACGTTTGTTCTTATGTTTGCCATAGTTCAAAATTGCCGAGTAGCCGTTGGCAACTTGTCCGGAGCCATTTGTTATGACGCCTGTCAGTTCATATACTGATGTTCCGTCGGGATTTGTTGCTGGAAAAGCGGCGAGGTTGTGAACATTGGCAGTGGTGAATATATCTCCGGTTGTTCCTGTGGCACTCGGTTCGTTGTAAGTGGATTCAAACATCGACCCATTAAAATGGTATTTAAGCCAGTTGGTGATTTTTACATCAAGTTTTGCCCTCATGGAGAAGGATTTGAAATTGTCGTTAACGGGTTTTATAATACCTTCTTCAATATTGGCGCGTCCGCTTACAAAATAGCTGACCCTACCTGAGCCTCCCGAAATAGAAACATTGTAATCTTGGAGAGGACGGCTTTTGCGGTAAAAATAATTATGCCAGTCAAAATTTGCATAATATCTCCAGTAACCGTTTTGATCCACAATGGTCCAGGGGCGTTCTGTCGATTCCGTTGTCTGACCCTCACGCATCCACAACTCAGCTCTGTCGATGTCATTATATGTTGTGAAAGCACGTCCTTGGAATTCCGACATAAAAAGGTCGTTGATATAAGTTGACCAGTAACCGGATGTAATGAAATCATTACTTGTAGTAGAGTTTCTCCATCCGGCTTTCAGATCGAAAGAGATGCGAGGAGCGGAGTTCTCCTTTCCGGATTTTGTTGTGACAAGAATTACGCCTGCTGAAGCCTTGGCTCCGTATATTGAAGATGCCGATGCATCTTTCAGAATGGAGACACTTTCGATATCGTTTGCATTGAGACGGATAAGATTCATTTCCACGCCGTCAACGAGCACGAGTGGCGTTCCTCCATTGATTGATGTTACTCCACGAATGTTAAAAGATGCCGTGGCATCCGGACCACCGGAACTCATTGTCAGGTTTAGTGACGGATCAGCTCCTTGGAGTGCGGTGGCAGCGTTGCCTGTGGGACGTCCGTTAAGATCCTTGGCTTTTACAACAGAGACCGCACCTGTTAGATTTACCTTCTTCTGTGTGCCGAAACCAACAGCCACAACTTCATTAAGCATGGTAGTCGATTCCTTTAGTTTTATGTCAACGTCATTGTTCGAATTGACAGTAATAACTTCAGGTTGATAACCTACGTAGCTCACATGCAGAAGATCACCTTTGCTGACAGATGGTAAAACAAAATTGCCGTCAACATCCGTTGAGACACCTGTTTTCTTATTCTTTATCATGATGGTGGCTCCTATCAGTGGCTCTCCATTGGTATCTGTAATTTTGCCCTTTAATCTGAACGATGGTATAGCTGATTTCGAAGAAGATTTAGTTTCAACCGTTTTCTTTTCATTCCGGTTTTTAGTTTTGTTTTTTCCGGAACGTTCAACAACGACGTTGTTTCCAATCAGTCGATAGCTTAGATCTGTCTGCCTAAAAAGGTTGTCGAGAACTTGTTTTTCAGAGGCTTTTGTAACATCAAGACTCACTTTTCGGTCAAAATCGGGCAAGTCTGCCTTATACACGAATTTAAGATCTGAGACCTTCTCAATAGCTTTGAACGCTTTGTTAAGAGGTAACGACCGAAAAGAAATTGTGACAGCGGCTTGTATTGACATCGTGGCGCATACCAATGCAATTATCAATACTGATAGCCGTATTCTATGTGATTTAATCATATGTCAGGTTTTGTTAAGATGGTTTAGTGAAACGACTTCTGTTATTCCGTTACTTTAATCGTTCTTGCAATTTCAATCTTGTGCCAGTCGTAATGCTGGTATTTTAATTGACCGAAGAAGTAAAGAGTGACATCACCGGGTTGTGTTAAGGTTATTTCTGTAGATTCACAGACATTGTTATTGAATTCTTGAAAATCGGGAGTCATCGCGCTGTCGTTGAACCACCAGGAGGTGTACCACCAATAGGTTGTTTCTTTGAGATTCTCAGGGTTCGGATCGGTCTGCGTTATCGAACATTTTATCACATCGCCTACTTTGTAGGTTTCCTTTTCCGGATAAATGCTTATCGCGCTGAAGGATGGATCTTTCACTTCGTCATCATTGCATCCCGGAAGCAAGATCGCGAAGATGAAAAGAATAGATAAGATAGTTTTCTTTATCATATTGTATTGATTAGGGTGTTTTAATTGTTACTATTCCATTAGAATCTATTGTATAGTTGGCATCGCAGAGGGCAGTGATAACGGTGAGAGCTTCTTTCAGAGAATCATGATCCATATTTCCTGAAATTCTCATGTTCGCTATCTCCTCGGAGTCAAATTTTATTTCAACGCCATATATTTGTTCAAGTTCCAGACAAATGTCACGCAGAGCCTCATTCTCGAAATGAAGGCTTCCCGTTGTCCATTTAAGATATTCAGACGACTCAATGCTTGACTTGATGAGAGAAGAGGAAGCCGAGTCATAGATTACCTTTTGGTCAGGTTTCATTGCTACACTCTCTGTCTCTGTCCTTGCAATCACAGAGCCTTCGTTGAGTACGACCGTGATTGGTCGGTCCTTGTATGCTTTCACATCGAAAATTGTACCCGTACATTCAACCTCCAAATCACGGCTCTGTACAATGAATGGATTATTTGAGTCATGGGCTACATCAAAAACCGCCTCTCCGTTAAGTTTCACAATACGTTTGTGATCCGCTTGATTGTTGATGAATTTTAATTCTGTTAAAGAATTCAGAATTACTTTTGTCCCGTCATTCAGGGTGATACGTGTATGTTCGCCCGGTCCTGTTGTGACAATAAAGGGTGTTGGCTGATATGTCTTATTGTTGTGAATCGAAAAAAATCCAACACCTAATACTATTATTGCAACGGCAGCAGCGACGAGCCAAAATCTGAAACTCGGATTCGATTTGATTTTGAAATGTTTTGCAGCCCATTTCGCATCGGGGTGAAAACGAATCAAAAGTTCGGTGTCTATGAGGGGATTAGAATCTGATATCTCTCGTGTGAACCATTGTTCAAGGTCAGAGTCGGAATAAAGCCAGCTGTTCACGAGATCCTTTTCCAAGGGAGAGGCTGTGCCTCGCTCGCAGCGTGCAATAAGATTCTTTATTTCTTCCGTTTTGGTCATGATTTGAAGGATTATTCTTTTATTGTAGGTTAATGACTTGATTTATTTCATGTAGGGGTGTGTCAGGTGTCTGGACGTCCGAACTGCTCCCGGATCATTCTCAACACAATTGCAATATGATTCTCTACTGTGCGTTCGCTGATATTAAGCTCTTGTGCAATCTGTTTATGCGACATGTGTTGCATTCTGCTCATACGGAAAACACGCTGTCTCACTTGTGGAAGATCATTAATGAGATTAGTGATGAACTCCATCATGAATTTACTGTCGATTTCATTCTCTGTGGAATTGTCATTCTGTGAGGTTGCCGCCAGATAGTTGTTGTAGATATATTGCAACGCCTCTTTGTTTGCGATATTCAGGATCGTGTTCTTGGCTGTGGCAAACAGATATGAAGAAATATGATCGGGTGCGGTGCCTTCGTTGATCTTCTCCCAGAGTTTTTGAAATGTGATCTGCGTAATTTCTTCGGATTTGTATATATCGCCTCGTGTTAGCTTAAAAGCGAAATTATAAATGCGACCGCAGTATTCTTGATACAGTCGGTCGAATTCTTTATAAATATCGGATCGTTTATTGAGTTTCACGGTTTCAAGGCAATTAAAAAACTGTTTAAATTTACATTATTTAAGACAAAGTTGAAAAGAACATCCCTCAATTGCAACCTGTGTTAAATAATGTTAAAACAGAAAATCCCCGGACAAAAGTCCGAGGATTTTCAGAACGTATCGTTATTAATGTCTCTTTTAGAAGTATTTGGTGACGCCGACCGACTGGAAGTTGTCGATTAATGGTTGTCTGTTAAACAACGGATTTCTTTGTCGAAATCGGAGTCGATTTGCTGAGTGGGGTTAAAGAGGTCATATTCTGCTTCTGCTTTAGCTTTTGCTTGAGCGGCAGAGATATAACCTCGGTCAGGAAGAATTTTATAGTCATTGAAGGTAAGAAATTTGTCAACACTGGAGGCAAATTGTTTCATATTAAATACGTTGCCACGCTCAATCTGTCCTTCAATGTAATCAAAATAAGATGTCACTGTGCGTTCAAGCGTACGTATCTCTTTTTCTGTCAAATAGTTCTTGGCAATGCTGACATCTGATTTTAATATTCGACCTTCGGGAGCATACTTCCAAGTTGTCAGTCCCATGTGTGGTTTCGTATGATCAGCTCCGGCATGGATGATTTCTGCCGCGGTATGTCCTGTGATAGCATAATGAAAACGATTCTGAACCATCGCGTAAAAATCTCTTGTTGTTGGAGCCATACGGTCGTAGTCAATGCTACATTCGGCATATATGTCTGTTATTTGTTGCCAGATGCGGCGTTCGCTGGCGCGAATGGAACGGACACGTTCTAAAAGTTCACGAAAGTAGTCGTGTGCGAAAACTGCATTTCCCTGCTTCAATCGGTCATCATCAAGCACGAAACCTTTACGGATAAATTCATTGAGAATCCGTGTTGCCCATTGACGGAAAAACGTGGCTTTTTGACTGTTAACACGATATCCAACACTGATGATCGCATCAAGAGAATAGAAAGTTTGTTCTCGTTTAACTTGACGATTACCTTCTTGTTGAACTATTAAGTTTTTCTTAATAGTTGCCTCCGGTGTCAGCTCGTTGGTATCATATATGTTTTTAAGATGCTGGTTAATCGCAGGAATAGACACATCAAACACTTGAGCCATAGCTTTCTGAGTAAGCCATAGGTTTTCATCCTGAACAATAGCCTGTACTGTTCCTGAGTTATCAGGAAGGTTATATAGTATAAATTGAATTTCATTAGCCATGGCAGAGAGCTGTTATGTTAGAAGTATTTGGTGACGCCGACGGATTGGAAGTTGTCCATTTCGTTGATCATGCGCACGGCGGAGTCGATGATAGGATAGGCGCAGACGGCGCCGCTCCCTTCGCCGAGACGGAGGTCAAGATGGAGTATCGGATCGGCATTCAACGCCTGGAGCATCAGTTTGTGTCCCGATTCATCTCCCTGATGTCCGAAGATCGCGTAATCGAGTACCGCAGGATTAAGTTTGGAGGCGGCAAGTATGCACGCAGTCATTATAAAGCCGTCAACGATTATTATCATACCCAACTCTGCGGCACGCAGCATTCCTCCAACTGCCATCACCATTTCATATCCACCAAACCATGCGATATAGCTTTCTGTCGAGCCGTCACCTGAATAGTTCTCCCATGCCCGGGTGAGCACATCGAGTTTATGGTTGATTCCGGGTTTGTCAAGGCCGGCACCTGCGCCGATGCAATCTGCCAGGGGGATGCCGGTGAATGCATGCATCCACATGGATGACGATGAGGTGTTTCCACTCCCCATCTCTCCGAAACTCACAATGTTGCAGCCATCTGCATACACCTTATCAACTACGGAGGCTCCGCGTTCTATCGCCAGGTCGCACTCCTCTTTAGTCATCGCGGGCTCATGGAGGTAATTGCGTGTGGATTTGCGTATTTTGCAGTCAATAATGCCTTTCCCCTCGGGGATATCGTAATCAACACCTGCATCTACAAGCACGAGTTTGAAGCCGTGTTGATTGCAAAGGAAATTGATGCCCGCTCCTCCGTGAGAGAAATGGGAAAGCTGCTGCCATGTTACCTCTTTGGGTGACACGGTGACACCCTCTTCTATTATGCCGTGGTCTGCGGCAAAGAGGATATTATGCGGCTTAGACAATTTAGGACTCAATGTCTGCTGGATTAAGCCGATGCGGGCAGCAAGTTTTTCAAGTTTGCCGAGAGAGCCTTTGGGTTTAGTGAGGAAATCTATCTTGGTGAGGAGGTCTTTTTCAATCTCTTTTGAGGGAGTTTTGATTGCGAAATTTTTCATATCTATGGGGTTAAATAGGGTTAAATGGGGCAGAATGGGGATTTATGAGAATGAGAAAGTAGGGAAAGGGGTTGGCTACTTTATTTTTAGGGGAATGCCGGCAACAGTTAGGTAGACTTCATTTGCGCGGGCGGCTATGTGCTGGTTGAACCAGCCCTGGATATCGGTGAATTTGCGTGTCATGGCATTCGGGGAAACCCCACCTGATCCAATCTCGTTGGAGACGAATATGTATACTGCATCATGACTCGTGAATCTGTCAAACTCATCCTTGAGGATGTTTAGAGAAGCCGACACGTCTTCTCCGTTGCTGAAGAAAACATTTGTCACCCACATTGTCACGCAGTCTATCAAGACTGTTTTGCCGGTCATGTCATGACGGCTGAGGTTGATCTCTTCTTCAATTGTCGACCAGTTTGGACCGCGTCTCAGCTGATGGATGCGCACGCGTTCGCGAAATTCATCATCGATCACGTGGGCTGTGGCGAGGTAAACCGGGGTCTCGGAGTTTTCGAGAGCGAGTTTCTCGGAAAACTCACTTTTGCCGGAACGTTGTCCTCCTGTGACGAGTATTATTTTCTTTTTCATGTCAGACATATATTTCAGCGGGGGTTGACAAAGAGCCTCCGGCAACAGTTTTTTCATCGAAACGTGTTACGGAGTCAGCTTCGATACCCGGATAATATAGTAAAAAAGGAGAGGGCGAAGGGGAATGACATCCCGTTTCACAAAGCGAAGGATGGTCAGACATCACCGCAATGGAGAATGGAACGGAGCCATGTCGCAACTTATCGAGCAGCGGCGTCACTATGTGCTTGTCGATATTTTCAATGGCACTTGTCTTGGATATCGGATCACATTCATGAGAAGCCGTGTCGCAAGCCTCAATGTGCACCACGGAGATATCATGGTCGTCGATTGCCGACAACAGCGCTTCACCTTTTGCTTTGAAATCAGTGTCGCAACGCCCCGTGGCGTTCTCCGGTTTTATCCACTCCATACCGAGGGCAGCAGCCATCCCTTTGAGTAAAGGGACACAACCTATCATTGCCGAACGAGCCTGATGAGAGCCATTAATTCTATGACGTTTGCCAAATGATTCATACGTTTTAGGAACATCAGCGCTCCAGAATGATATAAGTGATGAGTCGACCGGAAGATTGTTTTTGTGCGAAGAGGTGCATATTCCCGTGTGTGAGGAAAGTGGATGAAACGATAGGTCGGGATAAAGTAATGATATTTCGGAAATACAGATGTCGGTATCTTTCAATATATATCTCATTGCTACCTCACTTGCAGAGAGCTCGATTCCGAGACCTAAGGCTTCAAGAGGACCGCGTCCGGATGGTATTTCGTTTGGATGGTAACCGAGAATGGTGAGAATGGCAGTCTCGCTGCCCGGATAAAGTCCTGGGGGAACAGTATTGACAAGGCCACACCTGCCGTTTAATGCCAGCCAATCCATAGAGGGTGTGAAAGCTGTCTCCAAAGGAGTCTTGCCTCCGAGCGACTTTAAAGGCTCATCAGCCATCCCATCACAAATTACCAGCACGTTTTTCATCTTTGCAATATGGATCTTGTGGGTTATATGGATGACCAGGCTTCAATGGCTTCTCTTCGCCCTGCGTTGACCTTGTCGGGATAATGAGCATCGGAATTGAAGACTATGGGCAGTTTCGCGGCTTTAAGTTTATCCCACCATCTTATTGCGGGGAAATAACGTTTCTTGTCGGTAAGCGATTTGGTGTTAATTTCCACTATCACTCCGGCTGTCTGCGCATGACTGATGACATCATCGACGAGTGCCTCATACCATCCCCGGTTTTCAAGTTCAGGGTCAGCCAGAGCCGCATTGCCCGCAATTTTGTCAAAGTGTCCGAGGATTTCAAAGCCGCCACGTTCGAGCATTCTGATGACCTGCTCGAAATATTTTTCCGTCACATAACGTAGGTCGCCATGATAACCATTTTTAAGATATTCGGCAAATCTTTCAAATTTGCCATCGCAGTCGAGCCATACACCTTCCTGGTTTGGCACAAAATGCACGGAAGCCAGGCGATAGTCGAGCGGGAGATTTTGGAAATAATCGATATGAGGTCCGAAGTCCGGGCTCATATAGTCTATTTCGAGAGATGTCAGGATCTTCATCTTTCCATCGTAAACATCCTTAAGCCGCGAAGCCTCTGCAAGATATGCTTCCATATCCTCAAACTTCATGTTGCAGGGTTCCGACTGAGATAAAGGAGAATGTGGTGAAAATCCCCAGATGTCGAAACCATCGGCAGCCGCGGCTTCAGCCATTTCAGCCATCGAGGCGCGACCGTCGCAAAACTGTGTATGTGAATGAAAATTGTATTTGTTGGTGTTTTTGATTAGTTCGATGATGTCTTCTATTGTCATGATTCAGCAACTTGATTAGGTATTGGAAGTTCCCGGGGAGTGAGACGCAGGAAGCGCACAAACAGCATAAGGAGGAGGGCAGAGGTGCCAAGACCAATGGCAAGAGCCCATTCATAAGCGATGCT
Source organism: uncultured Porphyromonadaceae bacterium (assembly GCA_902495075.1). GTDB lineage: Bacteria > Bacteroidota > Bacteroidia > Bacteroidales > Muribaculaceae > Lepagella. The sequence continues at coordinate 73,485 of CABUVO010000012.1, forward strand.
GATTCCCCAGAGACTGTCGGTTATCGCCCCGAAACCTTCGGGGGCAAAGAAAATATATGTCACGGTCACGGCTGTCATGAAGAGAGCCGGGATGAGTGTGATTATATATAGTTTATGCTCTTTTGCGAGATAGACGGTAACTGCCCAAAGTGTGAATACCGCAAGCACCTGATTACACCATGCGAAATATCTCCACAATGCTTCGTAGGGAAGTAGCATGATGACGAAGCATACCGCAAATATGGGTAGCGATATCATCAGTCGCTTCACAATCTTGCGTTGTTTAACGCCCATGAAATCCGCTGCTATCAGTCTTGCAGAGCGTAGGGCGGTGTCACCCGAAGTGATGGGAGCCGCTATGACTCCAAGCACGGCAAGAATGCCTCCGACAGTGCCGAGCCAGGATTTTGACACGCTGTTCACGAGTATTGCGGGACTGCCGTTTCCAAGGAAACTTTGCAGACCGTCATATCCGTCGGTGAAAGCAATGGCAGCGGCTGCCCATATCAAAGCCACAATGCCTTCTGTCACCATCGCGCCATAGAAGACCGGACGCGCATGTTTCTCGTTTTTGAGACAGCGTGCCATCATCGGCGACTGAGTAGCGTGGAAGCCCGATATGGCTCCGCATGCAATTGAAACGAACATCATCGGGAAAATGGGGCTTGCCTCGGGATCCGGTTTGTGATTATAGAATTCACTCCAGATTTCAGGCATTGCCGAAGAGTGGGCATAAAGGGCAATCAGAATACCTACAGCCATAAACAGCAGTGCAAAACCGAAGATGGGGTATAGTTTGCCGATGAGTTTGTCGATAGGAAGAAGTGTCGCAAGCATGTAGTAAGCGAAAATCACTACAATCCAGAACATGCGGTCGAGGCTTTCCGGAGTAAGCATTGCCAGCAAGTCAGCCGGGTTATATACGAACACGGCTCCCACAAGGATCATAAGCAACAGTGAGAATACACGCATAGTGTTTTTAATACCCGTCCCTAACTGATTCCCTACTATTTCAGGAAGCGAAGCACCGTCATTCCTCAACGACAGCATGCCGGAGAGATAATCGTGAACCGCGCCGGCAAAGATTGTGCCGAACACAATCCATAGAAATGCGGCAGGACCGAACATAACGCCCATGATCGCTCCGAATATGGGACCAAGTCCGGCGATGTTGAGAAACTGGATAAGGAATACCTTCCACGTGGGCAATTCAACGAAGTCAACACCATCGGCATGGCGCGTTACGGGAGTTGGAAGAGATGGATCCTGACCGAACACACGAGATACGAATTTGCCGTATGTGAAATAGCCGACGATCAGGATTATAAGTGCTATGGAAAACGAAAGCATATTCTTTTCTTTATATGGGGTGATATGGGGCGGAATGGGGCGATATGGGGATGGATGGGGATGGGGGCAGAGACAGAGACCGAGAGGAATGCCCTAACGGGCATTTTGTTCGGCGCGGTAGACCTCGCTGCGGAGACGGCGGAGGGCTTCGCGGTCTTTTTCGGTTTCTGATTCAAGCGAGCGAATCTGCGCTTTCATCGAACTGCCTTTGTTGATCGCAAATTTATGACGGAGGTCGGAGAGACGGCTCAGTTTCTGATTGAAGGCTTTCTCGGCTGCCAGATATTTTTTCATCATTGTCTTGCCTCCGGAAGTCTGGAAATCGTCGAGAGTAGTGTATATTATTCCTCCCTTCATCGGGAAAATGAAATCCACCTGTTTTTTTACCTGCCCGGGAGTGATTGCCTGAATTTCTTCGAGTAGGGGAGTGTAATCTTCATCACCCCAGGTTGATTTGTAATCTCTAATAAAAGCAAGATCCGGAATGTTCTCTGTTTCTTCCGAATTATAGTTTTTGCGTAGGTCATTCACCTTAAAGAGATACACTGTGAGGTTATCACCGAGCTGGTTGCGGTCAGTTGCCCACCATCCCACGCCATTCAGTTCGTCAATGGCGAGTAGATAATCATCGTAGGGTGAATTATATGGCATGCCGATGTTTTGCGGTTGGAGATACTCCCCGTCGGCAGCGTCACGTGTTGCAACAAAGATGTCATAGCCTCCAAGTGATTCCTCATTATCGGATGCATAATAGAGGGTAACCCCGTCAGACATCATGAAGGGATATATCGCATTTCCACCATTATTGAGGATATCAGGAGTTTCCGTAGGTTCGTGCCATGATCCATCGGTCAGCCTGATTGATTCCATAATGCGGAATATACCGGTGGTGTCAGGTTGAGCCCACATCTTGAAATCGGTTCCTTCGTTCGTGAAGACATAGTCGGCATCAGTCTGCTCGAAAGGTATTGCCTCCGCATTGCCAAGAGATCCGGCAGAGAATGGAAGTTTGTAAGCCTTGAAAAATTCCTCTTTTGGAACGGAGATGCTGTCAAGAATCACTAATTGTTCCACTCTTTCAAGGAAATTTTCGGCTTTCATCAGCTCTCTTTCCTGCTCCTCAAGCTGGGGCGGTATTTTCTTCTTAGCTTTTTTTCTGGCGGCGGCATAATGTTTTGCGGCTTCCTCAAAGTCATAATTCAGGAATGCCTCTCGCCCCGCTTCCAAAGACTCCTCGACTGTCGGTGTTTTTGCGGGGCTCACAGCTGCTACCGAAATGATAGCAATTGATATGTAATTAAGAAAATTCATAATGGCAAAATTAGTTAAATTATTTGAGATTGGCAATAGGTTCTTTAATAGGTTCGCGTGCACATATGAAAGAAAAGTGAGCACTTTTAAGAATTTTTTATTAACTTTGTGGCGAAATGTGGAAATAAGAATAATCAACAAACTAAAGATATATCAAATTATGAGTTTGAACATCATTGTATTGGCCAAGCAGGTGCCCGACACCCGCAATGTCGGCAAGGATGCGATGAAGGAAGACGGCACAATCAACCGCGCTGCGCTTCCCGCGATCTTCAATCCTGAAGATCTCAACGCCCTCGAGCAGGCCCTTAAGTTGAAAGAGATGTATCCCGGCACTACAGTGACCTTGCTTACAATGGGTCCGGCGCGCGCTGCGGAGGTTATCCGCGAAGGTCTCTATCGTGGTGCAGACCGCGGTATTGTGCTTTCTGACCGCGCATTTGCCGGTGCCGATACCCTCGCCACTTCATATGCTCTTAATGCAGCAGTGCGCAAGATCGGTAATTATGACCTTATCATCGGTGGCCGTCAGGCTATCGATGGCGACACGGCACAGGTCGGTCCTCAGATTGCTGAGAAACTGAAAATACCTCAGGTGACATATGCAGAGGAGATCGTAGAGGTTAAAGATGGTAAAGTTATCGTGAAGCGTCGTCTTGAAGGTGGCGTGGAAACTGTCAAGGCTCCCCTTCCCGTCGTTATTACCGTGAACGGCTCTGCCGACGAATGTCGTCCTCGCAATGCCCGCAACGTGCAGAAATATAAATATGCGGCAGTTCCTTCTGAGGTTGCCAACGATGAAGAGAAGAAAGCATTCATCGCAGCGCGTCCTTATCTCGAAATCGGAGAATGGACAGCAGCTACAGTTGAGGCAGACCTCGCTCAGTGCGGTCTTGCCGGCAGCCCGACAAAGGTGAAAGGAATCGAGAATGTGGTATTCACCGCCAAGGATGCGCGTCGCATCGAGAATAACGATGAAGAGCTCGAAGGTCTCATCAAGGAATTAATCGCTAACCACACTATCGGCTAAACATTATGGCAACAGACAAGAATAATTTGATCGTATATTGCGAATATGAGGACGGCAAGATTGCAGATGTAAGCCTTGAACTCCTCACAAAAGGTCGCACACTTGCCGACAAGCTCGGAATCAAGCTCGAAGCCGTGGTGGCAGGTGACAAATTAAAAGATATCGAGAAGCAGATCTTCCCTTATGGCGTGGATCGCATATATAAGGTGCAGGATCATCGTCTCTATCCTTATACATCTCTTCCCCACAGTTCTATCCTTATTAACCTCTTCAAAGAGATTCAGCCCCGCATCGCATTCATGGGCGCAACGGCAATCGGTCGTGATCTCGGTCCTCGCGTGTCTTCAGCACTTCACAGCGGTCTTACCGCCGACTGTACCGCTCTTGAGATCGGTGATCATAAGGATGCCAAGACTGGAACGGAATACAAGGATCTTCTCCTTCAGATTCGTCCTGCATTCGGTGGTAACATTGTTGCGACTATCGTCAACCCTGAGTGCCGTCCGCAGATGGCAACAGTGCGCGAGGGCGTGATGAAGAAAGAGGTTCGTGATTCCAACTATGTAGGAGAGGTTGTCGATCTCGACGTAAACAAATACACATCTCCCGAAGATTATGTGGTTGAGGTTATCGACCGTCATATAGAGAAATCCAAAGTCAATCTCAAGGGTGCCCCCGTAGTGGTTGCCGGTGGATATGGAGTAGGAAGCAAAGAGAATTTCGAGCTTCTTACAAAGCTTGCAGATGTGCTTGGCGGTGAAGTTGGTGCCAGCCGTGCTGCCGTTGACGCAGGATGGGTAGACCATGACCGTCAGATTGGTCAGACCGGTGTCACCGTGCGTCCGAAGCTTTATATCGCCTGCGGTATTTCCGGTCAGATCCAGCACATCGCCGGTATGCAGGACAGCTCGATCATCATTTCCATCAACTCAGATCCCGATGCTCCGATCAACACAATCGCTGATTATGTGATCACCGGTAAGATGGAGGATGTCGTTCCCAAATTAATCAAGTATTACAAAAAGAATTCCAAGTAAACAAGATGGCTAATTTCTATACAGATAACGAAGCTCTGAAACTTCACCTGAATCATCCGATGATGAAGAAGATCGTGGAGCTCAAAGAGAGAAACTTCGCCGATGCCGATAAATTCGACTACGCTCCTCAGAACTTCGAGGACGCAATGGACAGCTATGACCGCGTGCTTGATATCGTGGGTGAGATCTGCGGCGACATCATCGCTGAAAATGCAGAGGATGTAGACCACAACGGTCCCCGCGTTGAGAATAGCCGCGTGATCTATGCCGACGGCACAAAGAAAAATCTCGATGCTTGCCGCAAGGCAGGTCTTATGGGCATGTCGATGCCCCGCCGTCTGGGTGGTCTCAACTTCCCGATCACTCCCTACATCATGGCAGCCGACATGGTTAGCCGTGCAGATGCGGGATTCGAGAACCTCTGGGGTCTCCAGGACTGCGCCGAAACCATCTATGAGTTTGCCGACGAAGCTCAGAAAGAGAAGTATATTCCCCGCGTGTGTGCAGGCGAGACAATGTCGATGGACCTCACCGAGCCTGATGCAGGTTCCGACCTTCAGTCTGTCATGCTCAAAGCTTCTCAGAAAGAAGACGGATCTTGGGTGCTCAATGGCGTGAAGCGCTTCATCACAAATGGTGACAGCGATATTCACTTGGTGCTTGCGCGTAGCGAAGAAGGCACAAAAGATGGTCGCGGTTTGTCAATGTTCATCTACGACAAGAGAAACGGCGGCGTGAACGTTCGTCGCATCGAGAACAAGATGGGTATCAAGGGAAGCCCGACTTGTGAGCTTGTTTACAAGGACGCTCCCTGTGAGCTCGTAGGTAGCCGCAAGCTTGGTCTTATCAAATATGTGATGGCTCTTATGAACGGTGCCCGTCTCGGTATCGCCGCCCAGAGTGTTGGTATCAGCGAGCATGCTTACCGCGAGGCATTGCAGTATGCCAAGGAGCGCAAGCAGTTTGGCAAGGCAATTATAGAGTTCCCCGCTGTTGCAGAGATCCTTTCTCTGATGAAAGCAAAACTCGATGCAAGCCGCACCCTCCTTTATGCTTGTTCTCGTTTTGTAGACATGTATAAGATCTACGATGATATCGCCAAAGAGCGCAAACTCGAGGTCGAGGAGAAGAAAGAGGCTAAGTTCTATAGCCGTCTTGCAGATGCCTTCACACCCCTTGCAAAAGGTATGACATCTGAATTCTGCAATCAGAACGCTTACGACTGCATCCAGATCCATGGTGGATCCGGCTTCATGAAGGATTATGCTTGCGAGCAGATCTATCGTGACGCACGTATCACCTCCATCTACGAGGGTACTACTCAGCTTCAGGTTGTGGCAGCAATCCGCCACGTCACCACCGGCACATATCTTGATTGGATCAAGAGTGAGGCAGAGAAGCAGGTTGTAGCAGAAGATGAGGATGTAAAGGCAACGCTCAACTTCATGACTCAGCAGTATGCTGATGCTGTAGAAGCAGTCAACGGTGTTGACGATCCCAAATTCCATGATTTCATGGCACGTCGTCTTGTGGAGATGGCAGGTTATATCGTGATGGGTTATCTTATGCTTGACGACACCCAGCGCGATGCATCCTTCCGCAAGTCGCTCCACGTCTTTGTGAACTACGGCAAAGCCGAAGTAGCAAAGCATGCCGACTTCATCGGCAACTTCCGCCCCGAAGAAATCAAGGATTATTTGTATAATTAAAGAAAAAGTGTTAACTTTGCGGCGGTTTTCGTGCAAGGAGATGCCTTGCAGGGAAACCGCCGCAAATATTTTATTACAAATCAATCATTTACAAAACGTATGAATAACTACGAAACCGTTTTCATTTTAACTCCCGTTTTGTCTGACGATCAGATGAAGGAAGCGGTAGAAAAATTCAAAGACGTTCTCAAAGCCAACAACGCCGAGATCGTTAATGAAGAGCTGTGGGGCCTGCGCAAGCTTGCATATCCCATCCAGAAGAAATCCACCGGCTTCTATGTGCTGGTAGAGTTCAAGGGTGAGCCCACTATCGTAAAGAAACTCGAGACCGCTTTCCGTCGTGACGAGCGCGTGCTTCGCTTCCTTACATTCCGTCTTGACAAATACGCTGTTGAGTACGCAGAGAAGCGTCGTAACCTGAGAGCAAACAAAGCAAGTGAGAAACCCGCCGAGGCTGAGGCCAAAGCAGAAGCAAAGGAGGCATAATCATGGCAGCAAACAACGAAATCCGTTATCTCACCCCCCTTACGGTAGATACAAAAAAGAAAAAATACTGCCGTTTCAAACGCAGCGGTATCAAATATATCGATTACAAAGATCCAGAGTTCTTGAAGAAATTCCTCAACGAGCAGGGTAAGATTCTTCCCCGTCGCATCACAGGAACATCTCTCAAGTTCCAGAGAAGAGTTGCACAGGCTGTTAAGCGTGCCCGTCACCTCGCTCTTCTTCCCTATGTGACCGACTTGATGAAATAATCATTTTTCTAACCTGATAAAAGCAACAACAATGAAAGTAATACTCAAAGAGAATGTAGCCAGTTTAGGTTATAAGGATGATGTGGTTGAGGTTAAAGACGGTTATGGCCGCAATTACCTCATTCCCCAGGGTCTTGCTATCGTGGCTTCAAATGCAGCTCTCAAGCAGCTTGCCGAGAACCAGAGACAGCGTGCCCACAAAATCGCCAAAATACTTGAAGATGCCAAGGCTGCAGCAGCCGCTCTCGAGGGCGTAAAACTTACTATCACCGCAAAGGCAAGTACTTCCGGCAGCATCTATGGTTCTGTAGGTGCCGCTCAGATTTCCGAGGCTCTTGCAAAGCTCGGTCATGAGATCGACCGTAAGATCATCAACCTTAAGGATGCCATCAAGGCTGTTGGCGTTTACACAGCAACTGTGAAATTCCACAAAGAGGTTGAGCAGCCTATCGAGGTTGAGGTTGTAGCCGAAGAAGAGGATAAATAATCCTTAAACATACAAAACAGGGAAATCCCGATGGTATTTGCCATCGGGATTTTTTGTTTATAAGCGTAAATTGATTATCTTTGCAAGTTGAAGAATTCCGCTTGGGGCGAATATGGGGGATATGGGGCGGAATAGGGATGTATGGGACGAGATGGGGATGGGATAAGACTGTATATAATTAAAAAACAAGATAAGATATGAAATTCAATGTAGAGGGAAAGACTTTCCAGCAGCAGCTTTCGGCTGTGAGCAAAGTGATCAATGCTAAAAACGCATTGTCGATTCTTGATAACTTTCTGCTCAAGGTGGAAGGAGACCGTCTGAGCATCACAGGTAGCGATCAAGAGAATGTGATGACAGCCTATATGACCATCACCGAGAGTGAGGGTGACGGTGCTATTGCTGTTTCAGCAAAACGTCTTCTTGAAATCACGAAAGAGATTTCAAGTCAGCCTCTGACATTTTATATCAATGACGATACGAAGGAAATTGATATCCGTTTTCTGAACGGGCATTTCAATTTCATGGGTGTTGATGCATCGGAATATCCCTCTCGCAGAAATCAGGAGGCTGAACAGAAAACAATGATGCTGCCTGCTTCGATGGTGCAGAAGGGAATCGACAATACTCTTTTTGCTGTCAGTGCGGATACGGTTCGTCCGATCATGACCGGTATCTACTGGGATATCCATGAGAACGACGTTACGTTTGTCAGCTCGGACACGCACAAGCTTGTTCGCTACATCAACTCCGAGGCAGCTCCCGGATTCACCGGTTCGTTTATCCTCCCTTCAAAGCCGGCTAATATTTTGAAATCGATTATCGGCAAGGATGATGCTGATATCAAGGTAGTGTTTGATTCCAAGGGTGCTACATTCGAGCTTGGGGATTATCTTCTGTCTTGTCTTTTTATCAACGGAAATTATCCCAACTACAACCGTGTGATTCCTCAGGAGAACCCGTTTGAGATGACAATCGACAGGGTGTCGCTTCTCACAGCATTGCGTCGCGTGTCGATATTTGCTGCCAAGAGTTCGAATCTGGTTGTTCTCGATATTCAGCCCAATGAAGTTATTCTGCATGCTCAGGATCTTGATTACGGCACATCAGCTGAAGAACGAGTAAGCTGCAGTTACGAGGGTAACTCGATGACCATCGGTTTCAATGGTCAGTTCATGATTGAGATTCTCAACAATCTGCATGATGACTCTGTGGTGATCAAGCTTTCCGATCCCGGACGTCCCGGAATTTACACTCCGCTTCAGCAGCAGGAGGGCGAGGATGTTGTGATCATCCAGATGCCGATGCAAGTTCTCTGATGGAAAAGGGGAAAGGTTATAGGTATTAGGTTTTAGGTATTAGGGAACAGGTAAAAGGGAAGAGGGGAGAAGTAAAAAGTAATTGTAGTGAAACTGAATCTGAAAAAGCCGTTGATTTTCTTTGATCTGGAAACCACCGGCACAAACATAACGCACGACCGCATTGTGGAACTAAGCTTTATAAAAGTTTATCCCGATGGTCATACCGAATCAAAGACACGTAGACTCAATCCTGAAATGCCGATTCCTCCGGGTGCGACAGCTGTGCATCATATCACGGACGAAATGGTGAAGAATGAGCCGACATTCCGTCAGGTATCAAAGGCTTTGCTTGAGATTTTTGACGGTTGTGATATTGCCGGTTACAACAGTAATAAGTTTGATGTGCCCTTGCTTATTGAGGAATTTGGACGTGCCGGTCTTAATTTCGAAGTTGCCGGACGGCAGTTTATCGATGTCCAGAATATATTCCATAAGATGGAGCAGCGTACGCTTGTTGCCGCTTATAAATTCTATTGCGGGCGCAATCTTGAGGATGCTCACTCCGCGTTAGCTGATACACAAGCCACGTATGAGGTTTTGCTTGGGCAGCTTGAACGCTATCCGGATCTTGAAAACGATGTGGAGAAGCTTGCGGAGTTTTCCAAATCGGGGAGATGTGTCGATCTATCGGCGAGGATTATTCTTGATGATAATGATGTGCCGGTGTTTAATTTCGGGAAGCATAAAGGACAGCCTGTGAAGGAGGTTTTCCGTAAGGAGCCATCATTTTATACGTGGATGATGCAGGGAGATTTTGCCAAGAACACCAAAGATGTGATTTCTGTGCTTTTTGCAGAAAGTAAGGGGAGGCGGTAGGAATTAGGAGTTAGGAATTAGGAGTTAGGAATTAGGGATGATATGTGAGAGACGAGATTTTATGATTTTGAGAATATGGAATTAATTCCTAATTCCTCATTCCTCATTTCTAATTAAAAATTAAAAATTAAACATTGACGGAAGTGGATTCTGTATTGAAAGGTAAGCATATAGTGCTCGGAATTACCGGAGGGATTGCGGCATATAAGTCTGTGACATTGCTGCGACTTTTGGTAAAGGCGGGTGCGGAAGTTCAGGTCGTGATTACTCCGGCTGGTAAGGAGTTCATCACTCCGGTGACACTTTCGGCATTGAGCGGCAAACCGGTGGTGAGTGAGTTTTTCACAGCCAACACCGGTGAGTGGCACAGTCATGTCGACTTAGGCATTTGGGCTGATCTCATGGTCATCGCTCCGGCGACAGCATCCACAATCGGCAAAATGGCAAACGGTATTGCCGACAATATGCTTGTCACTACATATCTTTCTGCAAAGGAACATGTGATGATCGCTCCTGCGATGGATCTCGACATGATGGCGCATCCTTCTACTGTCAGAAATCTCGCCACCCTCGAATCATATGGGGTGGAGATTATAGAACCGGCAGCCGGAGAGTTGGCAAGTCATCTCGTTGGCAAAGGGAGAATGGAGGAGCCTGAAAATATATTCTCACGGATCGAAAAGTATTTCCTTTCGCAGTGCGATCTTAAAGGCAAGAAGGTGGCAATCACTGCCGGTCCGACTTATGAGAAACTTGACCCAGTGCGTTTCATAGGGAATTATTCCAGTGGTAAGATGGGTTTTGCGCTTGCTGAGGAATGCGCGTCGAGGGGTGCAGATGTTACACTTGTTTGCGGTCCTGTCTCGCTCGTTACCACTAATCCGAATATTGTAAGGGTTGACGTGGAGAGTGCCGAAGAGATGCTGGCAGCGGCACGTCAGCCTTTTGCTGAAGCTGATTTCGGAATTTTTGCGGCAGCAGTTGCTGACTATCGTCCGGAAGTGAGAGCTGAGAGTAAGCTTAAGCGTGAAGGTGCGGAAGATATGACTCTTCGTCTGGTTAGAAATCCGGATATTGCCGCCACTCTCGCTGCTACAAAAAGGGATGGTCAGGTGTTTGCCGGATTTGCCCTCGAAACGGATCATGAGCATGAGAATGCCCTGAAGAAACTACATAAGAAGAATTTCGATATGGTTGTGCTCAACTCGCTTCAGGATAAAGGGGCAGGATTCGGCACGGATACAAATAAGATTACCATCCTCAGTAAAGACGGGACAGAGAAAACATTTCCTCTGAAGAGCAAGAGAGCTGTTGCGGCTGACATCCTTGATTTAATGTGCAGTTTTAAGTAGGTTAAAGGTTAAAGGTAATAGGTAAAAGAAAAAAGGAAAATGAGGATATGAGGAGAATATTGGGTTTAATTTTTTTATTTATAGGATTGGTTTCTGGGGCTCAGGCACAGGAACTCAATTGCGTTGTCGAGGTCAATTCCCAGCAGGTTGAAGGCACAAACAAGAATGTGTTCAATGCTTTGCAGGAGGCTATCTCTACATATATGAATGAAACAAAATTCAGTAATGCTATCTTCAGTCCGAATGAGAAAATAGAATGTCGCCTTTTCCTCACAGTAAAGGAATATACCGACGACCGCATAAAAGGTGAACTGCAGTTGCAGCTTTCTCGTCCTGTGTACAACAGTACTTATACAACCACTCTTTTCAACTTCCGCGATACGAAAGTTGAGTTTGGTTACCGAGAGGGGGATCCGTTGATATTCAATGAAAACACGGTGGAGAATAATCTTACGGCAATTCTCGATTATTATGCTTATCTTTTTCTCGCTATAGATTTCGACAGCTTTTCTCCCAAGGGCGGTCAACCGTTTTATGACAGGGCACAGAGTGTAGTTCAGCAAGCGCAGTCGATAGGTGAGGTAGGATGGCGCACATTTGAGGATACAAAGAACCGAGCGGCGGTGTTGAGTAGTTATACTGATACCAATACAGCCGGAATCCGGAATCTCCTTTATAACTATCACCGAAAAGGATTGGATGAAATGGTGACGAGCCCTGACAAGGGTAGAGCAGTCATCACGGAGTCATTAAAAGAACTGAAAACAATAGCCGATAATTCTCCAATGTCTGTGGCGTTGTCTCTTTTCAGAGATTCAAAGCTTGACGAGTTGGTGAATATATATTCCAAGGCTCCTTCTGCAGAAAGGGAAACTGCTTATGATATTCTCCAACCGATATATCCTACAGAATCGGAGAGGTTGGATAAAATCAAGAAAGGAAGCGAAGGGAATTAGGAATTAGGAGTTAGGAATTAGGAATTAAAGAGATGCTAAGGAAGCTGACTATAAGGAATTATGCGTTGATCGACAGTCTTGAACTGGAGTTCGGTCCAGGTCTCACGATCATTACGGGTGAGACAGGTGCCGGAAAATCGATTATGCTTGGTGCGCTTTCCCTGATTATGGGAGGTCGTGCCGATTCGCGCGTAATTGCTGATGGCGGTTCCAAATCGGTTGTCGAGGCATTGTTCAGCAATCCGACTGATGATCTCGAATCTCTTTTTTCAGAATATGATCTTGACTGGAATCCGGAAGAATTGCTTATACGTCGTGAAATTGCCGCGAATGGCAGATCGCGGGTATTTATCAATGATGTGCCGGTCACGTTAGGCGCACTTTCTGCAATTTCGAGCAGATTGATAGATATACATTCCCAGCATGAGAATGCAAGACTGAATGACCCTTCCGCGCAACTTGAAATCATAGATGCCGTGTCGGATAACGAGGCTCTCCGGAAACGGTATGCCGCAGCTTTCAGCCATTTTGTGGAAATCCGCAGTAAGGTGAAACGTCTCCGCGATGAAATTGAAAAAGCCCGTGAAAACAAGGACTATCTGCAATTCCAGTATGACGGTCTTAAGACTCTTTCTCCAAAGCGCGGAGAACTTGAGGAAATCGAGCGTCGGTTTGAACTCTTGAGCGATGCGGATGAAATAAGGAATCGTCTGCAATTCTTCAAAAGCCTTCTCGGGGAGAATGACAGAGGCGCAATAGATCTGCTTCGTGCTGCAAAAGCCGAAGCGGATAAGGTCGATTATTCTCTTGTGGGGATTTCAACAGATGGTGATGCTCCGCAGATTCCGGTTCGTCTTGAGAACGTTATAGTAGAACTGCAGGATATTTTCGAAACAATCGATGATGCGGCGGCAACAGTGGATGCCGACCCAGCAGCCCTTGATAAGCTATCTCAGCGCATGAATGCTTATTATGAGGCTGTGAAACATTATCGGGTGAAGACGGCTGACGAGCTTGTTGACATGATGGAAAGTATTGGTGCTCAGCTGCAGTCGATAGAAACTGGAGGTGAAGAATTGCCGGCACTCGAAAGAGAGGGTAAAAAAATTGCCGCTGAAGTAAAGGAACTCGGGAAAGAGTTGACCGCAACCCGCGTGGAGGGGGCTGCCAAGTTTTCCGAGGTCGTGACTGCCGCAGCCCGACCGTTAGGGCTGCATAATCTTGATTTCCGTGCAAGTGTGGAAATCGGCAAGATTGGTCCCACAGGTCAGGATCGAATTGAATTCATATGCGCTTTCAACAAGAACCAGACACCCGGTCCGCTTGCCAAAATGGCATCGGGCGGTGAGATGTCGCGACTGATGCTAACTATAAAAGGTGTCCTTGCCGGACGAATGAATCTCCCTACAATCATATTCGATGAGATCGACACGGGTGTGTCGGGTGAAATTGCCGACAAAATGGGAGATATGATGGTGCGTATGAGCGAAGAAATGCAGGTAATGGCTATAACACATCTTCCTCAGGTTGCTGCAAAAGGCGACAGCCATTTCAAAGTCTTTAAGAAAGATGAGGCGACAAGGACGGTGACTCATGTGAACAGACTTGATGCTGAGTCACGCGTGCGCGAGATTGCGGCGATGATGTCGGGAAGTGAAGTCGGAGAAGCTGCGCTGAACAATGCGAGAACACTTCTTGGGGAAAGGTAAAAGGGAAGAGGTAAAAGGGAAAAGGTGTAATAGTGAAAGTAGATAGCTATGGAAAAAAGTGATTATATATTCGGAATAAGGGCTGTGATAGAGGCGATAGAGGCGGGACGCAGCATCGATAAAGTGCTCGTGCGTCGTGATCTTACAGGTGATTTATCGCGGGAGCTCTTTGCCAAGATAAAGGAATACGATATAGTTATGCAGCGTGTGCCGCAGGAGAAACTAAATCGTATCACAATGAAAAATCATCAAGGTGCAATCGCGTTGTTGTCGCCAGTTGAGTACCAGAAACTGGACAACCTTGTGCCTCTTTTTTACGAAGAGGGAAGGAATCCGCTGGTTGTAGTGCTTGATGGCGTAACTGATACACGTAATTTCGGAGCAATTGGCAGGACAGCTGCATGTGCAGGAGTTGATGCTATCGTTATACCTGAGCGCAACAGTGTTACTGTGACGCCGGATGCTGTGAAAACTTCTGCCGGAGGTCTGTTTCATGTGCCGGTATGCCGAGAGAAAGACACACTTTCAGCAGTGAGATTTCTGAAGGATAACGGCTATCACATAGTCGGGGCAACGGAGAAAGGCGCTGAAAACTATACCAAGGCTGACTATACCGTGCCTGTGGCAATTGTGATGGGAAGCGAAGACACAGGAATCTCGGATGCAGTGATACGTGCATGCGACGAACTGGCGGCAATACCTATAATCGGTAAAATAGAATCCTTGAATGTGTCGGTGGCTGCCGGAATCATGATCTATGAGGCGGTGCGTCAGAGAATGACGAAATAAAAACTTTGTAGACTTTGTAGTTTGGGGATAAAATAGTAAATTTGTCTTGAAAAACAGAGCTAAATATTCATAAAGAGTTATGATAAACCGTATATTGATTAGAATCAAGGTGATACAGATCCTGTATTCATTCTTGCTTGTTGAGAAACAATTCTCTTTGGTAGAACTTCCTGAATCGCCTACAAAGGAGAAACGTTTTGCTTATTCCTTGTATCTTGACACATTGGTGTTAATGCTGAAAGTGGCAGAATCCATTGCCAGACGCGGCGGAGACAAACCATTGGAGGAGACTCGGTTTATCAAACGTCTTAAAAGCGACGATACAATCAAGTCGCAACTTTCCAGATATCGAGTAGCTCCATTTCCCTTTGAAGGAGTTGTTGATTCTATAGCCGACAAAGTGAAGGAGTCAGCAATCTACAAGAATTATCTTAAAGACAGAAAAGATAATAAATTAGGTATTGACACCACAATCTGGAATGATATCTACGATCAGATAATTTCCCCGGATGCAGATGTGAACAGGATTATCAGTAACAGGGAAAACTTTACGCTTAAGGCTGTGGATCGCACTCGTGATTTCATGAATGAGACCTTCTCAAATTTCATGGCATCACAAGACAGCGGATCGGAGGCAATTGCCGTTCTTCATCAGAGTCTTGACAAGGCGCGGGAACTTTATTTCCGTCTTCTGTGGCTGCCTGTAGAACTCACCGACATGCAGGAGCGTCGTCTTGATGATCGCCGACATAAACTTCTTACCACACGGGAGGATCTTAATCCCAATCTCAAATTCGTGGAAAACACTTTGGTTAAATCCATTCGAGAGTGTGAACCCGTTAAGAATTATATCGAGAAAGAGAAAATTTCCTGGGAACGAGAGGATCGCGTGATGATGGATAATCTTTTACGTGCCATTCTCGAATCTGACATCTATAAAGCCTATATGGAGAATCCTGTGGAAACACCAAAAGAGGATTGTGAATTATGGCGCAACATCATAAGGAAGATTGTTTTCAATAATGAACATTTTCTTGAGACTCTTGAAGATAAATCGGTGTTCTGGAATGATGATCTCGACACTATTGGAACGTTTGCTATCAAGAGTTTCCGGAAGTTTGAAGAGGGTGCCGGCAATGATGCGGTGCTTGACAAATACAAGGATGAAGAGGATGCCCACTTTGGCGATGAACTGGTAAAGGCTGTTTTGAAAAACAAGGATGTCTACCGTGGATATATCGACGATGCGATTGACCGTACTCTTTGGGAAAGTGAACGACTTGCGTTTATGGATGTTGTGGTTATAGAGACAGCCCTTGCAGAGATTTTCAATTTCCCCAAGATTCCGCTGAATGTGACCTTGAACGAATATATAGAGATTGCCAAATCCTATAGTTCTGCAAAGAGCGGAGGTTTTGTAAATGGTATTCTCGGAAAGATCATTTCTCATTTGCAGAAGGAAGGGGTTCTTCTGAAGTAAAAGGTAAAAGGGAAGAGGGAAAAGGTGAGAAGTGAGGCTTTAGGCGTTAGGCGTTAGGAGTTGGGAATTAGGAATTAGGAATTAGGAATTAGATGCTTCGCCGAATGGATCTAAAGCCTAAAGCCTAAAGCCTAAGACCTAAAACCTAAAAATAACATTTAACATTAAAAATTAAACATTAAAATAAAATGAATCTGAATTCAATTCTACTACAGTCTGCCGGATCGGCAGGTGGCGGCATGAGCGGCATGATCATGATCGTTCTTATGATTGTGATCTTCTATTTCTTTATGATTCGTCCGCAACAGAAAAAGCAGAAAGAGTTAAAGAAGCAGCGCGAAGCCATGCAGAATGGCGACAAGGTTGTGACAGCAGGTGGAATCCACGGTCGCATCAAGGAGATTCGCGAGAATGTTATCGTAATTGAAGCAGCTCCGGGCGTGAGTCTGAAAGTAGACCGAGGCTCTGTATATCCTCTTGTTGAGGAGCAGCCCAAAAAATAAATAGGCATTCCAGCTCGAATGTCGTGAAGATGGGAGCAAGGCTTGAGAAAATAAAGGAGAAATGGCGCGGGATGAGGGCCTCGACAGGGTTTCATAGTTTCGTGCTCTTTCTTGCTTTTGTGGCTGTCTCCGCTTTTTTCTGGCTTGTAATGTCGCTTAACGACAATGTCACACAGACATTTGATGTGGATTTAAAGGTTGAGAATGTGCCGGATTCGGTGACGTTTATCAACGATCCTCCGGCAACGTTCCATGTGACATTGCGCGACAAAGGGACAAATATCCTTCGTAGCGGCATACTTAGTCATCCTCGGGTAGGATTGAATTTTCGTGATTATGCTGAAAATGGCATATTTCGCGTCACTAAGGCAGATATAAACGCTGCCGTAAAGGGTGCGTTCGGGAATTCCGCACAGATAACGGCAGTGTCGCTTGATTCCTTGAGGCTGTATTATACCACCGAGAAAGGTCGCAGAGTGCCGGTAGTGGTGACTGCTGATGTTTCTGCAGCTTCAGGAATGGTGATAAGCGATGCTCCCAAGCCCTTGCAGCATTATGCTCTCATCTATTCCTATTCCGAAGATATCGACACCATAACGCGTGTATACACCCAGCCGATTGTGCGTCGTAATCTTTCCGAGACAACAGAAGTAGAGATACCGCTGGATCCTATGCCTGCAGTGAAGATTGTGCCTTCTAAAGTTAAGGTGAAGATACCGGTTGAGCCACTCGTGAAGAAAGAATCAATGGCTACAGTATCGGCTCTTAATGTTCCGGAAGGAGAGAGTCTGTTGCTTTTCCCGAACAGGGTGCAGGTGACGTATTATGTCCCAATGAGTCTTTTTAACAGTGATCTGGTGCCTGTAGAGGTTTCTGTGGATTATCGCGACATCTATAAGTATTCAGGTGACCGGCTTCCTGTCAGTATACATAGTTTTGCAGATTATGTGGAAAGTCCTCAGATGTTTACTGACTCGGTTGAGTATACGCTTGTAAGGTAGTTTCTTTAAAATGCCAGTTATGTGGGATATTCGGAAAAAGCTAATAGGGATTACAGGAGGGATAGGCACCGGCAAGAGTGTTGTTTCCAGAATCCTGCGGCTCAAAGGTTTTCCGGTGTATGATTGCGACTCCCGGGCTCGTATGCTTATGGAGGACTCCGAACGGATATTAGAGTCTCTTAGATGTCGGTATGGTTCTGAATGCATTCTGCCTGACGGGAAATTGAATCGCACTCTTATCGCGTCCAAAGTTTTCACGGCTGAAGAGGAGAGACTATGGCTCAACTCTCTTGTGCACGCCGAGGTGAGAAAAGATCTTGAGATGTGGGCGAAGAGTAGTCCGGGCGGAATATGCTTTGTGGAATCAGCGATTATGGTTTCATCTCATCTCGATAGAATGTGTGACGAAATATGGCTCGTGGAAGCTCCGGCAGAACTGCGGATCGAAAGGGCTTTGAACCGTGGTGGAATATCACGTGAGAATTTAATGTTGCGGATGGAATCGCAGCGTTTCGAGTTTGATATGTTGCCGGAAGAGAAAGTAAAGAGAATCAGCAATGACGGCTGCGAGTCATTGCTTTCACAAATAACAGAACTAATAAACTGCGCATAGCGCAATTAAATTTATAAACTTCAACTTTGCAAGGGCAAAGTTGAATAAATAAAAATAATATGCTTAAAGAAATATTATCTATCACAGGCCGTCCCGGCTTGTTTAAGATTATCTCTCAGGGTAAAGGAATTCTTGTTGTGGAAGAGCTTGGCAGTGGCAAACGTTTCCCTGCTCATGCTCGTGACAAAGTAGTGTCGCTCGGCGACATCGCAATGTACACAGAATCAGGTGATACTCCCCTCGGAGAAATCCTTGATAAGGTATATGCCAAATATGACGGAAAGAAGATAGATGTTAAGGAATTGGTAGCATCCAAAGGTCTTCGTCCCGCCTTTGAGGCTATTGTTGAAGACTATGACCGTGACCGTGTATATGAGAATGATATCAAGAAGCTCTTTACATGGTATAATATCTTGATCGACAATGGCTTTACTAAATTCGCCGAAGAGAAAGAATCTAAATGAGAATTAAGACACGGGAACGTCTTACATTGCTTTAAGATACTAACCGACCTCTCCGAGGCCGTTTGATATGATTTATAAGTACCCCACACCGGTCGAATAGCTTCCTGCGGAATCTTTTCGACCGATGTGGGGTTATAAATAAATGCCCTTCTTCGAGGGCAGATACACGGCAGATACATGGTAGATATAGGGCCGGTTCGAACTGTTAAATTAGAGCAAAAATTTGTAAAAAAGTTTTAATAATGTTATCTTTGCAGTGAATTTAAGGATAAATAACAGCCTTCTATTGGCAAACAACCTTATATCAAAGATAACACATGATACAGACACGACGATATTCCCAAAATTATAACATCAAGTCCTTGAAACGTAATGTAAACGGGTTTTGATGTCATGACATCAAGTGCCATCCTGCTTTGCAGGGTGGCACTTGTTATGTAATGAATATTGCTTATATATAGATTATATTAATTACTTAACAACAATAACTTAAACATTACACAGTATGAAGAGACTTTTTCTCTTAGGCATGGCAGTCTGCATGTCATGGATGCTTACGATAGCAGCCTATGGTGCGGATGTTAATTGTCATGGTCGCGTGATCGATGATCAGGGGGAACCCCTCATCGGCGCATTAGTGACGGTGCCCGGAACCAGTATCGGTGCTTCCACTGATCTCGACGGCACGTTCAGTTTGAAGGCTCCAGCTGGGAAGATGCTGAAAATCACTTATGTGGGTTATACAAGTGCTGAAATTCCGGCAAAAACAAACATCGGTGATGTGGTGCTCAAACCTGAAACAAAGATGCTTCAGGACGTGGTGGTAACTCAGTCGAAAGCGCGCACGCGTGAGACACCTATCGCGATGTCTGAGATCACGGCTTCTCAAATCGAGGCAAAACTTGGAAACAAGGAATTTCCTGAAATTCTGAAAACCACTCCCGGTGTGTGGGCAACTCCCGAAGGTGGTGGTTATGGCGATGCAAAAATCAACATGCGTGGATTCAAGGCTCCTAACGTTGCGGTTCTCGTGAACGGTATTCCGATGAACGACATGGAATGGGGTGGTATCTACTGGTCTAACTTCTCAGGTCTCGGAGGCGTGACAACGAGCATGCAGACACAGCGTGGTCTCGGTGCGGCTATCATCTCTTCTCCCTCAATCGGTGGCACAATCAATATCACAACAAAAGGTCTTGATGCCAAAAGAGGAGGATCAATCTGGTATGGAATGGGTAACAGTGGACTCAACGATGTCGGTTTTAACGTATCTACGGGTCTTATGAAAAACGGCTGGGCAATCAGCGTGCTCGGTAGCCGTAAATGGGGCGACGGATATATTCAGGGAACACAGTTCGAGGCGTGGAACTATTTTGTGAACGTTTCAAAGAAGATTGGAGATAATCATCAGTTGTCGCTGACAGCATTCGGTTCTCCGCAGTGGCACAACCAGCGCAATATGGTATATGGCACGCTTTCAATCGAGAACTGGCAGAATGCGAAAGAGTATATGAACGGTGAAAGCATGTATCGCTACAATCCGCAGTATGGTTTCGACAACGAAGGTCGCCAGCGCACTGCTTATCGCAACCAGTATCATAAACCAATCATCTCTCTTAATCATATCTGGCAGATCAACGAGCGTTCATCATTGTCATCTGCATTATATGTGTCTCTCACTTCGGGCGGAGGATATTCCGGTCAGGGACGCACATCCGATTACCGCAATGATTGGAAGGGAGCTCAGGACGGACAAATATTAACCAAGTACCGTCGACCAGATGGCACCTTCGACTATGGCGCGATTCAGGATATGAATGCGGCTTCAACTACAGGTTCCAATATGGTTATGGCGCAGAGTGTCAACAGCCATGAGTGGTATGGACTTGTATCTACCTATAAGAATGAGATCATCCCCAACAAGCTTAACCTCACCGGCGGTATAGATGTCAGGTATTATGTAGGTCATCATAAGACCGTGATCAATGATCTTTATTCAGGTCTTTATTATATGGACGATACAGATAGGAAGAGTGTTAAACCTGAGAACAACTACCTTGCAAAAGATCCAAACTGGAAATATCAAAAATTAGGTATCGGAGATGTTGTCTATCGTAATTATGATGGATTCACGCATCAGGAAGGCATTTACGGTCAAGGCGAGTACAAGATGTTTGACGGAGCTGTTACTACTTTCCTTGCCGGCTCGCTTAATGTGACAAGCTACCGCAAGAAAGATATGTTCTATTATGACAAGGAACACGGAACCACCGACTGGCATTCGTTCCTTGGCGGAACCGTGAAGGGTGGTGCCAACTGGAACATAGACCGTCACAACAACATATTTGTGAATGGCGGCTACATTTCGAAGGCTCCGTTCCTTTCATATGGAGTATTCCTTAAGCCGGAAACCACAAACGCGGTCAATCCAAACCCGAAGAATGAAAAAATCGGTTCGTTCGAACTCGGATACGGCTTTCATTCGCCGGTGTTCTCGATGACTGTTAACGGATATTACACGAAATGGATGGACCGTTGCGACCGAGACACTCAGAAGAGCGGACAGTTCAGGGGTGGTGCACTTGACGGACAATGGTACTCCATGAGTCTCGCGAATGTGTCGGCACAGCATATCGGAGTCGAATTAGATTTCACATATATACCTGTGCGATGGATGGAAATCAACGGTATGTTCTCATGGGGCGACTGGAAATGGCTTAACAATCCGAAAGGATATTATTATAACGAGCAGGGGCAGCCGCTTGCCGATCTCACGACCGGTGCGATAGCTTCGAGCCCTAACGCTCCCGACCATGTATGGAGTATCTTGAACCAGAAGAATAGGAAGGTCTGCGGTTCTGCTCAGACTACTGGTGCCCTCTGCGTGACGTTCAAACCCTTCAAAGGGTTCCGTATCGGGGCTGACTGGACATTTAGCGCACGTAATTACTCAGACTACTATCTGAACGGGGAAAGCGCTCTCGTGCAGAACGGTGAAATCACGCTTGCAGATCCATGGAGAATCCCATGGGGCAACGAGTTCGACCTTTCTGCAAGCTATAGCTTCAAGATTGGCGGTCTTAGGGCGACCCTATATGGGAATGTCTACAACCTCTTCAACTATTTTTATGTGAAAGATGCGCAGACTCCTTATTCCGAGAATGGAACATGGAAGAATGCGACATACGCCGTATATTCATTCGGCAGAACGTTCTCACTGAAATTAAAAATTAATTTCTAAGCACTCACAGAAATGAAAACATACATAAAGAATACACTTCTTGCAGGAGCTGTGACGCTTGGCATGGCATCCTGCAGCGAGAACAGCTGGAATGACCATCTCGATGGTTTTCAGGCAGGTCCGGATTTCTCCAATGTGCAGACTTTGGACTATACTCTTGAGGCTTCAGATTATGAGCTTATCGCCAGCAACTCTGCCAACAAGGCATTGGCACAGGCGGCAGGAACATCTGATGAGCTCAAGGCTGTCGGCACTCTCGGTTATCTTAACGGACAGATCACTCCGTCGGAATATATCCCCAACCTCCTTCAGGATCAGGGATTCAAATATTTCACGCTTTCCGAGGGTTCTGCAATAAATGTCACATACCGTATTGCGAAAGATCTTCCACAGGAGATGGTGCTGCTTAATGCAGCGAGTCAATATACCGTTTCAGAGGCTGATTACAAGACCGCATACAATGCAGGCAAAAATTTCGCCGAGACATTCTGCCCGGATGTCCCTGCTGAAACAAACCTGCCCAAGATTCTGGCTAATGCATTTCCCGATGCAACGGAGAATGCTTATGCATATGTGAATTATAAGAATGCTTCCATCAATCCGGTGTTTGGAGAGGAAGACACAACTCCGGCTCCAGTAGCTAAACCGGATCCTAATTTCAAGGAGACTGAACTTGTTGCTACTGCCAAGAAAGGTGACAACATTGAGGTGTGCGGTATCGTGACTGCACTCTGTGCACGCGGATTTATCTTGACGGACAAATCCGGTTCAATCCTTGTTTACTGGAACAGCGGTTTCGATAGCACTGCTTATAAATTAGGTGATCAGGTGGCAGTAGAGGGTGAAGTCGGTGTCTATAACCTCGGACTGCAGTTTGATGGAACAAAAGCTTCTGTAGATGTATATGGCAATGTCGGAGAGGTAAAGTATCCCGCTCCTGAGAAATATACCGGCAAGATGATGGATGAAGCCATCAAGGCAACAGAAGATTTCACAGCCCAGTATATGCAGGTTACGGCAACTGTAACCATCAGTGGAAATTATGTGAACTTTTCAGCTGAAGGAGCAACCACAGCAGGAGGTAGTGTATATCAGATACCTGCCGATATGAAGGCAAAACTCCAGAGTGGCAAGGAATATCTTCTAAGAGGATATTTTTTAAGCGTATCTAAGTCAGGTGGCGCTCCGAAATATTTCAATGTGCTTCTTACGGAAGCTCGTCTCACATCACCGGTGCCTACTACAGATGTCAGCGCAATGTACACATTCAACGGAACAAACTGGTCGAAAGCCGGCGATGATATCGTTGTGGTTCAGCCTGAGGATTACAAGGCAATGGGATCAAACTATGGCAACCTTGAGGGTGAGCAGCCTCAGCAGTATCTTCCCAAGTTCCTTGCTCAGAAATATCCTTACGGGGCAGAGAACGAGAAATATGTGGTTTATAAGTATTACTCCAATAAGGAAACCGTGCTTCGTTGCGAACAGTATGCCTATGAGGATGGCACTTGGAAGAATACGATCAGTGATGGCGGTGTTGTGACAGAGACCAATCAGTTTGTGTATAAATCTACGGGTTGGAAGATGGATCCCTCCATCACGCTTGTTCTTCCGGTAGGTAAGAACCAGGCTACAAGTATGTGGTTCTATCAGGCAGTGGTAGATTGGGTTAGTGCAAATATTCCGGATGCTTCATCATGGGTTGACAGCTTCGGCACAGCAGAATATTATTCCGGATGCTCGGCATATCAGGGCAATGTCAACATCAACTCATCGTATGCAACGCTTGTCGGTTATTATCCCGGAGTTGAAGCAAACGAGATGATTGCACTGATGAAGAAACGTTTCGAAACGGAGACTGGTCCCGGAGCGCTTTCAGTGCTCTATCCCAATATGGCTCCGATTGAAGGTACCGAACCGACAGTTTCGGTTACATTCACCGCTTGGGTAACAGGAGGTGCTAAAGTTGAATACACTATAATCTGGAAATGTGTAGCCAAAGGCAAATTCGAGTTTGTATCCTGCACATGGAATGATACACCTCAGGAATAATGAATCGCTTGCGATTCATCTGACTCCCACTGATAGCCCGGCAATGCGCCGGGCTATCTTTTTATTTATAGAAAATCAGGAAATTATTGTGAAATCAGAAGAAATTTTCTAATTTTGCAGATGCCGACCGTCTGCGGAGCCCCGGTCGTGGGTTCAGGGGCGGGAGGTGATTTTTTATTGGAAGGCGTTTATCAACGCTAAGTTCTTGATACTTAGAATCTCGCAAATTCAATGAATCAGCAGGAACTCAGCAGCGGTAGATGCTCATGGATGTGTAATATATCTTTGGCTTTCGATTCCGTTTGTCTTAACAGGCGAATCGGAGGTCGATATACACATATCGGCGTGGGCTCTGCGTTGCTTATCTACTGATTCGGGCAATGCGAGAGCCTTAAGTGTCGGATAAGCAGCGATATCAGACACCCACGTCTTTCGTTTTATTAGCTATTCCTAACAGAGGCTTGCCGGGTGTCCAGGTCCATAACTAACCGGCTACAATGAAATACTCAGTGCCACTATTATTAGGAGCCATCTGTGCATTCACTGCCTATGCAGACTCTGACTTTGATGTCAACAGGGTAGATGCTCGCGCTTCCCGTTTCGACTATCGCCAGAACCAGGTCATAGTCAAGTTCAAGGATTCAAGTGCAACTCAGATCCGTGCTGTCAAATCTTCAAAATTCAAGACATCCAAGGTAAAAGCTGTTGATGATCTCTTCGCTTCAATCGGTGTGGAAGAGGTTGAGGAACTTATGCCTCTTACCGGTAACAAGAAACATCCGCGCCTTGCAAAAAGCTTCAACGGCAAGACCGTTTCCGCACCGGATATGCAGAAAGTCTACCTTCTCAAACTCAAGGATAATTCGGGCAAAAATGAGTTAAACACTATTCATGAGGCGGTTGCAAAATTGAAAAACCTCGCGGATGTGGAGTTTGCCGAGCCGAACTATATCATGCACGCTCTTGCCGATGAATCAACACCTAATGATTCATACTACTCAACGCAATGGGGACTGAAAGAGATAAATGTCTCTCCGCTCTGGAGTCAACCCACGGTTGGCGATAAGAAACCGATTATCGCGATTCTTGACACCGGTGTGGATATTCTTCATCCCGATTTGGAGGCAAATATCTGGACAAACGAAAAAGAGAATAGCGGAGTTAAGGGTTATGACGATGACGGTAATGGTTTCAGTGATGACCTTCATGGTTGGGATTTCGTAAACCAGACCGGACTGATTGCTGACTATAACGGACATGGAACGCATTGCGCCGGTATTGCCGCCGCAACAGGAAATAATGGTATCGGTATTGTCGGAGCGAATCCGGATGCTCGCATCATGCCGGTAACTGTAATGCAGAGTAACGGACAGGGTGACATTGCCACGATCATCAAAGGTATTGACTATGCAACAGCAAACGGAGCGGATGTTATCAGCATGAGTCTCGGTACATATTCTGAATCAGCGGCTTTGGAGCAGGCTCTTTCCCGAGCATATCAAAGCTGTATTTTGGTGGCAGCAGCAGGTAATGACGGTTACTGCTTAAACCATCGTCACCCGGAGAGAGGTCAATTTGCTCCTATGCCGATGTTCCCGGCAGCCTATACATTCGTTATTGGCGTGCAGGCATCTTCACAGTCCGGACTTGCAGGTTTTTCTAATTATGATGATGATGGTGCAACATTCTCAGCATATTCAGAAGAGAGACTTTATAATTATGAAATCACAGCACCGGGAGCTGCTATTATGTCGACATATCCGAATGGTCAGTATAAGGAATTGAACGGTACTTCGATGGCAACGCCTTTGGTAGCCGGAGCTATTTCGCGGTTGATAATGTCTAAAGAGGTTACCAATAAAGAAGAGCTTTTGGGTGACCTGATCAATAGTAAAACAGCAAATGGTAATCTTGATATCTATGCAGCTTGGGGGAAGAGTGACCTCGACCGCGTTCCTGAATTGCAGATGATTGGTTTTGAGATGGCAGATGCTGACGGTGACGGCAGAGCCGATGCCGGCGAGACAGTAGAAATCTATCCTGTTCTACGCAATAGCTGGGGAACAGCCTCCAATATTAAATTGGAACTCTCTGTTGCAGAATTGGCAAATAATTTCTGCGAGATTTTGACTCCGAATGCTGAATTCGGTAATACTCTTAGCAGCTATGGAAAAGCACAGAGTGCAAATCCTTTGAAAATAAAATTCAACGATGATGTGGCTGATGGTCGTATCTGTAAATTCCTTATCCGAGCTACCTGCGACAATGCTGAGTCTGTTGAGCATGAATTTGAACTTAATGTAGAAAATGGTGTGGAGATCGGAGGGATTCTGAAAGAGGATATGACTCTTCATGCAGGTGTTCACTATATTGTTACCAAGTTATTTGCAGTACCAGAGGGCAGAACGTTGACGATTGAACCTGGAACAGTAATTAAATTTAAGAATGGAACAGGATTTAATGGATATGGTACGATAATTGCGAATGGGGAACCGGGCAGAATGATTATTTTTAGAGGCGATTCAGGAGATGGAAACATTGAAGCGTTTTCTATATCTGAAAAAAGTAAAATAAGCTATTGCATATTTGAAAATTTTAATTTTAATGATGATGGAGGCAGTGGATCTTGGGGACTGTCTGTAGGCGATTCTGCATCAGATTGTGTATATCGTAATTGCTATTCTGCATATGTTATGTCTAGAGCACGTATGAAGAGAAGTAATTATTATGATTTGATAGGAAGAGTGGGACTTAATTCAGGAACGCTTACTTCTTCCAATATTGTATCAAATGAGTCTGGAATGAATGGTTGGGATCCTGCCTATTTTATAAAGGGTCAATTTATAAAGAGTTGTAATGTATTCTCAAACTTGTTGTCTTCTAAACGTGTTCAGGCTCTAGTATCATTTGCATATTATACAAGCACGGTTGAAATATTTACTTCCGACTTTCCGAATTATATGGGATCTTCCAATGAAAAGAAAGTTCGTTCGCAGGTTGTGGATATAAATTATCCCAATAGCGGAAGTTTTGGCGAATACGATCTCTCGAATATGTTAACGCGTCCGAGTGCTGAGGCTCACGGTATTGTTTGGAAAGTGGTTGTTGATGGATATGATGCGCAGGATGAATTCGATCTGTTGCCTCCGTTAGGTGTAGGGAAACATAAGTTTGAAGTTTATTTCAATCGCCCGATGAATAAGGAGAAGACTCCTATGATTGCTATGGGTGTGCGTCCTCCCTATACACAGAATGCTATCGCTGAGGATGGTGCATGGAATGAAGCCGGCGATGTTTACACCGCTTATCTGACTATCAGCGGAAAACTTGCCATCGATGGTTTAAACCGTATTTATGTTGCGCAGGCTGAGGATGACGAATTCTTCGAGATACCGGTGGAAAATACCCGTTTCAATGTCAACGTGCAGGCTGCTGGTTCCATGTCGGAAGGTTTCACTGCCGAAGCCGGCTTGGGTCGCGTGTCGCTGCAATGGGATAATTCGGAGAAGAATTTCGATGATATGTTGGGTGTGAACCTTTACCGCTACAGCATCGGTGAAAACAATATGCCGACAGATACCATTTGCCTTAATCGTCAGTTGCTCGAACCGCAAGAAACTACTTACACTGATTATGATGTGACTCCGGGCACAACTTATTGCTATTACTACAAAGTGATGCGTACTTCGCTGACTGAGCTCGACCCCTCCAAGACTGTTGCCGCCACACCTCTGACTTCCGTGAAAGGTGATGCGAACGCAAGCGGGGATGCTGATGTGGCAGACGTGCTCTGCACTGTGAACTATGCTTCCGGCATGAATCCTAAACCATTTATCTTCGATGCTGCCGATGTCAATGCCGACAAGGAGATCGATATCCTTGACGTTGTAGGAATCGTGAACATCATCCTGCAAGTTCCGGATGCTGCCGGCACTCAGACCGTAAACGAAGCTGTCCTTTCGGTTGAAGATGGAGTGCTCTGGATTGATTCTTCAGTAGAGCTTGCCGGTATTCAGATTGATCTCGCTTCCGAGAATGGCAACAGCGTGAAGGCTCTCGAATCGCTCAACGGTTTTGAGACAAGCGGTTCTTGGCTCGGTGACACATACCGCTTCCTTGCCTACAATCTCAACGGTAAGACAATCCCCGCCGGTAAACATGCTATCCTCAATATCAACGGAGGTACTGTTTCAGATGCTCGTCTGAGCGACCGTATGGGTAACAATGTCAATGTAACCTATGGTGGCGTATCAGGAATTGATCTCGTGGATAAGGATGCTGAAATGCTCAAGGGAGCGAAAGCCGGTGTTTACAACACAATGGGTGTGAAAGTAGGCGAGACTTCAGCCGATCTTGAGAACCTTGCTCCCGGCATCTATATCGTGAACGGTTGGAAAGTTGTGAAGAAATGAGAATAAACCTCAATATTATTAAGCTGACAACGGCAATACTTTTTGCCGTTGTCAGTATTCCACTTTCAGCGCAAAACCGGCTGACGTTATCGAACGTATCCGGAGATGCGCAGAGCACTCAGACCGTGCGCGTGTCTTTAGGGAACGACGTGCCTCTCTCCGGTCTGCAGCTTCTCTTGGATATCCCTCCAGGCAGTTGTGAGGTTAAGGCATCATCTGTTTCGACAAGCGGAAGAGCTATAAATATGTCTTCTTCGGTTGGATACAAGGACGGCAAGATTTCGCTGATGCTTTATTCTACATCGAAGGCTACGATAGCTGCAGGTTCAGGAGAAATCGCCATGTTTGAGATTGTGATGGGTGAGGATCCTTTGGATTTGCACGTCGTGCCTGTTGTGAAGACTACTGATGCTTTCGGCAATGTCGTTGCAATGCAAGCAGAGGAATTCGGCATGAAATGTCTTAAAGCGAAACTTGAGATACCGGAGAAAACGATAGATTTCGGTCGCGTGCCGCTGAACCAAACGCCTGTGAAGTATGTGACACTGACCAATGCCGGCACGTCGCCTCTTGAAATAAATGCGGTGACATTCAGTGAAAGTGTATTCAGTGTTGCAACTTCCGTGCCTCTGAATATCGCTCCCGGCGGTTGCGCTCAGTTGGAAGTCAGATTTGCTCCCGAAGAGAGGGGAGAGTTGACAGCCAACATGGCGATTGATTGCAACAGCCGCGACACTTACAATGCCTTGACTTTGAAAGCGACACCTTTCTCGGTCAATGAACTGCATATCGGCGATGTGTCGGGTGAGAGCGATAGCGAAGTGATCGTACCTTTAAGCATCAACAATATGGATGCTATCAACGGTTTTACGGTGGAGATTACACTGCCGTCACAGTTGGAATATGTTGAAAACAGCTTTAAACTGAATGAGAGGGCATCCGCGCTGACACTCTCTGCCACATGCACGGATAATAAACTTCGGGCTACGGCTTATTCTCTGAAGAATGAAACTCTCCAGGGGAATGACGGTGAGGTCGCTTCGTTTAAAGTGAGATTGAGCGGCAGGAATTCCTGCGAGCTGAAAACGGATAAGGCAGTGCTCTCGGCTATCTATCGCGGAGAAGTGACGGATGTGCTCTCGGCTTCCTATCCGGGGAATGTGAGTATCAATTATCCTCTTATAAGTGTGGACTCAGAATTGTCGCTTGGTCGTACACCGGTGCCTGAGAAAGCCATCGCAACTCTTGATATCCGCAATTATGGTAACTCTCCGTTGGTTGTAAGCCGAGTGGAATCGGATTCGGAACTGATCAAGGTAGACACGCAATTGCCTATAACAATTGCGTCAGGGGAGTCTGTGCCTGTTCTGGTTTCTTGTGAAGGAACTTACGAAGGAGATCTGGCAGGAATCTTGAATGTATATTCAAATGACCCCGACCAGAGACTGATAAAAGTGAATTGCTCGGGCACAAGATATGCCTGCAATGAACTCTCGTTCTCCGCGGAAGAGACGCCGGCATATACAGGTATCTTGCATCTGAAAGTAAACCTCTCAAACTATGACACCGTAAGCGGATTGCAGTTTGATATCACTTACCCGGCATCTCATTTTGCTGCGCTTGATGATATCGAGACTGTAGGTAGATGCGAGGGAATGACGGTTGCCCGGAGGAATATATTCGAGGGCGTTGATCGCTTTTTCTGCTATTCAATGAGTGGTAAAAGTATCGATTCTGGTGATGATACAATTCTTGTTATACCGTTCGAAATACTTGACGAGAATAAGACCGGAACACTCAATGTGAAAGTAAGCGAAATCAATATCGGTACGCCCGCTTTGGAAAACAAGAATTCCACATTAGGTGATATCTCTTTCGATGTGACGCTGACTGACTGGTTGAGAGGTGATGCTGATTGCAACGGTGTTGTGGATTCAAATGATGCGGTAGCCGCTACGAACCATTATATGGGTACATTCGTGGTTCAAAAATTCAAGAATGCCGATATCAATGAAGACTCTATCATTGATGCGCAGGATTCAGCTGCTATATGTAATATTTACCTTACCGCAAAGAGGAGTGGTAAAAAACAAAGGAATAACAAATGAAGAAAATTTTATTGACATTGATATCTGTTTTGACTGCGATTCCGGGAGTGTATGCTCAGTCGGGAAAGCTGACAACAACCAAAACCGAGGATCTGAAAGTATGGCTTGAGATTCCGACTATTATTGCAGACGGAAAGACGGTAAATTATATTAAAGTGTTTGAGCATGATAATAATCACACTTACACTGCGTTTAATATGGAGATAGTCTTTCCGATGCAAGGGATGTCTGTGAATAAGGTTAAAAATGGTAGAGTAGAGGTAAACGATATCTTTCTGACCGATCGGAACAGTGGAGTTCACACAATAGACTGCAATATGCTAAATGGAGATGATCTCCGAATTATCTCAATAGCACAAAGTAATGCAGAACTATTCCCTGATGATGCGGATGGGAATCCTCTTGATCATTTGTTCACGGTTGGACTTATTGCGGATCCTTCGATTGCCTCCGGAGATTATAAGATTAAGTTCGAAGGTATCAAATTTGTGATGAAAGACGGAAATGCATGTGTGCCGGTAGATGATCCGGTTTCGTATGTGATGGAGGTTAATAATCCTGATAATCCAACGGGTGTGGAAGAGGTCGAAGCTGAGGCTCTTGATCCTGCCGCCTGTTATGATTTACAAGGCAGAAAGGTGAATCCAACGGCTGCCAAAGGGAAGATAGTGGTAAGTAAAGGACATAAATACCTTGTAAGATAAGACCTTTCTTATCAGTTTATTTAGCTATTGACTTGCAATCTATATATGAGAGGGGTGCGCTTCATCAGATTCCGGAAGCGCACCCTTTTTGCCAAATTACTGAACAAATTCGCGCCAAATTACTGAATAAACTCGCGCCAAATTACCGAATAAACTCGCGCCAAATTACCGAATTTTGTAAAAGTAAAAAGATTGGCAGTATGTTTTAAGTGCTGGTGTCAGGTTAAATATCTGAACGCCAAGGCGCGAAGGGGCAAAGTTTGATTCGAATATCGGAAGGTCGCTTAGCTTCTGCGAAGACGCTGAGCCATCCGGCATCATGTTCGACACTTTGAATTATAATTAGATTAATGTCACGAAAAA
>CABUVO010000013.1 GCA_902495075.1 uncultured Porphyromonadaceae bacterium
AGTTATTTTTGAGATGTTTTTGCCGCGTAAAGAAGGAGCATATAGGCATATGCGACTGAATTACAAGGTGAAAACAGCCAAAAAGAACAAGTTTTATAGTGCAAGATTTCATTACTTACATATATCGGTTAATTTTTTTTACTTACTTATGGATCAAAGTTTTAATTCCCGTCTTCTCGATAATGCGGTGGCGGAACTGTCGAAATTACCCGGCATTGGTCAGAAGACAGCTCTGCGGCTTGCACTTCATCTTCTTCGGCAAGAAAGTAATGTTGCTTTCGATCTGGGCAATTCAATAATTGAGATGCGAAAAAATATCCGTTATTGTGAACGTTGTCACAATATAAGTGAAAACGACATATGTCCCATTTGTAGCGATTCCAAGCGAGACGGACACATTGTCTGCGTAGTGGAGAATGTTAAGGATGTCATCACAGTTGAGGCAACGAGGGAGCATAAGGGTCTCTATCACGTGCTCGGCGGTCTTATTTCTCCGCTCGATGGGGTTAGCCCGTCTGATCTGGAAATAGATAGTCTTGTCGATCGTGTTGAGAAAGAAGATATAACGGAAGTGATCCTTGCATTGAGTCCTACGATGGAGGGAGATACAACAAATTTTTATATTTACAGAAAACTGGCGCATCTGCCTGTAAAAGTAACAATGCTGGCACGAGGACTCAGTATTGGGAATGAACTTGAATATGCCGACGAGTTGACTCTTGGCCGTTCCATTCAGAATCGTATGTTGTTTTCAGATACATTCCATGATAAATTATGATATAGATGCTTGAAAAGGAAAACATAAGACTGCGTGCTGTTGAACCGGAGGATGCAGAGCTGATGTGGGATGTTGAATCCGACTCCAGTCAATGGATATTGAATGGGATGTCTGCCCCTCTTTCTCGCCAGAATATTCTTGATTATGCCTTGTCTTATGATGCAGATCCCATGAGCGCACGTCAGATAAGATTGATCATCGAGAATAAGACTGATAAGGAAGTTGTTGGCATTGCGGATATATATGATATATCCCCCTCCCACCGGCATGCTTTTGTCGGCATTTACATCCTCCCCTCTAAACGAAGACAGGGATTGGCTGTAAAATCTTTGGGAATTTTGGAGGATTATGCATTCAGATTGTTAAATATCAATCATTTGGCTGCAAGAATAATGGCAGGGAATGGTGCCAGCATAATTTTGTTCCAAAAAGCCGGTTATACCCGTCGCGGGGAAATCCCATCGTGGTTTTTATGTGGCAATGAATCTATTCCTCTTCTATTGTATTCAAAAATACTTGGCGCGGATTAACATTTTTTGTGTGACAAGGTAAAAAAAGCTTGGAAAAATTTATTAATTTCGCAATTCCGATTGTTCTAAATATATAACTATATCGGATTAGCTGCTATTTGGCATTAAATTTGTCTAAAATGTCAAATAGAATTAATAACAACAAATATAAATGCAAAAGACCCAAGATATTTCCACTTTAATTGTCGGTGCGATCCAGGATAAAAAAGGATCAGGCATCACCATTCTTGATTTTGATGATATAGAGAGTGCACCCGCTTCCAAATTTGTTATTTGTCAGGGCAGGAGCACTTCACAAGTTTCTGCAATTGCTGACGGAATTCGGGAAGATATTCAGAAACAGACTGGTGTGAAGCCTTATAATTATGATGGCTACAGAAATTCTCAATGGATTGTTATTGACTATGGGAATGTAATGATTCATGTATTTTTACCGGAATATCGAGAATTCTATAATCTCGAAGACCTCTGGAGCGATGCTAAAATCACAGATATTCCTGATCTTGATTGATAAAGCGTGATTTTGTTTCAACGTTAAATTGAAAACTCATTAAACTATGAATATGTTCCAGCCCAATAAAGGGCAACGACCGGGAAACCGGAACAAACGACCCTTGTTCAACATGTATTGGATGTATGCGTTGATCATCCTTTGCATTTTGGGTCTATATTATTTCCAGGACAATACCCAGACTAAAGAAGTTGACTGGACTGATTTTGAAAAATATGCCCTTGCAGGAGATGTTGACAAAATCTATGTGTTTGCAGAAAATGGTATAGCCGAAGGTGTGCTCACACAGCAGGGGGCAAAAAATCTCAAGTTCGACACTTCCCGACTCGCTTCCGGAAGCATGAAGATCAAGACAACTATCCCCTCAACTGATAAGATTCAGGAAAAGATAGATTCATGGAATACAGCTCTTGAGGCTGAAGGGAAACCCGCCATCAAGATAAACTATGAGAAAGGGAGCGATCTGATGAAACTCTTCTGGTATTTCGGACCGATTATCCTTATCGTGATTTTCATGGTTTACATGTCAAAACGGATGAGCGGTGGTCCCGGAGGTGGAGGGATATTCAACGTAGGAAAATCAAAAGCCATAGTATTTGACAAAAATAATGGAACAAATGTAACGTTCAAGGATGTTGCTGGTCTTGCTGAGGCAAAAGTAGAGATTGAAGAAATTGTTGAGTTCCTCAAGAATCCACAGAAGTATACTGAACTCGGTGCCAAGATACCACGTGGGGCTCTTCTCGTAGGTCCTCCGGGAACTGGTAAAACATTGTTGGCGAAAGCCGTTGCCGGCGAGGCTAATGTTCCATTCCTCTCTATGTCAGGTTCGGATTTTGTAGAGATGTTTGTCGGTGTCGGAGCTGCACGTGTACGAGATCTCTTCAAACAGGCAAAAGAGAAGGCTCCATGCATCGTATTCATTGATGAGATCGATGCTGTCGGACGTGCCCGCGGAAAAAATCCCAATATGGGATCTAACGATGAGCGGGAGAATACCCTCAACCAGATGCTCACGGAGATGGATGGATTCCAGTCGAACAATGGAGTGATCTGCCTCGCTGCCACAAACCGTGCTGATATGCTTGACAAGGCTCTTCTGCGTCCCGGACGTTTCGATCGTCAGATATATGTAGACCTTCCGGAACTTTCCGATCGTGTTGAGATATTCAATGTTCATCTGAGAAACATTAAAGTCAACAGTCATCTGGATGTTGAACAGCTTGCACGCCAAACTCAAGGATTTTCGGGAGCTGATATTGCCAATGTTTGCAATGAGGCAGCCCTCATTGCCGCGCGCAACAACAAGCAGGCTGTTGACTGGAATGATTTTATGGCTGCCATCGACAGGATTGTCGGCGGCTTGGAGAAAAAATCAAGAATCATTACGGATGATGAGAAATTCTCTATAGCTACTCATGAGGCAGGGCATGCAACTATAACATGGATGATACAATATGGAAATCCATTGGTTAAAGTAACCATTGTCCCGCGAGGAAGAGCTCTTGGAGCTGCATGGTATGCCCCTGAAGAGCGACAGATCATTCCCACCCAGGCTCTCCTTGACACTATGTGCGGTCTCCTTGGAGGAAGGGCTGCTGAAGAAGTCTTCACAGGACAGATCGGCACGGGCGCAAGCGATGATCTTGAGAAATGCACGAAGATTGCCCGCTCCCTCGTGCTTGTTTACGGCATGAGCGATAAACTTCCTAATCTTAACTATAATGATTCTACAGGTCAGGATATGGGCTTTACAAAGCCATATAGCGACGATACAGCTAAGATTATCGACTCTGAGGTTATGCGCATAGTTAATGAGCAATACGAAAGAGCCAAAAACATACTTCGCGAATATGCCGCTCAGCATAATCAGATCCGAGACCTGCTTATTGAAAAAGAGGTTATATATCATGATGATGTTGAAAAGATTCTCGGAAAACGTCAGTGGAAATCTCGCACAGACGAGATAATCGAGATCAATAAAAAGGCTGAAGAGGAAAGAGAGAATAAAAAAGAACTCCCAGCCTACGGACAATCCGAGAAAAACGAATCTGATAATGCTGTAAAAAAAACAGAAGATGATTCTGATTACGATGATCCCGGCACACCCCCTCCTTTCAACAAGTAGAATCCTGATTACTGTTTAAAAACGGGCTGTTGATACTTTATGATCAACAGCCCGTTTTTTTATATAATTCCCGCAGCTTCGCTGATTTTTCAACCACTCAATAACCACGATAGTTACAGATTGACTCTCGCTTCTCAGACAAAAAAGTGGTTGTTGTATGGTTGTGAGTGGTTGGAGATCAAATACACTTTTGCCGTTTACGATGAAAAATGGTTTATTTAAACGCGAAGGAGCGAAGAATAATATGTCGAATTAGTAATAACTTTTTACGTTACCAACCTGCACTGATGAATGTTTTTTATTAAAAATTTTTTGCCAACTAAAATAATAGTTGTAAATTTGCCGCATCAACTACATTTTTAGTTGATATCCATATTGAAATCATTAAAACCGATAGATATGAAAAAGTTATTATTTGCGCTCGCAATTTCTTTCGCTGGCATCTCAGTATGCGCACAAAAAGCTGACATCATCCTGAGCTATGATGAGCAGTATCCAACTAAAACAGCCACCTCTACCAAAAATAAGATGAGTCTTCTTATTGCGCCGGATAAGTCTAAATACTTTAATGACATCAGTCTTTTCAACGACTCCCTCTCATCTACTCCAGATGGTAAGAAGCAGCTACAGGAAATAATCATGGCTACATGCATTACTCAAAATCCTGACGGGTCAATATCTGTAGATTATAGGAAGGGTCCGGTTAAAAAAATTGATCTTTATGTATTCACGGATCGGAAAGACAACAAAATGACCGTATACGACAAATGGGCACTCGAACATGGATATTATACCGAAAACCTTGATGAACAGCAATGGTCAATAAATTCGGATTCTACCCAAAACATTTTGGGATACGAGTGCCTCATGGCGGAATCTGATTATCATGGCAGACATTGGAAAGCATGGTTTACCCCTGAAATACCCTATCCTTTCGGTCCCTGGAAACTACAGGGCTTACCCGGCATAATACTCAAAGCAGAGACAGAGGGTGGATTTATGTTCATCGCTACAGGTATTGAGAAAACAGACCGTGTCATAACTCCGATATATTCACCACAGGAATATTCAAAAACCACTCGTCTTAAAGCGCTATCTGACGAAGACTATTATCAGCATAATGCTCAAAGTGTTTTGCAGGCAAAATATGGAAGTTCGGTCACAGTTAAATCAACTCGCAAAAACGAAGATGGCACTGAGACTCCGGCTCCTCAATTTGACGGCAAACTTCACAGCTTTGAACCCGACTACTTGAATAAATAGCATTATGAAACCACTTGCATTACTGATTGTCTTAATATTATGCGTTCCTGTGTTTTCATACGCTGAAATTTTTGTATCAGGCACAGTAATAGACAAGGAGAATAATGAGCCTTTGGTCGGAGCATCGGTCATGATAAAAGGAGGCGATGGGAAAATCAAGAAATTCGCGACATCAAAGCAAGGTGGGAAGTTTAATATTGCCCTCTCCTCAATCGAAGGTTGCAGTCTTGAAATCTCAATGATAAGTTTTGCGAAGCAGACTATTCCTCTCCATAACGCCAAATTCCCATTGACTGTATATCTAGAACCGGGATCAATACAGTTAAAGGAAGTGGCAGTTAAAGCCGACAAAATTCGCGAACAAGGAGATACGATCACATATGGTGTAAGCGCATTTGCACAGACACAAGACCGTTCAATCGGCGATGTGTTGAAGCGGATGCCCGGTATTGATGTTGAGAAATCTGGAAAAATAAAGTATCAGGGAGAAGACATAAATAAATTCTACATTGAAGGAGCCGACCTGCTGGGTGGGAAATATGGAGTGGCAACAAACGGTATCAACCATGAAGATGTCGGAGCAGTAGAAGTGATGGAAAATCATCAGCCAATGCAAGTTCTTTCCGGAATAAGCTTTTCCGACAAGGCAGCTATAAACCTCAAATTAAAAAACAAGGCTAAAGCCACATGGTCTTTTAATGGGAAGGCAGCCGGTGGATACTCATGGCAACCACAAGGGGCTTTATGGGAAGGTGAACTATTCGCAATGGCTGTAATGCCAAAATTTCAAAACATCACCACACTGCGTGCAAATAACACCGGGAGGGATCTATCATCTCAGATAACCGATTTCTTTGCGCTCTCACGAGAGACCGATCTCAGCAGATACACTGGAATATCATTGCCGGGCGTGCCATCACTTAATCGTAAACGTACCCTCATGAATCGGTCTGCCATGATTTCTACCAATTCATTGTGGAAACTTAGGAACGGAGAATTTAAGACCCAGATAGATTATTCCTTTAATCGTATCACCGCTGACGCAACCAACATCACCACTTATTTCCTTCCCGATGGCAACAGAATGATAACAGAGAAACGCAGCGGTTTGGAAAAGACCCATTCCCTCTCTGCGAGATTCATATACGAATTGAATAGGAAAACGGCTTTTATAAACAACACACTCAAAACAAATATTGACTGGGACAAAATTAATGTGGATTTAACAGGAAGTATTCCCAATAACCAGTCTGCTAATCTCCCGGATTATTACGTAAATAATGATCTTAAAATAATAAAACGGTTTAATGGAAAACATCTGATAACATTCAGGAGTCAGAATGAATGGGAGTCTCTTCCCCAGACATTGAATGTAAACATAAATGGAAGCCTGTCACATCAGAATGTGCGAGATCATGCATTTTTCACTGATGAAAGCATTGCATACGCGTTTACCCTAAAAGGTATAACTGTAAGCATGGAGGCGGGACTGAAAGGATATTTAAGATCCATGAAATCAGATCTTGAAGGGACTGTATTGGATTCTTTCGAAACAGTCGGAGTACTTGGAGATTTAACAAATACTGTAAATACCAACTACTTCACCATCTACGCTATTCCCAAATTCGAATATTGGATTCAAAGGGTAAACATTGCGCTTAATGTGCCAATAAGATTTGCACAATATACCTTCAACAAATCAATAGCAGACAGGTCGGAGTTCTACATTTCGCCCTCACTTAAAGTCAACTGGAAGCCGAATAATCGACTGTCAGTTACATTGGGGGGAAGAACGGGACGATCACCAATGAATCTAAATCTCATTCATCCCGGATACGTCATGACTGATTACCGCTCATTCAGCAAAGGAGTTGACGATTTCTATAATTCCAGCTCCCATAGCATTTCTGCACAAATGGCATATAAGCATACCCGCAAAGGAATATTCGGAGATATAAAACTCATGCAATCGTGGTCAGCTGTCCCATTCACCATGTCGCAGCAACTGATTGGAGATTATATAGTCCATTCATACTCTTCGGCAAGAAACAGAAGTAAAAGTTTCATAGCCAATGGCAAAATTGGCAAAGCACTTAACTTCATGCGCGGGAGCAGCTCTATAAATGGCTCATTCCGAAAAACAGAATCCCATCTTATCTCCCAGCAGCAAAGTGTAAACTCAGTAGGCACGTCATGGAATGCAGGGATAAAAATAAACTGTGCACCTGTAAGATGGCTAAGTATCGACTATAAATTCGATTTCTCCTCATCGCGGCTTGCCATGAACGGAGAAAAAGCCTCATGGCTCTCCTCCATAGAAAACGAACTCTTGTTCGACATCCTGCCACTCCCAAAGTGGGAATGGACAATATCCGGCGAACATTATAGAAATGAGATCGCGCCAGGCAGTTATAAGAATCTCTTCCTTCTTGACACGAAGATCACCTTCAATCTAAACAAAAAGATTGAGTTATCCGCCAGCCTCAACAACATTTTTGATCGCCGCACCTACAACTACATCACCTATAACCAACTGAGTTCATACGAATCCCGGCGCTGGCTCCGCGGCCGCGAACTCCTCCTCTCCCTCACCCTCCGAAAATAACTTTACAATCAAAACCGATCGGATTACGGCTAATCAACATACATCCGACCGAAGTCACGTGTAGTTGTCCCCAAAAACAGCTACCACACATACATATTCAAGGATTGCATTCTGTTTTGTTCCGCGAGTTGATTCGAAACAGCTATGGTCTTCTACATAGCTCCCGAGGAACATTCATCTCATCAAGCGGATTAAATGGTACGTCTGAGATGTATATTTGAGAGGGTCTCTAATACTATTAATGGGATAGAGATGATAACTCTTTTCATTTTCGACATGGGCAGATCACCTTCACATTTTATTATACTCTAACTCCAAGAGGTAAAGGAAAAATTGTAAGTAATTTAAGTTTCGCAAGCTTCTACTTAAAGTTTAATAATTTTGAATTTAAATGTTTATCTGGTTGTCTCGGTTTGAACTCTATACTAATCGCGACAATCCAATAAACTTATATAATGCGCATAGCGCAAATAAACTTATAAACTTCAACTTTACGCTTGCGAAAGTTGAAGTTTATAAATATTCATATCTTAGAAATTGTTTAAATTTATTACGAAAAAAATATTATATTAGAATCTTTCGGGAATTTTGAGGTTCTTTTTGGCTACTTCCGCCAAGTTTCGGCAGTCGAAACCGACAGGTTTCTCCTTTCTCAACTAGCGGAATCACCTCAAAAATAACTCTCAAACTTCCTCGAAAATAAATTTAAACAGTTTCTTAATTTTTGCGTTTTAAATAATATTATTAATTTTGTATTATAATTTATGATTAGATTATAAATATACATAAAATATTATTAAAAGTATGAGCGATTGTAAAAAACGTTTCCTCCTCTCCGAAGATGATATCCCGCGGAAGTGGTATAATATTCAGGCTGAAATGCCTAATAAACCTATGCCTCCGCTAAATCCCAGAACCAGACAACCACTTAAAGCTGAGGATCTGTTTCCCATATTCGCGAAGGAATTGTGTAAGCAGGAACTCAATGACAAGGATGTATGGATTGATATTCCTGATGAGGTTCGCGATATGTATAAATATTACAGAAGTACTCCTCTGGTTCGTGCTTATGCATTGGAAAAGGCGCTTGATACTCCTGCTCATATATATTTCAAGAATGAGAGTGTCAGCCCAATGGGGTCACATAAGCTTAATTCTGCGATCCCGCAAGCCTATTACTGCAAAAAGGAGGGCGTGAAGAATGTTACTACCGAGACTGGTGCAGGTCAATGGGGCGCATCTCTATCGTATGCTGCAAAAATGTTCGGTTTGGAGGCTGCCGTTTA
The DNA here is from genome assembly GCA_902495075.1 of uncultured Porphyromonadaceae bacterium. Taxonomy (GTDB): domain Bacteria; phylum Bacteroidota; class Bacteroidia; order Bacteroidales; family Muribaculaceae; genus Lepagella. The sequence continues at coordinate 9,102 of CABUVO010000013.1, forward strand.
TCAGGTAAAGATCAGCTATGAACAGAAACCATATCGTAAAAGTATCATGCAGACTTTTGGGGCGCAGGTCACCCCTTCTCCCTCAATGTCGACAAGGGCAGGTAAGAACATCATCACTAGGACGCCCAATCATCAAGGATCTTTGGGGACAGCTATTTCTGAAGCTATTGAACTTGCAACTACCACTCCTGACTGTAAATATACATTGGGATCTGTATTGAACCATGTATCCCTTCACCAGACCATAATTGGTCTTGAGGCTGAAAAACAGATGAAAATGACGGGTGAATATCCGGATATCGTAATTGCATGTTTCGGGGGTGGCTCAAATTTTGGTGGGATTGCTTTCCCGTTTATGCGTCATAATTTTTCTGGCACTCGAAAGACTCGGTTTATTGCCGCCGAACCGGCGTCCTGTCCCAAGCTAACACGTGGAAAGTTTCAATATGATTTTGGTGATGAGGCGGGATACACTCCCCTCTTGCCAATGTTCACCCTTGGCCATAATTTCTGTCCTGCCAACATACATGCAGGAGGATTAAGATATCACGGAGCAGGTGTAATAGTCTCGCAATTACTTAAGGATGGCTTTATGGAGGCTGTTGACATTAGTCAACTTGAATCTTTTGACGCGGGAATATTATTTGCCCGCACGGAGGGAATCATTCCAGCTCCCGAATCATGTCACGCGATTGCGGCTACAATCCGCGAGGCAAATAAGTGTAAAGAAACCGGTGAAGAGAAAGTAATACTCTTTAATTTGTCGGGACATGGATTGATTGATATGGGTTCATACGATAAATATTTTGCCGGAGATCTGAGAAATTATGAACTGACGGATGATGACATTGCAAAAAATCTCGAAGATATAAAAGATTTATAAGTAAGAAAAAGAGACTTCTATAAATAAATCCGCATCAGACTCACTGATGCGGATTTACTTCATCCAAATTTACAAGATTATGTATTATTGCAAAAATAGTCAAGCCTGCGGCAGAATGAATACCTAATTTTGATGATATGTTTCTTCGATGTGTCGCAACAGTATGCACTGAAATATAAAGAGTGTCTGCAATCTCTTTATTTGACTTCCCTTGTGCCACGCACCTGATAATCTCTTTTTCTCTGTCTCCGAGAATATTTTCCGGATTTTCAGGAATATCATGATTGGAATCCGCCTCTTTATCGTGTTCATTTTTTAGCATCCTGATGTTTTGTTCCAGACGCTCGACAGCAGGAACAAACAAGCTCTTTTCAACCTCAAAATGCGACATCATGTCTTTTTCGCAGGTGATAATGTCATAAAGAGCCGAGCTGAGACGGGTGTTCTCTCTTTGTTTAAAATGATAGATGAATATATCCTTGAGTTCATTGAGTTTGGCGGCAGTGTGACTGTGATTGCCGGAGAAATGTTCTATACAGAAACTTTCATCAATATCTCCGTTCAATAGATTCTCAACATATTTGAATATCACGTCATTTTCATGATCCATATGTCGCTTCACCTCTATTACATAATCATCAAAAAATTTAATGAGCAGCAGGGATATGTCATTGTTATCGGAATAATTTATAGCCTCGAATAAGCGTTGTCTGATTTTAGGTAAGGTCACATCCAAAAAAGCTGAGTGAGCTCTTCTGAGATAGCCCATTATGGATTTCAGCGACAGTGTTTCAACGGAATAGTTATAGCCGCTCAGTAAATTGCACACGGCGAGAAATGTATCAATATCGACATTATTTTCCTTACATGTTTCAGACACGGAATTGTCTCCGAAACCAAAGGCGATATCAAAGCGGCTGATCGCCATTAGGATCAGATTATTGTCTCGAATCAATTCCCTCATATTATTTGAAGGAAGATAGCCTCTCTGTTTGTCAATCATGAGTATACATTAGTTGCTATTTAACATACAAAATTACATCATTTATCCAGCATTGTCAATACCTAAAAATAAGTATTATTTCCTTCTCATCTCCCGTTTACTTCTAAACTCATAAGTAATTAAGAAAATTTAACCGATATATGTAAGTAAGAATAATCAGGTTATATTATACATTTAAGCGAAGCGTGAAAAGATGAGTAAATGCGACTCCCGCAACTCGCTTCACAGCGCGATGCGGGAATCTTTTATTTAGCTTACGTGGTTACTTTTCTATTACAAAATTAGAGATTGCATAAATCAATTGCAATACCCAAATTATAGTAATTAAGTAAGAAGAATTAACCGATATATGTAAGTAATGAAATCTTGCACTATAAAACTTGCTCTTTACTCGGCAAAAACATCTAAAAAATAACTGCGTTTTATACGTGCATTAATTTTTCTTACTTACTTATCCAATAAAAAAAGGAGCGACATTATCGCTCCTTTTTTTATTGGATAGTTTGTTATTATTTTGCTTCAACGCCTTCCATGATGACCTCTATCCTGTTCTTGCCATTGTAAAGGGTCTTCATGAATTTATTGAGTTCTTCAAGAGTCAGGTTCTCGATGGCTGCCTTATGATTGGTGATGTCATCAATGCCTTTTTCATAATTGAGAAGGTTATTTTCCCAATATCCATTATTGCGGACATTGATTTCATATTGTTTCATTGTGGCTTCCTTCACCTTGTTGAAGTCTTTCTCGCTTGCTCCTTCATTTAGCAGCTTGAGGAATTCAGAGTTAGCTCTCTCTTCCATCTTGCCAAGCATATCGGCATTGGTCTCATACGTGTAAAGTATCATCCATTGACCTGTATATGGGTTTAATACAGCACCTGCACCCGGGCTGTATGTTCCACCCATCTCTTCACGAAGAGTCTCTGTATATACCATACGAAGTATCTGTCCGATAGTGCTAAGTTTTACAGCATTTTCAATGGAATAGGGAACATTTGTTCCGGAGAATACTGCATAAACCTGAGATTTGGGAGAATGCATTGGCTGCTTGAAATTGTCAATGACCTGTCCACTTGCTATAGCGATAGGAGTAAGATCCTTAACAACTGATTTACCCTTCTTTGATGCGGGCAGAGAAGCCACATACTGCTCAAGCAGGGGTTTGAGGGTTTCGATATCAACATTACCAACGAAGATAAAAGTATAGTCTGCTGCATTGGCTGTTGACTGTTTGATCATATTCACCATTTCAGGATAGTTTGCACTGTCAATTGTATTGACATCTATTTCCTGGAACATCGGATTATTGCCATATTGGGCAGCTGCCAAATGTTTTGCAAATACATGATTGGGATCGGCATCTCTGTTTTTAAGCATTGTGCGTGCCTGATCCATCAAGGAATTATAAGTTTCAGGATCGGGATTGACAGATGTGAAACCGGCATAGATAAGTTCCATAAGCGTAGGAAGATCCTTAACCGAGCTTCTTCCGCTGAATTCATTTACAGTATTGCCCAATGAATAACCCAGTGACGCAACTTTTCCGGCAAGATATTTTCTAAGTTTTGTATTGTCGAAATTGCCAAGCTTGCTTGCTGAGTATGCATCTTCCATCAAGAGCACGTTAGCTGCCTGGGATTCGGGATAAGAACGTTTACCTCCATTTTTAAATGCGGTGACACGAATTTCATCTGCTTTAAAATCAGTGGGCTTGACAATAACTTTAACTCCATTTGAAAGAAGAAGTTCAGTAGTGCCGAATTTACCTGCAGACTGTGCTTTCACCTTACCTGGTTTAGGAAGTTTCTCAATAAGAGGATCAGTGATGACTTCGTCGACATAAGCTTCATATTCCGCATTAAGCGCATTATTAAGAACGGGAATCATATCCTGCTCCGTAACGACTGTAAATTCATCTTTCTTTGGCTGATCGATAACCATAACCTGATTCTCGGGAGTAAGAAGCATTGCTGCTACCTGATTGATAGCCTGCACGGGGATATTGGGAAGAAGCTGCTTAACGAGCTCGAATTCAGTCTCAATGCCAGGTGCAGCTTCATTATCAACAAAGTGACGGATAAGTTCTTGAGCAAAAGCACCATTAGTGGTTTTGTTACGTTCATTATACATTCTTTCATATCTTGAAATCATGTTATCGCGAACGCGCTGAAGCTCAGAATCCGTGAAACCTGTTTTGCATGCACGGGCAACGATACCGATTGCTTCTGCAAACGCATCTTTAATTTCAGTTTTACCTACCACAGTCAAAGTGAAAGCGGCTTTGGTTTTTGAAATCCAATAATTTCCGAAGCTTACGGCTGCATATGCATATTTGCATTCAGGTTTCTGATTATATTCAGATAGCCTGTTGTTTATAAGACTTGACAAAATAGACTCAAGAAGTTGATCCTGCACAAAGCCGGGAAGAGTGTTGCGCTGTTCAAACGGAGTCTTTTCAGATTTGAAACTTAACGTCAATCGTGGAAACTGCAGCTCAGGATCATCAAAGAAAACAAAAATTGGTTCTTTGTTATCGCTGACAACCGGGTATGTCCTCTCAGCTGCATTTTCGGGCATTTGAATAGGAGTGAAAAGATCGATTACTTTTTTCTCCATCTCTGCGGCATCAAAGTCACCAACAATAACTATGCCCTGTTGATCTGGACGATACCATTTCTTATAATATGCGCGCAAAACCTCCGGCTTAAAATTGCGCACAACCTCCATCTTGCCGATAGGAGTCTGTTGATATTGATATTCTTTGTAAATCTTAGGAAGGATGTATTCCACCATTCGTGAACCAGCATCATTTCGAGAGCGCCATTCCTCCTCAATCACTCCACGCTCGGCATTGATTTCATCTTCTTCAAGAAGAATTTCGCAACTCCAGTCATGGATGGCAAGCAAAACGCTATCCATAAGTGCAGTATCGGTGGTAGGCACATTGTTGATATTATACACTGTCTCATCGAAATCAGTATATGCATTGATATCTGCACCAAAACGGATACCTTTATTCTGAAGATAATTTAACATATTTTTGCCGGGATAATGGCTTGTGCCGTTGAAAGCCATATGCTCGAGAAAATGCGCGAGACCGAGCTGCTCTGAAGTTTCAAGCGTTGACCCAACTTTCTGTGCAATGTAGAAATTCGCACGATCTTTCGGCTCCTCATTATGAAGTATGAAGTATTGGAGACCGTTGGGCAGCGTTCCGTGTTTCACCGCCGGATTCAGCGGAAGCGGCTGCATTTGCGGCTGTGCGAAAGCTCCTAAAGTGCCTACAAGCATTATAGCCGCAGTTAACATTCTTTTGATAATCATAATTGATTGGGTTAGTAATTTATTATGTTGTTTTATACTCTAATGCACAAGAATATCAACAAGTGGAACATATTGATAATGTTAATTTACAAAGATAATTCTTAAATTTCAATTTGCAAAGAGAAAAGCGGATTTTAAAACAGATTTTAAAACAGTATACACGAATTTAAGGTAAAAAGTAAAAGGTAAAAGGTGAAAAGTAAATGGACTCGCCTTCAACTTGCATGCCAGTCATCTTCTAATGCGGACATGGTCTTGGCGAGCCCATTATCTTTTAACTCAAACTTCTCACTTCTTTCTTCTTTCCTTTATAACTACACATGAGTTCTGTGTAATGATCATGTCCATTTTAACATCATGGGGTTCCACCGGGATCTCATCCACCATTTGAAATTCGTATCCGACACCTATTTTTGTAGCCTTGGTTGTTTTAAGGAGTCGATCATAAAAACCTTTCCCTCTTCCCAGTCTGTTGCCGCTGCGGTCATAGGCAACAGCAGGCACAACAATCAGTTCGATATTTTCCGGATCTATAGTATTGTTTCCTGTTGGTTCTTCTATATGAAATGCACCAAGTTCAAGACGACTTTCATCATATGGCAAAATATCAAGATTCACTCCATTTACTCTCGGAAGATAAAAATGCTTTTTATCTCGCCATTTCTTAAGGAACCCATGCGTTGACAATTCATCAGGCAATGAATGATACATCAATATATGGTTAGCCATAATGAAGGCTGCGCTCTTCTCAAGTTGCGCAAATACTTCTTCTGCTGCAGCAATGCGTTCCGATTCAAGAAGCATTGATCTCATTGCTTTGATTTTTCTTCTTATTTCATTCTTTTCCATAGTATTATGTTTTTGTTTCTGCATGATGGCATTCGCCATCATGCAGGGTGATTAATCTTTTATGTCAACAGGTGATTTGCCTTCGTCGAGAATCTTAACAGCCTTGAGCACTGTGGGATCTTTCTGATTCAATATTTCAAGGAAAGAATTGAATCCTATCAGATCTCTCGCGATGACTGCCTTTAACTGGTTCAGGAGGAGATCTCGCGACTTATTTATATAATACCAACGCGCCGGCAATCCATTGTTTGCCGCATATGTCACAAAATTATTGAGCAACATATTGTCGCGTGGCATTATTCTGGAGAGCTCAGTCATCGGGTTCTTTCCTTTAAGCATTGGACGGTATGTCTCGGCAAATTCACCCGCATAACGCTGGATAAGACCCCGGTTAAGTGCTTCAAGATAATAAGATGTGTAACCGGTGGTATCTTCTGGCACGAAAATATCAGGCATTATGCCGCCACCTCCATAAACAGTTCTTCCGTTGGGAGTTTTGAAGATCTTGCTCTTATCCATTTTTACCGAATCTTGAGAGTAAAATTCCCCATGATTATACCGGTCAAGAATATCAAGTTCGTATTTTCCATCCCGTCCACGCTTATATTCCTTTTGAATGCATCGTCCGGAAGGTGTGTAATATCGAGCCACGGTCAACCTCATACCCGAACTGTCAGGCAAAACTATAGGATTCTGAACCAATCCCTTCCCGAAAGTGCGTCGACCGATCACAAGCCCCCGGTCATTATCCTGAATTGCACCGGCAAAAATTTCTGAAGCTGATGCAGAAAACTCGTTCGTGAGCACAGTGACTTCAACATCCTGGAATTGTCCGTTTCCATCACTGATAGCCATGGTTTCATTTTCCGGTCTTCTTCCCTGAGTGTAGACTATCATTTTACCTGCCGGGAGAAACTCGTTAGCCATAAATATAGCCTGATCCATGAAGCCACCGGAATTCCCTCGAAAATCGAGCACAAACTTTTGAGCACCTTTTTTTCTAAGCTCTACGAGAGCATTGAAAAATTCATTATAGGTTGTTCGTGCAAACTTGCTTACCCTTATGTAACCGATTTTGTCAGTAAGCATGTATTTGGAATCCACACTATATTCCGGTATTTTATCACGGATAATATCGAAAGTTAAATTTTTAGCAACTCCACGTCGTTTAACTTTCAGCGTAACCTTCGTTCCTTCCTTCCCTCTAAGATGCTTGAATACATCCTGGTTTGTTATCTTGTCACCGTAAAGCACTTTGCCATCAGCTTCAAGGATCATATCCCCGGGTTGAAGCCCAACAAGTTCAGCCGGTCCCCCCGGCACGACTTCAATAACTTTTACGGTGTCTGAAAGAATCTGGAAAGACACGCCGACTCCTCCGAACGCTCCTTCAAGTTCTTCGTTAGTAGCTGTCAGTTCCGATTTGGGTATATAGGCTGAATGAGGATCAAGCGATGCCAACAAATCAGGGATGGCAGTCTCCATCAAGGAATCGACATCAATTTCATCAACATATTGATTTCGTATCAATCCCAATATGGTTTGCATTTTCTCTTGTCCGGGTGTCAGTTTCCTTACAGCCTCATACTTACCAATAAAAATACCTCCTATTATTCCTGCGGAAATTGCCACGGGAAGGAGAATTGCAGATATGTTTCTTTTTCTTGCCATTATTCGAAGTTACATCTGTAACCTGTTTTACTCACATTCACCGGATTCAAAAGGAAGATATACCACCTCAATCCCGGCTTTCTTCAGCAGTTCAAGACCATCAGTTATTCTGTATATGTCAGAAAACACCACACGTTTGATGCCTGCCTGAATAATAAGTTTGGAACACTCCATACAAGGACTTGTTGACACATACAATGTGCTTCCCTCACTTGAGTTGTTAGAACGCGCCACCTTTGTTATGGCATTTGCCTCTGCATGCAATACATATGGGAATGTTACTCCGTCTTTACTTTCGCACACATTATCGAAACCAGCGGGAGTTCCGTTATATCCATCTGATATGATCATCTTGTCCTTAACAAGAATAGCTCCGACTTTTCGACGTTGACAATATGAATTTTCACTCCATATTCCTGCCATTCTTAAATATCTGCGATCGAGCGTGGTTTGTTTATCTTCCATAAATTGGATACTTTCAATGAGGATTATAGATTGTTCTCAAGAATATATCTCTCAGCATCAATAGCGGCACGGCAACCGGTGCCCGCAGCACTTACTGCCTGACGATAAATGGGGTCGGCACAATCACCTGCCGCAAAAACTCCAGCAACATTGGTGCTGGTATATGGCGAATTCACCTTAATATATCCTTCATCATCCATATCAATCTGACCTTTGAATATGTCTGTGTTCGGCTTGTGACCTATTCCAAGGAAGAAACCATCAATCTGAATATTAAATTCCTCCTGATCCGGTTTTCCAAGATGACGCACAAGTCGTGCACCCTCAACACCATCTTCTCCAAACAGACCTACGGTATTGCAATTGTAAAGAATCTCAATGTTGTCACGTTCTGCGACGCGCTTCTTCATGATGTCAGACGCACGCAGATAATCTTTACGGACAATCATGTAAACTTTCTTTGCCAAAGTGGAAAGATAAAGAGCTTCCTCGCAAGCAGTGTCACCGCCTCCAACTACAGCAACATTCTTTTTCCGATAGAAGAATCCGTCGCAGGTGGCACAAGCACTGACTCCCATTCCTTTGTATTTCTCTTCATCGGCAAGCCCGAGATATTTTGCTGAAGCTCCAGTTGATATGATTACTGTGTCTGCAACAACAACATCACCCCTATCGTCAACGCAACGGAACGGATGTTTTGAGAAGTCAACACTGTCGATAAGTCGCGCTACGACGCGTGCTCCAAAACGTTCAGCCTGATCACGGAGCTGCTGCATCATTTCCATACCCTGCACTCCATCCGGATAGCCCGGGAAATTCTCTATCTCAGTGGTCTGTGTGAGCTGACCACCGGGCTGATTACCCTCATATATTACGGGATTGAGGTTAGCACGTGAGGCATATATGCCTGCTGTGTAACCTGCGGGTCCCGACCCTATGATCAATACCTTGGCTCTTTCTTCAGTCATGAAATTTTGTATTTATTCGTTTATTTTATTCTGATAAATATTCATTGAGCAAGTAATGACGCTCATTATATTTAACATTTTACTATAAAAAATGGTCTTATCTGAGATCAATAATTTGAACATCCGGATATTTGTTTTTGGGATATTCAAACTCTGATGCCTTGACTGCTCCTGAATATTCAAGCGACTTTACGTTTATTGTAGTAGAAGCACCTGATCTGGGAGTAATAACAAATCTTTCTGGCTTTAATGTCTTACCATTCAATGAAACTTCTACTGATTTGATTGTGTTCCGTTTCGATTTTGGAAGAAGCATTATCACATATTTGCCCGCGATCTTTTTATTTGAGAATGTCGCGTTATAATTGGCATTATATGTCCTTAAATATTCAAACGGATTTGATTCAGCTATTTCACTTGCTGTTGGGATAATAAGTGTTGTCTCTTTTGAAGAGGCATTATATGTCCACATATTCTTTCCATTATACCACGATGATGCAAGCGGAGTCAAGAATGAAAATTTGGAGCCACTCGCCTTAAGGGAGCCATTAAAAGTCTTCCCTGAGGTGGTTACAGAGAATGTACCCGATATCGTTTGAGCGCTTTTTGCTTTTCTTGCAGCTTTATTCATGATTTCTGTAGCGGTTGCAGCCGACATGTCGAGCGCTCCACACAACAGAAAAATTACAGCCAGATATTTAAAAAATTTAATGTAATTCATAAAAGAAGTCTTTAAACTTATCATATACTTGCAAGAATACTTTCGAGTCCGACAGGATCAACAAGAACCGAACGGGGTTTTCCACCCTGAGATGGTCCAACGATTCCTGCCGCCTCAAGTTGATCCATAATTTTACCGGCTCTGTTATATCCTATTGAATAAACGCGCTGGAGAGAAGAAGTGGAGGCAGTGTTGGAGTTGACAACTCTTCTTGCAACTTCTTCAAACAAAGGATCCCTATCACCTACCGGACCATTGCCGCCACCTCCGTTGTCATCATTATTTAGCATCGGTGGCTCAGGCAATTCATATGGACCGGGAGCATACGGCTGTTTCTCTACATATTCGCAAATTGATTCAACTTCCGGAGTATCGATAAATGCGCATTGAACGCGAACCATTTCAGAATTATTGAATATCAGCATGTCGCCACGTCCAATAAGATGCTGGGCACCAGGGGTGTCGAGAATAGTCTTTGAGTCGACTCCTGATGAAACCTTAAAGGATATACGTGCCGGAAAGTTAGCTTTGATAATACCGGTGATAACGTTTGTTGATGGTCTCTGCGTTGCGATTATAACGTGCATTCCAACCGCTCTCGCTTTCTGCGCAAGACGGGCGATGGGCATCTCAACATTTTTACCCGAAACCATTATCAAATCACCGAACTCATCAACAACAACCACAATGTATGGTAAAAAGCGGTGACCTTCCGTCGGATTCAGTTTACCTTCTTTGATCTTGCCGTTATATTCCTCAATGTTTCTCGCATGGGCATTCTTAAGAAGAGTATAACGGTTATCCATCTCAATACACAGCGAGTTAAGGGTTGCCTCTACTTTCTGCATATCAGTGATGACGGGCTCATCGGTGTCAATATCCTCAGGAATGACAGCGAGATAATGGTTCTTCAGCTTATTGTATAAGCTGAATTCCACCTGTTTGGGATCTATCATCACAAACTTTAACTGTGACGGACTCTTACAATATAGCAAGGATGTTATAATGGCATTAAGGCCGACCGATTTTCCCTGCCCCGTGGCACCTGCCACAAGCAAATGAGGCATTTTTGCAAGATCCGCTATATACACTTCATTAGATATGGTGGAGCCAAGGGCAATCGGAAGATTATATTTACTTTCTTGATATTTTTTTGATTTGATGACTGTCTGCATTGAAACAGTAAGGGGATCTTTGTTAGCGACTTCTATTCCCACTGTGCCTTTACCGGGGATAGGCGCTATAATTCTGACACCCCTTGCTGAAAGACTTAGTGCAATATCATCAACAAGACTGCGGATTTTAGCAATCTTTATTCCTTTGTCAGGAACAATCTCATACAGGGTGACTGTCGGACCGACAGTTGCTTCTATCTTTGTGATTGGTATACCAAAATCAAGAAGTGTCTTCTGGATCTTGGCTTTGTTTTCGAGTTGCTCATCCGCATCAACACTGATTTTGGTCACGCCTTCCCGCATCAGATCAAATGGAGGAAACTTATATTTATGATCCGCTTCAAAATCCAACTGAGAGGTATAATGACGTTTCCCATCCTGGTCAATCTGATTAACCTTTACTACCATTGTGGAATCGTCAGCTTCCGGTGTAGAAGTTTCTTCGGATGGAGTTTCAATCTTGTCATCGGTTAATCCGACCGGATTATCCATATCTTGACCATCCTCGCCTCGATAACTATCATCAGAGGGGTTTTCTATCGCAACACTGTCTTCTGCAGCAGGATCATTATCATCGTTATCATCGTTGTCAAGAACATACGTATTTGCGAATGAAACCTGCGTGTCATCTTCAATAGTATCGTTTGTGTCGGATGTAACCAATTTGACGCTTTCTCCGGCTTTGATATCGTCAATATGTTCCGCCTGCTCATCGCGTCTTATAGCCTCTTCACGGGCAAGGATTGCCGCTTTTTCTTCTGCTGCGATTCTTTTTCTTTCAGCCCTTTCATTATATTTACGTCTGATCCATGAAATTAGATCATTCAGACAGATCACAACAAACAACGCTACCATGAAAAAGCACAGGATATAGGAACCATACCCCAAAAAGCTGTTTATGAATTCATAAACATAATGCGCGTGATAACCTCCCCAGTTGACATATGTATTGGTAACTACACTTGAAATCCCGACTATCAAAGACACTGTGATCAACGCCACAAAACACTTGATTGTGAAATTGACGCTTTTGAATCGAGGTTTACCTATAAGTAGCTTCATACTCATGGCGGCAAGCCAGACAATTATTACGAATGATCCGACGCCAAAACTTCTATTTATAAGAAACTCAGACAAGCGGGCACCCCCTTCCCCACCATGGTTTGCGATTCTTGCTGCGCCTCCAACTGGTGTGGAATTTATGACAGATTGATCTTTTATGCAAGCTGTAAAATATGAAAGAAAAGAGATGAGCAGATAAACTGCCAGGCACCCCAGAAAAATACCGAGAATCTGTCGCAATGCGGGAGTTTTCAGAAACTCTCTGATATTTTTGAATAAGGTGGTTTCAGATTTCGTAGATGTTTTGACGTTGTTTGTTTGTCGGGTTTTAGGTGTATGGTGTTTAGATGCCGAACCCCTTTTCTTTTTTTCAGGAATATCTGGATTATCCTGGGTTACAACTGGAGGCTCTTCGTTTGTATCTATATGCGGAGTATAACTTTCGTAATTGTTCATTTACTTGCAACAAGCAATTTATGCTTTTAAATACAAAATTAATGAAATTTCCTCAATTAATAACATTATTTGCAGTATCTTTTTCCAATTCAATTGTTGTGTCTACAACTTGTTCTGGAAGCGTGTCTTTCAGGGGCACAGTATCCGGTAGTATTTCCGGCATAACAGGCTCATCCTGCTTTATTTTAGGTTCTTTTGCTGTAGCCGATGTCGGTATCCAGGGAATATCATACCCTTCGATTATATTCTGCTCAATATCTTTGCGCCCAGGAATTACGATTACCGGCATCCCGATTTCTACAAGATCAACGAGCTCAAGGATATTTTCATTTGTTATTCTAATGCAACCATGACTTGCCCGAGCACCAATACTCCAGGGCGCACAGGTGCCATGGATTCCGATTTGTGAAGTGCCGGGAATACGCAAGCGAATGAATCGAGGTCCGAATTGACCCTTCTTTTTTGAAGTTACACCATTGTCATCAGTAAAAAGCCAGTCAGTACTGTCATAAATACCTTCGACTGAGAAAAAACCTTCTGGAGTCCGGGAATCGCCCTTTTCATGTTTAGTTCCGTAATTTTTTGCACACGCCATTCCGTAAGACTTTTGAAGATTCCCGAATTTATCGAATAATATGACCTTCATTCTACTTTTGTCGACAGCAATGAATCCCGAGTAAATATTATTCAGCAATTTTTTTGTATATTCCGGTGATTTTTCTATCATAAGAGGCAATATGCCTGTTTTATATGCTTCCCAATTTTCAGAGGTGCGCATAAACTCCATTAGATCATCGGGGTCTTCACTTATCGGGGTTATCATCTGTGCCGTATCAATTTCCGGTAAGGTGTCCGAATCTTCTATAGATACCAATGTGTCGGGAACAGGATTTGCTTCTTCAGATACTCTTGTTTTATTGCTGAAGCGACAAGAAGGGCTAATGAAAAACGCTATCAACAGGAGGAAGGCAAAAATCCTCGTTGACAGCACAAATTTTTTTATGTGTTTTATTATGCCCATAACTTGCGGCTACAAAATTAGTTATTATATCGGATTTATCATTATACTCACGATAAAATATTATATGAGTAGATGAAATTGGAGAATTTTTAGTAAATTCGCACTTTGATGAGCACATCTAAAGTCATAGGAATCGTCATACTCGCCATCATTTGGATATGGCTTGTGTGGCTGTTATTGTCGGCTGGCGGTATAAATTTAAAGAATATACTGATTGCCGCAATGACAGGTATCATCATCTTTGTGCCGTTATATAAAAAATATTTTGGCAAGGAATGAATCTACTCAATCATATAGACAGTCCGGAAGAGCTCAGAAAATTACAGCAAGAGCAACTTCCTCAGCTTTGCGCCGAGATAAGAGAATACATGATTGAAAATCTCTCGCACAATCCCGGACATTTTGGTTCGAGCATGGGTGCTGTAGAAATTATTGTGGCGCTTCATTATGTTTTCAATACTCCTCGTGATCGAGTGGTTTGGGATGTCGGACATCAGGCTTATGCTCATAAACTATTAACCGGGAGACGCGATCTTTTCCCTAATCAGCGCACTGCCGGCGGAATCAGCGGCTTCCCTTTCCCCGCAGAAAGTGAGTATGACACATTTGTTTGTGGACATGCTGGAAATTCCATATCTGCGGCTTTGGGAATGGCTATTGCTGATCTTAACACCCCCGGTGAGGAAGATCGTAAAACCATTGCCTTGGTCGGTGACGCTTCAATAAGCAATGGATTGGCTTTTGAAGGATTGAACAATGCATCAAATAATCCCAATAACCTTCTCATCATTTTAAATGATAACGACATGTCTATTGATAGTCCGGTAGGTGCCATGCATCGTTACCTGTCGGATATGACAACATCCGCTTCATACAATAGACTTAGATACAAGGTATATAATTTATTTAAGAAATTAGGTCTTGTAAATGACAAGAGAAAAGGTCTACTTTTGAGATTCAACAACGCTATTAAGTCTTTGGTCTCTACCCAGCAAAATATCTTTGAAGGGCTTAATATCCGCTATTTCGGACCTTTTGACGGTAATGATGTCAATAAGGTTGTAAAAGTATTGTCCGACATAAAAGACATGAAGGGACCTCGTATCTTGCATTTGCGCACCGTAAAGGGGAAAGGATACAAAGCGGCTGAAGATAATCCGCAGGCATGGCATGCACCAGGCAATTTTGATCCGGAAACAGGGGAGAAAATTGTATCTTCCTCTTCCACTCCCCTATGGCAGGAAGTTTTTGGAGATACACTTGTCAAACTTGCGGAGAAGAACGATAAAATCGTAGGAATCACGGCAGCTATGCTTTCTGGAACTTCCATGAATAAAATGATGAGAAGCTTTCCGAAACGCACATTTGACGTCGGAATATCGGAAGGGCACGCTGTTACTTTTGCCGGCGGTCTTGCGGCAGCCGGCAAAAAGCCGTTTGTTGCAATATACTCCTCATTCCTTCAGAGAGGTTTTGACAATATAATCCATGATGTCGCAATTCAAAAACTACCTGTTGTATTGTGTATTGACAGAGCTGGCCTTGTTGGTGAAGACGGTGTCACCCATCATGGCCTTTTCGATATCGCATATTTGGGAATGATTCCGGGAATGAGAGTCGCATCCCCGATGGATATTGAATCATTGAAAAGATTAATGATAACAGCTGAAGGGCTATCCGAGCCTATGGCAATAAGATATCCACGAGGTAAGGCAAAGGGTGATGACACAGTCTCTGTGACATCCGGCTTGGAAATCGGTAAAGGAAGAAAAATTTTTGGAAGCAACAATGCAAAGATCGCAATCCTGACAATAGGACCGATTGGATATGATGCTTTGTCTGCAGCCGAGACATTACATTCCGAAGGAATAAATACCGATGTTTTTGATATGATCTGGGTGAAACCGGTTGATGAAGCTTTGCTTAAACTTATTGCTGAAAATTACAGTGCGATAATCACAGTTGAAGATGGTGTCAAAGAAGGTGGTTTCGGAACGACCGTTACAGATTGGCTGAATGCAAACGGCTATCATCTTCCAGTTGTTAAACTTGGAGCACCAGACACGTGGATTTATCATGCTAAAGTAGACCAGCTCCACGCTGATTGTGGCTACGATTCAGATGGAATTATTCGTACAGTAAAGAGTGTTGTCAAAAGTCTCCCTGCTGACAAGAACGTTAAACCTTCTAACAAATGAAAATTGTAATAGCCGGAGCAGGAGAAGTCGGTACACATCTTGCAAAGATGTTGTCGAACGAAGATCAGGATATTATATTGATCGATAATGACCAGGCGCGTCTTGACGTGATTGATGCCAACTACAATCTAATGACATGGAATGGTTCGACCTCTTCTTTCAATAGCCTTCGTGATGTTGGAGTGTCAAATGCGGATTTATATATTGCGGTGACTCCGTATGAAACACGTAATATAACCAGTTGTGCTATCGCAAAACGTCTTGGAGCGAAGAAAACTGTTGCCAGAATTGACAACAGCGAATTTTTAATTCCAGAAAATGGGTCAATATTAAAAGACGTTGGGGTTGATTTCCTTATATATCCGGAGAACATTGCAGCTCAAGAAATAGCTGTTGCGTTATACCATAATTGGGCACGTTATTGGGGGGAGCTTCATAATGGAGGATTGTTGCTTATCGGCGTTAAGTTACATGGCGACTCACCTCTCATAGATTGTAAACTCAAGGATCTTCCTGTTAAGACTCATGATTTCCATGTCGCCGCAATAAAAAGGAATAATGAAACTATAATTCCAAATGGTAACGATGAGATACGCAGGGATGATATTGTTTATTTTATAACGACGCCCCCATTTATACAGGAAGTCAGGGATATATGCGGGAAAAAGAAAAGAGTGATCAAGAAAGCTCTGATTGTTGGAGGAAGTCGCATCGCCCAACGATTTGCGAAACTGTATGGTGAGGAGTTCCATCTCAAAATAATAGACAATGACAGGGATAATTGTGAATCAATGGCAACCAAACTTCCAAATTGCGAAATTGTGTATGGTGATGCCTTGGATATTGAAGTGCTCCGCGACAATAACATATATCAATATGATGCATTCCTTGCTCTGACAGACTCCTCTGAAACCAATATTCTCTCTTGTCTGACAGCAAAAGAATTCGGAGTGCCTAAAACCATCGCAGATGTTGAGAACCTCCAGTTCCTCAGTCAGGCAGAGAATCTTAACATCGGCACAACAATTAACAAAAAATTATTTGCATCAAGTCATATTTTTAAAATTCTTCTTGATGCAGATGAAAGCAATTCAAAATTTCTCGCTCTTGCCGATGCAGAAGTTGCCGAAATAAATGTAAAGCATAACGCTAAAATTACAAAATCACCAGTTAAAGATCTCAAACTTCCATTTGGAATGACTCTTGCCGCATTGGTAAGAGGAAATGAAATCCAGCTGATTAATGGTAATACTCATATTCAGGAGGGAGATTTTGTTGTGGTATTTTGTCTTTCCGGAACAATCCATAAAATAGAAAAGTGGTTTAATTGACATTTGCATGTTCTCTTATAAAAAACATACATATTATATCAACATACTGATGCTTTTGAGAGTTATCGGTTATCTATTGGTAATCGAAGCTTTTTTTATGCTGATTCCATGTGTTGTTGCTTTGATTTATAAAGAGAATGCTTTATGGGATTTCCTGATATGTGCAGGCATTTCAGGCATCTCTGGAGCCGGTATGATGTTTTTGCAACCTCGATCCCGAGATATGGGCAAAAGGGAAGCGATTCTTTTAACAGGTCTTACATGGATAATTCTATCATTATTCGGTATGCTGCCTTTCCTATTTGCCGGCACACACATGTCAATTACTGATGCATTCTTTGAAACTATGAGTGGTTTTACCACTACTGGAGCATCGGTGTTGTCAACATTATCCGGAGTGCCAAAATCTATTTTAGCTTGGCGTTGTGTGGTGCAGTGGGTAGGTGGACTGGGAATAATATTGTTTACGCTTGCGGTTGTTCCAATGTTGAATTATTCTGGTGGAATGCAATTATTCAATGCGGAAGTAACGGGCATCACGCATGATAAACTACGTCCGAGGGTGAGCTTTACGGCAAAGGGATTGTGGGGGGTATACATCCTTTTGACAGTCTTATTGATAATACTTTTATCATTTTCTGACATGCCGTTTTTTGACGCATTTTGTCATGGCTTATCTACAATGTCAACAGGAGGATTCTCCACGTGTGATTCAAGTATTGCCCAATGGGATTCCATATATGTAAAGATTGTTATGACAATCTTCATGTTTCTGGGAGGTGTAAACTTCTCATTGCTTTTCAACATGATTGCTGGACGAGGTGGCAATCCTTTGAAAAACACGGTGTTCAAATGTTACTTATGGATTATCATCATTTGTTATGTAGGATTTGTAATAAATATTATCATTGAAGGTCTTGCACAGAATTGGGAATATCTTACGATCGACCCTCTGTTTCAAACTATTTCGATCCTTTCATCAACAGGTATTACAGAACCTGATTTTCATGACTGGGGATCAATTTCTATGGTGCTGTTATTAATCATGATGGTAATGGGATCATGTGCCGGCAGCACATCCGGTGGAGCAAAGGTTGATAGGTTTGTTGTATTGTTCAAATTCCTGAAAAATGAATTCTATAAAATGATGCATCCTTCTACTGTCACCACTGTAACAATCAATGGTAAGGGAACATCATCTACAGTTGTGCAGAAAACACTCGCCTTTTTGTTTTTATATGGGATGGTAATATGTATAGGCGGACTTGTTCTCAGCCTTATCGGACTGCCATTATCCGATTCATTTTTCTGTTCGTTGTCTGCCATTTCAAACACAGGTCTTGGAAAAGAAGTAACCGGTATGTCCGAAAACTATGCGATGATACCCGATGCTGCCAAATGGCTATTATCCTTGATTATGCTCATAGGACGTCTGGAGATCTTCACCATTCTTCTGTTGTTTACCCCCACTTTCTGGAGAAAGTGATTTCACCTTTTTCAGTTTAATGGAAATCAGACCGTTAGGATACCTATCATCATTTTTATATACATTTATACTCTCTATTGTCGAAACATCTATATCATTTAAATTTCCGGAGAACAATTCCCCGTCAACAAAATATGCTGGCTCTTTCTTGTTTTTATCGGGCAGTGTAGCTTTGCTGTCGTCATATTTATATCGAACCACTGTATCCTTTTTCACAGATTTGACTCCTGTCACTTTGAAAGAATCCACAATTGACTCTTTCTGTTTCTCATGAATAGTGTCAATTTGCTTAATTTTAATGGATTTTGATTCTTCTGTATCATTTATTAACGATTCTTTTCTATCATCTGTCATTCTACTCCCATCTGTCATTGGCTTATCACTTGCTATTGTGACGACTTTCACTTCCGGCTCCGTATTAATATCGCTTGGAGAATCTGAAATCTTGATGTTATCAATAATTGATAAAATTGTTGGATGAGCCATTGATGCCAATGAAAAATATGCAACAACCGGTAATAATACTACTGCAAACTTGCGTGTCGGATTTGATCGTTTGCGCAACATCATGGATATGCGACTCTTAATCTGTGTGTGATTAAATCCATTTGTGAAAACCGGGCATAATTTCCCAGCCGTTTTTCTAAGCAACATCATCTGATAGGAAGAAGACCTAAGCTTTGACACATATTCATCTGCCTGATATTCATGTATATTCTTTAATTCTCTTGTAAGCATGTATGCCATAGGATTAAACCATTGAGCAATGTTTGACAATTGTGTGAATATAAGATCGATCCAATGATAATGAGTCAAATGAGACTTCTCATGCTCAAGAATCATTTCCAAATCATTATCACAATCTTCTGGTCTAACAACAATATATCGTCCCCAACTGAAAGGACCGGGGGCTTGGCTGGTTACCACAAGAATATATTTCTCAAAACTTGATTTATATCCTTTTCTAATAATATTTACAATCCTATAAATAACTAAACAGTTTATAACTACAGCTATAATAAGTCCTGCTGCGTAAACTACGCTCAATATTAATCCCCAATTTATGCTGGAATACAGCGAGACATCTGTATTGCCGACTGCATAAGTTTCAGCTGATGCAGGTGAAACCATAGCCTCGTTTACAAAATCCGAAGTATTATGAATAAACGAGGGGATTCCTAATGGTAATACATATGCAACACCTATAATGCACAGTATAACAGTTCGATTAAACTTATGAAATGTGGTATGTCCTAAAAGCAGTCTGTAAGCCGGATACAACAGGGCTGTAAAAAATGCAACCTGAAGGATATATGCTATGTAATTCCCCATCCAATTATGTGTTATAATTTATTTTTGATTGCTTTTCTGTGACTCAACTTTCTCAATTAGCTGCTTTAGTTCTTCTGTTGATATTTTTTCATCTTTTACAAGGGAAGATACAAAACCGAGATATGATTTGCCGAAAAACCTGTCAACAAATCCTTTCAACGATTTCTCTCGATAATTCTCCATAGGCACAAGAGCAAAATATTTATATGAGGTTCCGAATTGCTCATGTCCTAACCATCCTTTTGATTCCAATGATCTCACAAATGTAGAAACAGTGTTGATATGCGGTTTGGGGTCATCCATCATATCAACAATATCCTTGACAAACAATGGACCGTTTTGCCAGAAATAAGTCATTATTTCTTCCTCTTTAGGAGAGATGCTTTTTAATACTTTTGAGCTCATACTTTATTTTATTTCGGGTCGTTGATCGGGTTTATATTGTCCTTTATGTCTTGTTGCCGCGCCATATTCGATAGCATGCATCGGGCAGACGTGATAACATGCGAGACAAGATGTGCAATTCTTACCCCATTGTGGCTTATTATTTGACATTGTAATGTTATCAACAGGACAAGATTTGGAGCACTGTGCGCAACCAATACATTTTTCACTTGCTTTCCATTTTGAAGGAAATATCCCCCATTTTTTGAAAAGCGGATAGATCAAAGCTGTTTTGAGAGCGGGCATACTTCCGAGCATTGGATTTATTTCCCACTTACCTATTTTGATTGTATCAGCTATTGTTCTTATTCGTCCGGGAGCCTTCTTTATTTTTCTTTCCCTTACGTCATCCGAATCTATATCAAAACCAGGTAGCAGCACATAGGTGTTGGGCATTATGACACTCCATGCGCCTTTAAGTACCAGACCTCTATTATTAAGTAATTTAATAAACATTTTATGTGCATTGCCCACTTCATCACCACAAGTTGCCGTCATCCAGAGAGGAATATCATTTTTGATTATGGTATTGATTAGATTCTGCGGTAAAGAGTTTATAAAACTTGCCATTATCGGAGGAACACCCCAGGAGTAAATAGGGAAAACGAATCCTATTCCATGATTACAGAATCCTATCTCAGATATTGAGATTTCATCCGGTTTAGATTCACAGATATTCACAGCTAAATCATGAAGCTCTTTAGCCATGACTTCAGCCACATAACGAGAGTTGCCTGTTCCGGAAAAATAAAATATCATACGTTGAGGAATAGAATATATAGGATGAATAGAATATAAAGGATGGTCGGAAGCCGTTTATATTTAAACAGTTTCTTAAAGAGTAAAGATTTTGAATATTAATTCCAACAAGAGATTATACTCATTCTGAAATGAATTTACACCTTTGCTTTTAACATCGAATTCTCGAAGCGCATGAATCGCATTTACCGCTCTGTAAGGATTGTAATTGCGCATTCCTGTTTTAATCTCATTCAATTGATTTTGAAATCTGATTCCCAATGCGTTCTTTATTGATGCTTCGGATTTATCGGGGAGATAATGAGCGATCACAAGTTTGCTGAAAAAATTGAACAGCGTTGATGTCGTCATTATCGTAGGGTTTGTTTTGGGATTGGATTCAAAATATTTAACAATCTGAACTGCCTTGGGATAGTTTTTGGCTGCTATTGCGGATGTTAGCTCAAAGTTGTTGAAATCCTTTGAAATCCCGATATTTTTTTCAATATCTTCAGCTGTGATGCGTTGACCGGCACCACCTTTGATTTGGATGAGTTTGTTTACTTCCCCGAACAATTTTGTCAGTGGACCTCCGATATATTCACACAGCATTTGCGCTGCATTGTCGTCAATGCTGCATTTTTGTGATGAACAGTAATCGCGAAGATGTGAGGCGAGTTGATAATCCTTTACTCTTTCGCTTTTGAATATAACGGCTCCGGATTTTGCCGCATTTTTCATTAAAGATGATGTGGCATTTAAGTTATCACCCTTGAAAGCAATTACGAATACCGTTGTTTTATTCGGTTTTGAAGAATAAGGCGCTATTTTCTCCAATGCCTGTTTTGCCTGCTGTTTTGATTGCGCCTCTTTGAGAATGACGACACGTCGTGATGCCATTACTGGCAATTGTTGGGCAGCAGCCACTATATTTTCCATGTCTGCGTCTACTCCATAATACACATTCAGGTTGAAGTCTTTATCTTCTTCTTCTATTGCTTTGGACTCAATTGCCTCCACAATGCGGTCAATATAGAAATCTTCCTCCCCCATGAGCAGATACATGGGTGCAAAATCACCTTTGTTAATTGATGTAATTATGTCTCTAAACGATGGATTTGCCATTATTATCGTGTCTTATAAACCATTTGTGGCATATAGATAAAAAACAGAACAATAATATTCCACTAATAATCGCACCCCAGGGAATACCTGATTCTGTGACTCCAAATTGCTCAAAATCAGTAGTAATCTTTCCGTTTGCTGTCAACCATGCCGTTATCACAACCATGCTGTTGTTAAGTGCGTGCGCAAAAGCAGAAGTCCATATCGAACCGCTCCATATATATAAATAGCCGAAAAATGCGCCCAACAACAACCTTGGGAAAAAACCGAAAAATTGGAAATGCATTGCACTGAATATTAATGCCGCGATCCATACTGAAGCGTGTGCGGGCATAACTTCATTGAGTATTCTTTGAACTCCCGCGCGGAAAAACAACTCCTCAGCAAGTCCCGTAAGGCATCCAACTATCAAGATTCCTGATATAAGACCTCCAACACTTGTTGTGCTTAATATGGTATTGGCAAACTCTCTGCTGTTGTTCTCCCATTCGCGCATGGTCGCTTCCAATCCTTTCAGATTCTCCGGGAAAGTGATTGTGTCATTCCAATAAATAAGCTGGTTCAAAAAAACGATACCAACTACGTAGCAAATTATTATTGCCCCTAAATTGATCCATCGGGGAGATTTGTCAAGTGATAGCCGGGACAATATATTTCTTGATTCAAGTCTTGCCTCGATAACAGGGGCGAGCATAAATACGATTACACATTGTATCGAAGACACCAAAAGAATTCTGGTGCGCGGATCAATGTTCAGGGTATTCAATATGCCGCTTAATACAGAAACAAATATCAAGGCAACAAAAAAAACACCGACGAAGATACAAATCCTCGGGAGCAATGGCATATAGGGAAAGCCTAAACCACTATTGGGTGTTGATTCCGGATGCATCAGTCAAATTTCTTACGAGTGAAAATAAAGTCTCGTCCAAGGTATTTTTCCCTCACAATAGGATTGGCGGCAAGCTCCTCACTTGTGCCTTGAAACAAAACTTTACCTTCAAATAGAAGATACGCTCTGTCGGTAATACCAAGTATTGAGTCTGCCTTATGGTCGGTGATCAATATACCGATGTTTCGCTCTTTAAGGTGATACACCACTTCCTGAATATCCTCCACAGCAATAGGATCGACAGCTGCAAAAGGTTCGTCAAGCATGATGAATTTCGGATTGATGGCAAGACAGCGCGCAATTTCAGTCCTTCGTCTTTCACCTCCCGACAGATTGTTTCCCAAGTTGTGTCTCACCTTTTCAAGAGAAAATTCCTTAATCAAGGATTCGAGTTTCTCTTTCTGATATTCTTTTGATGTATTAGTCATCTCAAGAATCGCGCGTATATTGTTTTCTACCGACAATGTGCGAAACACGGAAGCCTCCTGTGGTAGATAACCGATTCCGAATTGTGCTCTTTTATAAACAGGATATTCCGTGATGTCATGATCATCGAGAAAGACCTTCCCCTCATTGGGTTTTATAAGACCTACTGTCATATAGAATGTTGTGGTCTTTCCCGCACCGTTAGGGCCAAGCAGCCCTACGATTTCACCCTGCGTCACATCAATCGAGACCTTGTTGGCAACAGTTCTTTTACCATATTTCTTGACAAGATTCTCGGTGCGCAACACACCCTTTTCAGGAATCTCAATGGTTTCCTGAATCACAATTTCACGCATATCCGGCTGGTTTCCCTCAAGTTCTCGTTCTTCTTCCTGCGAAAGCTTGGCGGGAGTGTCAGATTTATCGTGCTTGAATCTATTTTTATCAAATATAGCCTTAAAGTTCATTTCTCGGTTTCAGAAGAGAGCGGATATAGTCAGTAAGGAGTTTAATAGCCACATTATTATGACCACCCTGAGGCACAATAAGGTCTGCATAGCGTTTAGATGGTTCTATATATAATTCGTGCATCGGCTTCAGTGTTTCCTCATAGCGATCGATGACCATTTGCGGAGTTCTACCCCTCTCAATACAATCACGATGAATAACGCGTATAAGACGTTCGTCGGCATCAGCATCGACAAACACTTTGACATCCATCATGTCGCGTAGTTCCTTATCCGTCAAGACCAAAATACCTTCGACAACGACTACATCACGCGGTTCGATATGCACGGTTTCCCTCTGACGCGAACAAGTTATGAAATCATATGTCGGCATTTCTATGGCATTACCGCTCTTAAGCTCTTTAAGATGTTTAACCAATAATGTCCATTCTATGGATGCCGGTTCGTCATAGTTCATTTTAAGACGTTCCTCAAGCGGAATGTGTGCGTTGTCTTTATAATAACAATCCTGAGGAATCACTGCAACCTCGTCTTTGGGGAGGCTTTCAATGATTTTTCTTACAACCGTTGTTTTTCCGGAGCCGGTGCCTCCTGCTATACCGATGATCAACATAATCGAGATATGTATATTCTATTTTAAGCAAAATTACTAAAAACCGATTTCCTCTCCAAATTTTTTATTAACTTTGCCTATCTTTATTAGTGCTATGTTGTGTCAGGCATTGGTAAAAACGCTAAAATTTGAAATAAATGGTAGTTTCATCTATAAAATCATTTGGTCGTTATTGTGCTTTTATGGCGCAGGTATTTCGTGCGCCTGAAAAGTGGAGAGAATTCTTAAAACAGCTTGTATTTGAGATAAATAAGCTTGGAGTAGATTCAATACCCCTTGTCATAATAATCTCGATATTCATTGGTGCAGTGATATGTATTCAGATGACAATAAACATTGTCTCACCCATGATACCATCCTATTCTACAGGTCTGGCTACTCGTGAAATTCTGTTGCTTGAATTTTCATGCACCATGATGTCTCTGATTCTTGCTGGTAAAGTCGGAAGTAACATCTCCTCAGAAATCGGGACAATGCGCGTCACAGAACAGATTGATGCTATGGAAATCATGGGTCTGAATGCAGCCAATTTCATAGTTCTCCCCAAAATAGTAGGATTCGTATTGTTTGTCCCGGTTCTTTGTGTCCTGTCTATGTTTATGGGATTGATTGGTGGCGCGCTTGTGGCTAAATTTACGGATATGATTTCAATGGAGAATTATGTTTTCGGTATTCAGTCATTTTTTAACGAATGGTATATTTGGTATGCCATTATCAAGACTCTGTTTTTTGCTTTTATAATAACCTCTGTCGCCTCTTACTATGGTTTTTATGTGAAAGGCGGTTCTCTTGAGGTTGGACAGGCAAGCACAAGAGCTGTCGTATCAAGCTCTATCCTCATTCTCCTCGCGGACGTTATATTAACAAAACTTCTGTTACAATGATTGAAGCTAAACACGTATCCAAATGGTTTGATGGTCAGCGGATACTTTTTGATATAGATGCAAAATTCGATACAGGTAAGACTAATCTTATTATCGGTCAGAGCGGTTCGGGTAAAACCGTGTTCATGAAATGTCTCATTGGTCTTCTCACTCCGGAGGAAGGTGAGATTCTTTACGATGGTAGAAGATTCCGAGATCTTGATACACAGCAGAAGCGACAGCTACGCACAGAGATCGGAATGCTCTTTCAGGGATCAGCTCTTTTCGACAATGAGACTGTGCTTGGCAATGTTATGTTCCCTTTAAAAATGTTCAGTCCCCTTTCAAGAGCAGAACAGCTTGAGAGAGCACACTTCTGTATCAAACGTGTCGGATTGGACCATGCTGATGACAAATATCCTTCCGAGATATCAGGAGGTATGCAGAAACGGGTTGCAATTGCGCGTGCTATTGCCTTGAATCCAAAGTATCTTTTCTGTGACGAACCGAATTCAGGTCTGGATCCTCGCACATCGATTATGATTGATGAACTGTTGAGTGACATTACTCATGAATACGGCATCACAACAATCATCAATACTCATGATATGAACTCCGTATTAGGAATCGGAGAGCATATTGTTTTTATAAACAAAGGGCATTGCGACTGGACCGGCAACGATAAGAATATTTTCAAAAGCAAAAGCGAATCGTTGAATGACTTTGTGTTCGCCTCAAAACTCTTTAGAGAGGTTAAGACATTCCTTGAGAGGGAGTATGAGGCAGAGGAAAGCCGATAAGCTTCCTGAAAATCATTATAAATTTTTGCTTAACTTCCTCCATTGATGGGGCAACACCTGTTTCCTTTTCAATGGAGGTTACTCCTTTATCAATGAACCCGCATGGGTTTATCAAAGAGAAGGCATTAAGATCAGTGGTGACGTTAAGCGCTAATCCATGCATGGTTACGAACCGTGTGCATTTCACTCCCATTGCGCATATTTTCCGCTCTTCCGGGGTGTCTTTCCCTATCCATATACCAATCGCATCTTCAATCTTCTCTCCTTTTATGCCATACTCCTTCAGAAGTTCGATAACGCAGTCCTCAAGCAGATTCATGTAACCTTTGATTCCCAAAGAATGATATTCAAGATCAATGATTGGATACACTATCATTTGTCCCGGACCATGATATGTTATATCTCCCCCCCTTTCAATCCTGATGCATTCTGCTCCCAATTCTTTCAGTCGGTTTTCATCGGCGAGCAAGTTGTTTGCATTCCCATGAAAACCTAATGTGTAAACCGGCGGATGCTCGCCTATCAGAAGATATTCCTCATCAATTGGTCGACAGTTCTTTTTACTGTCGACCATCATATTGAAAAGGTTTTTCTGCTCCTCCCAGATATTACGGTATTCCGTTTGTTTGAAATCTATTATTCTTAGATTCATTTCGATTCCTCCAAATATATGAATAGATTTATTTATTGGGGTTTAAATCAGCAAGCACATTATCGATAAAGGGCTGAAGTTTTAATGTGGCACTGCGTTTGTCAAGGAATCCCGGTTTCTGGATTTCATTGATACGATACAATCTATCGTAATCTTCCTTAAATTTATCTTTATTTCCACTTTCGTAAGTCTTAATGAGGTCAAGAGCCATCAGTCCCCTCTCCCCAAGATTTGAAAATTCAATGAGCCAGGGGGCAATTTCTACAACCAATGGCATGTTTCCCCCTTGAGAAAACATCTTGTCGGGAGCTTCTTTTATCTTGACAAACTCTTTCCTCAATTTTTCAAATTGCTCGGGAGTATAGTTGTCAAAACGGAATGTTTCTACGTTCCAGGATTCGTTCCGTCTATAATTTTTTGGAGGATCGCAAGAATGTATGGCAAATGTAGCGTAGGCATCCGGTGCTCCAGGCATAATCTCAGAAAAAGATCTTGTCCAGTTGTCAATAGGATTATATGCCGGTGTGTTCCATGCATAATCGGCAACGCCGTAAATTGCACTTTTCGATGCCTCGCCATTTTCCATAGGATTCGTTTCAATTCCTGCCATCATGGAGCTGTCGAGTGTTGTGTCAAGCCCATAGACCGGACCCATCAGAAGATTATGACGGCAATAATCACTTACGGGAAAATTCCACCAAACCAAAGCCGGACGCTTTATTCTTGAATTTACAAATTCCATAGAAGCCGGTTCTATATCACCGCAAACCACCTTCCCGGTCCAAAATACATCTACTGCTGGATCAAGTTCACGACCGTATATCGCCAACTGTCCGCTATCCGATGGATTTGCCCAACCTTGATTGTAATCTGTCGGGCAAACAATCAGATTCTTTACGCCATCTTTCTTCTTCACAAAGTCGTTGGCAATATTATTTATAAGTGCCGCCTGTTTGTGAGAATCCGTACCTTCTCCCTTGATATCATCAAAAAATATGGCAAATTGCCTGACACCAAGATCATACATCGCATTGAATTTGTTAAGCAGGCTGTCATAATCCGCCTTATCCCATCTGATGTCTCCTCCGGGATGAATCGCCCATACGAAATCTATATGATTCTTCTTGGCTCTTTCTACAAGTTCCTTTATTTTTTCCCCTTCTGCCGCAGGATAAGGCTTTCTCCAGTTTGGTGTGCGATGATATGGATCATCTTTGGGCCCATAAACATAACTGTTCATTTTGTGGCGACCCATAAAATCAAGAAGTGATAAGCGCGTCTCGTGACTCCAGGGATTTCCATAGAACCCTTCTACGACTCCCCTATATTTCATTGTCGGATAATCATCTATCTCCATCATGGGAAGGTTCAGACCGTTTTTGGTAACACTTTCCACAATTTGCTTCAACGTGTTGAGTCCATAAAAAGCTCCTGTCTCGTCAAATGCAATTATGTTCACCTTTTCAGGACCAACAGAAAGATGATAAGCACCACTTTTCTGCGCCACACCGGTTGATCCCGCCAAATCAGGTTCGTAGTTAATTGTTACCGGAATGCCATGCGCAGAGAGTGGGAATCCCTTTGTGTAATATTGCATTCCTGCCGGCATCTCTTGGAAATTAAAACCGGCAGACATATTCAACTCTCCGGTATAGGGACGTTCTATTTTTACGGGGGTAGGATTAATTATTATGCCCTTATGATCTATCACTTTACCAGGGACAGGTCGCGTATCTGGCTCTGATTTTTTCTTTTTAGCAGCCAAAACTTCACCAGGGAAAATAAAGACTGAGGCAACAAGTATATGTATTAAAAAACCATTGATTTTCATTTTACATCATTTTAGTGAATATGCTTTTCTGCATGATAACTTGAGCGCACCATCGGTGCACTTTCAATATGTCTGAACCCTTTTTCTTTACCGATTCTTCCGTATTCTGCAAACTGATCCGGATGAACATATTCCTGAATCGGATAATTTTCTTTTGTTGGCTGCAGATACTGTCCGATTGTCATTATTTGACAATTGACAGCCAGAAGGTCATCCATTGTTTGAAGAATCTCATCCCGGGTTTCTCCCAAGCCGAGCATAATGCCTGATTTCGTCCGGATTCCTTTAGATGCTATATACTTCAAAACATCGAGAGATCTGTCATAAGTGGCAATAATACGGATCTCGGGAGTAAGTCGTCTCACAGTTTCCATATTGTGAGATATTATATCCGGCTTTTCAGCAATCACAATATCAAGAAGGTCATGTCGCCCCTTAAAGTCGGGTATGAGCACTTCCATTGTTACGCCAGGACAGTTTGTTTTAATAGCCCTGATCATTTTTGCCCAATGATTGGCACCGCCATCAGGCAGATCGTCCCTGTCTACGGATGTTATGACCACATGCTTTAGCCCGAGACTCTTGATTGAATCCACAATATCATCTATCTCACGTTCATTAAGGGGGAGTGGACGCCCGGTGGCAACATTGCAATATCTGCAGTTTCGTGTGCAAATATTACCTCCTATCATGAATGTTGCTGTTCCCGCACCCCAGCATTCTCCTCTGTTGGGACACATGCCACTTGAACAGATAGTATGAAGATGCTTATCATTAAGAAGACTGACAACCTGACTTGTCTTGAATCCTCGCGGAAGTTTAATCTTAAGCCAGTCGGGTTTTCTTCGAAAATCGGCTCTCTCTCTTTTTATTTTATCAACAGTATCTTCCATGGGTAGCTATGTTCGAAATTTTATGCAAATGTAGCGAAAAATATCACTAATTTTTTGTATTTTTGTATAAAATTTTTCGAATTAAGTAAGTGTTGGAAATTAGCTTATATTAAATTTTAGGAGATTTTGAGATGATTTCCTGATTTCGAAGAAGGAGCATAGCGGGCTATGTGACTGATGAGGAACCTGGAAAGCATCCAAAAGATTCAAAATTTAAATAAGCTCTGCATTTACTTATTATAAACTAATTTTCAATACTTACTTATGACAACTAAAAAGATATTATTGAGTGCAGCTATTGCAGCAGCCACAACATTCCAATGTTTTTCCTGGGGACAAAAAGGTCATGACACTGTTTGTTTCATTGCTGAAAATCATCTGACTCCTGCAGCAAAAGAGGCAGCGGAAAATCTACTTGGGGGCAAATCAATTGTATATTATGCCAACTGGCTGGATAATGCGTCTCACACTCCTGAATTCGCATATTCCAAGACTTGGCACTACAAAAATATAGATGCGGATGAGACATTTGAAAATGCTCATTTGCTTGAGACCGGTGATATTGTGCGTGCGATTCGCGAACAAGCACAGATTCTCTACAGCAAAGATGCT
The DNA here is from genome assembly GCA_902495075.1 of uncultured Porphyromonadaceae bacterium. Lineage (GTDB taxonomy): Bacteria > Bacteroidota > Bacteroidia > Bacteroidales > Muribaculaceae > Lepagella. The sequence goes on from CABUVO010000013.1 coordinate 39,402, forward strand.
TCTGAAGAACAGAAATCCCTTGCTCTGAAAATGCTCGTGCATCTCGTGGGTGATATCCATCAGCCAATGCATATGGGACATCGAAGCGACCTCGGTGGCAACAGATGGATGATAAAATATTTTAATGCTCCAAAGAATCTTCATTCCATATGGGACAGCAGTCTTCCGGAATCGGCTCATAAGTGGAGCTACACTGAATGGCAACAGCAGATCGACCGCGCCACTCCCGAGGAAGAGGCTGAAATCATAGCCGACGGAACGCCTGAAAAATGGGGGAAAGAATGCTACCTGATAGCTTCAGATATATACAATACCACTCCTGAGGATTCAAAACTAAGTTATGATTATATCGCCAAGTGGACTCCGGTGATCGAACAGCAATTCCTTCGCGGTGGTCTCAGACTCGCGGATCTGCTTAACTCAATTCTTGATCCTCACTACGTTGGAGCAAACAAGATTGTGGAAAAATAATGGAGTTTCCTAAACTAAACATCCCTTACACTCCCCTTAAAGTAAAGGAACAGGATGGAATTGTAAAAGTATTCGATCCCCTTAGAGATAAACTCGTTGCCCTGACTCCGGAGGAATATGTGCGTCAGCAATTTACTGCATGGCTGCGCAATGCATTCCATTATCCTTCGTCTCTGATGGCAAATGAGATTGGAATTGAAGTTAATGCCACAAAGAAGAGATGTGACTCAGTCGTCTTTAATCGAGACGGCTCTCCCCTCTTGATTGTTGAATATAAAGCTCCGGATGTAAGGATCACGCAAGACACATTTGATCAGATTGTAAGATACAATATGGTTCTTCATGCAAGATATCTGATTGTATCGAATGGTCTGAATCATTATTGTTGCGTGATGGATTATGCCAATAATTCTTATCATTTCATACCCTCAATTCCGGATTATAATGATTTAAACAGCGCTTTCAGCGCCAATTAGAATAAACCTGTTTTGACTGAAATAAGTTATAATTATCTTGATCTTCTGAATCCACAGCAGCGAGCGGCTGTGGTTTATAAGGACGGTCCATCACTGGTAATAGCCGGTGCCGGTTCCGGTAAGACCCGTGTCCTCACCTATAAGATTGTAGATCTATTAAACAATGGTTTTGAACCATACAGAATAATGGCTCTTACCTTCACCAACAAGGCTGCGCGTGAAATGAAGGATCGCATTTCAGCTCTTGTCGGGGATAAGATTGCCTCAAGATTGTGGATGGGCACTTTCCATTCAATTTTTCTGCGCCTGCTGAGAGGAAATGCAGAGTTGATCGGTTTTAAACCGGGTTTTACCATATATGACACCACAGATTCAAAATCATTGATTAAAATGATTGTAAAAGAGTTGGTGCTTGATGATAAGATCTATAAACCTGCCACAGTAGCTTCAATAATATCGAATGCGAAAAATGCGATGGTCACTCCTGAGCAGTATCTCCAGACCAAAGAGTTCTACGAGGCGGATCGCAAGGCGAAGCGTCCTATGATCGGACAGATATACAAGATCTATCGCGACCGATGTCATCGTGCCAACGCTATGGATTTTGACGACATCCTGTTTTACATGAATGAGCTTCTACGGGATCATCCGGATGTCAGAAGACATTATCAGGAATTTTTTAGATATATACTTGTTGATGAGTATCAGGATACCAACTTTGCCCAGCATCTTATAGTCTCTCAACTTACGGGAGATAATATGAAACTATGCGTGGTCGGAGATGATGCGCAAAGCATCTACTCTTTTCGAGGGGCGAATATCGGCAATATAATCAATCTTGAGAAAAGATATCCCGGTTTAAGGATATTCAAACTTGAACGGAACTACCGTTCAACTCAAAATATTGTAAACGCAGCCGGTAGCCTTATCTCCAAGAACACGAATCAACTGAAGAAGGATGTTTATAGCGAAAATGAAGTTGGAGCTCCGGTTGAGGTGATACGTACCTATTCCGATATGGAGGAGGCATATATGGTGTCAAACCATATATCCGGTTCGAAACTTACTTGTCATGATTCTTTCGATGATTATGCTATTTTATATCGCACAAACGCTCAGAGCCGTGTGCTTGAGGAAGCCTTAAGAAAACGTAATATCAATTACAGGATATACGGAGGACTTTCTTTCTATCAGCGCAAGGAAATCAAAGATGTAATCGCATATTTCCGTGTTGCCATCAATCCGGATGATGACGAGGCTTTACGCAGGATAATCAATTATCCTGCAAGAGGAATCGGAGAAACAACGATGAAAAAGCTTCAGATGTGCGCCTCTGAAAACGGTGTAAGTCTGTGGACTATAATTTCGGAGGTGTCAACTTATGATACGGGACTGAATGCAGGAACTCAGAAAAAGCTGACTGCGTTTGCAGATCTAATAAAGCTGTTCATCGCTGATAATGAAAAATCAAACGCTTTCGAACTTGGGCAACTAATTTATAACCGCACAGGTATTCTGACAGCTCTTGCCCATGACAAGACACCGGAAAGTATCAGTAAGCATGAGAATCTTGCGGAGCTATTGTCAGGTCTGAAAGATTTCGTAGAGTCACGTCTGGAGGAAGAAACGGATGCTGATGTGTCGATGCGTGCGTTTTTATCGGATGTCATGCTTGCCACAGATCAGGATCAAAGCGAGGATAATGATGAACCGAAAGTAACGTTGATGACAGTGCATGCCGCAAAAGGTCTGGAGTTCAAACATATTTATATCGTCGGGGTTGAAGAGGACCTGTTCCCTTCATCAATGAGCATGGACTCTTTGGCTCAGATTGAAGAAGAAAGAAGACTTCTATATGTCGCGATCACCAGGGCAAAGGAAACATGCGTGATTCTCTTTGCGGGTTCACGTTTCAGAAATGGTCAGACAGTCTTGACAAGACCTTCGCGATTCCTTTCCGAGATAGATCCAAAATATCTGAAACTTGTTTCTTCAGTCAATATTGACGATAGCTTTTCAGAAAAATTCATCAATCCAACGGCAAACTATACCTCCTACAACAGGAAATCAAATCCTTCGGAGTCGTTCCGCTCCGGCAGGTTTTCCGATTACGGCTCTCCGTCTTCACGACCGGATTACGGCAAGAAGGCTCTGAGCGAACTGCAAAAGGCAGACTCTCGCATCGGAGGTGGCATAAAACCATTGCATACACCTGATGAGCTTGCAGTAGGTATGAAGATTCAACATCCAAAACTTGGAGTCGGAACAATTACCATGATGGGTAATGTGCAGGGAGAACCGAGTGTGACCGTTGATTTTGGAGTAACAGGCATTAAGAAGCTGTTACTCAAATTTGCAAAATTTGAAATTTTAGGATAAGATCATGAAAGATAAATGTATGATGCAAGATATTGAGACGCCCTACTATATCGTATATGAAGATCGAATACGACGCAATATGGAAATATTGAGCCGGGTAGCGAAAGAGGGAAACGTTAAGATAATTATGGCATTCAAGGCAAATGCATTATGGAAGACATTCCCGATCATAGCTGAATATTTCAAGGCTTCCACAGCAAGTTCTCTTAATGAAATGCGCCTTTCTCTCGAATTCCTTGGGAATGAAGTGCATTCCTATTGTCCTGTCTACACTGAGAAATCTTTTCCTCAATTCCTTGAAGGAAGCACGCATATCTCCTTCAATTCTCTCTCGCAATTCAATCGTTTCTATCCTCAGATAGAAGCCTACAATAAGGCAAATCCTGAAAAGAAAGTATCTGCAGGACTGCGTGTGAATCCACATTGCAGCGTGATTGAAACCGATATATACAATCCTTGTGTGCCTGGATCACGTTTCGGAGAGAAAGCTGAGAATCTTAAAGATGGATTACCCGCCGGACTGGAAGGACTCCATTTCCATGCCTTGTGCGAATCATCAAGTTACGATCTTGAGAAAGTACTCAACGCATTCAAGGCAGAATACGGACATCTCCTGCCACATGTAAAATGGCTCAATATGGGCGGAGGTCATCTCATAACGCGAAAAGACTACGATAGGAATCACTTGATATCCCTCCTGAGAAGTTTGCACGAAGAATATCCACATCTCGAACTGATTATGGAACCGGGTAGCGCATTTACATGGCAGACAGGGGATCTTGTTACAGAAGTTCTCGACGTGGTTGAAGACGCAGGAATCAGAACAGCCATCATAGACGCATCATTCGCCTGCCATATGCCAGACTGTCTTGAAATGCCGTACAAGCCCAATATCCTTGAATCACTGCCCGATGACGCGGAAGGAGGTTACACTTATCGTTTAGGCGGCAACTCATGTCTTAGTGGTGATTTTACCGGTGACTGGAAATTCAAGGAACCGTTGAAACCCGGTGATAAACTAACACTTCTCGACATGAACCACTACACCACCGTCAAAACAAACATGTTTAACGGCATCCAGCATCCCTCCATCTGGCTCGCCCCAATTGAAGGTGCTCCCATCCTGCTCCGCGAATTCACCTACTCCGACTATCGCTCCCGCATGGACTAAAACTTTTTAAATGATTATGTAAATAATGAGGTTTAATTTTGTAATATCTATAATATTAGCTTTCAGCATTGCTGTATCTGACTGTTTTGCTCAGGAGATGGGTGAGTTGGGTTTGTCGCCGGCATTGCGCAATTATATGATTGCGTGCAACTCCATGAACAATGCGGTTCGGGAGAAGGATAAGACACTGATGGAATCGGCTCTCGAAATGCTTGATAATTTAAATATTTCATTGATACCGAATGAGTCTATACATTGCGATGATAGTAACAATGAGATCAAGCCGAATATATTCTATCTACCGGAATATGCCGACAAACTGCTTCTTGACGACTTCATAATTACGAATCTGGATGAGGCTTCTTTATTAAGAGATACTTTCATCAACCAGGATGTGCTTGTTTCGCATCATGGTTTGAAAGGTAAGGGTAAAGCTTCTTATGAAATAGAAGGATCAGGCAAAATGGAACTACTTGTTACTTCAAACGGAAGCAAGGCTCCAAGTATTCAAATAATTGACAATCAAAACAACAAGGAATACTATAATTTCCAGACTTCGGGCAATTCTTCCTGGATAATATGGAATATGGATCAAGAGGGGACCTTTAAACTCTCGATAACCAACAACGATGATAGTGACGCTACATTCGTAATAGCATTGAATTAATTTATTCACAAATCTTCCAACATGACAAGGACTTCATTACGGTTTATAGTTTTAAGTTGTTTATTGTTGATTTGTGCCGACACATTGCGGGCATCAATATATGAGACTATGCAACGTGGAAGACAATTGTCTTCTTGCGGAAGATATCATGATGCTTTAGCTTCTTTTGACAGCGTCATTGCATCAACTAAGACAAGGTCTTCTTTACTTTTAGAGGCTCTTGATTCAAGGGCTCGATGTCACAAACAGCTGGCTAATTATTCTTTATCGTTAGATGATTATAACAGAGCATTATCCATCAATGCTTCAAAAACCAATCTCTCAATAGTATCTTTAAATAAGACAGACCTTCTTCTGCAAATCGGCAGATATGCTGATGCAGAAAATATCCTTGACAACCTTGAGGATCTGAACCCTTCGATCAGGAATCGAAGATTATCCAATCTCGCATCGGTATACGTGCGTACAGGACGATATGACAGAGCGGAAGAACTTTACAAGACTCTGATTGAAGAAGACTCAACCGGAAATTCAGTTACGTTTCAGAATCTTGGTTTCCTTTACATGATGCAAGGAAACTGGAATCATGCCGTAAGGGCACTTAAAAGAGCCTATTTATCATTTCCTGATGACACCCCGGATAAATTCATAGCATTATCCAATCTTGCTTTGACAGAAGCATTTTCAGCATTCCGAACTGATGCGACAATGCATATTGAAGAGGCTATAAAGAACCTCATAAGATTATTGGGACCGAATCATCCGGATGTAATAACGGCAAAGAGGAAACAGGGGGAAATATACCTTGCCTTAAATGATAAATCAATAGCATTTCAAGCGTTCAAGGAATATTTCGAACACAATAGCAAAAATATCCTATCTACCTTCGGAAGCTTGACTACACAGGGAAGGCTTGATTTTTGGAAAAAAGAACGACCCCTCCTGTCTCTTTGTTTCGGTTTAGAGTCTACCAACCCAGAGTTTCTGTTTGATGTAGCGTTATTTCGAAGAAGTATTGCTTTGCTTGGAAACGGACAGGATTACAAGCGTCTGTTATCAGTGAAAGGTAAAGATATCCAACAAAAACTTAAAACCGGATACGCGGCAGTAGATTTTGTTGTGTATCCGAAACGCAATGATTCCGGAAAACTTATTGATTACATGGGAGCAATTGTTGCAACGAAATCGAAAATAGATTTTGTAACCATTGGCAAAGTATCGGATATTGAAAATCATAAAGTTAATGGCATACGTCTTAAGACTGCCATTTCATCAGGCAGACAGAATCATATCAACGCTATTTATGCAGATTCCATATTAACCGAATTAATATGGAGTCGGGTGCTCGATAAAATTAATAATGAGAGACACGTATATTTTGTTCCTGACGGTATTCTGAACCTTTTGGCAGCTGAATATCTTCCAGGTCTACCGATGAATATATCTTTTCACCGGTTAACAAGTCTCGTTAATTTAACACAAAGAAATTCAAAAGTCAACAACGGGAAATTTCTCCTTGCAGGTGGACTTGATTATAATAACCTTGATAACGAAATTTCAAAATCATCTATCCCTAACCATCAGGCGGTGGAGTTTTTAAAAGAAAATATAAACAATGTGTCTTTCTCAACGCTCCAAGGGATGAAGGAAGAAGTTGAAGAAATCTATCGCGAATATCCGGATGCTACAATTACTACTACCCTTTCGGAAGAAAGCTTTAAAAACAGAATAAAAGAGTTTAACAGACTTCACATATCCTCACATGGCTATACGCTTCACATAGACGAACCTGAACAAGCATATATGCTTTCAGATTCCATTATGGCAGACAGGTCGCTATTGGCGTCAGGACTTGTATTAACCGGAGCAAATATTGCATACAATCATAAGGATCGTGAAGACGGTTTACTATCGGCTCGTGAATTATGTGATATGGATATGTCAAATGTTGACTTTATAGTATTATCTGCTTGCCAGACTGCTGATGGTAAAATTAGCGATGAAGGACCGGCAGGGCTTGTAAGAGGTCTAAAGAAAGCGGGTGCGAATACTATAGTTGCCACACTTTGGGAAGTTGACGATTCTGCGGCAAGAATGTTTATGACAAAGTTCTATCAATTGCGCAAAAAAGGTATCGGCATATCACAGGCATTTAAAAAGAGTCGCGAGTTTTTAATAAATTATAGCGTTGAAGAGCCTGAGATGATAGCAGAATACGATCCTGCTATCCAGGCGACACGTATAGTTGAAACAGGCGAGATAGAAACGTCATATCCGATGGCTGCACCTTCTATGTGGGCTCCATTTATATTAATAGATAATATTGAGTATTAAAACAGATTAAATCACAACGATATACACTTATAATTATGAATAGATTACTATCATTATTTCTTTTGGTTTTAACGCTTCCGGCATTCGGACAATCCAAATCTCTGCAGAACCTCCCTGCAAATCAAGAGTTTAAGGTGCTTGTGTATGAAAACTCTGATTCTACACTGCTCACTTTTGGTAAAAACGTTAACAACAGAAGCATTCTCGGAGATTCATGGAAAGCAATAAAGGGAGCCTATCGCTCAACAGCGATGGGAACAATCTCATCCGTTTCAGCCGACCTGCTCTCAACAGGGATAGGACTTGTTGTCGAAGCACTCCGTGACAAGAAAGGTGATTGGATGCAACAGGTATCTAAAGATTGCAAATACACTAAAAAGTTGCCGATGCAACAACAGATCACAGATTTCTACGCCACAACATCCAACCGGGGAGCCATGGATCTCGACAGTATTGTTTTCGATGGTTTCGGGTGTCAGCAATTCCTTAATTTTACAAATCCAGCTACCGGTAAACCTGAGAAATTTCTTGTATTTGATCTGAAATGCACTCTTCGCAAAGATGATCAAGGTAAAGACCGGATGCTTCATCACAGCAAGTTTGAAGTAGAAGTCGATCATCTGTTCTTCAACCCATATCTCTGTAACCTACCCAACGATTCGCTCAGTACGCAAAATGTTGAACTGCGCACTCCATTTTCATTTGCCTCGCGCAAAAACCTTAAATTTAACGTGAATGCAAAGATTACATCCTCCTGGATGAATGAAGCTATTCAGGTTGTAAATGACCAGCTTCTTGGCGAATTCAATATCAATGCAACCATACCCGATTCTCTCGCTCTCGAAAACGGAGACTGGAATCACGGATATTTTGTATATATACGTCCAACAAAAGCTAATATCAGACAATATAATCTCGATGCAAATCAGATCGAGACGATGAATGACAGATCCAAATATGTATCGGTCAAAGGGGAATCATTCCTTGTGCCTCGCAGTTTCATCGGTTATGACGATTCTAAGAAAATGAGAAGGATCTGGGGTACGGGGCAATATAAAGTCGACATGACGATAAGTGAGAGTTGTGACATAAACTATGAATATTATCTTGAACCTACCGACAATATAGCTTCTGTACCTTCAAGTGGTCGTCCGAATTTCAAAGGCAGGAAATGGAATCGCTATTGGACAGAAGAATGGAATCGTATTAAGCGCAGAAGAGGTAATCGTAACGTGTTTGAGTCAATATGGACAGACTTAAAGATGACTTATGGTAACAACAGGTGGGTATATACTGTTCTTGATCCCGTTGCGACCGTAATATTGACTCAGGAAAACAATGCTCTGACAAAATGGACAGACAATTGGATGAAACTCGGGAGTGCCACTTCAGCCGGAAATGCGGCTTCCAAACCATCTCAGGGGCAACAACAGGCGCCACGAGGTAAATAACAGCTTTTTGAGGGTGTATCGCGATTATATTAAACTTTTCTGCTTAAAAGATGTCTTATAGATATAACCTCTAAATTTCAAGGCTATGAGACGTATAATCACATCACTCATCCTCTCTCTGTTTATCCTGTCAGGAACCGGTATAGCTTTCGCAGATAAGCATAAACATCACGATAGAGATCGTTATGAGTATAGTCACGATCGTCGTCATTCATATAAGCATTATAAGTATGATGACGATGATGATTATTACAAGCACATGAAGAAAGCGCGCAAGGCTGAGAAAAAATATTGGAAAGAGCGTCGTAAGATGGAGCATAGATATTATAGAGACTATGACCATCAACTCCGCAAAATGGTTGCGTATGCAGCAAGAGGTGGTAGAGACGTGCGTGTCTGGAGAATTAGCGATGACACTTACCTTGTGAAGTATTATAGAGGGGGGCGTTATTACACGCAGCGTCTTTATCCTTATTCAGGAAGATACGGATCAAGAGGTATTGTCAATGTTAATTGGAATCCATTGTCTTCCTGGACACTGCTACCTTCAATTAATATAAGCATCCCTTTTGATTGATGAGGCGAGTCGCCAGCCGGTTTCATTCTCCGAAAGCCATAACTCGTGGTCTACAAATAGAACTCCCGGCATTTCTGATATGTACGGGGTTAGATTAAATTTAAAAATGGATATATCGAATTGATTTTGAAGACCGAATTTGATTTTAATATAATCTTCATCTGAAATAAATATTGTCAAGACCGGAAGGTTGAATGTTGATACGTTCCCTTTCCGGTCTTTTTTATAAAGAGTCTTCGTAAGCAAACTGACGCATTTCATCATTTTTTCAAAGGAACAAGTTCTTTTGCGGGAACCGCTTTCAATTCCTCCTGAGGTAAGATCTTAAGAGTCCTATTATTAACATTTGAATTTCTCAGAAGTCTCTGCCTTTTATCAACTGGTTTGACAGGAATTTGATTCCCTTCCGTGTCTTCAAGAATAGCACCGATTTTTGAATCCTCTTCAATTGTATCTTTTTTCTCTGATATCACCCGTTTGTGAAAACCGGAATATTTACGTTGTGAATGGATTCTATAATACTCCGTGCTGTCAAGCGGTAGTTGTTGAAGTGCAATACTATCAATCCATATTGGTAATGAATGGTCTTCCTTGGTTCTCATATATCCGAACACTCTTTTAACATTATATGCAGTATCGGTTTGAAGAGTGAGATCGATTTTTGAATTTCCATTCTGTGTCTGATACGTATAGCTTGACATGCCGTTGTCATAATCCACTCCAAGCAGCACATTTCCTGAGGACAAACCTTTCAGACGCATCTTCCATGTTATTCTTTCCCCTTTCGGAATATCATTAAGTGGCAGTGAAAATGCAAGTCCATTAGACGGCGAATTCTCAGATATCAGAATATGGCGTGAATATGGCCAAAGATCTGTTGAAACCAGATTCTTTTCGGTCTCGCCAATTGCTCTGTTTTGACGTTTTGCCAATTCCGCGTCAACTTTCCCAAAAAGATTCAAATAGTCATCAATATTTCTTCCATACCACGTCATTGTGGAATCAAAGTCAGCCTTGGATAAACCATGCTTATCTAAAGCCCACTGCACGGCACTGTCTCTTATACTGTCGTTATAATAACCCGAATTATGTTGCTGCATATATACTTCCGCTATCTGCATGTCGGCAATAAGTCCGACCATTTCATCGTCAGACAAAACGCCCTTGGGTCTTTTATTGCATCCTGCTCCCAAGAGCAATGCAACAACAACCAATATGAAAGTATATTTTTTCAACTCTATTTCAATTTTGAAGTTTTTTCAGACTTATCATCATTCCCTATTGCCTTGAATGCTATCGCTGCATCCTTAGAATAGAAAATAATAAGCAACGCCACACCTATGCATATCGATGAGTCTGCAATATTGAATATGAACGCGAAAAACTCAAAATAATTTCCTCCAACAACGGGAACCCATTCAGGCCAATAGAAATCAAAGAAAGGAAAATACAGCATATCAACTACCCTTCCCTCAAACCATCCGGCATATCCGCCATCTGGCGGGAAAATAGTTGCAATTTCAGGTGGCATAGGATTGTTGAAAATTTTGCCATAAAATACGCAATCGAATATGTTTCCTGCTGCACCTGCGGCAATCAAAGCCACAGCCACAATAAAACCTTTCCGTATTTCTTTTATATCCTTGATTTTTATTATAAACCATATGAAGAGAACCACAGCAATGATTCTGCCGAACGTGAGAACAAGTTTGTTCCACAATTCCAGCCCGAAAGCCATTCCGTTGTTCTCAATAAACTTGATATGAAACCATTTTAATATCTCAAGATCCTCCCCGAGATAGAAATTGGTCTTTATCCATATCTTTAATGCCTGATCAGCTATTATTACTGTCAAGGCAATTATAAGCGCAAGCCATCCGGCGGAAATGACGGATGACTTGCTATTGTGATTTTGCACCAAGGTGCTGTTTTCGTCTATCATTTTTTCGTAACTTTCGCCAGAATCTTTTCCCCGTCAATATCGAGTTCGACAACATTGTCACCCGACAATTCATCTGTGGGAATGATTTCATCTGCAAGAACTTGCGCTGCTATATAATCCTTGAAGGCATCAAGAGCGGAAACAACCGAAGGTGTCTCAGAAAGTTCCACTGCAACTTTATCAGTAATCTCAAAATAAGACGATTTACGGATATTTTGAATACGGTTGATAAGCTCTCTTGCCATACCCTCATTCTTCAATGCGTCTGTCAAAGTCACATCAAGAGCCACTGTTACATTTCCCTCATTGGTTACAAGCCATCCGGGGATATCCTCGGGGATAATTTCAACATCTTCGAGGGTAACAACAGGCTGTTCGGGTAAAGACTCGAATGTGAAGTAACCATTTTTTTCGAATTCGGCAATATCTTTCTGGCTCATTTCTGTTATTGCTTTGCCAAGAGCCTTCATGATTTTACCATATTTCGGACCAAGTTTCTTGAAGTCTGCTTTTACTCTCTTCACAAGACCACTCTCTTCATTCTCAACTATCTTAAGATCTTTAACATTGACTTCATCAAGAACAATACCTTTAATCTTTTCGATAGCTTCGCGCTGAGCTGCGTCAACTACAGGGATCAAAAGAGTCTGAAGTGGCTGACGAACCTTCAGGTTGACCTTGCGGCGGAGTGCAAGCACATTTGAAGTGATCACCTGCGCAAGACTCATTCTCTCCTCAAGATCTTTATCAATAGCATCTTTATCTACTACCGGGAAATCCGATAGATGAACGGATGCATAGCCTTCACCTTCTGTTGCAGGAGCCATCAGGTCGGCATACAAACGATCAGCATAGAAAGGAGCGTATGGAGCCATAAGCTGTGCAACAGTTTTCAAACAAGTATACAGCGTCTGATATGCCGAAAGCTTGTCTGTGTCCATTTCACCTGCCCAAAAACGCTTGCGATTGAGACGCACATACCAGTTCGAGAGATTATCATTCACGAAAGTGTCGATTGCACGGGCAGCTTTCGTAGGCTCATAATCGTCAAGAGCAGCCTCAACTTCGGCAACAAGGCTGTTGAGAAGAGAAAGAATCCACCTGTCGATTTCAGGACGCTCCGATAACTTCACCTGAGGTTCGGCTCCAGTGAAACCATCTACATTGGCATACAATGCGAAGAACTTGTATGTGTTGTATAAAGTTGAGAAAAGTTTTCTACTTACTTCTGCAACCCCTTCTTCATCATATTTCAGATTATCCCAAGGCTGAGAATTGGAAATCATATACCAACGCACGGGATCACTACCGAATTTTTCGATATTGCCGAATGGATCTATGGCATTACCAAGACGTTTCGACATCTTGTTTCCATTCTTATCGAGCACAAGCCCATTGGAGATAACGGCTTTGTATGCTACGGAATCAAAGACCATCCCGGCAATCGCATGCAACGTGAAGAACCAACCGCGAGTCTGGTCCACACCCTCTGCAATAAAGTCAGCTGGATAAACTTCATGAGAATCCAAGAGTTCCTTATTCTCGAAAGGATAATGAATCTGTGCATACGGCATTGCACCGGAATCAAACCAGACATCGATAAGGTCCGTTTCACGTTTCATCGGTTTTCCACTTTCCGAAACGAGAACAATATCATCTACATACGGACGGTGAATATCAATCTTATCGTAGTTCTCGCCGGTATATTCACCAGGTTTGAAACCTTTTGCTGTGAATGGATTTTCACTCATGATTCCTGCTGCCACAGATTTATCGATAAGTTCACAAAGTTCTTCATATGAACCTATGCAAATCTCCTCTTTGCCATCTTCGGTTCTCCAGATAGGAAGAGGTGTTCCCCAATAACGTGAGCGTGAAAGATTCCAGTCCTGAACATTCTCAAGCCATTTTCCAAAACGTCCCGTACCTGTAGATACTGGTTTCCACTTGATTGTATCATTAAGCTCTAAAAGTCTTTCACGAGCCTGTGGTGTCCGGATAAACCAGCTGTCAAGTGGATAATATATGATGGGTTTGTCTGTGCGCCAGCAATGAGGATAGTTGTGAACATGCTTTTCTGTCTTAAACACATCACCTGCCTGTTTCATCTCCATGCAGAGGCGGACATTTAGATCTTCCTCCTTATTGGCTGCAACATCATCGTATTTGCCGTTTTGAGTGAAACGCGGATCATATGCATTCTTCACATATTCGCCGGCATGTTTCTTATATTCCTCAATATTTACGCATTTCTCCACAAATTCCGGAGCGAGATCATCAATGAGATAGAATTTTCCTTGAAGATCAACCATCGGACGTGTCTCACCCTTTCGATTGATCATGAACAAAGAAGGAATATTGGCAGCCTTCGCCACTTTAGCATCATCCGCACCAAAAGTAGGCGCAATATGCACAATTCCTGTTCCGTCATCAGTTGTCACATAATCTCCCGGTATAACTCGGAAGGCAGCGGCTTCCATTTCCACAAATTTATCGTTGCCGACAGAGAATACGTTATCAGGATTCGCTGTTGCAAATTCAGTAACATATTGAGCACTGTATTCTCCAAGTTTCTCAACAGGCTTAACCCATGGCATAAGCTGCTGATAATGCATCCCGACAAGATCCTCTCCCGTAAAATGTCCTACAACCTGATAAGGCACAATCTTATCGCCCGGCTTATAATCTTCCAAAGGAAGATTATCGGCATCTTTCTTAAAATATGCCCCAACGAGCTCTGAAGCTAAAACGACTGTAATCTTTTCACCATTATAAGGATTATACGTGCGCACTGCAACATATTCAAACTTAGGTCCGACACAAAGTGCCGTATTTGATGGAAGAGTCCAGGGAGTTGTTGTCCACGCAAGGAAACAAGGACGTCCCCACCCTGTCATTTCCGGTTTTGGATCCTTTATTGTAAACAGAGCTGTGGCAGTAAGATCTTTGACGTCGCGGTAACATCCCGGTTGATTAAGCTCATGTGAGCTCAAACCGGTGCCGGCACCGGGGGAATATGGCTGAATCGTGTATCCCTTATAAAGATAACCTTTTTTGTACAACTCCTTAAGAAGCCACCAAACGGATTCTATATAACGGTTGTCGTATGTGATATATGGATTGTCAAGATCCACCCAATAACCCATTTTATGAGTAAGATCAGTCCATTCCTTGGTATATTTCATCACTTCACGACGGCACGCGGCATTATACTCGTCAACAGATATCTTTTTGCCGATGTCTTCTTTTGTGATTCCAAGTGTTTTCTCAACGCCAAGTTCAACAGGAAGACCATGAGTATCCCATCCCGCCTTACGCTTAACGTGAAAACCTTTCATTGTTTTATAGCGGCAAATAATGTCTTTAATAGTACGCGCCATCACATGGTGAATACCCGGCATACCGTTTGCTGACGGTGGACCTTCAAAAAACACGAATGTAGGGCAACCTTCACGCTCTTTCATACTGTTTTCAAAGAGCGAATTGGCATCCCAAAGTTCCAGCATCTCCTTATTGATGTCTGAAAGATTTAGCTGCTTGCTATATTCTTTAAAATTCTTTGCCATCTATATTTGCAATGTTAAGTATTTCTATTATTCAATATCAAAATTTTGACCCTTTGGCACCCTTTGCGCCTTTAACGCCTCCACCAAGAGAAAAGATATTCTGATCATATGTGAAGGTCTTTCGATCTATGGCGCGTTTCCGTTTCAATGCAAGCTGCACGAGCTTATCCATGAGTTGCGGGAAAGTGATTCCTGTTGCCTCCCATAAATAGAACGAGAGAGATCCTGGGATTGTATTGATTTCATTAACGTAAATGCTGTTGTCTTTTTCATCCACCATCACATCAACACGACTTACTCCATGACAGGAAAGCACACGGAATGTCTCACCAGCCATAGTACGGATCTTTTCACTAACCTCTTCTGGAAGATCTGCCGGAATTCTCTTGTCACTCGCCTGCATTCCCGCAGTAGTCTTTGAACCTCCCATATATTTGTCTTCGTAAGAAAGGAAGTCTCCGGTCTTAATTGGTTCCTCACAAACTGAAGATTGATGTTCGTCAGCATCTCCGAGAACAGAGCAATTGATCTCTTTGAGCCGTTCGATCATATGCTCAACAATGATTCTTTGAGAGAATTTTTCAGCATTGTCGATTTTAGAAATCAGTTCCTGTTGATTGGAAGCTTTGCCGATCCCCACACTTGAGCCAAGGTTTGCAGGCTTTACAATGACAGGATAACCGAGTTTGCTTTCAACCTCAGAAATGATACTCTCTTTCGAAGATAACCACTGGCGGTCAGTGAACCATACATAATCCACCACAGGCACACCTGATTCACGCAGGATCATCTTCATTGTGATCTTATCCATGCCGTTGGCACTTGAAAGAGTATTGCACCCCGCATATGGGATTCCAATAGTTTCAAGCACACCTTCAAAAATGCCGTCCTCGCCATTGGTTCCGTGAAGCACCGGGATTACAACGTGCAACTCTGCCACCACCGGATTTCTTTTCGAGAACATACCTGTATTAGCCTTATATAGGTTGTAGTCGCCATATTCCGGACGCATAAACACCTCTTCAGCATTCTCCACTACCTTTTTAAGATCGCGATAATTACGGATATCAAGAAGGTTGTCGCCTGTGTACCATCTTCCTTGTTTGGAGATATAAACAGGGATTATGTTGTATTTCTCTTTGTCGAAGGCATTGATAGCCTGCAAGGCTGATATTACGGAGATTTCGTGTTCAACAGAACGTCCTCCGAAAAAAACTGCTACATTCGTTTTCATGCTACAAAATTACTAATTACTCACATATTAAGCAAAAAAAGCTTCCAAAAATTATATTGAAAGCCAACAGAAAACAAACAGAAAACAAAAAGAAGAGACTATGTAGCATAGTCTCTTCTTTAGGTAACTAACATACCATTATTTATTGAGAACTTTGATTGTACGCATGTTTTGATTGTCCTTTTCAACGCTAACAACATAAATTCCACACTTGGAAAGGCTGATACTCATGTTATCACCTGCAAGCACACGGCGTGTTGAGCGTCCCGCAAGACGTCCTGAGATGTCATGCACGCTTACAGAATACTCTCCGTCAGAGGCAAATTCGACAAAAAGTATGCCATTCACCGTATATACATTCATTTTGTCATTACCCACTATGTCGGATATGCCACCTTCTTTACCAGTGATATTAAATACCGGATAACTTGCCGTATGGCTGCCATAGGAATTGTCGAGGGAGAGCTGCACAGTATAGTCTCCTCCTTTCGAGAATGATACTTCGGCAGATCCGCTCTTATCATCACCCTGTGGATTGATAACTTTTGCAAGATTACGAACAATCCAAGTAGGAGTCGTCACAACGTTGTAGCCGGTCCCATCAATAAAGGGAGTGCCCGAACTATATAGCGGTTCTGCAGGAATATGGTCATTCATTCCGCGAGAGTTCTCACCTATTACAAAATTACTCAAAGGCACACCTGCTTTTGATCCAACAGATGCAAAAACGTTGTTATTATCAGCCTTATCCTCAATATCCCAATATGCGATGACTTGAGAGGGAAGATTGTTTCGGTCGAGCCCCGCCATTACTTGCTGCACCTCTTCTGCTTTCATGGCACCTTTCCACACAACTATGTCATCTACCGTGCCGTCGTTATAGTTGGCTTGAGAGCCGCGTCCTCCGCCAAAACTGAACCACATATCGTCTGTGAACTGGCTCTTGTTGGGAACATTAAAATATATGTCGTCAGTTGCCACAGGATCTCCGTCTGTGCATTCTACAGCCACTGGAGTCTGTTTGATACCATTGATGTAGAATTCTGATTTGAAACCCGCATTGGTCCAGTCTAACGAAACTGCTATGTGGGTCCACATACCCGGGCGAATCATCGAATTTGTGAAATTATACTTTATAGAAGAAGTGGTTGTGCGGAATGTGTATGACTCTATTCCTCCTGCTTCTAATTGAGTACCATATGCTGTAGATCCATCAGTTCCTGCAATATCCATCCAGAAATAACCCCAATTATTGCGAGGCCAATTGTCTGCACGATTCTCAATGCTGAGTCCACAGGATGAACCGGCAGGACAATCAAGTTTGATCCATGCCGCAATAGTAAAAGACGACGCACCACCGGTTAGACCAAGTTTTTTGAGGGGAGCCCCAACAAAATTGCTGTTAATGCGTAAACCTTGGGACACCTGTCCATTGGCAGAACGACCTGTATATCCGAGATTGAACTTATCCCCGACATCGAATGTGACTTCAGAGTTTTTATCTACGATTCGATCGTTTACAGTCAGCGAACGTATTTCCGGTAGAGTGCCCTTGTCGTTGGCAGACACCTGAACAAGATATTTGTATGCAGTCTGTGTGGGTGTACCTTCATTGATCACAACATCATATATACCTATTTCATTGATGCCGGGACATGTGTAGGACACTGTATTCTCTGTTGAAGAAATGACTTTTTGTCCATCGGAAGAATAAATGGTCCATGTGCCGGCAGAGTGACGCGGATCAGTGTATTTTAATGTAAATTCTTCATTCGGTTTAATAACCTTTTTGTCTATCTCAACCCCGTCAGTTATATCGTAGGTAGGCAAATGCATGTATTCTCCCCAGCTTATTGATGATTCCGAATTAGTGTCTACTGACACTGCGCTAACACCCAACCTAACAGCAGAAGCTCCAGCGACATCGGGTTTGGCAGCATAACAGAGCCCAGCCCATGAAGTTGTGGCACCTACAAATTGTTCGTCACCACCCTCATATTGCGCGTAAAGCTTATACATGGAAGCATTGACATCAAGATTATAAACTGGTTCTCCAGCCGGCTTTTCATTCTGCATCTTGAAAACAATCTTGCCATCAACACCCGACATGTTGTTACAAAACAATCGTGTTTTTGTAACAACAGGGGCTTGAGGAGTCACAGTGGCTCCTCGACATATTGAGAATTCACCAAGACAAAGATCAAGTTTATCTGCATTACGGAAGTGCAGGCAGACCAGTGCTATTGTATTGGCAAGCGATGAATTATCCCCGCCTACGCTGAAGGTTTTAGTTACCCACGTTCCATCATCAGCAGGTGTTGATGTTGTCATCACACTGAGATTCTCTTCATTAAGAGGTGCAGACTCGTTTCCCTCTGCTGTAAGAATCAGATTAACATCCGATTTGCCGTTAAGCAGTTTATATCTTACGGTAATTTGATCGCCCGTCTTGAGATCAAAGCGAGTTTTGAAAAGGTGTAGATACTCGTCTTCTGCATCGCCCTGGATACGTAGTGAGGAGCCTCCAAAATATGCCTCATCCCATGTGAATTCTGCCTTCAGACCATTGGCAGAAACTTTGTCTGGTGTCTTTCCAAGGAGTTCGTTTGCCCACCAAAAACGCCATGTCGGCATATAATCCTGTATGCCAAGATTATACCATTCATTATCATAACAACGTTCACCTTTCCAATTAAAGAAAGTGCCATTGCCAAGGTTGAAAAATGTTATGAATGGCTCTGAAGAAAGATCCCATCCCAACGAAGAACGCGCCGACATAAATGCAGACATACCGAACCAATGGTCGGATGGATAAAGTTCCATAGTCTCACAAACGTCAATACGGTTTGCCGGATTTCGGTTTCCATTAGTAAACCACTGCTCAAGACGTTTCTGATAATACTCTTGACGACTTTTATTGTTACTTCCTGCGTCAGTGCGTGGACCGAAAAGATAGTTGAAATCGTGAGCACCCCAAAGGCCGATCGAATAGTCCATTGTCAAATGTTTGGTCCATTCATCCTTAAACTTTGCACCGCCCTGCATATCCATGCCCATGTAAATATCTCTGGGATCACGCTCCATTATTGCATTCGTTCTGTCAGTGTAACTAAGCAGCTGCGACCATCCGTAATTTATGAAATATATTGTTCGTGGATTATTCTTGTCGCCGAATGCATTAGTATTTCTATAGTCAAGGCTACTCCAGAAATCATTATTACCTTCGTTCGTGACTGCGGCATACCAAGGATTCTCAAACTTCTGACAATTGCGCGTGCCTTTCATATACTTCATAAGCATGGCATGCATATCATTCAGACGGTTTTGAACAGAGACCTCAACCTGATATTCGGAATTGTATCCAAGACCATCAACACCATGATAATAAAGGAAATCGCCAAGTTTGGCAACAGCATCTTCCGAATCAGACAGATTACCCATTTCGGTAATGCAATTTAGCCAAGACCCAGAAAGAGCTGCATTTGGTATGGAGGCGACTCCGCTGACAGCTGTGCCGTGTTTATGAGCCGCATCAGCAAATCCGCCCGGCACCCATCCATAAGATGATGTCCAGTTCCCGTAATGGGTCACATAGGGCCACATCGAGAAAACTTCTGAATCATATATTCCGTTAGGCAGCGCATTTGTTTTAACTCCCGACAGGTCCTCATAACCGATAGGCACCCAAAAAAGAAGATTCTTGTCTTTTTCTTCCGCTATATCATAAATCTGAGTTGCTGAATTTCTTATATATGGCTTCAGTTTCACACGGGAAATAAAAAATTCTTCATCTTCCCATTCCGTCTGCTCTCCATTTTCGTTCCATGTCACTTTGATTGGCTCACCCTTAACCCAGGCGTTCACATAGTTATACAAAAGAGGGCTTGACGGCCATGTCACATAATCGTTGCGCAAGCGTTGCGCGTCAATGCTGACTGCACCTGTTACGACAAGACCTGCAGCAAGAAGTAGTCCTTTGTTCATTTGATTGAATTTAATGAGCGTATAATGATTGGCATTTACTATGCCACAATATCTAAATTACAAATATATAAATACTTTTCCAAAGTATTGTAATAATTCATAATAAAAAAACAATACCAACGCACGTGTGCGTTGGTATTGAAGGCTAAGGATAGATTTTCTCAAAAATTATCTCTTGAAGTCTACTGCAGCTTTCTCAACCGGTAAACAATCAATATACGTTTTGATATAGCGATTGAATCCTTCAACTTCTTCGGGGGTGGGAGAAACACTGTTACCGACATTTCCGCTGAAAACAACTGTATCAAGATAATCTGGAAGCGTACGGTCATCCCTGTTGTTGACAAGATATCCTGCAAGAAGCGCCATTCCCCACGCACCTCCCTCTCCTGCCGTTTCCATAACGGAAATCGGCGAATTCAGAGCTGCGGCAAGTATTCTTTGTCCGACACCTTTCGTTTTGAAAAGACCGCCATGTCCGGTAATCCTGTCAACTTTTATCTTCTCCTCATTAAAAAGGATATCATTACCGATTTTCAGAACGCTGACAGCTCCAAAAAGATGAGACCTTACGAAGTTAGCGAGATTGAACCGATCAGTAACCGATCTTACGAAAAGCGGTCTACCCTCTTCAAGACCCGTCACAGGTTCTCCTGAGAAATAATTGTAAGATAAGAGTCCTCCGCAATCGGTATCTCCTGTCAAAGCATGAGTGTAAAGTTTTCCGTAAAGCTCATTCATATCGACAGGCATACCCATCATTTCCTGAAACTCACGGAATATTCCTACCCATGCATTGAGGTCTGATGTGCAGTTGTTGCAATGAACCATGGCTACAAGCGATCCATCAGGAGTTGTTACCATATCGATCATCTCATAAGGCTTGGAGAGCTCTTTTTCAACAACAATCATGGAGAATGAAGATGTCCCTGCTGATACATTTCCGGTGCGCTGTTTCACGGCATTGGTTGCGACCATACCAGTTCCGGCATCTCCTTCAGGTGGACAGACCGGCACCCCGGCTTTTAGATTTCCGGATATGTCAAGCCTCTGGGCACCTTCCTCCGTAAGTTTACCCGCCTCTTCGCCGGCAAGTAGACATTTTGGAAGAATTTCCTCAAGTTTCCAAGGGAACGAATACGAAGCCACGAGATCATTAAACTGGCTTATCATCCGTTCAGAGTAATTCTTGGTCTCCGGATCAACAGGGAGCATACCTGAAGCATCTCCTATACCAAGCACTTTTTCCCCTGTCAGTTGCCAATGAATATAACCTGCGAGCGTCGTAAGGAAATCGATATTTGCAACATGTTCTTCACCGTTAAGAATTGCCTGATATAAATGAGAAATGCTCCAACGCAAAGGAATATTATAATTGAACAATTCTGACAGTTTTGCTGCTGCCTCTCCAGTATTGGTATTTCTCCATGTGCGGAATGGAACAAGGATTTTGCCATTCTTATCAAACGGCATGTAGCCATGCATCATCGCGCTGACCCCTATCGCGCCAAGATTTTCAATCTCGACATCATATTTTTCCAGGACATTGGCTCGAAGATCACGATAACAATCCTGAACACCAAACCAGATTGCATCAATGCTATATGTCCAGAGATTGTCAACCAACTGATTCTCCCATTCATGCGAACCCTGGGCTATGGGACGATTATCCTCATCAATGAGGACTGCCTTTATTCTGGTTGAGCCGAGCTCGATTCCGAGCACGGCTTTACCAGAACGAATAGTTTCTTTTGCATCCATTGTGTATATGATTAGCAAAGAGACTTGTTAAGCATATAATAAACCTCATTCCAACGAAGCGTATTCTTGAACTCCGGAATTGTGGTGGTCTTATCGATCACAGCCATTTCTATGCCTGCAATTTCTGCATAATCTTCCCAATATTCCTGAGAAAGATTATATGAGAAGCAAGAGTGGTGTGTGCCACCTGCAAGAATCCAAGCTCCTGCGCCTGTCTCGAAATCAGGCATTGGTTTCCATAGAGCAGATGCCACCGGAAGATTTGGCATCGGTTTAGATTTCACACATTCAACATCATTTACAATGAGACGGAAACGATTACCGAGATCCACGACAGTTGCTGTGCAACCTTCTCCAGGACGAGAAGTGAACACCAGACGCGCTGTCTTAGCCTTGCGTATTCCAATGCCTAAGAAATGCACCTCCAGGCGGGGTTTCTCTTCAGCAATGAGCGGACAAACCTCAAGCATATGTGCTTGAAGAATTGTGCTGTCCTTACCATTGAAGTTAAGTGTGTAATCTTCAAGGAACGAACAAGCCTGTCCCTCCGACATTACCCAAACTGAGCGATAAAGGGCAGCCGATTTCCAGTCACCTTCAGCACCAAAGCCATAACCCTCTGCCATAAGGCGTTGAGATGCGAGACCCGGAATCTGATCAAATCCTACGAATTTAGGATCATTGATATCATCTGTGCCGAGATCGTCAAAGTTCGTAGTGAATCCTTTAGCACCTTTTGCCTTAAGGATAGCTCTGAGTGTTAGCTCAGCATGAGCGGCGTTCCACACAGATTTATATTCATCTGATGCAGGTATCTCCATCTCATGTTTATGCTCGTAAAGTCTGAAATACTCATTAACGAGTCTACGGATATCATCTTCCTTCACTTTTTTGTGATACTCCATGAGTTCACTTACGGGGCAATAATCCACATGATATCCTAAACGCTGCTCAGCCTCAACCTTATCACCATCAGTAACGGCAACGTTGTTCATCTGATCACCGAAGCGGATAATGAGCATATCCTGTGCGTCAGCCCAGGCTACAGCAACTCGTTCCCAGACAGCTATTTTCTTAAGCACTTCCTTATCTGTCCAATGACCAACGACAACTTTCCTGCGGATACGCATGCGGGTGCAGATATGACCGAATTCGCGATCGCCATGTGCACTCTGATTGAGATTCATGAAATCCATGTCAATCTCATTCCATGGAATTTCAGCGTTATATTGGGTATGGAAATGGAGAAGTGGTTTTTTAAGCTGCTGCAATCCATGAATCCACATTTTTGCAGGAGAGAATGTATGCATCCACGTGATGACACCGGCACATTTCGGATCATTATTGGCTGCCTTCATAATATCACTTACCTCACGTGAAGAGTTGGCTGTGCCCTTATAAACAACTTTAACAGGGAGCACTTCAGACTTATTGAGTCCTTCAACCATTTCTTTTGAATGTGAGTCAACCTTTACTACTGCATCACCTCCATAAAGAAGTTGAGCACCTGTTACCCACCATATTTCATATTGATCAAAAATTTCCATGATATTCAGTTTTTATGTTAGTGTAATGTTTGTTATTTTTTAGTTTGGCCATAATAAGCATTCGGACCGTGCTTGCGGGAAAAATGCTTCTCAATCAGAAGAGGATTCATTGTGAGGGAGGGATTCACAGTGTATGCAATACTTGCCATTTTTGCAACTTGTTCCAGAACAACAGCATTGTGCACAGCATCTGCCGGAGACGTGCCCCATGCGAATGGTCCGTGATTCTTGACAAGCACACCTGGGGTGTGAACCGGATTCAGATTCTTGAATCTATCCACAATCACATTCCCGGTTTCAAGTTCATAATCACCTTTCACTTCCTGTTCCGTCATGTCTCGTGTGCAGGGGACGGCATCATGGAAATAATCAGCATGTGTCGTGCCTATATTGGGTAAATCTACGCCTGCCTGAGACCATGCGGTTGCATAAGTGGAATGAGTGTGAACCACTCCACCGATTTCGGGGAAAGCACGATAAAGAGCAATATGGGTTGGGGTATCTGATGAGGGACGTAACGACCCCTCAACAACATTTCCCGTGTTGATATCAACGACTACCATATCATCGACTTTCATCTCATCATAGCTGACACCACTTGGCTTGATAACTACGAGACCATTTTCTCGATCTATTCCAGAAACATTTCCCCATGTGAAAATCACAAGGCCATGTTTCACAAGATCAAGATTTGCTTTAAAAACTTTTTCTTTTAATTCTTCGAGCATAAGGAGGATGAATTACATTTTATTGACTACATCTTAAAACTAACTGCCTTGGTTTCATTATTAATGAATTCATATAATCGAGCTCCTCGACGTGAATTCTCCTTGTCTACCATATCTGTTGCCCTTATGCAGCTGTTATCAAGAGCGCGACGACGGAAATTACGTTTATCGATTGTAATTCCAAGTACTGTTTCATACAGCTGCTGAAGCTGCGTAAGTGTAAACATCGGTGGCAGCAGTTCAAAGGCAAGAGGTTCTGTTCTGAATTTATTCTGTATCTTTCGAATTGCCTTTTTGATCATTGAATCATGATCAAGACACAGATGTGGTATATTATTGAAATCCACCCAGTGAGCATTGTGAGACTTAAGTATTTCATGATCTATATCCGGAAAATTCAGCAGAGCGGAATAAGCTACCGATACTACTCTTTTACCGGGATCACGGTCTACCTCTCCAAATGTGCCTATCTGATGCATATAAACGCCATCAAGACCTGTCAGTTCCTTTAATACTCTCCGGGCTGCATTGTCAACACTTTCATCTGCATTGACAAATCCACCCATCAATGACCACTCACCTTTATGTGGTTCAAAATTCCGCTTGATGAGGAGGAGCTTTAAGCTCCCCTCATTCAAGCCGAAAATTATACAGTCCACACTCAAATACAAGCGGTCATGTTGTTTGTAATAATCTATGTTAGTCTGTGCCATTGTAAGGCTCTCAATATTACCAGAAA
The DNA here is from genome assembly GCA_902495075.1 of uncultured Porphyromonadaceae bacterium. Lineage (GTDB taxonomy): Bacteria > Bacteroidota > Bacteroidia > Bacteroidales > Muribaculaceae > Lepagella. Next base: position 64,429 of record CABUVO010000013.1, read on the forward strand.
TAAATATAGAATGCTACGGTTATGCCGAGGATAATAACGGTGTTGACAATATCCCAGGCATTCCAGCTCTGACGTGTTGCAAGTCTCTGCTCAGGCGTAGACGTACCGAACACCAGCCCCTGGATTTTTGAAGCATCCGGAGCCTTTGTGCACAATGATACGATAAAACCTACTGCTAAACACAGTAACAACATCCAGCCACAGAAGAAAAGCCAGTTCTCATCATAGAAAATCTGCTGGAACAAACTCGGATTTTCCGATGCGCCTGCCTCAACTCCTATATTAGAATAATATATCTTTGCACCAAGCCTGGTAAGACCAACAATCAAACCGGTCAGCAACGCCCACATACCACCTTGTGCAGATGCCCTCTTCCATACAATACCAATAAGGAATGCCGCAGCGATACCCGGAGCAAGTACAGATTGAACATCCTGTAAATATAGATACAGCACATCTCCTATAGACCGCATGACTGGAATCCACAAAATACCAAGAATTACAATCACAACTGTTGCAGCCTGTCCGATCTTTACAAGTTTCTTTGGATCTGTCTTTGGCTTGAAACGTTGATAAAAATCAATTGTAAACAATGCGGCTGAAGAGTTGAACAAAGATGCAAGTGAGCTCATCAACGCCGCGAGTATGCCACAAACGATGAGTCCTTTGATACCTGCCGGAAGAAGTTTGGCTACCAATGTCGGGAATGCAGCATCAGAATTTGGGAGTCCATTGGGAAGCATCGGGAGGAATGATCCAAGTTTCTGATGGAGGGCGAATGCGATCATGCCAGGAATAAGGAAAAGGAATACCGGAAGAAGCTTCAGGTAAGCACCGAAAATAGTGCCTCGTCTTGCTTCCTTCTCATTTTTACCAGACAGCACACGCTGCACGATGAACTGGTCCGTACACCAGTACCAGAAACCAATCACTGCCGAACCGATAAGGGCTCCTAACCATGGATACTGCGCATCATTGTTGTCTCGAATAAGGTTTACCATTGTATCTCCATATTCATTGACCTTTACTGAAGAACAGATTCTCATCATCTCATCCCAGCCTCCGAGTTCTTTGAGACCAAGAACTAAAATTATCAAAGACCCAAGAAGAAGTATAGGCGTTTGCAACACTGAGGTGTAGAGCACAGACTTCATACCTCCGAAAATGGTATACAGTGCCGTTATGAGCACCAGTCCTACAGCAGCAATCCAGAAGAAATCAATTCCCCAAAGTTCATCAATTCCAAAAACCTGCTGGAAAACAAGTCCGCCAGCGTAAACCGTCACCGCCACTTTAGTGAGCACATAGCTTATCAACGAGATCGTTGCAAGAATGGTGCGTGATTGCGGATTGAACCTACGCTCAAGAAATTCAGGCATTGTATAAACCATAGAGCGAGAATAGAAAGGCACAAACACCCAACCGAGAATAAGTATCATCCATCCCTGGATCTCCCAGTGTGCCATCGCCATTCCAGAGGATGCTCCGGAGCCGGCGAGACCAATTAGATGCTCAGAGCCAATATTCGATGCAAAAATGGAAGCACCTATAGCTATCCATGTCGCATCTTTGCCGCCAAGAAAATAATCAGCTGCATTGTTCTGTTTCTGGCGCATCACCCAGACTATTATGCCTATTAAGGCTAAAGCAAAAATGGCGATTACAATCCAGTCTAATATTGCCATAATGTTAAGTAGTTTAGCTATTAAATTGTGATATAGTTATTTTTTTGTGGAAAACTTGTATATGCAAGTACTGTTGTATGTTTCACCCGGACGCAATGTTGCGGAAGGCCACGCTGGTTTATTGGGTGTGTCAGGATATTTTTGAGTTTCAAGGCAAAGCCCGTGACGTTGATTATAGATCTTAGCTTTTTTCCCAGTTACCGTACCATCAAGGAAATTACCTGTGTAGAATTGAACGCCCGGCTCGTTAGTATATACTTCAAGTACGATGCCAGAGCGGGGATCTGTTACTCTTGCCGCGCAATCCTGAAGATCACCTTTTGTGTCAAGCACGAAATTATGGTCGAAACCATTGCCATATTTAACCTGGATATATTCCGATTCAATATCTTTGTCAAGGAGCTTCTCTTCTGTAAAATCCATCGGTGTATCTTTGACAGGGATAATTTCGCCGGTTGTCATGAATGTGCTGTCAACGGGCGTGAAATTTGCGGCATTAATCCATACCATTTCGTCAACCACGCTGAGTTCAGGATCTCCAGAAAGATTAAAATAAGAATGGTTGGTCATGTTTATGATGGTAGGTTTATCTGTTGTTGCAGAATAATCAATACGGAGAGCATTATCATTCTGAAGAGTATACGTAACTTGAGCCTTTACATTTCCGGGAAATTGATTGTCACCATCAGGAGAATCGATGGATATGGTCAGAGTGGAATCAGTGGCATTTTCCACTTTATATACTCTATATTGCCAGCCAAGAGTTCCCATGTCTGTGCCGCCATGTAGACAATGCCCAAAATTGTTCTGAGGAAGCTGGATTGTATCGCCATCCATAACGAACCTCCCTTGGTTAATACGGTTTGCATAGCGACCGATTGCTGCACCGAAATCCGTCTTATTGACATCAGGCTGATATGCACCTATGCTATCGAATCCTAAAACAACATCCTGAAAATTCCCATCCTTGTCAGGAACCATAATGGAAACGATGCGGCCACCATAATTGGTGATGCAGACTTCCATTCCTGACGCATTTGTAAGAGTAATAAGCGAAGTCGAATCTCCATTAATAACAGATTCGAATTTTTTGGGATCAAGTCCCGACTTAGTCAGCTGAGGCGCATCTTTCCCCGTGCTGCATGAGCATATACCTGCCATTGCAAGTATAAGTGCCGAATAACCAAGGAGTTTCATGATAAATATATTTAATAAAACTTTATATTTAGTTCACCTTAAGACATAGATTCTTAGAGTATTTAATTAATGGGTGTAAAATTAACACTTATTATTTATATAAGGAACATTTTTTTTATGTTATTAAACATATTTTTCTTTTCAGGTATTGATTGTAACTTTGTATTACATTATGAATACCAACTTGAAATAATGTGTATTATTAAGCGATCATCGTCTAATTAATGAGTCATCCTTTGTTATTTACCGATTTGGGCAAACAGAGGTGCGTTATTAATAGAGCGTCAATTTAGATATTTTATTATAGACTATCTCACTAAATCATGAAAAAAATATTTCTTTATTCACTGGTTGCTGCATCTTTAATGATGTCAGCGACTCTTCCGGTCTCAGCTGCAAATGACAAATCTGTTAGCCATGGCAAGTTTGAGGCTGGCAAAGGGACATTTCTTCTGAATGGCGAGCCATTTGTGGTAAAGGCAGCGGAACTTCATTATCCCCGTATTCCCAAACAATATTGGGAACACAGAATTAAAATGAGCAAGGCGTTGGGAATGAATACCATCTGCCTTTATACCTTCTGGAATTCGCATGAACCCAAAGAAGATCAGTTCGATTTTACAGGTCAGAATGATCTGAGGGAATTTATCAAGCTGTGTCAGAAAAACGACATGAAAGTGATTTTGCGCCCCGGTCCATACGTGTGCGCAGAATGGGAAATGGGCGGACTTCCCTGGTGGCTTCTCAAGAAAAAGGATATCCGTCTGCGTGAAAACGATCCCTATTTCCTTGAACGTGTTGACAAATTCCAGAAAGCGGTTGCAGAGCAGGTTGGAGACCTTACAATTGCCGATGGCGGACCTATTATCATGGTTCAGGTCGAGAATGAATATGGTTCCTATGGCACAGACAAACCATATGTTGCCAATATCCGGGACATGCTAAGAAAGAATTTTGGAGATAATGTAACACTTTTCCAATGTGACTGGTCATCAAATTTCGAAAATAATGGTCTTGAAGATCTTATATGGACCATGAATTTCGGCACTGGAGCAAACATCGATGATCAGTTCCGTCGGCTGAAAGAATTGCGTCCGGAAAGTCCACTTATGTGTTCTGAATTCTGGAGTGGTTGGTTCGATAAATGGGGAGCTAATCATGAAACGCGTCCGGCTGCAGACATGATAGCTGGAATTGACGAGATGTTGTCTAAAAACATTTCGTTCAGTCTTTATATGACCCACGGAGGCACAAACTGGGGGCATTGGGCAGGTGCGAACTCTCCGGGATATGCACCAGACGTGACTTCTTATGATTATGATGCGCCTATTAACGAGCAGGGAGCGCCAACACCCAAATATTGGGAATTGCGTAAAGCACTGGCAAAATATACCGATGGCAAACAAGCACCAGTTCCAGCATCCATAAAAACAATGGAAGTTAAGCCTTTCGAGTTAACCATGGTAGCACCTTTGTTCTCAAACCTTCCCGAACCCAAAAGCGATATAAATATTCGCACTATGGAAGAATATGATCAAGGATTCGGAAGCATCATTTATCAGACTACATTACCGGAGCTTGTAAACGGAGGTGTGTTGACAGTGAATGAGCCTCATGATTTTGCCCAGATTTTTGTAGATAACAAATATATCGGGAAACTTGATCGAAGAAATGGAGAAAAACAACTGACACTCCCCCCATGTAAAAAAGGCGCAAAACTCGATATTTTTGTTGAGGCTATGGGGAGAATCAACTTCGGACGTGCAATTAAGGATTTCAAAGGTATTACAGATAATGTGACCGTCACGGAAGACAGAAATGGCTATGTATTTACCTGTGATCTTAAAAACTGGAAAGTCTATAACCTTGAAGATGCTTATGAGAATTACATAAATCTTAAATATTCTCCAGTTGGTTCTTATTCACTCAACGATGACGGTCGCCTTCCCCGTGGTGTCTACAAAGGCACTTTTAACATTGGCAAACCTGCTGATACATTCCTCAATTTCGAGAAATGGGGAAAAGGTCTTGTATATGTAAACGGAAAGGGAATCGGCAGAATCTGGGAGATCGGTCCGCAACAGACCCTGTATGTTCCCGGAGCTTGGCTGAAAAAGGGTGAAAACGAAATACTGGTGTTTGATATACTCGGACCTAAAGAAGCATCAAGCTTTGGTTCAAAAACTCCGGAACTTGACAAATTACAAGTCAAGAAACCCCTCACTCATCGTGAGCCAGGACAGGAGCTTGATCTAAAGGATCAAAAACCAATCATTTCCGGATCATTCCCAGCCGGTAATGGATGGAAAGAGATGAAATTCGACGCTCCAGCTATCGGAAGGTATCTCTGCATCGAGGCAGACAACGCTCATGATGGCAAAGACAGGGCTGCAATTGCTGAAATGTATGTGTTAGATAACAACGGGGAACGTATTTCACGTGAACCATGGGTTGTAATGTATGCTGACAGTGAAGATGTAAAGGGAGTGAACCGTTCAGCCGACAAAAGTTTTGATCTTCAGGAATCGACATACTGGAGCACTGTCAAAGGCACTCCTTTCCCACACTACATCGTGATAGATCTGGGTCGTGAACATACATTGACAGCTCTTCAGTATCTTCCTCGCATGGAAAGCAACGCTCCTGCTTCTATAAAAGATGTTAAAGTCTATCTCTCCTCTACGCCATTCAAATTCTAAGAAACTGTTTAAATTTATTTTCGAGGAAGTTTGAGAGTTATTTTTGAGGTGATTCCGCGAGTTGAGAAAGGAGAAACCTGTCGGTTTAGACTGCCGAAACTTGGCGGAAGCAGCCAAAAAGAACCTCAAAATTCCCGAAAGAATCTCTATAATAAAAATTTCGTAATAAATTTAAACAGTTTCTAAATGAAGATAAGGAAGAAAATAAATGGGGTCCGAAATTTCGGGCCCCATTTATTTTCTTATACATATAACTCTTTCATTCTTTACTTGCTAATATAACAATGCGGTTAAAGAAATTTCCCCTTGAGCTCCGGTGATATGCACAGCCTCAATATCAGCAGTCGCGGAAGGTCCTGAAAACAAAGAGCCATACTGTGTGCTACCTAATTCAATGTTTTCGTATGCTTCATGGATACCATTGACTATTTTATCCTTTTCAAGAAGCAAATAAAGATCTGTTGAGAATAAAGCTGCCGCTGCAAGTCCTAAAGATTTATTAGTAACCCATATGGAACCGGTCTCACCCACTCCCAAATTCCCCTCGGCAATACAGACATCGATTGTGTTTGCATCATGAGGATCAGCGATACTTTCCGCCGAAATGTCCGTGTGAATTTCAGGGATATTAGAATAAACATTGCTATTCATGTCTATATTATCAGTAAGCCATCTCACGGCATCACTTCTATCTCTGAATTCCAAATATTTGCCATCAAAACCTTCAAGCTTTTTCTTAAAGTTTTCAATACGGTCTCCTATCACTGCATAATTTGGAATGACTGGACGCTGCACATTAGAATGATGTGCCGTCTTTAATTTATTCATAATAACTTCTCTGGAAGTTATTTTATCATCAATTGCCATGATATCACAGTTTTGGAAAATAAGCTTACTTATAATTTCTTATTTTTGTTTTTGATTATTTCCCTGAAAGTCTTATCGGGAGGTGTGGGATTGGAATGATGATCAGCCCAGGGGTTAAGTTTTGATTCCGCAATACCTTTCGGGACATGCTTTAGTGCCCACAATCCAACTTTCTCTGCTTTCGCAAGATTTCCTGAATTTTTAAGCACAAGCGCAGCTGCATCCATCTCCAGTCTATGTGTCTTCAAATCATAACCATGCGCAACTACCTGATCCCTCCAATAAAATATCAGATCAGAAATGGGTATTTTAACAGGACAGACGGCAGAGCAAGAGCCGCAATGCGTGCATGAATACGGTAACTGGGCATACTTATATAGATCATAACTCGGCTCGAGAACTATCCCGATCGGACCCATATACGGAGCATCATAACTCAAGCCTGATGTGCGTCTGAATATTGGGCATGTGTTCATACATGCTCCGCACCTGATACATTTCATAACCTCATAATAGTCGGGAGACGCCACTCTTTCGCTTCTGCCATTGTCAACTATTATAATATGCATTTCCTGCCCTTCCCTTGGACCGTGAAAATGCGAAGTATACTGAGTGATATCAAATCCAAGCGCATTTCGTGATAGCATCCTAATAAATAACGCCAACTCCTTTTTACCGGGAATAACTTTCTCAATACCCATACTTGCCACATAGAGAGGTGGAATATTTGCACTTATATCCGCATTCCCTTCATTTGTGCACACCACTATTCCCCCTGTTTCCGCCACGGCGAAATTCACCCCCGTCATTCCGGCGTCAGCCTTTATATATTTTTTCCGCATATCCCTTCGCATCACTCCGTTTAGATAATAAGGATCATCCATTTCCGGATCACTGCCAAGTTTCTCGGCAAAGAGATTTGCAACATCTTTTCTTAGCTTATGAATAGCCGGCATCACAATATGAGAAGGTCTCTGGTCATCAAGTTGCTGAATGCGTTCCCCAAGATCTGCCTCATATATCTCAATGCCATGCCTTTCAAGAAATTCACGCATGCCGCATTCATCTTGAAGCATTGATTTCCCTTTGGTCACAATCCTAACATTGTGTTTCTTAAGGATAGACAGCATTATGTCATTATGTTCCGCAGCATCTTTAGCCCAATGTATATGTATGCCATTGGCAATAGCATTCTTCTCAAATTCTTCAAGATATTCATCAAGATGATTGAGGGTATGCAACTTTACTTGCGAGGCGAGGATTCGCATTTCCTCCCATTCTGGAATAGCTGATACCGCCTTGTCTCGTCGCATCCTTGCCTCCCAGAGACATTTGTCATGGCTCACCCGATGATCAACATCGTTGAGAAACTTATTACCTAATTTAACCTGATCAACCTGTCTCATATAGCGTCACCATTTAAAATCTCGGCAATATAATAAGCCTTAAGTGGAATTTTATATTTATTAGCCACAGTCTGCTGATGTAAAAGACAAGAACAGTCTGCAGAAGTCACATATTCAAGGCGATTGCGGTTATAATCCAACACCTTATCAAGCCCCATCATTCCGGAAACATCTTTATCCCAGATGGCAAACGTGCCGCCGAATCCGCAACATTCATCTCTTCTTGTGGCATAGGCAACCTCAAGACCATCAACAAGCTTTAAAAGATCCTCTGTTTTGGAATATTCCGGCACAACGAGCTCACTTGGTTTAGCTTCATGCAGTCCTCGAAGAGAATGACAACCATTATGAAGCGCTACCCTGTGAGGGAAATGCGCCCATGGCAATTCTGTAACATTTAAAATATCATGTAAAAACTCAACCACCTCAAATACATTCTCCCTGACATGCCTAACGGCATCAGAATCCGGAGCGGCATTGAAAAAATTTCTGAATTGGTCAGTGCAAATACCGGAGGGGACGACCACGCGGTCATATTTTTCGAGCAATGAGGCTACACTCGTTTCAATGCCACAAGCCTTTCGGGTATAGCCCATATCTGCCAATGGGAGAGCACAACATGTACCTTTTTCTACTACTTCGACATCACTAATAAAACGTTGAAGTAATTTATATGCCGACATAGCTGCCTGAGGCATCAATGCGTCAATATAGCATGGTATAAAAAAGCCAGTTTTCATAGCAAAATCAGAAATTGTTGAAGTTGTTTAAACTAATTTTATGATTAGTAGAATCATCGTCTGATAGTAATCTGTTTCGAAGCGTAGGAAACACGTTAAGAATCCGGTTTAGTAATAACACTGACCATTATATTCTTTCCGAACTTATGCTTGAGAGAATCTTCAATCTCACATGTGATACCATATCCCTCCTCAATATTCATCTGCTTGTCAACCTTTATCACAGCATCGAAAATAAGGAATGGGCCACTTTTGCGGGTTTTAAGAAATTCCAACTTGTTTACCCCTCTGCAGTGTTCCACAATTTTTCTTGCCTCATCGTAATCATGATGCGGTATAGAACCTTCCATCAATTCTCTAAATGCCGGAGCAAACAGGCGGATCGCCGGTATAACTATGAATATGACTATCACAAGCGACGCGCAAGGGTCAAGAATACGCCATTCTTCTCCAAGGAAATGAGCTGACGTTACGCCAATGAGCGTGGTAATAGAAGCAAAAGCATCGCTTCTATGATGCCATGCACTCGAAATCAAAGCATTGCAACGAGTCCTCTTACCAACTTTCTTATAAAACCTATAAAGGAATTCCTTACATGTTATTGCAAAAACTATTGCTATAATTGTCCATATATCCGGTTGCGGAAGGATCTCTCCCGCCATATAACTTTTAATTGATTCTATTGCTTCTTTAGTTACCATCACAGCAATAAAAATCAATATTCCGGAAATCACAAGTGATGCAAAGGTTTCGAATTTTCCATACCCGTAGGCAAAACTATCATTGGCTTTCTTAAAAGACAGCCCGACAAATGTAAGCATGACAAGATCCGATCCAACGTCCCCTAATGAATGGTATCCATCTGCCATCAATGCATCGCTGTGTCCAAAATAACCAAATATTAGTTTTATAGCCATCAGGATCACATTTACAAAACAACCTATTGTCACGGCGCGCCGAATCTGTCGGGCTTCTTGAATGCCATGAAAATCGAGCAGTCCATTGAGATTTATCTGATGGGAATGATTATGTTTCATTTCACTTTTTAATTTTGTCGTACAAAATTAATTAAAATCTCTTCAAATTATCAACATTTTAAAAACAAATTGGTTTGAGGGGCTACCCTCAAACCAATTTGTTTTTAAATTTCAATGATTTAAATCAATAAATTCGGGTGAAGGCATATCCGAATCTTTCACGTGCTTCTTTCTCCAATTCCTCTCTAAACTGAGGAGCGGCAATAGAAATCATGAGTTTTGCCCTCTCTGCAAGATTCTTTCCGCGAAGATTCACGGCTCCGTATTCTGTAACAATATAATTTGTTTGGAATCTTGTCGTCACAACCCCCGCCCCTTCTGTCAAAACCGGCTTGATCTTGTTCATTCCCTTTGCCGTGGTTGCAAGCATTGCAAGGAATGACAACCCGCCTTCGCTTCGGGAACTGCCGTATACGAAATCATGTTGACCTCCAACTCCTGAGAATATTTTTCTTCCAATAGAATCTGCACACACCTGACCTGTAAGATCAATTTCAAGACATGAATTAATAGACATAACCTTCGGATTCTGAGCAATTGTGAATGGATTGTTTGTCCATGCCACATCCTTAAATATCACATCTTCATTATGATCCAGGAATTTATATAATTCCTTTGAGCCAAGAGCCAGTGAGGCTACAGATTTGCCTGGCATCACTTTTTTCAAAGAGTTGTCAATAATTCCTTTTTCAAGCAGCGGCAACACTCCGTCTGTCATGGCTTCGGTATGCAGTCCGAGATGCTTGTGGTTCTCAAGAGCACGGATCACAGCATTGGGAATTCCTCCGACACCAATCTGAAGTGTTGCGCCATCCGGAATCAGTTCTGCGATATAGTTACCTATTTTTATCTCCTTTTCGGTTGGCACAGCAGTAGGCACTTCTACCAGAGGATCATCAACCTCAACTGCAGCTGCCAATTGAGAAAGGTGTATCACGGCATCTCCGGGAGTGAACGGCACATGTGGATTGATTTGCGCTATGACCCTGTCGGCACATTCAACAGCACTCGTAGCAAGATCGGCTGAGACACCGAAACTGACTTCACCATGTTCATTAGGCAAAGAACAGTTGATCAACGCGACATCAACCCGACAGGTTCCATCTCGGAATAAATCCGGAACCTCACCTAAAAAGCGAGGTGTCATTGTGCCATAACCTTGTGCTATCCATTCGCGAAAAGCATTAGATACAAAGAATGAGTCAACAAGGAATGTATCTTTGAATTCCGGTTTACATATAGGTGAGGGCCTTCTGCCAACTGCAAATGCACAATAGACTGTCACATCACTCAACTCGTGACCTCTGTCTGCCATAGCTTCAACTAATATTTCAGGAATAGAAGTTGAGCCCTGGATATAAACATGGTCACCGCTCTCAATGAGTTTTACGGCTTCAGCAGCCGACATATACTTAATGCTATCCATGATCTTTATTGAATCGAGAAAGGAATGAATCAAGTCGCTCGAATGTTTCCTCATCCGGAATCATAGAGACACAAACACGGACCCCGTCTCTTGTGCTGCCGGTAGAACATAATGAAATGGAAGCTACGCCGTAACGAAGAAGTTCCTTGTGTAGTTCGTCAGCCTTCAAATCTTTATATCCTGCTGTAAAGAAGAACCCATCCGCGATAGGTTCATCGCCATCCATCTCATAAACAATATGGAACCCGTTTCGCAGAAAAATTTCTTTTGCTTTTGCCGCCTTGCGTGCATACTCGCTGCAATGGTTCACGAAATTCAACTCGCCTTTTACCGCCGCTTCCATCATCGCTGCCAATGCATACTGGGCGGAATGCGCCGTGCCGGAAGATGAGCAATAAAGCACGCCATAGATATACGCATCGCCAAATGCCGGCATCTCATAGAAATTCTGGAAGAATTCATATTTGCGGTCATAAACCTTCTCACTCATGCATACCACGGCGATTCGCTGACCGGCATAGCTGAAGATCTTAGAACCTGAAAGCATCAATATATAGTTGTCAGTATAATTGGCAACTGTAGGGACATACGGAGGACACCACGGAGTGCTGATATCCTTTCTAAAATCCATGCCGAAATAAGCAAGATCCTCAAGCACGATGACATCGTATTTTGTTGCCAGCCTACCTATGATCTCCAGCTCTTCTTCAGTAAGGTTTGTCCATGCGGGATTATTCGGATTGCTATATATCATTCCAGTAATATTGCCCTCTTTCAATATACTCTCGAGTTTAGCCTCAAGAGCTTTTCCCCGGTATGAATAGATATCAAAAGCAGCTTCTTTGATCCCGAGTAATTTTGCCTGGTTACGCTGTGCCGGGAACCCTGGATTCAGAAATAGCATGGTATCTTTACCAGGCAATCTCTGAGCAAGCAGAAGCATCAATGTAAAACTTGCCTGCATCGAACCAACCGTCGGCACTATACCCTTTTCAGGCACATCTACATTCATAAAAGCCTTGACAAATTCTTTTGCAGCATGTTTTAAAGGAGCGATCCCATTAATATTGGGATATTTGTTGGCTATGCCTCCACGCAAGGCTTTAACCTCAGCCTCAACTCCTATATTTTCCGCTTCAAGACCCGGGTTACCAATCTCAAGATGCACCATTTTGTCTTGCGCATCTTTTTCAAGTTCATTGGCAAGTGAGCATATTTGACGAATTGTAGCGGACGACAAATCCAATATGGCTAATCTATTTATAGCATCTGCCATTGCTTCTTGGCTTAATGGAAACATATAGTCAGGATTTAATAAGGTTATCGGTATATTTTCTTCCAGCCCTGAAGGCTTCAATGTTACTGTTTACAATCTTTTCTCCTTTCTTGGCAAACAGATTTGCGATTGCCGATTCAATCTCTTCTACTTTTATATCGATAAACGGCGATGCAGCTCCCAACAACACCATATTGGAGCTTCTTGGGGACATCAGGCTCTTAGCAGTTTCATCCATATTGAACGCAACTACATTGCCACAGCTTTCAAGTTCCGATTCAACCTCCTTCATGTCCGGATAATTGTCAATGTTAACAAACGGATTTGTATTGGTAACAACCCATCCTTTATCCGACAAATAAGGAACATACCTCAATGCCTCCATTGGCTCAAGCGATACGATAAGATCAGCAGAGCCATATGGAATCAGATCGGAATATATCGGATTAGAACTAATGCGGAGATTGGATTGGACATCGCCTCCTCTTTGGCTCATGCCATGAACTTCAGCCTGCTTAAGATATAAATTATCTTTCAAGGCTGCCGCGCCAAGTATTGTTGCGATAGTCAATATTCCCTGACCACCGACACCGGCAAGAATTATATCTGATTTCATAATGATAATCTACTAATTATGTTATTTTTTTGATGCTGCATGTCGACGTGCGGTCTGTATGCACTCTCGGCGGGATACAATAACCGATAACCCGGGATAATCTATCTCCTCCTTGAATAGTTTTACCATTTCATCATGATTCTTCGGTAAAGAATCTATTGTGCGGACATGCTCGGGAAGAGCTCCGAGCCCGAGACATATTTCTTCTATTTTACCTGTGCCTTGAGAGTCCTGACCACCTGTCATACCCGTTGTCAGATTGTCAGAGATTATGACCGTAATTGGTGAATTCTCATTGATCGCATCAAGCAATCCGGTCATTCCGCTGTGGGTAAAAGTCGAATCTCCAATTATTGCCACTGATGGATGTTGACCGGCATCTGCAGCACCCTTTGCCATCGTTATGGACGCACCCATATCAACGCAGGTATCAATAGCATTGAATGGCTTTAGGAAGCCAAGAGTATAGCACCCTATGTCTCCAAACACTTTGGGATTCACATAGCTTTCAAGAGCTTCATTCAGCGCGCCGTAAACATCTCTGTGACCGCATCCCTGACATAATGCAGGCGGACGACCAACTACTTTTTCCGAAACTGCTCTTTTCTCAGGAGCGCATATTCCTGAAACAGATGGAGCAACTTTAGACATGGTGATCTTCACCTCATCCGGTGTGAGTTCTCCATCACGTATGACATCCCCGCTAAGTTTTCCATATATTCTCTTGCCGGTATCGAGCAATCCCCTCAGTCTTGACTCTATGAAAGGCTGCCCCTCTTCAAGCACGAGGATAGAATCACAAGAGTCATATAATTGCTTGATAAGTTTTTTAGGCAAAGGATACTGACTCACCTTGACCGTGGGAAATGGCACATCGCCATCGAATGCCTCCTTAAGATAGTTATAAGCAATGCCACTTGCCACAACTCCCATTTCATGGCGGGGAGCCTCTTCATAACGATTAAAAGGAGACTTCTCTGATGATTTGATAAATTCTTCATAATCTGCAATCAGCTGACGGTTGCGAATCTTCGACATCGCGGGCATCAACACCCATTGCTTCGGATTCTTGGGATAGCTGTTTGCGTTTTCTTCAACGGGAGTGTCCTCCACTTCTACCACAGCTCTTGAATGACTGAGACGAGTCACAAATCTAAAAAGAACCGGAATATTGAACTTTTCCGACAATTCAAATGCATACGATGCCATGTCATATGCCTCTTGCTGATTAGCTGGTTCTAAAGCTGGTATCATGGCAAAGTCGGCATAGAAACGTGAATCCTGTTCATTCTGTGAAGAATGCATGCTCGGATCATCCGCAGCCACAACAATAAGACCGCCGTTCGCTCCTGTCATTGCTGAATTGACGAAGGGATCGGCGGCAACATTGAGTCCGACATGTTTCATTGAAGTGAAAGCTCTTTTACCACAGTATGACATTCCAAGAGCCTCTTCCATAGCAGTTTTCTCATTCGACGACCAATGAGAGTGTATGCCGCGATCCTTGGCGGTTGGATTTGATTGCACAAACTCCATGATTTCTGTCGAAGGAGTTCCAGGATATGCATAAGCACCTGATAGCCCGGCATTAATGGCACCCATTGCGAATGCCTCATCCCCGAGTAAGAGTCGTTTTGTTTTCATGATTTATATTAAGGTCTGTTAGATTGTTGTCAATGGACTTTGCAAATATACAAATTTAATTCATATAATTTACGAATTTAAAATCTGTTTAAAAACATCTAAAAAAATATGTCCCGACATATATATTTATGTAAATTTGCGTGAATGATAAGAATAACGTAATTTTGCATACAAATCAGAAATACCTACCATCAATGAAGAAAACGTTGTATTTGATCCTTCTCCTTGTTGGATTCTGCAGCTCAGCTGCGTTAGCTCAGGTCAACTGGACCTTCAATCTCATTGGCGACAAAACAGCCAATCCAGCTATAGAGGTGACTGCGACAGTTGCCCCAGGATATCATCTTTATGCTATTGATAATCCCGATGGAGGAATGCCTCTGCAATTCTATTTCAATTATAACGGGTGCAAAGCTTCTGGGAATGTCACAGCTGATAAAAAATACACAGTTGCCTATAACGACATATTCGAATGTGACGAACATTTTTACACAGGCACTGTAAAATTCACTCAGAAACTCACCCCCACCGATGAAAAGTTTTCCGTAGGGGTTGAAGTAAAAGGACAAGTGTGTGATGACAAGGGCTGCGTTCAGGTAGCTGATTCCCATAAATTTTCAGGCACAGCCATTGTGAATAAGCAGGAAAATAAAGAAGATGCAAAAAACGCCCTGCCGGAGGATAATGCCAAAGAAAACGGGGAAGCCGACAAGGTTGTTGAGATGATGGATTCCCTTCAGTCTGCAGAATCATTCATGACACCTGAAGCTAATCTTTCCGGTGTCAAAACTGACAGCTGGTGGGACAATGTTGAAGCCGAGATGGCAGTTTTCGAAAAAGCTCCCGAGCAGCAGGAGCGCAGCCTTTGGTATATATTCATCGCCGGTTTCATAGGAGGTCTGATTGCATTGGTCACTCCCTGCGTATGGCCACTTATACCGATGACCGTAAGTTTCTTCCTGAAACAGAATAAAAGCAAAAGGAAAGCAATTGGAGCGGCAACGACTTATGGCATATCCATTATTGTGATTTATGTTCTCCTCGGTTTGCTTGTAACGATAATATTTGGTGCCTCAGCATTGAATGAGCTTGCAACAAGTGCCGGATTCAATATTGCCTTCTTCTTGTTGCTTGTCATCTTCGCCATATCTTTCATGGGCGGATTTGAACTGACATTGCCGTCTTCCTGGTCAAATAAGATAGATTCAAAAGTAGACAGCACCACCGGTTATCTGTCAATATTCTTCATGGCGTTTACCCTTGCTCTGGTATCATTCTCATGCACCGGACCTATCATCGGCACGCTCCTTGTGGAGGCTGCCGCCACCTCCAATTTCATTTCTCCGGCAGTTGGAATGTTCGGTTTCGCTTTAGCTCTCGCTCTCCCCTTCTCACTTTTCGCAATGTTCCCCACAATGTTGAAATCAATGCCGAAGAGTGGAGGATGGATGAACACTGTTAAAGTAGTTCTTGGTTTCCTTGAGCTTGCTCTTGCCCTCAAATTCCTCTCAGTTGCAGATCTCGCTTATGGATGGAGAATCCTTGACAGAGAGGTGTTCGTATCCCTCTGGATAGTAATATTTGCTCTTTTGGGTGTTTATCTTCTTGGCAAAATCACGTTCCCACACGATTCCAAAGTGGAGAAAATAGGAGTAACCAGATTTATGCTGGCTTGCATATCGTTGGCTTTTGCAGTCTACATGCTTCCAGGCTTATGGGGCGCACCATTGAAAAGTATCAGCGCCTTCGCTCCCCCGGTATCGACCCAGGATTTCAATCTTTATGAAGGTAGCGTCCACGCACAGGTAGATGACTTTGAAGAAGGAATGAGACTTTCTGAAAAACTTGACAAACCTGTTCTTCTTGATTTCTCAGGATATGGGTGTGTCAACTGTCGTAAGATGGAAGCTGCGGTATGGACCGATCCGACAGTCAAATCAAAGATCGATAACGACTACATACTTGTCACCTTAATGGTTGATGACAAGACTCCACTTAAAGAGTCCGTTACTGTCAAGGAAAAAAACGGTAAAGAAACGACTTTACGCACAGTCGGCGACAAATGGAGCTACCTGCAACGCACAAAATTCGGAGCCAACGCACAGCCCTATCATGTCATTGTGGATAAGAATGCAAAACCGCTTGCTCCAGCGTTTGTATACAAAGAGGATGTGCCCGGATATATCAAATTCCTTGACAGCGGTAAAAACAGATTCTATGCAGAAGATAAATAAAAAATTTTTGATTTTAATATGCTTTGTGTGCTGCGCCATTCTTCCCGGAATGGCGCAGACATATATTCAATATGTAGATTCTGCCGATAACTATATTAAGCGCGAAAACTGGCGCGAGGCGGAGAGAATGACAATAGCGGCATTAAAGACGAAACCGGCAAATAAGCTCAACTATCTCCTGTGGTCGAACCTTGGAGACATCCGCACACGCATGGAAGATTACGATGGCGCGCTCCAAGCTTTCGAAATCGCTTTGGCTTCCGCCCCTAAAAAGGAATTGATACTCAATAACCGTGCCTATACATATCTTCAGATGGGAGAGACAGATAAAGCCTATGAGGATATAAATGAAGCCCTGCGACTTGATTCCATTCAGGAATGGCCTCTTAAGATGAGGGGAATCATTAATCTCGGAAAATCCAAATATGCTGAAGCTGAAAAAGATTTTGAATCATTGAAGAAACATTTTCCCGCCAATGCGGCTGCATATTCAGGGCTGGGAAAGATTGAGGCAATCAAAGGAAACGGAGAGACTGCAATGTCGCTGTTTGAAAAATCACTTGAACTTGAGCAAAGCGACGACACATGGTTCTATCTCATTCTTGTCAATATAGAGACTGGCAATCTTCCTAAGGCTAAGGAGCATCTGCTGATTGCTCTCAAGCGCTATCCGAGATGTGGGAATCTGTATCTTCTAAGAGGGTTATTGCACAAAAAAAATTACGAAAACACTGAGGCGGATTTAGACAAAAACATTGCTCTCGATTATGGTGCTGATCCACATCTTGTTGAACAATATCTGCCAAAAATTAAAAAATAAATATCTCCCAACAGAGCTTATTATTGAGTCTTTTTTATTAACTTTGCAGAAGAGGAGCAAGACTCCTCTTCTCTTTGTTTAGAGATAAACACCTTTACACCTTGGAACAATTAGCCTTACATATTGAATATCTGTTGCTGCGTCATGATTGTGTAATCTTGCCGGGCTTTGGTGCGTTTATCAACGCAAGATGTGCCGCGCACTACGACCCACTTACGGACCGATGGATACCCATGACAAAAGAGGTGCGTTTTAACCAGGCAGTAAATCATGATGACGGGCTTGTTGCCAATTCATATGCAAGAAAATATTCCTTGACTTTTCATGAAGCAAGGACACTTCTCAATTCCGATATCAAGGAATTGAGATATCTTATAGAGAACGATGGTGAGGTTTCATTAGGACGTCTTGGATATATATCTGCCGGTGATGAAAATACAATCCGTTTTTCACCATTTCAAACTGCAGAACAAACGAACCGCGAACTTGGATTCGTCTCAGTAGGGACACAATTGAACGGTCAGAAGTTTTCTGATAATGCAAATGTGAAACGTGCGGAACGTTCTCTTGATTTCGACCGCAATTATTATATACCCGTCAACAAGACTGCAGCCAAGGTGGCGGCATCACTCTTGCTGGTTTTTATAGTTGCAATATCTGCCCTCCTGCCCTCCTCCGGCAGAATGGAAGAAGATCAAGCATCGGTTGTGCCGGTAAATGCACTCATTGATTCTGCAGCAATGCCAATGGTTCAGGAACCCAAAGAAGTTTACGAATCTCAAGATTCAGTGCCAGGCAATGATAATTTAATCCCTGAGAATTCAATAAAAAAATATTATCTCATAGTTGGAACATTCCGGTCAGAAAGAGAGGCTCAGAAATACATAAATCTGAATCATGGAGAAGAATCGGATTTGATTCTCGTGCCTTCAAAAACCCTCTTCAGAGTTGCTTCGGCATCATCCAACGATAAGTCTGAATTAATCACAGAGTTAAATTCAGACAGCTTTAAATCGCGTTACTCAGAGGGGTGGATATGGGAAAATAAGTAAACGTTTTATTGAAGATTTTTCAGTAAAAATTTGCACAGTTCAAAAATAAGTTGTAACTTTGCATCGCAATTCGGGAAAACAATGTTTGAAACGAGTTGAACCAACAAAAATGCGAAAATAGCTCAGTTGGTAGAGCACGACCTTGCCAAGGTCGGGGTCGCGGGTTCGAGTCCCGTTTTTCGCTCCAACTAAACACAAACATTTGTCTAGGTGGCGGAATTGGTAGACGCGCTACTTTGAGGGGGTAGTGACCGTTTGGTCGTGTGAGTTCGAGTCTCATCCTGGACACTTCATTAAATCTCAGATAATCTCCATGGTTGTTTGAGATTTTTTTACGAAAAAGAATCACATATTATTGTCTAGGTGGCGGAATTGGTAGACGCGCTACTTTGAGGGGGTAGTGACCGTTTGGTCGTGTGAGTTCGAGTCTCATCCTGGACACTAAAAAACCGAATGCAGAATCTGCATTCGGTTTTTTAGTGAATGTGAGAAATAAGAAAACATAAAATACTCCGCAACACAGATATCTGTGTTGCGGAGTATTTTATGTTTAAATCTTTTATTTTGTTACGATCTTTCTGGAAATAGAATTTGAACCATCGTTTACACGAAGCACATATACGCCGCCAGTCAACGATTCTGTGCTTATTGCAGCTTCGTTGGTCTGTGATGCTTTGCTTGCAACAAGACGGCCGGAGAGGTCGTAAAGCTCAACTGTCACAGCCTTGCCATCGGTGATTACCTCAATGCCATTATCTGTAACATTAATCATGGGCTCATGCTCTGCAACTTCATTGACGCTACTCAAACCAAGTATCTTACGCAATCCTTCATAAGGATTTATAATACCGGCTCCCCAGCGGGGATCACCCTCTTTCTTTGTAGATGTTTCTACAATCAGGTCTTTTATATCTGCTGTGGTAAGATTCGGATTTGCTTCGAGCCAGAGTGCGATTGTTCCGGCAACATATGGCGTCGCCATCGATGTTCCCGTCTCGGGTCCCCATGTATATTCATATCTGGATAAATCAGGAAGTGATACAAATGCCGAACTAACCCTCACATCAGATTCTGTATTGTTATTATTATAAGCTGAGATTATATCCACACCCGGTGCACATACGTGAGGAAGTTTTTCGTCATTAGACATTGATGAGCCATACGATGTCATAGGCCATACCTCCCCTGCTTTTGTAGAATGTGATAGAAGACTTTCATTTTCGAGCAAAGGGTGAGCATCTGCCGAGGAGCAGGCACCTACGGAAATAACACCAGGTACAGTAGAAAGAGTTGTTATCGAGCCATCGGGTGAAGAAGCTACCCAACCATCCATTTCAGGTTCAGGGAATGCTACAGGCTTATCTTTGTTGACGGGGAAAAGGGTTGCCATGACTTTTTCACCATCGGAAACCTTTACGCGGATACCAACCACTGTTGCTGGATCTTTGGGAACATAGTTAAACGACATCTCATATTTATAGCATTCGGTTGAACTGCCACTGATATTACGTACCCATCCGTTAGTGTTACTTGTTGGTGCGGCAAAAACTTTTTCCCATGCCTCACCTCCTAAAACATCTCCTGATGAACCTCCGGTTCCGCCACCTGTAGAACCATATGTGCCAAGCTTGAGATTATCAGTCAACTCAATAGAATAAATTTCCTCCTTAGTATTCTTGTTAAATGCTACGAGTTCCGCTGAAATAGGCGCATTTATATTGCTCATCATGTAAAGCTGCGCTGCACCTGAATTCAGAGGTAACGGGAAAACTTTAGTAACCGTTTCACCGACTCCAGCTTCTGCCGAAACGGCAAGATTCTGCTGACCTTCGTTACCCGCAGCCACACATACGATAGCTCCTTCATCTTTAAGATAATTTACCAATGCTCTATAATCGAGACCATCATGCCATCCTTTGTTTTCACCGGCAGAAATATTGAATACAACCGGTCGACCGTTAGCATAATTCTTTACTGCCGCAATGGCACTCTGATAATATGTCTTATCTGCATAAACGAACACAATTTCAGCATCAGGAGCAACGCCTGAGAAAGGTATTTGGACATTATCATGCAGCACACCCGCATAGTCTCGGTACTGCCCCTGCACATTTGGTGATGCACCGGCAGCAATTCCCGCAACATGCGTTCCGTGCAAATCCAGATGATGACCATCTCCCTTTATTATTTGCTTTAGACTTTCTTTAAATACTTGTGAATCCACATTAACATATGCTTTGACGCGACTTTTACCTTCGGCATCCCAGAAAGCAGGATGATCCACATCAAAACCATCATCAATAATAGCGATGACCACTCCCTTTCCGGTGTAACCTTTGCCAAGGTCCGTACCTTGCTGCGCTTTGGTAGCACCCGTGAACTCATTCGCTTTAACCATTTTCAATTCGGTAGATGCATTCACGCTTAGCGATGAGCAAAGAATCATGCTCCCGAATAATAAAGTAGTAGTAAATAAATGTTTCATATTATAAAAATTAAAATTATTCTTTAACAATTGGATTGTCAATATTACATGCATCAAGTCCTGTCGAAGGACGCATCATCTCCGGAACATATGCCGGCAACTGCTCATATATACCCGATTCCTGAACATATTTCGGCTCGCTGCGACCATAGAGACTGATTATGCGACGTGCCTTATCAGACGTTAAAGCTGCATATTTTTCCGGATGCTTGATATATAGCTTATGATCCGGTAGATTATGCTCAGTGCGGAAGAAATGCCATCCCACCTCGCCGTCAGTGTCAGAAAGATCAATTATTACCCCGGGCAAACCACCGAAATCGCGGGGAGCGGCCTTGTACGGAAGTTTGTCGGTAAACCATGCGATCCATTGTCTTCCCCCTTTCTCAAGAGTAGCCTTGCGGCAAGGGAGTCCTGCAATGTTTTCCACTCGATCAGTAATCTTCCAGTCATTGCCAAGACGCTCTTTCCCAAGATTAAACTCTTCCGTAAGCACTCGGTATACAGTCTGAAGCGAATCTGTCGACGTGTTGTAAAAATAGAAATCAGGAGTCAGACGATAATGCAAAGTCATATCACCTGTATTGGGATCGGAATTCTTCATACGCCAGCGATGTTCACCGAAACCTTCCCAACTCATATCGAGTGTCTCTTCGGGTCTGACAAGCACTATGCGATCCTCAAGAAAACGCATTCCTTGAGCTTTGTTATATAAATAATCGAACACATAACGCACGCCATAGATGCATGTATCTGCATTGGCGTAATATTTCTGCTGTGCCACTTCCATTTCTGCACGCATACGAGCCTCGCGTTCCGCCTGATCGGCAGACTGCTGCGCTACTGCGGTAATAGCACACGACAACGCTATAAAAATAAATATCTTTTTCATTCGAATCGTTCAGTAATTAGAAAAACAGGGACGGAGTATTTATACACCATCTGTAAATTGCGATAAGTATCAGGACGGGCATAAAGAGAGAATGTAGAGCTGATAAGTCCTATCAGATTCCCGCAATCATCGTAGACAGGACCTCCGCTTGCTCCGCGTCCATAATCACTTGTTATATCAAGTATATATTTATACTGTCCCGTATATGCGTCTGACATAACCGAAGCATTCGACACCATTCCTTCCGTGAAATGGAATGTCGCGCCGCTCGGATTTGCAAGACAGTATGCAGGCGTACCCGGAACGGCATCTCCTCCGATATTCGCTGGAGTCAGCGGCTTGTCAAGAGGATTTACCTTAATGATCGCCATGTCATTAATCGGATCAGTATAGAGAATAGACTCAACAGGATATACATACCCATCAAAATCCATTACAAACTGTGCCAATTGACCTGTTAGACTTTTGCCAAGAGCACCGCTTAGCGCAATAGGGGCAATCACGTGATAGTTAGTAGCACATATGCCATCAGCAGTAAGAGCCACCGCAGAAGCCCCTGTATACGCCGAATCACGCTGACTGCCTGGTGTGCGTTCGTATTTGCAATAAAGCAGCGAACTGGATTTGCATAGTTCAAACAGCTTGCGTGCGTCAAGTTTCTTCTTTAGCGGCTTTTTAAGGTCGGCTTTCCTCCCAACGTAGCCCTCGGTTAATGTCTCGGGAACTCGAGCACATACCGAATCGATAGAGAAAGATGGATTTCCCTTTAGCACGGCTCGAATTTTTGCAGTGCTCGCAGCAATCTTCGCACCATCATTGCGGAAGACAGGATGCTGCTCCGGATTATTCTGTCCGAAAAGACCCGTCGTGGCAATTGCAACTGCGAAAAGTGATGTAATAATTCTTATTTTCATCTGTTAACTTGTTGACTAATATTTTTATTTTGCTCCGGTCTGAGCTTTCACCTTCTGCATGTCTTCTCCAAATGAAAGTACTTTGCAGCGTAAATCTTCTGCTCCGGGAGCATTCTCTGCACTTAAGGTCTCAAGATCTCGAACTCTGCCTTTGTAATCATACCATTCCATGTTACGGTACATGAATTCATTGGAATATGCTTTTACGAGTGTTTCAAGAACGATATCCTGCCCCAATAGAGAGCCTATCTCATCCCGGATATCAAACATACGGCGGAAAGCCGTACCATCAGTCCTGTTCAGAGTCTTAGGTAACAGATTCCATATCACAGAATCCGCAAACACCTCTGCAGACGCATCAGCAAGACTTTTGTCAGCAATCTCCCGGGCTTTACGTATGTCAAACTTCTGGAATCGAGACATAAGATCTCCAAGAAATGCCACATCGTTCCGTCCTCCTGCATATTCCTTATACATGTCCATTGCCTTGAGCGCACTGTCAATTTTCGACACAAAACTTTCGGCATCTTTGTCGGCTCCCCCCTCATATTTCAACACTGTCGAACCGTCTGGTGCAATAAAAAGGAATGTAGGATATATCATCACACCGTAACGTTTGCGCAGCTCGGGGCCCTCACCTTCATCCATATCCTGTTTCAAGCTTACAAAACGTGGGTTAAAGTAGTCACCACATGTTTTCTGCGGGAACACCTTGCGCGCCATCATCCGGCATGGTCCGCACGTCTTGATGTAACAGTCTATAAATACGAGCTTATTCTCAGCCTTGGCTTTTGCACACGCTTCAGCAAAAGGTATGCTGTCAAAACATATACCTTCCTTCGAATCCTGCGCCTCCTGTGCAGAAACCGGCATTGCCATATAAAATGCCAATACAATAAGGCTGAAAATCCATACTATATTTTTCATTTCTCTTAATCAATTTGATTCAACCCAACTAATTGTTATTTTCCCCCAGCCATTGCAGCCAAGTCAACACCTTTTGACAGGAAATAATCCACAACCATATTATATTTTTCATTTAGCAACGGATAGTAGCGTTCCGGATACTTCTTTACAAATTCTTCTGGTGTATAGTATAGAGCCTGCCGTATGTATTCGAAGAAAAGATCTCGAGTACCATCTTTGCGATATTCGCTAATATAGTATGAGCCTTCTATTTCGAACTGACTATTCTGCGTGCCGAAATGCTCGGTAATATATATTGGAATCCCTCTATTGAGAGGACAATTCTCATCGCGGGTATACTTCGAATCCACAAGCTTTGTCTCAAAATCTATACCATCCCGGAAATTGGCAGGTTCCGCATACTTGCCGCTGCGTATGGCATTTTCAAGCGCGGTGTAGAATATAACGGCTGCAACTCTCTTCGGACCCTCTGGATTGCGACCATCGATCTCAGATTTCTTGAAACTGATTGTCCAATAGTCGAAACCATTGGTTTTCATAGGTTGAAAATACTTGCTTATTATGTCGCCATAACCATCTGCGGAACTCTGGTTGTCCCGGTCCTCGTTATCCTCACTTCCATAAGGAAGAGCCCGGAAGTTCTCCATCAGGTAAACCTTTACAGGAAAAACAGCATCGACATCCTCTTTATCCATATATTTAAAAACACGTTTTTTAAGGAAGTCTACATAGAAAGGCATATCAGAGGCAGGCACATCGTTACCATAATAAGTATTGTCGGTGCCCACTGATGTCCATTTTCGGTTCAGATCCTGCACGGTTATATCCTTATAGATCACGTATATGCCATATTCATCATGAATTGCTTCCAGTTCCTTGTCGAAATCATTGTTACCCTGAGGGAACTCGAAACGCACCACAGAATAATCGCCCGATGGTGTTAGTTTATCTTCATCGGAGCACGAAGGCATAATCAAACCAAGTGCAAGGGCTATTGTAAATATTTTGAATTTCATAACTACCTTTTTAGAATGAAGTGCTTGGACGCGGAGCAGGACCGAGAGGATTCTGTTCCAGGGCAGAATTCTGTTCGAGTGCTACATCCGGGAATGGAATTGTATATTGAGGATCACCTTGAGAAAGTGTATATTCGACTCCGGTATTTTCTCCTGTATACCAGACATGCTTTATTTCCGGCATGCCCCACCTGCGTAAATCATACCAGCGGAAGTCTTCGAAACAAAGTTCGCGACGCCGTTCCTCTCTGACAAATTTTATCAGCGAATTCTGATCGGATGCCGAAGCATCAGTATAAGTGGCAGGTGTGAAACGCTTGCGGCGAAGGTCATTCAATGCCTTGACAGATTTTCCTATACCGTCTCCACCGAGCATAGCCTCAGCTTCAGCATAGTTGAGATATGCCTCTGCAAGACGGAAACTGCGTCCAAATGTAAATGTCTCGGTGAGAGTAAGGTAATACGAGCCACTTTTGCTCATATTCACTTTTCCAAATGCATGCGGCATATATTCACCATCTACACGTAAGCGGCTGCGTGTGATATAGCGTGATTTACGAAGGTCGCCCTCTTCAAACGAATTCATCAATTCCGGTGAAGCGCGGAAGAAAGCGTGGCTATACGACAAATTGTCAGCAGCCCACCCAACATAGTCATCAAGATTGCCATATATCCAGATGGTTTCCGTAGAATTGGTGTATGAATGGAAATCATTATAATACAATACACCATTAGAATCATATTCGGGGATGCTGTTAAGATCGTTAAGCTTAAAACGGTCATCGTCCATCACCAATTTTGCATATTCCGCAGCTTTCTCCCAATTTTCCATATAAAGATACGTGCGTGAGAAAAGAAGATAAACCATTGGCAAACTTGTGCGGGCATCATCTTTCCAATATGGAGCATCCGACAGACCCTTGTAGAGCCTTTCAGCCTCAGAGAGCTCAGCGAGGATGAAATCATATACCTCGCGTACGCTTGCACGTGCCATGAGACGCTGCTCTATCTGCGATGTTTTCTTCAGGGGCACACCGGGTGCTGCGGGATCTACATTGTATGGTTTTGCAAATATATTTATGAGCTTGAAATAGTGGAATGCGCGCAGAGCGTGAGCCTGTGCAAGAACCAAATCTATGTTTTCCTGCGTATCACTCACCTGTCCGATATAATCGATCACTGCATTGCAACCAAGAATCAGCTCATAATAAGGCATATAGATATCAGTGGTGCTGTAACCGCTTTGATTCAACAGAGAATAAAGATTGGGTTGCCAGGAGAACGGGGCAATGAAACGGTTCACGTCCAGTCCGATAGGAGCCGGCTGATATGGAGCGGCAGCCACATCATCGTCCATAAGATTGAGAAAAAGGTTGAAACGCTGTTTCCCTTTAAGCGGATAAGCGTTGCCAAGAAGCATCTCATTGAGTGACGCGGCATCCCTTGGCACAAACTCGCTCACGGCTTTCGGCTCAAGAAAGTCGCAACCTGAAAGCGTTGTTACCAAAAATAATGCCGATATGCATTTTATAATTGTTGTTTTCATATTTATCAGAAGCTAATATTGAGACCGAAAGAGAATATTTTGGGCTGAACGCTCTCTCCAAGTTCAGGGTCAAAACCGTTCCACTTTTTGCTGGCAATTACGAAGAGATTATTGACATTGGCACTAAATGAACAGTTCTGGGCTCGGAACTTATTGCAGATCTTCTTGGGAAGATAATACGTAAGAGAAAGCTGAGAGCAGCGGAAGAACGATGCATCAGCAACGCGTGCATCTGAATATGCCCACATGCTGTAGCGGTTGTTGGCTATCGAACCATCGGGCAAAGCAAGGTTGATGTCGTTGGAAATCACGGATGTGTAAAGTGCAGGAATATTGGTATGCGCTTCATCTCCCGGTTGCTTCCAGCGATCGTTGAGCTGGCGCGACAACTGCGAGTATGGACTCGGCAACTTGCCGTTGTTAAACAGGTTGTAAGGATTCGGAAGACGCTTTTTCGCACCTAACAACGCTGAAAAATTCGCTGAAATTGAGAATTCCTTCCAACGTATACGGGTGTTGATACCTCCGGTGAAGTATGGAGTTGTCTGCCCTGAATACACAAGGAATGTAAGGGGATCGGTGTTCACACTTGGATCACTACCATCAATCTTATTGAATGTGGGATAACCTGTTTTGGGATCAAGACCGGCAAATGAATACGACCAGAAACTCGAGAGCGGATAGCCGGCGCGAAGCATACGGTTGCTACTGCCTGCCAGATAGTCGCTCTTGGTGGTTTCATCAGCACGCACAAGATCCTCGTTATTTCCTACACGGTTCCAGTTCTTGGAGGCGTTGATTCCTATTGTCCACGCAAAATCCTTGGTGTGGAACGGAGTGAAATTCAATGTCACCTCAACACCCTCGTTATATATGATACCACCATTCAGAGGCATATTCTTCATACCGTATTCCTCCGGTATCGGCTGGCTTACAATCACATTCGACCGACGTCCATAATACTCAAGATTAAGTGTGACTCCTTTTAGGAACTGCAGATCCAGACCGAAGTTCCAGGATCTTGTGCTTTCCCACTTAAGATAGGGATTCGGAAGACTGGAAATCGTGGTATAGAACTCATTGTAGCCACCAAGAATACCTCCATAGCTGGCAATAAGATCCGGACTAACCGACTGCACCACATTACCTTGAATACCATATGTGGCACGCAAGTTAAGCTGGTTGAGCCATGTCAGATGGTTGCGAACAAATCCCATCTCACCCATACGCCAGTTGAAACCGAATGAATAGGTAGGATTGAAACGGTGATTGGTATCCTGACCGAAACGGTTTGAAGCATCCTGACGCACATTGGCGTTAAATACGTATGTGTCTTTAAGAGAGTATGCGAGAGTTGCAAAATATGAGAGATAGTTGCTCGTATAGTTGTAGCTCCTCAAGCCTCCGGCATCATAAAGGTAGTCAAGAGCGCCCCATTGGATTGAGGAGTTATCACGGCCTATGGGCTGGATGTTATTGGGATAAGTCGGACTTACCATGATCTCACCGCGGTCAGGCTCATAACCGAACATCGTTGAGCTGCTGCTCTTGCTCGCAACCGAGCGCATCTGCATCGCAGCCATGGCGTTGATCCTGTGTATGTCGTTGAAAGTTTTCTGGAACACAAACTTATGCTGCATGTCATACGATGTGGAGCGGGAATTGTTGATTCGGAGCATACCTCCGAAAGGCATCAGCGCGGCGTTAAACTTCTCCGATCCTGATTTTTCAGTACCGGCAGGATAACCTCGATAGTTCTGCTCTATATAATTAGTAGTCTCACCATCGTAGACATCAGTGGTATTCGAACTTACGCCCATATTACCAACCAACTGGTATGTAAGCCAGTCAAAAATCTTGACATCAAGGTTCAATGAAAAATTATATGATGAAGACTTGTTTTTCGAATAACTGTTCTCTATCTCATTGAATATGTTGTAACCACTGCGAAGCGAGCCGATGTCGCGCATATTCATTGAATAGGTGTAGTAACTGTCATAATAAACAGGTTTCCCATTCATATCATACGCCGGCACAGCGCGAGATGTGTTCTGCGCATAGCTCTGTGGAGACACGTTGGGACCAAAACTCTTCGAGTCGGAGTTTGTACCATTGACGCTGAAACTGAGTCGCACGCGATTCGAAATCTGGGAATTGACAACCAATCGCGTTGTCAGACGGCTTTGATCATTGCCTCTCTCGGTTCCATTGGTAAGGTTGTAACCCACAGAAGCATTATACGTGACTTTCTTCGTTCCTCCAGATACGCTCACGTTATGACTCGTACTTACGGAATTACGTAGAAGAAGATCAAACCAGTCGGTATTGCCGGTCTCAAGGAACTCAAGATTTCGCGCAAATTCCGACTCACTTATCATATGCTTATTGTACATCGCCATGAGACCCTCGTAGCTATATGGCTGCGCAATCGGTTCTTCCTGATAGCGGGCACCAGCCTCATAGGCTTCCTTGCTGAACTGTATGCGCTCTTTCGAGTTCATATAGTTGAACATTTTATAGTTGGGACGCATGCGCACCGAGACATTTCCGGTGTAGCTCACACTCGTGCGTTCTGCCGAACCTTTCTTGGTGGTTATGACAATTACTCCATTAGATGCCTTAGAACCATATATTGCTGTTGCGGAAGCATCCTTCAGCACTGTGATGGTTTCTATATCCTGAGGGTTAAGCCACGAAATCTGGTTTGTGATAACGTTACGCATATCTTCTGTCAATGCGGAGCTGGCATCAATCGATAGAGGATCACTCTGAATAATGCCATCAACAACCCACAATGGGTCTGTGTTACCCATAATGGTTGACGTACCACGGATAGTGATCGAAGGCTTGGCACCGACGCGTGTCGATGAGTTCGTGACCACCATACCCGAAATCTTGCCTTGGAGCATCTGGTCGATAGATGTCATAGCCGGCATCATCACATCCTCTGCTTTCACAGTAGTGTACGCCCCTACCATATCTTTTCGCGGAAGAGTGCTGTAACCGGTCTCCACCACAAGCTCTTGAAGCATGTTATTGCTCTTAAGCTCCACTTTGACAGGCTTGCCCACAGATGCCTTGAGTGTTACCGGCTCCATACCTACAGATGAAACCGTAATGGTAAATTCCTTTGCCTGACCTTTAACAGGAAGTGTAAAGTTACCGTCTGCATCAGTCATGACACCGGTCTTTGTTCCTTTGAGGATAACTGTTGCTCCGGGAATCGGCTCACCACCTGCTTCCACAACAATACCTTTTATGACTCCTGCCTTCACCTTTGTTGCTGTGGTAGACGTTGATGACGTCTGCCCCATCGCCGTTACAGGAGGAATCATAATTGTTGTCAGCAGACATGCCGTAACTATCACACAACTCAACGTGCGCGGCACACTAACTCCTTGTTTATTAAATTTAATCATTAGTGATCTAATTGATGTTAGGTTGTTCGTTACTATTCTCCGCTACAAATATAAACACATTTTTTACTTTACACAACATTTTTATACAAATTTTATCAAAATTATTTTGTAAAAAGCTAAAATTGTTTTACATTTGTCGCAAACTTCAAGTAATTACCTTTACAAAACAACAATAACAACATAAATTAATTATTATGAGAAAAGTTTTACTACTATTTTTAACAGTGCTATTCTCGGCAGGCTTAGCCTCCGCGAAATCGTACACAATCGGGTTCAAGAACTCGGATGCCGATTTAAATTACACATTCGCTAATGGAGAAGAGGCTCTTGAACGCGTTGCATCCGGCACACAGTACATCAGCGGCATATCATTGACAGCCACATCAGCACCTCGTCAAGGCAAATATGGCATCCGCTTCGACAACAACAGCACCATGACCATTAACCTTTCTGCTGAAGGCAAGGTTGCTGCTACTTCAATTGTTGTCAAGGCTCGCAAATGGAGTGGCGGTACAGGCACAGGAACTGGTACGGGTACGGGTACGGGTACGGGTACAGGTACGGGTACAGGTACGGGTACGGGTACAGGTACGGGTACGGGTACGGGCACTGGTACTGGCACTGGAACTGGAACTGGTACGGGTACTGGTACTGGCACAGGGACAGGAACTGGATCCTCTGCTTGTAAACTTTCATTAAACGGCATTGAATCCGAAGAGATCACAGATACCTCAAAAGATACCGAGCTTGTTTTCAGTCTTGATGGCTCAAATCTTGAATCTATCGTTCTTAAAGCAACTGATAGATTGTACGTTACATCAATCATTGTTACATACGCTCCTTCTTATTCAATCGAATTCAAGAACTCGGATGCCGATTTAAATTACACATTCGCTAACGGAGAAGAGGCTCTTGAACGCGTTGCATCTGGCACACAGTACATCAGCGGCATATCTTTGACAGCCACATCAGCTCCTCGTCAAGGCAAATATGGCATCCGCTTCGACAACAACAGCACCATGACCATTAACCTTTCTGAAGAAGGCAAGGTTGCGGCAACCTCTATTGTTGTCAAGGCTCGCAAATGGAGTGGCGGTACTGGCACAGGTACTGGCACAGGTACTGGCACAGGAACCGGCACTGGTACTGGAACTGGAACTGGTACGGGTACAGGAACAGGAACAGGAACAGGAACAGGTACGGGTACAGGAACAGGAACAGGAACAGGTACGGGTACAGGAACTGGAACGGGTACAGGATCTTCTGCTTGTAAACTTTCATTAAACGGAATTGAATCCGAAGAGATCACAGATACCTCAAAAGATACCGAGCTTGTTTTCAGTCTCGATGGGTCGAATCTTGAATTCATCGTTCTTAAAGCAACTGATAGATTGTACGTTACATCGATCACCGTTAAAGAAGGTGAAGCAAAGAAGAAAGTTGAACTTACATTCGATGCAGAAACAGCAAGTGCAGTTGTTGGTGAGGAATTTACAGCTCCAAAACTTACATGCAGCGTTGACGGTCTCGAAATCACATATTCGTCTTCAAACACTGCTGTCGCTACCATAACTGCTGATGGCAAGGTTACTCCTGTAGCAGGTGGGCAGACTGAAATAACGGCTCGTTTCGCAGGTAATAATGAATATAGCGGTGCACAAGCCAAATACACACTCACCGTTGCAACAGTTGTAAATTCGATGGCTGAGTTTGAAGCTCTTAAGCCTGAAGGTCCCAAGCAACCTGTTGATGCTAAGATTAATTTCTCATTTACCGTAACGTATCAGGGAACTGGCACAACAAGCACCGGTGTTGCGGCAAAGCATACATATGTTATAGCAGCAGACAACACTCCTATGCTTGTTTATGGCGACGAAACACCTGACTATGAAGTTGGCGATGTAATCCCCACCGGCTGGACAGCAACCTACAAACAACCCAACTCCGCCAAGTATTATTGTGCTGTTGTGGTTGATGCACCGAAATCTGCCTCTGAGAAAGAGACAGTTGCTCCTGAGGTAGTTACAAACACTAAGGGCCTTAAAAGATATGGCGTTTATATGGTGAAGGATGTAACATTTGAGAATGGAACTACGCCCACTGTAACAGGTGACATTTACGGCACTTACACAGAGATTGACGGTAGAGACGAAACTGAGAATAAGGAGATCAAGTTCCGTCAGTACTTCGGTCTTGACAACCTTGCTGCCGGCAAATATAATGTGACATTCGTTGTTGAGGATAATGGAGCAGGTAGTCAGATTCTCTGCCCTGTGAAATACGAACTTGTGCAAGGTTCAGGTGTTGAGTCAATCGAGGAAGATGAAACTCCGGTTGAATACTTTACGCTTGAAGGCATCCGCGTAAAGAATCCCGCCAAAGGTATCTACATCCGTCGTCAAGGCGAAAAAGTAACCAAAGTCCTTATCAAGTAAGCATATAACAAGAATCACCAATCAGTCGGACTGATTGAATCAAAGGGAGTGAGTGCCGAATGGCACTCACTCCCTAATTATTACTTATCCGAATGTTCAGTTTCATGTTTCATTTTCCTATCAGAATTCTAAATTCCGATTTACCGAACGCAGCCCGATGAGGTTAAAGGTTATAGGGAATAGGTTAAAGGTGAGTTGGCGCGCCTCAACAATTGTATTAAAGATTTACAGCATCGCGGATCCCTCTCACCTTGCGGTGTTTCAGGTTGGACGCGGACCAGGCGGATGGCACGCGGATTCTTTGATATCCTTGAAATCATACTCAAAAGCCTATCGCGGAGTCATATGCCTTGCGGCATATGACTGGAGTCGCGGATTGTAGCCGATGGTTTCGGATAATATCGCCGCAGTAGGAGACATATCCCGGATGAATACAATTGGGGAGGGATCCGTAGCCATCTGCTTCAATCCGTGACTCTCCGTCGGCAGCCGATGGCTGCCGAATCCGCTGTGGCTCAAATTCCGGCTATGGCTAAACTTGAGAAAATAAATCCGCGTTCCATCCGCCATATCAGCGTCTTCTCCCGATATGCCCCAGGCATGAAGGAGATCCGCGATGCTATATATCAATAATTTAGATTCCGATTTATCGGGCGCAGCCCGATAAGGTTAAAGGTTATAGGGAATAGGTTAAAGGTGAATTGACACGCCTCAACAAACCGAGTCAACTTAATTATTGGGACGCAAAGGCGCGAAGGGTCTTGACGACCTGACGGAGGCACAGAGTCCGTAGCTTAAATATTGAGTCAGCCCTTGGAGAGGGCATATAATTATAACCCCACATCGACCGGGAGTTTCTGCAAGGAACGACCCGGTCGGTGTGGGGTTGGACCTCTGCGCGTCAGACGGCATCGGAGATGTCGAATAGTACAGCGCAAAGTTTATTAATCGACCTCTCCGAGGCCGCAGCGACACGACTTATATGACCCCCATACCGGTCAAGCACTATTTCATAAGTGCTTGACCGATATGGGGTTATAACCAATCACCCTCTTCGAGGGTTGTGGCGAAATCGGCTCTGACTTCTGTGCTTTACCGAGTGTTGTCGCAAAATCGGCTCTGACTTCTGTGCTTTACCGAGGGTTGTGCGAAATCGGCTCTGACTTCTGAGCTTTACCGAGGGTTGTCGCGGATGGAGTCTCTAACTCTGTGGCTCAGTCAGCATCGCCAGATGCCTCCGCGCCTTTCAATTACACATTCAACATTTCACATTGAACATTAATTAAACGCTCTGTTCCTCTGTGTCTCTGTGTTTAAGTTGCTACATCAAAAGACTTTAGACTATCGTGTCGAAAGCTTTTATTCTTCGCTTCTTCGCGTTTTCATTTTATGACAGTAATCGGTGAAGCACGTTTGTTTGATAAATCTATATCGAACGGTGCCTCCAGTCGTAGCTGCAGTTGTGAGCAAGCCGGAACCCGGCACCCACAAGCAGCTACGACTTGACGCTCACATTAGAGTCATGCCAATTTATCCCTTTTACCTGTTCCCTTTTACTTTTTACCTTATCGAACTCAGTTCGATAAACAAGGATTTATTTTAATAAATTGGGGACATTAAACTGAACACCCTGATTACTTATTACTCTGATATCTTCATATCTTTGAAAAATTCGGATATTGGAATCTGTATCTTGGAGGGAGCGGAAGCGGAAATAACGCCCGCTCCTGTCGATACATTACTGCATTCCCACACCGGATCTGCAAGTCCTACCCCTCCAAGAATACCATTGATACCATCATTGCTTTCCCAAACTGATATAACATGCTTGTAGTAGCTCTCGGATATTGAGCTCAACACGAACTTCACGTATGATTTGTTTGAATCAAAATTATTATCAGCAGAAACCGGATAACTGACATTTACCAACCTTATATGCAATGGATATGTTTTACCGGCAATCATCCTGTCAGAGAAGAAAGTATAACCCGACGTCTCCGATACGGCAGACTCAAGTGATGACACATGCTCCGTGAAAAGGGGTTCAGCATCATAATCCAGCCACATTGCAGTACCATAAGAATAAAGCCCGTCTTTATTATCATCATAATAACAACTTCCTTCGAATAAATAATAGTTCTTTTCCTCTGCTGGATCTGTAAAGCTGATTTCTAAACTTATGTTCCCTTTATATATTAATTTATCACCAGAGCTTTCTATTTCAGCATTGTTTACAAGAAAAGCAACATCATCGATTGCAACCGGCTGAGGAACCGTCACCTCCCCTTCTGCGTCACCATATGTTTCACTATGCGCAACAATACGAACCCTGTCACCGGGTTTAGGTTCATATGTCGATAGAAATCCGCACTGCTTATCAATCCAAGGATACATTGGATTATTATACTTCCATTCAGAATATTCAATAGTTTCATAAAGACTGTCATTTACATACAGACTTACGATCCCATCTCTTAATTGATAGTCAAGGCTCTCATCTTCGACACCTTCAGACCACCGCCAAGTCCTTGTGGCAAATATTTTCAATACTTCTCCCGGTTTGGCATCTGCATTGATACAGATAACAGGCGTACTGTCTATATCCGGTTCAAAATCTGTGTAACAACCGGTAAGAATCATGAGAGAAAGGAGGATAGGTATATATTTTTTTAGAAAAGCCATGTGTAAGAAAATGAAGGTATTGTTGGTATTAATTTAATTTTTTGGAACACGGGAATTGAACGATATGTCATATAGCCATTTATATTAACAGGATACAACTGGTGATCAGAATAATCCATTCTAATTGCAATAGTATTCATATTGCAATAGGCATTATATAATCCGATTGTCCAATAACCATGTCGTGTATGTCGCGTAAAACTCAGATCCAGACGATGATAAAATGGTAACCTATAATTGTTTATATCCGTTTTAAGCAGCATTTGATAATGCCAGGGAGCGAGTCCCGGGTCAACCCAACATTGTGTCGGAAGCGTTATTCTGTTTCCACTCATGCCGATCCAGCTTGCTCCAACTTCCCATTTGTCGTTTATTTTCCAGTTGACAAGGACATTTATCTTATGACGATTATCAAACCGTGCGGGGTATTTTCGTCCTCCGTTTCTATTGGCAAACTGACGGTCTGCCCAAAGAAGTGAATAGGAGATTTGTCCTGTAATCTTTCCAAACTCTTTCGAAATTTTGAAATCAATCCCCTTTGACGTTCCTTTCCCTGCTGTCAATTTTGCATTCCACTGAAGCTCCGGAGGAAGAAGATAGTATTCATCTTGATAATCAAGAAGGTTATGCATCCATTTGTAATATCCCTCTACAGCGACTGTAAATAGATTCATAGGTTTCCAATATACGCCCAAAGCAATCTTATCAGAAACCTGAGGCTTTTGCTCTCCTATTATCGGAACCCATTGGTCAGTCGGGAGCGAAATTGAACTTTGGGACAATTGATGCACAAACTGTACGGTTCTTGAATATCCTCCTTTGAATGCAATATTATCTTTAAGCATATAATTGAAAGCGACACGTGGCGACAAACCACCTTTGGTTGCTCCGGTAATATTGAAAAGACTATAATGTAATCCCAGATTTAATTTAAACTTATCTCCCAACGATAAATTATCTTCTGCATATACATTAAATTCACGAGCTTTATATTTGAAACCGTTATCCGTCACGTCTGTAGTAACTCCATTAGCGATAAGCGTCCGCGAATCTTTCGATGGAAGGAAATTGTGGAATGTCATCGATGCCCCGAAATTCAGTTTGTTAACTGATGACGAACGCCATTCAAAGTCTGCCTTAATTATCCAGTCCTGAATATTATTATGTGATTTGATTTCATTTGATGTGAAATTCAATTTCTCACTACCATCAAGATCGGCACTCTCCTGCACAGAGCTCATCGTAGAATAATAGCGAGTGAATGCGCCGCAGATTTTTCCCCATAACGTCGGAGTGAAATCATATATCCATCCCGCTGATGCAACAATATTTCCCCAGCGCAAGCGAGCCTCATCCTTGTCGTAAAAATTATTCCTTTTATCATCATAATCACCCTTTTTATCATCAGGAGTATGCGTGCCATTGTTAAGATAATCCTCTCCATAATAGAACATACCGTATATTTTGCTCCGATTAGAGAATTTATGAGCAATCTTGGCATTGACATCTGTAAACGCATATCCAAAAGTAAAGTCATCATCTCCTTTCCCATTTACAGAATTCGCTATAGCAACTGCGGGGATGGTGATAAGCTCAAACCACGAACGTCTAACAGCCAAAGAAAATGTAGTCTTGTCTTTCCATAGTGGACCTTCGATATTGGCAGCTCCGGAGGTCAGTCCGATTCTGATGGAACCATTCAATTTTTTATTAGAACCGTCACGGGTGTACACATCCATAAAGGATGATAGTCTCCCATCAAATTTCGCAGGGAACGTGGATTTATAAAAATCCACATTTTTAATCGCCTCTGTATTGAATGCTGAAAACAACCCGCCAAAATGATTTACTTGATATAGTGGTATATTATCAAGCATATACAGGTTTTCATCCACATTTCCTCCATGCACGTACATTCCGGCTGTTCCCTCTACTCCACCCGACACACCCGGCTCAAACTGCAAAGTCTTTATAACATCGCTTTCACCAAATATGACAGGAGTCTTGGCAATCATGTCTCTGGAAACATTAAGGGCTCCAATATTTGCCGAATTCATTGTGATAGTCTGGTTTCTGCTCCCTTCAACTATCACATCTCTTAATATCCCGACTTTAACACTATCCGTATCTTTGAGACGGGGGTCGCTTATGCTCTTCTTAGGTTTAAATTCCTTTCGTTTCTTCCTGACAAGCATAATATTATTCCCCTTGATCTTATATTCGATACCGGTGTCTTTAAACATCTTGTTAAGAGTGGTTTTAAGTGATTTGTTCTTAACGTTGACGTTGAGTCTCAACCCTTTCAGAATATCGGAAGAGTATATAAAATTCTTGCCACTTTGCCTCATTACATCGGCAAACACCTCTGCTGCAGGACGATTAGTTGCATTTACTGATATTTTTTGTGCATATGCCGGTACAGTCATTGACATTGCCACAAATCCGGCTATACAGATAAGTCTCAGAAAAAGAAACAACTTCCCTACATAGGGGATAATAAATCTAAACTTTCTCATTTCTCTATCCTGATATCGGTTCCTAAGAGTTCGTTGACAGTATCAATAAAATCACGGGCATTGCCCTCATAACTGAGAGTCAGATGCAGATCTTCTTCCGGCACATTCGTCAAAGTGACTCCATATGCTACTTCCACACCTTTCACAACTTCCGCCAAGGGGGCATCAGTAAATTCAAGACGAATTACTTCTTCTGAACGATCAACGCGTTCAACCGATTGTGTTGTGATTGCCGCAGGCTCAGACTGCTTTTCTGCATTTCTCACCTGATAGGTTATTACTATTGCAGCTGCGGAAAGGGCAACGCCAACAACTGAGGCTGCAACCCATTTTACAACTCTTCTTCTCTTGTTCTTAAAAGCATCTACAATGCCAAAAGAATATAGCGGCTTGAATGAATCAGGCTTAAAATGCTTGGCTACGAACCGCGTTTCCTTATTAAAATTTTCCAGATCAGTCATAAGTACTTTATTTAAGTTTCGCAAGCTTCAACTTAAAGTTTATAAGTTTAAAAGTTGAAGTGTTTACATACCTATGACACAACCTCTCATAAATCCCCCTACTCTAAAACTAAAAATTTTACAAAAAAGGCAAGAAAAATATATTGATCTGCACATTGCTGTGTTTGTCAGTGATGCCATAAGCCTTGCGCAAAGCCTTCATAGCCTTTGTTATATGGTTTTCCACGGTCTTCTCAGAGATTGAAAGTTCTTCAGATACTTCTTTATACGACAGATTGTCACGTTTGCACAAAAGAAACACCTCACGACACTTCTCCGGAAGCGATTCAATTGCTTTCCACAATCTTGCATCCCGTTCTGAAGTGTCGATAACATCGTCTGTTACCTCCTCAATAGATTCAAGATCTTCTGCAGGGGTATTATTCTTACTTGCCACAAATCTGAGTGAAGCATTTCTGACAGCACGATAAAGGTAAGATTTAAGGTTGTCTGTTTCCAATCCCTCCTGCAAACGATTCCATGTACTAAGGAACACAGACTGAACAACATCTTCCGAATCATCGACATTTTCGATGATTCTCAGAGCGTACATTCCAAGCGGCAGCAATAGCCGCTGATATTCCTCCTCAAACTCTTTTGCATCCATGCGCCAAACAGATCTTATATTACAAAACAAAGTTAGCTATTTCCCCTCACACCGCCAAATGAATCGAACAGAGTTCGAAGCTTGTCGAACACTGTTCGATAAAGTAAAAAGTGAAATGTGTAATTGAAAGGCACGGATGCATCTCGGAATGCTGATAGAGACACAGAGTTAGAGAATCATCTGCGATAACCCTCTGTGGGTCATAGAAACCAGAGCCAATTTCGCGACAACCCTTGAAGAGGGTAATTAGTTATAACCCCATATCGGTTAAGCACTTATGAAAGTACAACCGTCCGCGATGGCGTATTGCACCGAAGCGACTATATTTCTAACTTTGCACTTATTATGGAACAGTTAGAACTATATGGCAGCGTGTTTTTCAGATACATGGAGCTGTATTC
>CABUVO010000014.1 GCA_902495075.1 uncultured Porphyromonadaceae bacterium
CAAGGGCTGACTCGATATTTAAGCTACGGACTCTGTGTCTCCGCAAGGTCGTTAAGACCCTCCGCGCCTGAAAATTAACATTATACATTCAAAAATTTCACATTACTTTAAACCTCTGTCCCTCTGTGCCTCCGTGTTAATATTTTCGTGACAATTTGAATCAAGCTTCGCCCTTCGCGCCTTGCATCTAAATATTTAATTGACTCTAATTGTTGAGGCGCACCAATTAACCTTTACCCTGTTACCTATAACCTTTCACCTTATCGGGCTGCGCCCGATAAATCGGATTTTAGAATTCTGATTTGAAAATGGAATATGAAACTAACCAATATATTAATTTGATCACCTATTTAAGAATAACATAAATTGTTAAAAAAATGAGGATTGGAAGTCATGACTTCCAATCCTCATTTTAACAATTAAATGTTTTCAATTAAATGAAAATACTATTCATTTCTTGAATATTATTTGAAGCGGCGATTGCCTTCGAGAGCAGGTTTGCCCTCTGCGGCAGCCTGCGCTGCATTGTTCTTCTTGCCACGCGACATGATGGCGTAAGCTATAGGAGCTGCACAATAGAGCGAGCAGAATGTACCTACAACCACACCGAAGATCATAGCGAATGTGAATGAGCGGATTGTGTCACCACCGAGGAAGAAGATGCAGAGAAGCACGAGCAGTGTGGAGAACGATGTCATCACCGTACGGCTCAATGTCTGATTCAAAGACTTGTTGAAAGTCTTGCGACGATCTTCTTTCGGATAGATACCGATCATCTCACGCACACGGTCGAACACAACCACGGTATCGTTGATCTGATAACCGATGATCGTAAGCACGGCAGCGATAAATGACTGGTCGATCTCCATTGAGAAGGGAAGGAAGCCCCAGCATACCGAGTAGAAACCTACGATGAGGAATGCTGTAAGAGCCACAGCGCAAACAGCACCGACAGAGAAGGCGATGTTGCGGAAACGGAGAAGGATGTAAAGGAACATACATACAACGGCGATACCAAGTGCCCAGTATGCGTCACGTTTCATATCATCAGCCACAGAAGGTCCTACCTTCTGTATAGAGATGATACCGTGGCTTTCGTCTGACACTGAGAATGCATCGAGATCCATTGTCTTGCCGTTAACTGTAAGCTCGTCCTTAAGACCCTCATAAAGGATCGCTGCAACCTCATTCTCGATACCCTCTGACTCCTCGCTGATCTTATAGTTGGTTGAGATACGAAGCTTGGAAGGATTGTCGATATTGATGACAGCAACAGACACTGTGGGATCATTAGCCTTAGTTTGGAAAAGATCAAGAAGCTTATCCTGAACTGCCTGACGATCCACGTCTTTCTCAAACTGAACCACATAGTTGCGACCTCCGGAGAAGTCGATACCCTGGTTCATTCCGCGGATTGCAAGAGATGCGATTGAGATGACGATAAGAGTGATCCAAACGGCTGCAGCTGCCTTTGACTGCCCCATGAAGTTGATCTTGGGGTTAGTGAGGAAGTTGCGGCTGAGGGCAGTTGCGAATGTCATGTTGGCGCAACGTCCGTTCTTGGTGATAAGATCGAAGGCGATACGAGTAAGGAACACTGCTGTGAAGAACGAGCAGACGATACCGATGATGAGGGTGGTTGCAAAACCCTTGATAGGACCTGAACCGAAGAAGAGGAGGATCACACCGGTGATAACCGAAGTAAGGTTAGAGTCAAAAATCGCAGAGAATGCATTGCTGTAACCTTCGGAGATTGCCTGACGGAGTTTCTTGCCGTTCTTAAGCTCCTCTTTCGTGCGCTCGAAGATAAGCACGTTGGCATCGACCGCCATACCGAGTGCGAGCACGATACCGGCGATACCGGAAAGTGTAAGCACAGCCTGAAGCGATGCGAGAATACCGAGAGTGAAATAGAGGTTGAGGATAAGACCTACATTGGCAACAAGACCGGGAATCCAGCCATAGTATGCCACCATGAGGATCATCAGCAAGATGATAGCCACTATAAATGAGATGAAGCCCATCTGGATTGCCTCGGCTCCAAGGCTCGGACCGATCACGTTGTTGCTGACAACATTCACCTTAGCCGACATCTTACCGGATTTAAGGACGTTTGCAAGGTCGTTTGCCTCTTCGGGAGTGAACTGACCGGTGATCTCAGAGCTACCGCCTGTAATCTCGTTGTTTACGTTCGGGAATGAATATACATGATCATCAAGGGCAATTGCTATAGGACGACCGATATTGTTGCGGGTAATGGTTGCCCACTCCTGAGCACCGCGGTCGCTCATCTTCATGTTGACCGTGTTTCCACGCATATTGTCATATTCGGAAGATGCAGATGTCACGGCATCACCTTCAAGCACTGCGTCGCCCTTGAGTGCGATAAGCTCCCAGTAACCTACGGTCTTGTCTTCACCATTGTCTTTCTTCACAACATTGCCGTTGGCATCTGTCACAGGAAATTCAGCCTGCTTTACCGACCACATCAGAGTAAGGTCTGAAGGAAGGGTGCGTTTTGCAAGCTCTGAGTTCATGATTGAGTCAACAAGATTCTTGTTGGAAGGAGTCACCATGCCGACAACCGGAGAGCCGGCACGCTGTGCACCACCGAGAAGTTCGATCACATTGAGATGGTTCACAGTGTCCTGCTGAGCATATGCTGCTGCAAAACGCTGAAGATCGCCCATGATCTCATTGTAGTTGTAAACCTCATAGAATTCAAGGTTGGCGCTCGATTTCAGAAGCTCAGTCACACGCTCCGGCTCTTTTACGCCCGGAAGCTCAAGAAGGATCTGACCGCTCTTGTCCTGAAGTTTCTGGATATTGGGGGCAACGACTCCAAACTGGTCGATACGCGTGCGGAAGATATTGAATGCAGCGTCAACCTGGCTGTCTACCTGTTTCTCGAGGGCGGCGGTAACCTCTTCGTTGGAAGCGTTGGATTTGAGAGTACCCATGAATTCACCTTCGCGAACGAAAAGACTTGCCATCACGCCGGGCTGGATATAAGAAGCCACGCGCGATACGAAATCTTTGTCACTACCTTTGCCACCGTCTGCTTCGGCTTTCTTGATGGCTGCGTTGATCTGAGCGAGCTGAGCATCGCCCGAGGCATACTGGCGGAGAATGTCGGGAACCGAAATCTCGAGGACCACGTTCATACCACCTTTCAGGTCAAGACCGAGACCAACCTCCATCTTGCGGACCTGGTTGTAGGTATACCACAGATAAACTTTCTCTTTGTCGATTGAGTCGTTGAATTGCTTCAGACTTTGTTTGTAGGCATCATTGGTTTCATCGCTGGTCTTGGCGGTCATGGCTGCAAACTCTTTTGCTTTCTTCTCATAGTGAGAGGTAACGAAGCTGAAAGAGATGTAGAAACCGCAAATCAATACCAGAAGGATAGCAATGGTGCTGATAAACCCTTTGTTCTGCATTTCGATTTTGTTGTTATTTTATTGTTTTTTATTCTCTTTTTCATAATTATTGTCACTACCGCAGGCAATGACAAACGAGGCTTTCTTTCGAAAGTCTTCTTTTCAGCTTGCAAATATACGGCTTTTTTTTGATGTTTTGACCATTCGAAGCATAAAAATATAGATTCCGCCCTCATTTCTCAATAATTTTATTTATTTTTGAACTCTTTTAAGACAAAACCTGCCTCTCCGGGCGTTGACAATAGACAAATACTTTGATGATGAAATTCAATCTACATACGCGCACAAAAAGGCAAAACACGTTGCTACAGGTGCTTCTATTCGCCGCCGTGACCATCATAGCGGCAGCATGCGCCAATATCGGTAATCCTTCGGGCGGTGCCCGCGACGAGGACCCTCCCCTATTCGTAAGCGCCAATCCTCCGCAAGGCTCGCTAAACGTTGACAAAACCCGAATAAACATCACTTTCAACGAGCTCGTCAATGTAAAGGATGCTTTTACCAAGGTTGTGGTGTCGCCCCCGTCACGACAGGTGCCAAGAGTCTCCTCCGTAGGTAAACGCGTTACTGTCACGTTCGACTCGTTGGCTCCCAACACCACATATACAATTGATTTCGCAGATGCCATTGAAGACAACAATGAGGCTAACAAACTGCAAGGATTCGCCTATACATTTTCCACGGGTGAAACACTCGATTCTTTGCGCATCTCCGGGATGGTGCTCGATTCTCGCAATCTTGAGCCGAGACAGGGAATATTAGTTGGCGTGCATTCCAACCTCAATGACTCAGCGTTCGTCAAGACGCCGCTGCTGCGCGTGGCAAAGACCGACGACAAGGGACAGTTCACTATCCGCGGATTGAAAGAGGGCACTTACCGAGTTTTCGCCCTTGAAGACAAGGATAATGATTATAAATATGAGAATCCGGAAGAAGATATTGCTTTTTATGAAGTGACCGTCACCCCTACCACGGAAAGTGTGGAAGTAACAGATACCACCTTTAATAACTTAGGAGAGGTTGATACTGTGACAAACCGCCTCAGAACCCGTTTCCTCCCTAATGACATTCTGCTCCGCACCTTCAATTCTCAGATCCGTCCGCAATATCTCTCCAAATATGAACGTATTGACACCACGCGGGTGTTCATGAAACTCAACACGCGCACAAAAGTTCTTCCGAAACTCAAAGTAATAAATCCGGAAGGAGAAAATATCGATGATGCAGTGATCGAGCGCAGCATCACTAACGACTCGCTCGTGTATTGGCTGCCGGAGCGACTTGTTCACTCGGATTCCCTACGCATAGCGGCAACATACCTGCGCACTGACTCCACCGGCAACCTGTCGGAAACCACCGATTCCCTACGGTTCTACTACAATCGCCCCAAACCTAAAAAGGCGAAGAAGAAAGATAAAGAGAAGAAGATTTCTGTTGAAGATTCAATAAAGGCGATCACACTCGATGTCGCCTTCAAATCTTCGCAACAGGAAGTGAACCTGCCGGTAGAATTTGAGTTCGCCACCCCCCTTTCTCGTCTCGATACCACAGCTTTCAGACTCGAGACCCTGGTAGATTCCATATGGAAACCGGTAAAGGGTGATTTCATATTCTCTCAACGAGACAGCGTATCGCCCCGCAATTTCAAGGTGGAATATCCATGGGCTTACGATACAAAATACCGTCTGGTTGCCGATTCTCTCGCTGCCATAGGCATTTACGGCAAACCGACAAGACCGATTTCACATGAATTCACCACAAAAAAGGAAGAAGACTATTGCTCTCTGACATTCAATCTGTCGGGACTGGATCCCGACATACCGACATTCGTAGAAGTGCTTTCAGGAAGCGATGCCGTGGTGCGTAGCGAACCCGTAAAAAACAACATGGTCACTTTCCGCTACCTCTCTCCAGGGAAATACTACGCGAGAATAATCGAGGATTTCAATGGCAATGGAGAATATGACACGGGAAACTATGACCTCCAGCTTCAGCCTGATCTCGCATATTATTACCCGAAGGTCATCAACATTAAGAAGAACTGGGATAAGGATGAGCAATGGGATGTCTTTGCCGTTGCCATCGACCAGATGAAGCCTAACGCGATAAAGAAGAACAAGCCGGCTCAAGACAAGCGTAAACGCGACGAAAACAACGAATATGAGGAAGAAGAGGAAGAAGTGTTCGATCCCACAGCCAACCCCTTCGATCCAAACCGCAACACTCGCCGCAAGACGGGAGCGTATTAGGCTTTAGGCGTTAGGCGTTAGGCCTTAGGCTTTAGGCTTTAGGCTTTAGGGATACTAAACAAAAAGACCGGATTTGAAATCCGGTCTTTTTCATTTATTTGCTTTTTCTGCTTTAATTTTTAAGCATCAGATCTAAAGCCTAAAACCTTACTTATTTACTTTAACCTTTAAGCATCAGATCTAAAGCCTAAAACCTAAAGCCTAAAG
Source organism: uncultured Porphyromonadaceae bacterium (assembly GCA_902495075.1). GTDB lineage: Bacteria > Bacteroidota > Bacteroidia > Bacteroidales > Muribaculaceae > Lepagella. Next base: position 5,897 of record CABUVO010000014.1, read on the forward strand.
CCTCACTTATTCTTTACATTTAGCGGCGATGAACTGGCGGTTCATGCGACCGATGTTGGCAAGCTTGATGTTTTTCGGGCATTCAGCAGCGCAGGCACCTGTGTTGGTACAGTTACCGAAACCGAGCTCATCCATCTTGGCTACCATCGCACGAACACGACGGTCTTTCTCAACCTCTCCCTGGGGAAGGTATGAGAGCTGGTTGATCTTCGCGGAAACGAAGAGCATTGCCGAACCGTTCTTGCAGGCTGCCACGCAGGCACCGCAACCGATACAGCTTGCAGAGTCCATAGCCTCGTCGGCGTTGATCTTAGAGATGGGAAGCGCGTTGGCATCCTGTGCTCCACCGCAGTTGAAGCTAACGTAGCCACCAGCCTGCTGGATCTTGTCGAATGCATTGCGGTCTACCATAAGGTCTTTGATCACGGGGAACGCAGCGGAACGCCAAGGCTCCACAGTGATAGTCTCGCCATTGGCGAAACGACGCATATAGAGCTGGCAGGTAGTTGCGCCTGTAGCAGGACCATGAGGATGACCGTTAACATAAAGCGAGCACATACCGCAGATACCCTCGCGGCAGTCGTGGTCGAACACGATAGGCTCCTCACCTTTCTCGATAAGGCTCTCGTTCAAGATGTCGAGAGTCTCGAGGAAAGATGTGTCGGGCGTTGTTTCCACATCACTGTAAGTCACAAATGCGCCCTTCTCCTTAGGACCGGCCTGACGCCAGACCTTAAGGTTGACTTTCATTATATTTTCTTCCATTGTTTGAATTCTGTTTTTGGCGGGATTGCTCAGCCGAAACTGAATCTCCCGCAGGGATTTTTATGACTTATAGTTACGTGTCTGGACTTTGATTGCCTCGTAATGAAGCGGCTCCTTGATAAGCTCGGGCGCTTTGTCGTCGCTGCCTTCATATTCCCAGCAAGAAACATAGAAGTAATCCTTGTCGTCGCGAAGAGCCTCACCCTCGGGAGTCTGATACTCGGTGCGGAAATGACCACCGCAGCTTTCGTTACGGTTGAGAGCGTCATAAGCCACGAGCTCACCCATTGTGATGAAGTCGTTCAGACGGAATGCCTTGTCAAGCTCGACGTTCATGCCCTCGCCTACTGTGCCGGGGATGAAGAGGTCTGAGTTGAAAGTCTTGCGGATTTCCTTAAGTTTCTCAAGAGCGAGCTGGAGACCTTCTTTGTCGCGAGCCATACCCACATACTCCCACATGATGTGACCGAGTTCCTTGTGGATAGAATCTACAGAACGTGTTCCCTTGATATTCATCAGTTGCTGCTCAGCATCCTCACATTTCTTCTGAGCTGCCTCAAATTCGGGAGTATCTGTCTTGAAATGAGGAACAGTGATCTGGTCGCTGAGATAGTTCTGGATAGTATAGGGAAGCACGAAGTATCCGTCGGCAAGACCCTGCATAAGAGCGGATGCGCCGAGACGGTTGGCACCGTGATCAGAGAAGTTGCACTCACCGATGGCAAAGAGACCCTTTACAGAAGTCTGGAGCTCATAGTCAACCCAGATACCACCCATTGTGTAGTGGATAGCGGGGAAGATCATCATCGGATTGTAATAGTTCACACCGTTTGCCTCGCGGGCGAATTCACCGGGATTTACGTCGGTGATCTCCTCGTACATGTCGAAGAGGTTGCCGTAACGCTGACGCACAACGTCGATGCCAAGACGGTTGATAGCCTCTGAGAAGTCAAGGAACACTGCAAGACCCGTGTTGTTGACACCGAAACCGGCATCGCAACGCTCTTTGGCTGCACGTGAAGCCACGTCGCGGGGAACGAGGTTACCGAATGCGGGATAACGGCGCTCCAGATAATAGTCACGGTCTTCCTCAGGGATATCGCTACCCTTGATCTGACCTTTCTGAAGCTTCACTGCATCCTCGAGTTTCTTAGGCACCCAGATACGACCATCGTTACGAAGAGACTCAGACATAAGGGTAAGCTTAGACTGCTTGTCACCGTGAACGGGGATACATGTGGGGTGAATCTGAACGAACGCGGGGTTTGCGAAGTATGCACCTTTACGGTAGCAAGCCATAGCTGCGGAGCAGTTGCAACCCATAGCGTTTGTAGAAAGGAAGTATGCGTTGCCGTAACCGCCGGTTGCGATAACTACAGCGTGAGCTGCGAAACGCTCGAACTTACCTGTCACAAGGTTCTTGGCGATGATACCGCGTGCGCGTTCAACACCATCCTTATCCTTGATGAGCACGAGCTCGTGCATCTCATAGCGGTTGTAGCTCTTCACCTTTCCGAGCTGGATCTGACGGTTGAGTGAGCTGTATGCACCGAGAAGGAGCTGCTGACCTGTCTGACCTTTGGCGTAGAATGTACGGCTAACCTGAGCGCCACCGAAAGAACGGTTGGCAAGAAGACCGCCGTATTCACGTGCGAAAGGCACGCCCTGAGCCACACACTGGTCGATGATATTGTTAGACACCTCGGCAAGACGGTAAACGTTTGCCTCGCGGGCACGATAGTCGCCACCCTTCACTGTGTCATAGAAAAGACGATAAACGGAGTCACCGTCGTTCTGATAATTCTTGGCTGCGTTGATACCACCCTGAGCTGCGATCGAGTGAGCGCGGCGGGGTGAATCCTGAATGCAGAAGTTGAGCACGTTGAAGCCCATCTCTGCGAGAGTAGAGGCGGCTGATGCGCCGGCAAGACCTGTGCCGACAACGATAACGTCAAGTTTACGCTTGTTGGCGGGGTTTACGAGTTTCTGATGAGCTTTATAGTTGGTCCATTTTTCAGCGACAGGACCCTCCGGGATCTTGGAATCCGCCGGATTCATTACTCTTACTTTATCTGTTGCTTCCATATCGCTAATTACTGGGGTTGTCCGGGTTGTCCGGGAAATTCTAATTCTGGTTTGTTGTCATCCTGCTCGAGATAATCGAAGAATTTAACAACATTCTCAAGCGACTTATGCTGCTTGGTCATGTTCTCGAGCTGAGTCTGCATCTGAGGATTGTTCTTCACATACTCTTTGCCCTCGGGAGTGTTGAGCTGCTCAAGCTGCTGAGCCTGCTGCTGCTCCATCTGACGGAGACCCTGTGAAACCTGGCTGTAGGGAGACATCTGGATCTGCATGCCGAGCTGTGCCATGTCAGGACCGAAGTCATCTTCCATCATAGGCCATACCATATCCTTGTATTGCTCGCGGAGAGCTTCGTTCTTGATATAGTAATTCTCTTTAGCTCTTACGGTGAAAACGATTGCCTGTGCAATAAAGCAAAGCACCACGAGACTTGCCCACCAGCAAGCCACCTTCTTCAGGCGGGGGATCCATTTGTTGTTATCCCAGCCGATTGACTGGAACATCGACCAGAAACCATGGTTGAAGTGAAACCAGAGAGCGATGAAGCCGATGATGTACACGATCGGAGTCCATACCTGTGAGAATGCCATCTGGAGGAAGAGGGTGCCGGCTGCCGGAGGCACTGTGCCGTGATCGCCACAGATCTCCACGAGCTGCATCTTTGCCCAGAACTGGATAAGGTGAACTACGAGGAACGCGAGGATCACGAGACCCAGCACGAACATGTTTTTAGACGACCATTCCACGCTTTTGGGAGTCTTGGAGATGGCATAGCGCACATTACCGCGAGCTTTGCGGTTCTGCACGGTGAGCATCACAGCGTAGATGATGTGGACGATGATGAAGAGAGCCAATACTGCAGAAGCTGCCAGAGCATACCAGTTCGCGCCTAAGAATTCGCAAACCGAGTTGTAAGCTGTGGGCCAGCAGATGGCTACGGCGTTCATCAAACAGTGAAAAGTTACGAATAGGACGAGGAATGCACCCGTAAGGGCCATTACGAACTTACGTCCTACAGACGAGTTTGATAACCACATAGCAGTTTTTAATTAATTATTAGATTATTTTTATTAGTTTTTCAATCGTTAATTTTTCAATCGTCAATTCGTTAATGAAGCATCCTCCCTACCTGCTCCCGGCCACAGGGACAAAGAGACGGCAGAATACTTCTTCTTGCAAATTTATGATTATTTCCGCAATCCATAAAATAATTATGGAAAAATTTCTTAAATAATTCGATTTAATGCTGCAAAGATATATTTTTCGCTGATTATGGGTTGGAATATCAGAAATTTTATGTAACTTTGCAGTTGAAACCGACGGAGTCTGTCTCCGCCGCATTCGGATTGGTCTGGTAGCTCAGCTGGATAGAGCAACAGCCTTCTAAGCTGTGGGTCTTGGGTTCGAATCCCAACCGGATCACAAAATAAAAGCGTAATCAACCGAGTAATCGATTGTTACGCTTTTATTATTTTCTATTTAAATTGGTATTAAAGTATGTACTCTGCAATGAACTGTTAGAAACTGTTTAAACTTATAAAGTTCATCTTTAAATCATCTTTAAATTTAAAGTTGAGACACATCACTTTTCTTCGGGAGTGATGACACCCTTGTAGATGCCGAGCAGGTCGAAGCGATGGAGTATGCCATCTGACAAGCCTATGTCGTAACCGGCATTGCGTTTCTTGATGCTCACAGCTTTCAGATCGCTGAAATTCTTAGAGATATATTTCCGTATCGTATTAGGCACCAAATCCTCAGGCAAAGCCTTTTTGCCACAGTCAACGGATGTCCATTTCCCTTTGTTGCTGAATTCCACCTTGACACCATTGGTCAGTTTCACGTCATAATCTGTTTTCTTCAACAAGTGCCTGTCAACCTTTATCATCGACACTTTTGCTTTCGGGAAATAATCGGTCAGCATTTTCTGTGCCTCCTCCGGAAGGTCCTCCCTTTTGATTGTATATTTGTCGATGAACGCATTTGCGGCAGTGACCGTCATGACCAGTGCCATCAGGGTAAGCAGTAATTTCTTCATGTGTGTTTATTATTTAATTTAAGTTACGCAAGCTTCAACTTTGCGCCTGCTAATGTTGAATTATTCTCAGCTTATCCTTTAACGCATCATTCGTGCCAAAATGATTTATTTTAAGATTCTTTATCTTTAATTGAAGTTGTTTAAACTAAGAGAGCGTGTTTATAATAAGTAAGTATTTAAAATACCCAATTATCTCACTTTCCAGTTGATTTCAAGTGGATTATTACGCATCTCCCATATTAGTGGATACTGCTTGCAATCAAGAATCCAGACCTCACCACCTTCGGCATCAATCGCATGCAACAGATTCCCAAGATTGCAATTTGAATCCCTGTCAAGGAGCATGTATTCCACACCATCATATATAAATTTACCAGTATCTTTCAATGAGTTATAAGCCTTACGTGAAATCATGGCGAATGTCTCGTCGTTCGATAATTTTATATGATTTCCATCCTCAGGCATCATAAAGCTCAGGGAATTTCCCGTCTCTACGGCTTGTGGAGTCATCCGGTAAGTCCCAGACCACCATTTGAGATTCCTTTCTATTCCCCAGTGCAACGTAACACCACCATCCCTTTCCGGAACGAATACATATTGAAAACGACGTGTCTGCCCATGAAGCTTATAAACAAACTTAAGCGTGTCTGTCTGCTCAACTGCAAAACAAGCCGGCAACACCGAAAGAAGCATTATAAAAAACAGAAATGATCTTTTCATCTTTAATACATTTTTACACCCCAATTCTTAGGTTTATCACCCATTTTCAGTTTTAACTCACCTCCCGACATTATGTCCGCATGGCGTATTGCCGAATACGGATAATCCTTTCCATTAAGAGTTGCCGATTGGATGTATCGGTTTTTATCGGAGAGTTTCTCTGCTGATATGGTGAACGTCTTTCCGTTCTCCAGATTGATAGTGGTTGTCTTGAGTATAGGGGTATGTATGAGATAATAATCCTGCCCCGCATTCGGATAGAATCCCATCATATGGAATGCCAGCCAAGAAGACATCGCTCCGGAATCATCATTTCCCGGTAAGCCGTCAGGCTGGTCGGAATAATTCTTGCCTATGATTTCAAGAACCTGGTCGCTGCTTCTGTCCGGGCGACCAATCCAGTGATAAAGACAGGGCGACAGAAAAGAGGGCTCATTGTTTACGTTGAAATAATTCTTGTCAAAAAATTTGTCAAGACGTTTCTCAAACGCTTCATCTCCACCACATTTTGCAATCAACCCGGCAACATCATGTGGAATGCTTAGAGAATATTCCCACGAAGAGGCTTCATAAAAGAACATATCCCACCAAGGAGTGTACCAAGGGCCCTCGAACATTACAGGAGTGTAGCGATATGTAGGTTTGCGATATTTCGAATGTCCGAATGGCAATTCATCAAGCCATCTTCCTTTATTGTCGCGAGGCATTATGAAGCCTTTTGTCGAATCATGTTCATAGTCCTCTCGCCAAAGATTCTTCCAATTTTCCGACTGCCGGAGATATTTTTCCGCTAATTCATCATATCCAAGACCCTTCGCCACAAGATATATTGCATAATCGCAGTAGGAATACTCAACTGTGCGATTGCCGGCACGCGGGATTCCGTGGGGGATATATCCCAATTCCAGATATTCCCGCAATCCGCCTCTACCTTCAGCCTCATGATTACCGCCGGGATCAATAGTTGCATCTTTAAGCATAGCCTTGAGTCCCTCTTCATAATCTACTCCCTTCACCCCTTTTACAAAAGCATCGGCAATCACAATCTCGGCATTTGAGCCTCCCTGCGTTCTGCCGTTAGCATTCCCACTTCGGGCATCAGGCATGTAGCCATCGCGCTTGCAGATATTTATAAGAGAATTAACAATATCCTTCTGACGGTTCGAATCAATCAACGTTATCAGGGGAGTTGAAGTGCGGTAGGTATCCCAGATCGCGTAAAAATCATCATAATATGGCACAGGATCAGTCCATAGAGGATTCTCTCCGCTACGATCCACGGGCATGATCATAGTGTGATATAACGCCGTATAAAACATTCGCTTCAGGCTTTCGGGAGTAGATGAGTCAATCTCTATCCTCGACAAAAGATTCTCCCAAGAATCAAGCAGCTCCCAGTAGATATCATCAAATGATTTTCCGGAAGTCTCTTTGAGCAGATTTTCTCTCGCCTTTAATGGGCTTATAAAGGAAATACCAACCCTTACATTGAGAGTCTTGACATCGGGAGCAAACTTCATCTGCACCCCCGTTTTCTCTCCCGAATCATATTGGCTCTTGACATCTGATAATACTTTACCTTTCCATGTGGCAGTCTCTATTGCCGGCTGATCTGTCGTAAGATAAAAATATACCGTATACGCTCTGCCATTGTTCCATCCACCCCTGATGCGGCTATAGCCACAGATTTCCGAGTCCGACAATACCTGAACTTCCGATCCCACAAATTGCTGCGCCTCCCGCGCATCGGGCACCGGACTCTCCCCTAAAAAGAATCCGGCATCTATCATCAATGACGGCAAAGAATCCTCGGGATTGATTACCCTCCCGGAATATGCAGAATAATTTTTATCAGAATTTTCCGGATAAGTTATTCTATACGCAGCGGCACGATCAGCGGTAGTGATTTCCGTGCGTATTCCGCTGTTTTTATATGTTGTGGAATAATACCCGAGTTTTATCTCTTCATTTTCTCGATAATCTATATGCTCAATGCTGGTAAGATTCCCGCAAAACGGCTGGATAAGTATATTTCCATACTTGGGACCTCCGCCCGTGCCGCTGACATGCACCTGTGAAAAACCATTCACCTGTTCCGGCATCGGTAGCCATCCGCTATTAGGCGACGGAGTGCAATCGGGCGACGGCTTAACCATACCGTAAGGCATCGACGGACCGACAAACACACGACCCAACCCCTCCGACCCAATCCTCGGATCCACATAATCCACGCATCTCCCTTCCGTCTTTGCGGCAGCCGCCTCCACCAGCAATCCATTCCCAAAGATTGCCAACCAGCAAAGCAATATATTAAAAATTTTACGATTCATAGGTAACAGCCAAATAAGCGAACTTCTCTCTTAGCAAAATTAGCTATAATTTCCCTCTTTTACAATAATCTTCGTTCTTTTATCTTTCCGGTGGAGCAAACTGTTTTTTCTTTACATCTTTTACGTTTATAAAAAATTTGCTTATATTTGTACATCTGATTTATTATAATTCGATTTATGAGCAAATTTGTAGATCCTTTTACAGATACAGGTTTCAAGATTATCTTCGGCAAGGAGAACAAATCAAATGAAATTTTGATGGCGTTTCTGAATGACCTCTTTGCCGGGCAACCTGAATTCGAACCTATCACAAGCCTACGCTATCTTAACAATGAGCGTAGCCGTGAATACGTTGATGACAGGTATATTATTTATGATGTCATATGTGAGACACAATCCGGTCATCGTTTCATTGTTGAAATGCAAAGACAGCCTCAGCCATACTTCTTTGCCCGTTCAGTATATTATATGTCAAGGGCTATTTACGAACAAGGTCTGCGGGGATTGCAGAAGGAAAAAGACAATTGGGAGTACCGCCTCATACCCGTGATTGGCGTGTTTTTCTGTGACTTTCATGTTCCGGAACTGGACAATGATCTTGTGCAACATATTCGTCTTTGCAATGTCGCCACCAATAAACCGATAGGCAATCTGATGTGTTACACATTCATACAGTTACCAATGTTCAAGAAAGAGGAACAAGACTGTGAGACAGAATTTGACAAATGGATATATATACTTAAAAATATGAGCACTATGCAGACTATGCCGTTTACATCCCATCGCGACATATTCGAACGCCTTGCAAGTGTGAGCAATGTCGCAACCCTGTCTCCCGAAGAAAGGAGACAATATGACTATGACGTGAAAAAGGCCAGAGATTATAGGGCAGAAATGAGCTATGCTCGTAAAACAGGGCATGCCGAGGGGCATGCTGAAGGCAAAGCTGAAGGCAGAGCTGAAGGCAGAGCTGAAGGTGAGGCGAAGAAAGCCATTAAAATCGCAAGAAACCTTTTGCTTATGGGCATGGACAAAGAATCTATAATTAAGGTCACCGGAATCAGTGAATCAGAATTGGATCAATTATAACAATTGATTCTGATGGATAAGTAAGTATTGAAACACTTAAGTATGACATCGAAATTATTTAATGTAAGTAAGTGTTGGGAATTAGCTTATATTAAATTTTAGGAGATTTTGAGATGATTTCTTGATTTCGAAGAAGGAGCATAGCGGGCTATGTGATTGATGAGAAGTCAAGAAAGCATCCAAAAGATTAAAAATTTAAATAAGCCATACATTTACTTATTATAAACTAATTTTCAATACTTACTTATTGATTAGTCATACTTACTTAAAAATAAATGATGGATAAAAAATGAGGCGCGGTTTCCCCACGCCTTATTTTTATTTCACCTCTTGGCACCTTTACATGCCTTGAGCATAATTATTTGATGATGCGTTTTGTCACCCTGTTGCCCTGCTTAACGATAATTACTTCTTTGAAGCCTGTATTCAATCAAGTCTCTCCTGGAATCTTCATCTAAAGTTACTTTCATAATTCCATCCCTTCATTTTGTACATTTATTGTAAATGGAGTCTTCCTTGCGTAGAATGTTCTATTCGCAAGTATAAGCGGAGAGATATTTACTCCCAGAGACAAAGAGAGGTCGTACAGCTTACCAGAAATCTCAATCTTTCGTTTAGCAAAAGTCTTATTGTCATATCGATCCGGAAGCAATATCAGAAGATCAATATCCGAATCTTCCCGAGCATCGCCTCTTGCCTGAGATCCATATAGAATACTCTTAGTCTCTGGTGCAAAAGACCTTAGAAGCTGCTTGATTTTGCTTAATATGTACATTCTCTTAGCAGGAGGCATTTCATAAAAAATTTTATTATCAAATATAGGAAATATTTAGTTATGCTGCAAATAGCAAGCATAAAACATAAAAAAGAAGCGCGAAAAATATCGCGCTTCTTTGCACCAGATCCTCCTTCCGTAAGATCTGTTAATGTATTTATGACACCCTTATTTGATGATGCGTTTTGTCACCTTGTTGCCCTGCTTAACGATGTAGAGACCGTTCTCGGGGTTAGCAACGCGGATACCCTGAAGGTTGTAATACTCAACAGGAGCGTTCTCATCCTCAACAACGAGGTCAGCTACGCCAGAACCACCATTAACTTGTTTCTCAAGAGTAACATTACGGAATGCCCACCAATAGAATGCAGGAGCATTAAGATCCTTCTTGAATCCCACCCAAACAGATTTCTCTGTATCAAGAGTAAATTCAACGTAGTTACGATAAAGTTCAGGGTGCGAAATAAACACAGCTGCAGCTTGCTGTTCAAAACCAGAGTCATTCCAGTTACGCTCACCAGCGGGAGTTGGAGAAGTGCTTGGAACATTATCAGGATATTTGGCAAGAGTTTCGTCATAGAGACATTTTACAGGAGTTTCCTTATATAGCTTACCAGCTGCTGTAATCTCCGCTATTTCTCCAGCATCTACCGGTTTTAGATTTTCAGCACCCACACCTTCCGATACATAGATAACAGGAAGATTTTTAGAATCTTCGTTACCATTCTTATGATTGTCGTAACCTGTTACAACCTCAGTTTCTAAGGCATCAGATTTGCAGGCTACCCACCAACCCTCGTTATTACCATGACCATGACGGAAGAAAGATTGCATACCGAAACGATAAGTACCAGCAGGAAGTGTAACATACTGACCAAGATTTCGAGGGCTTGCATTAGTAAGACGGAAACAGCCTTTAGCACCACCATTACCCTCGTTCATTTGGATTGTTCGAGGCTGAGCATCAACTGCTGTATGTTCCCAAATTGAATCGTCACTTTTATTATTTGAAATAGCGTTGTCAAATCCGCCGTTTTCAACAGTGATCTCGCCATTAGGGCCAACAAGTTTGAAGTTATCGAAGATAGCCCACTGATCCAGCTTGTCAACAGGATTTGCGATACCAAACTTAAGATCGCCACCTTTATGATCGAATTCTACAGTGTTAGCGAACTCACCTTTAGCAAATTCTGCTGCGGCTTCGTCCATTGTATTAGGATAAATGCTTCTTCCATCCTTATCAAACAAACCTTCAACCGGTTTCTGAGCGGAGCCAAGGAAGAGATACACATTGTGATTTGCTCCATTCTTCATATCAGCCTGAGATTCATCTCTTGAGCCATAGCGATAGAAAGCATTGGCAGTCAAAGTATATTTGCCTGCAGGAGCATCATTAATCACCTGATAGATTTCAAACGGAGTATCCCAAGCCTCGGCAGCACCTGCGCCAAAGCCAGAAATTCCGCTTCCACACCATCCGGGCATGAAAGAAGTGTTCTTAAGATAGAGACAAGAAACATCGCTCCAATCGGCATTTGCCGTACCAGCGACTGCAACAATACCCAATGCAAGGGCAACGTGCTTAAAGTACATCTTTTTCATAAATGTTATTTTAAAGTTGAAAATTTATATTGAGTTTCACAATATTTCACAATTTATAGTCGGGAAGCCACTGAAAGCCCAATGGCTTCCCGATTATATGATTCTATTAATATCCAGGATTCTGAGTCCAGTTGGTATGGGTCTGCATCTCACCACTCGGAATTGGGAAAAGACGCTTGTTGACATCAGCCATGGATGTCGGGCTTGCCTCAACTTTCCATTTAGCGCAGTTCTCATATTTGCCGAAACGTATAAGGTCATTGCGACGCCAGGGCTCCATGATAAATTCACGGCTACGCTCGTCGAGAAGTTCATCAAGTGTCGGAGTTCCGGTAACGTGGGGTGCATGAGCGCAATCGCGAACTACATTCATCAAAGAAGCTGCAGTATGACCCAATGTTGGGGTTGCTCCGCGAAGGATACACTCAGCCTTGGTGAGAAGAATATCAGCATAACGGAATACAGGAATATCATTGAACTGGAAACCAGACCAGTTTGTATCATCGCTCTGACGAATTGGATATTTCTTCAGTCGAGCACCCTTCATACAATTATCAAGATCATCTTCTGAACCCACATCAAGAGTCTTGATATTTTCCCACTCGAACTCTTTCTTGAAATCAAGAGGTCCATGCAGCGATGTGAGACGCGCATTTTTATAAACCATCACATCCTGATCTGTCGGATTAAAATTAGCATCCCATGCTTTCTGGGGACCGACCGCAATCATCAGGTTTCTTTCATCTCCCGGCAAATTGAATCTATCCACACATTCCGGTGTAAGAATGTAAATTCCTGCGAGACCTCTGTTGACTGGTTTCCATCCCCAAGAATTGGGCTTACAAAGAGCTTCCTTACGATAGTCCCAGAAACGTGCGATTTCTGTACCGCCGGCATATTTCCACCCTCCATTTCCAATACGCTCGGGGTCAAAATCTACAGCATAAATAAAGTCTTTAATTTGAAGTCCATTATCAGAGAAGAATTTCTTGCGATAGCCATCTCCTACTTCAAAAGGTCCACGCTGAATAATATCGTCACACCATTTTACACAATCATTTAACTTCTCATTTGGTGTTGAACCTGTAACAGAAGTAATCGGATTTGTGTATACACCCCAGTTAAGATAAAGTTTAACAAGAAGAGCCTCTGCCATCCATTTGTTTGGACGACCATAGGTGTTAATATTGTTATCCTCTGTCAGATCTGGTATAGCCTCGAGAAGTTCCTGTTCGATCCAACGGGCAACGTCTGCACGTGGTTGACGGATCACAGGTTCTCCATCTTGATAAATATGATCAAGGATAGGCACATCGCCATACACTTCCATCATCCAGAACGTATAGTAAGCCCTAATAGCTCGCAACGGAGCTACAACAGGATCCTTACCTTCAACGCCTCCATAAAGGAGGATTCTCTGGTTGGTTACAGTGATTCCTGTCAGCATATCCCCCATAAGACCAACGCCCTGCAAATCCGGTCTGAAATTATGAAGAGAACCGTCACGGAATCTACCACCGTCATCATAAGCACCGTTACGCTGCACTCCGACAGCCTCGTCGCCACCAAGGAACATAGCTTCCCAGAAATTCCTGCCAAACCATGCTTCGTTACGGGTATAATGGTAGCAGTTCTCATAATCACTTTGCACGGCAATCGGATTATTGGGGAATACCGTGTAATCGCCATATATCTGAGTGTCAAGATCTGTGCAAGAAGACATTCCTGCCATCATGCCGCCCAACATCAAGACTTTTATATAAGATTTCATTTTTTCAGTTTTTAGTTTTGATATTAGCAATGCTCTAAAAATTTAGAAATTGACGTTCAGACCGACAAGAATCTGACGTGTGCGAGGATAATGGTCATGACGGGAATCTATACCCGGGTCAAGACCTCCGAGGTTGATTTCAGGATCACGACCCTTATATCCTGTGATCGTGAATACATTGTTGGCGGAAACATACAACCTTATGTCACGAAGCCAACCATTAAAGCAATTGCGGAAAGTATAACCGAGTGTTACAGTAGCCAATTTGAAATAGCTACCATTTTCAAGCCATCTGTCTGAGGGCACCTGTGAACGCTGGTCGCGCAAATCCTGGAAATCACGGATATCTGCCAATACATTCTTACCTTGTGTGATATTGCCTACATATCCAAAGTATTCGCGAGGTTCGTTATAAATCTTCTGACCAAACACTCCTGTGAAGAAGAGATTCAAATCCCAGTTCTTCCAAATCAGGTTATTGTTCCAACCCATTGTGAGTTTAGGCTGTGCATTACCAACAATTACACGGTCTTTTGATTCCGGATGAGTCGTAGTTACGGGCTTGCCATTCTCATCAACAATCATATCGCCATATGTATCAGCAGCTGTCTTGCCGTAAGTATAGAACAGAGATTGTCCGTTTTCATCATATCCAGCCCATTTGAATGTAAAGAATGTTCCGATAGGCTGACCTTCGAGAATTCTGCCGATTGAATAAGTCTCGGCAGAAGAACAATCCGGCATATTGGGATTATAGCGATCAAGGATACCGGCATTGAATCCGGCGCCTGGATTTGAGATGCTTATAATTTTGTTCTGGTTATGGGAGAAGTTAAGAGAAGTGCTCCATGTGAAAGGTCCCTGAATTGGCACAGCGTTGATTGTGACTTCGACACCACGGTTGCGCATACGGCCAACGTTTGCTGTAAGTTTGTCAAAAGGATAGAGTGACTTTGGCACTGTGTAATCCCAAATCATGTCTTTGGTATCCTTGTTGTAATACTCAATCACACCGTTGATGCGTCCATTGAGGAATGAGAAATCGAGACCGAGATTAAGCATTGTCGTTGTTTCCCATTTCAAGTTATCATTCTGATTTCGGGCAATATTAATATATTTATATTTACCCTCTTCTCCAGAGACAGGATCAACATACGGGAATCTGTCGGCACTTGCCGCATAATAAAGACGTGAAGTCAATGCATTGAAGCCCCCAGAGTTACCGCTCTGTCCCCAACCTGCACGGATTTTGAAATCTCCAATCTCGCCAAGAGGCTGCAGCCATTCTTCTTCAGAAAGTCTCCATGCTATAGAAGCTGACGGGAATGTCGCCCACTTGTTGTTTGATCCGAAAACAGATGCTCCGTCACGACGCATAGCCACTTGGAATAGATACTTGGAATCATAAGAATAATTTGCACGCGCATAGAATGAAATCATTCTTTTTGTCCATTTTACATTGGCACCTGCTGGATTCTCAGAGAATGAATTGGCTGCCCCAATATTATTCCACCAAAGATCATCATTATAGAAGTTATATCCTTCTGCCCAGAAGCCTTCGTTGTAATCTCCTTGTTCCCAAGAATAACCAGCCATTAATGCAACCTTATGGACATCTTTAAATGTTTTATCCCAGTTGGCATAGATTTCCATAAGTTTCTTTACATCGGTGGCATTGTCTCTTTTAACATAACCATTGTTTTGGTTAGCTCCGAAGAACTCTGCATTGCGACTTTTATATGACTTGAAATTCCAGTTATTGTTTTCGTAAGAGAAATTGGCATTGAGGGAAAGGCCATCTATAATCTTGAATTGAGCTTTACCAGTGACTTGATATCTCTTCAGATCTTTGCGAGAAGTATTCTCGTTGATCATTGTCATTGGGTTGTAATTCTGCGTAAACAGTTTGCCATGAGAATACCAGCTGCCGTCCTCGTTTTTAACAGGAACAAGGGGAGAATAATAATACATGGCATTGTATACAGATTTTCCATCGGCTGCATCTCTGTCATTTACACCCCATTCATTTCTTATATTACCGTTGATACCGATGCCCAAAAGAAGTCTTTCCTTCAGCAACTTGGTTTCTACGTATGCGCGAGCTGTAAAAAGATTATTGCCTGCCCCGCGAATCACACCATCACGCGCAATATAATTTATAGAGGCGTTATATGTTGTTGTTTTTCCACCGCCAGATATAGAGATATTGTGGTTATGAGCGAAGCCTGTACGCTGCACCTCATCCTGCCAGTTGGTGTTATAACCAAGGTCATAATCAAGACTCTTACCCGTTTCTGCACCTAATGCGCGGAGCTCATCTCCGGTCATCATCTTATGGTCATTAGCAATACGTTCCCAAGACACATAGCCTTGATATGAAACGCGTGCAGGACCTTCCTCTCCACGTTTGGTTGTAACGATGATCACACCGTTAGCTGCTTTCGAACCGTAGATAGCTGTCGCAGAAGCATCGCGGAGCACGTCTATGCTCTCGATATCTGCCGGGGGAATAAGGTTGAGGTCTACACCGGGTATGCCGTCAACGACATAAAGAGGATCAGTGGAGCCATTGAGGGTGGAGGCGCCGCGGAGGGTCATGGAGTTGACGCCGCCGTTAGGGTCGGAGTTCTGCACCACGACGAGACCGGGGACTTTACCCTGCAGGAGCTGTCCGGGATCGGTGTAGCTACCGATGTTGAGGTCTTTGGAATTAACAGTGGTAATTGAACCGGTGAGGTCTTTCTTCTTCATTGTGCCGTAACCGATCACAACTACCTCGTCAAGGACTTCATTGTCTTCCTTAAGGGCAATCGTGAGGTTTGTGCCTTTAACGACAACCTCTTTCGTGATATAGCCTACATAAGACACACGAATTTTCTTACCTTGTGCTACATTGATTTTAAAATTGCCATCAACGTCGGTAGATGTTCCAACAGTTGTGCCGGGCACCATTACGCTCGCTCCGATAAGGGGCTCACCTGCCTGGTCGGTCACCGTACCTGTCACTGTGCTCTGAGCATTTGCCGACAATGCGACAAAAAAGAATGAAAGCATCACCAACATAGCGGCGCGTATGCCTACCGAGCGACGAACCTTCTTCTCGCTTTTTACATGCTTTGAAAAATACATAGATGTAAGGTTAACTTAAACTTTTATTATGGTATCTCTTTCAGTTAACAAATTGCTGATTTTCATTAATTAAACCAGACAATTCATCACACTGTGTTACTGCTTGATGAATTTTATCGCTGCAAATATAAACAATCATAAGTGTAAAAACGACACTTTTAAAATATTTTAACTTATTTTAACTTACTTCTTTGCCGTCGAGCTATGCACGACGATAAAGGTAAAAAGTAAAAGGTAAGAGGTAAAAGGATGAATTGGCATGACTCTAATGACCGCCTCGCATAATACTTCCATAAAATTAAAACGCGAAGAAGCAAAGAATAACTTTAAACCTCTGTGCCTCTGTGTTATGATTTTCGTGGCATTTATTGAATCTTTAATACTTGAGACGGGATATGGCAGGATGGCTTGGCGACTTGGCAGGAGTAAAGCGACCTTCAGAAAATTCGAATCAACCTTAGCACATTTGCGTCTTTGCGTCTAAATATTTTTTATTAAATTTGCAGATATTTATTAATTCAACTTTCGCAAGCGTAGTTGAAGTTTATAAGTTTAATCGCGCTGTGCGCAGTTTATGAGTTTATTTGTTTGATACGAATAAATAAGAAATCAGCCATATCCGCATCTGATAAACTTTTAAACTCTTAAACTCTTAAACTTTAAGTTGAAGCTTGCGAAACTTAAATTACTAACCTAAGTCAGATGAAACTTGTAAGCAAGAAGTATCTACTTCCTTTCATATTGATCACCTCTCTCTTCTTCATGTGGGGATTTGCACGCGCAATCCTTGATGTGCTCAACAAGCATTTCCAGGAGGAGTTGTCGATCTCCATCACCCAGTCCACCCTTGTGCAGGCAACCACCTATTTAGGATATTTCCTCATGGCTCTACCCGCCGGCATCCTTATCACGCGCTTTGGCTACCGCCGCGGTGTCGTCACCGGTCTTCTCCTCTTCGGCATCGGTGCTCTGATGTTTATCCCCGGCGCTTCGCTGATGTCTTTTCCGATCTTCCTTGCAGCCCTTTTCGTGATAGGTTGCGGTCTCGTTTTGCTCGAAACTTCCGCCAACCCTTATGCTGCTGAACTCGGTGAAAAAGCCACGGCTGCCTCACGTCTAAACCTCGCCCAGTCGTTTAACGGTCTCGGATGCATATTGGCACCTGTCATTGTAGGAGGTTTCCTTTTCTCCGACAATAACGGCGGCGTGGAAGTGCCTTATACGGTAATGGGGGTTATCGTGCTTATCGCTGCGCTCGTATTCTCAAGAGTGCAGTTGCCGGAAATTTCCGCAAAACCCGACAACGAAGAGAAAGCTGATGATTCCGATTCCTCGAAACAGGGATTGGGTGCGACAATCCGCGATCTATGGAAACGCAAGACCTTCCGTTACGGTCTGTTGGCACTTTTCTGCTATGAGATTGCCGAGATATCCATCAACTCTCTTTTCATCAACTATGCAACCTCCGACGGCTGGATGGATAAAGCCACAGCCTCGATCGTACTTTCATTCGGAGCATTAGGGCTGTTCATGGTGGCACGCATCGCCGGCAGCGCGATAATGAGCAAGGTCAAGGCAGAAAAAGTATTGCTTGCCTGCGCGGTAATGACCGTGTTGGGAGCAACGGCAGTGGCTCTCGATCTCGGTGCCATATCGAAAGCCGGCGTGTTCGTATGCTACGCATTCGAAGCGATAATGTTCCCTACAATATTCGCAATTACAATCAGCGACGCCGGAAAATCAGTAAAGATAGCCTCCTCCTTCCTTATGATGACACCTATCGGAGGGGCTGTGGGAACTTCGCTGATGGGTTTGATGGCGGATGCCACTTCAATGTCGACAGCATTCGTAGTGCCTGCCATAGGCTACTTCTTCGTGCTGCTGTACGCTTTTAGAATTAGGTATTAGGTATTATTTATTCAACTTTCGCAAGCGGAAAGTTGAAGTTTATAAGTTTAATCGCGCTTCGCGCAGTTTATGAGTTTATTTGTTTGATGCGAATAAATAAAAACTCAGTCATATTCGTTTCTGATAAACTTTTAAACTTATAAACTCTTAAACATTAAGTTGAAGCTTGCGAAACTTAAATTATTTAGACAGAAATTATAAGATGAAAAAAATATGCTGCATCGGGCATATCACGCTCGATAAAGTGATCACACCGCGCTTCGAAGCGCATATGCCCGGCGGAACTGCTTTTTATTTCGCCAAAGCACTGAAAGGTTTTGATCATGAGGGATTCAAACTCGTGACATCTCTTGGCGCCACAGAGATGGCAACAGTCGAGGAGCTTCGCGCCGACGGCATTGACGTGGAGGTAATACCGAGCCGCAAGTCGGTATATTTCGAAAATAAATATGGCGAAGACATGAACAATCGCACCCAGCGGGTGCTCGCCAAAGCGGATCCTTTCACAGCCGAAAACCTTCGCGATATTAATGCTGATGTCTATCATCTCGGCACACTCCTCGCCGATGACTTTGATCTCGACACCATAAAAGCACTCTCAAAGAAAGGCATCGTATCTGTGGATGTGCAGGGATATCTCCGTAAGGTCGTTGGAGAAAATGTTGTTCCCGTAGATTACGATTGCAAGAAAGAGGCGATGCCTTATATCTCCATCCTCAAAGCCAACGAGAAAGAGATGGAGGTGCTGACGGGCACAGCAGATCCTCATGAAGCTGCTCATATTCTTGCCGACTGGGGTTGCCGCGAAGTTCTTCTAACCCTTGGCGACAAAGGGTCGCTTATATATACCGATGGAAAATTCTATGACATCCCGGCATTGCCGGCAGCCGAACTGGTCGACGCCACCGGCTGTGGCGACACCTATATGGCTGGATATCTTTACAAACGCTGTCAAGGCGCATCATATCAGGAAGCTGGCACCTTTGCCGCTGCGATGTGCACGCTGAAACTGCAAAACAAAGGTCCCTTCTCCGGCACAGTCGAAGATGTAGAATCCCTTCTCGCCTCCCAGTCCCATTAATCCCCATTCTACCCTATTCTACCCCATTCCGCCCTATCTCGCCCCATATTAACCCCATTACATAAGAAAAAAATGAAAAGATTGATCCTAATCACCATTGCAGCCATGATGCTAACATCATTAGGCGTTAATGCAAAAAAGACCAAGCAACAGAAAATTGTCAATCCCGTAGATATGGAAATCCGCAAGGAGATTGCGGCAACCCCTGAGAAATCAGGAGGCATATATTACGCATATCCTTACACCTCTGATTCCCTGCCGTCTGTACCGGCGGGTTTTAAGCCCGTTTATATCAGCCACTACGGACGCCACGGCTCTCGCTGGCATTCCTCCGACACCCTTCATGAAACAACAGTAAAGGAATTGAATAAGGAATTCAAGGCTGGCAATCTCACGAAAGACGGGGAGACGGTGCTCAACCTCGTAAAACGATGCCGGGAACACACCCGAGGACACATAGGAGAACTTTCCAAACTCGGAGAAAGACAACACCGGGGGGTTGCAAACCGTATGTTTGCCCGTTTCCCCATGTTGTTCAACAACGGCGATACTGTGGTGGCACGCGCCTCACAAGTGCCGCGTTGCATCATGTCCATGGCAGCGTTCAACGAAGCATTGAAAGAGAACAATCCCCGCCTTGTAATCGATCACTACGCCACCCCCGGTGACATGGATATAATAGCATATCATACAAAAGCTGCAAAAGCTATATACAAAAAGCAGCAACCCTGGAAAACCGATTATCAAAAGAAATGTGACTCACTATATCGCTGCGAAAAAACAGCGGCAAGACTTTTCAAGAATCCGGAGAAAGTGCAGAAACTTAACAAAGTCATGTCTCATCTTCACGAAGTAGGAATGGATGTGCAGGATGTCGACGGGCTGGAAGCTCCAATCCTAACATATTTCGATACTGAAGACCTTTACAACCTGTGGAAAGGGAAAAACTATCAGCAATATGTCCGTCACGGAAAGTCGATCGACGGCAAAAGCGCAGGTCCGGAATCAGCCGAAAACCTTTTAAAGGATATAATTGACCGCACAGATGATGCACTTGCCGGAAACCTGCCTAAAGTAGATTTACGTTTCGGTCACGACGTGTTTCTGATGCGTCTTCTTGCCCGCATGGATGTGGAGGGAAGCAATGCCTCAACGCAGGGAATCGACGAAGCCTCACGGGTATGGCAAGATTTCCGGCTCACACCGATGGCGGCAAACCTGCAGCTTGTGGTTTTCCGCAATAACGCAGGTGATGAGATCGTCACCCTACGTCTCAACGAGCATCCTGTAAAAATCAGCGGAGTCAAGGAATATGCTCCCGGTTATTACCGTTGGAGCGACCTGCGCACCAAATGGAAAAAAATAACACATATCCCATATAATGAATAAACGATTTGCTTTAACAATGCTGGCAGCCATGGCTCTCACCGCCACAGGACTCGCCAAAACCTTGAAATCTGACCCGGCATCGCGGGAAATGCTTAATGACCGGCAAATACGTGCTGAGTTTAAAACCACTCCGGAAAAGGCAGGTGGCATCTACTATGCCTATCCATATCGCACCGATTCAGTTGCTCCGGCTCCAGCCGGATTCGAACCTTTCTACATCAGCCATTATGGTCGCCACGGTTCGCGCTGGGTGATCAACAAGAAGCTGCATTCGAGCGTGGGAGATGCAATGCGTGCCCAGATGAGCGAAGGCAACCTTACGGACTTCGGTAAAGAAGTGCTTGACAAAGTGGATAGATTAGGGAAGCACACTGAGGGGCACTGGGGCGAGCTTTCGCCTCTGGGTGGACGTCAGCATAATGATATTGCAGTAAGAATGATGATGCGCTATCCTTACCTTTTTAAAGGAAACGCCCGGGTTATTGCAAGATCGTCAAGCTCACCGAGATGCATAATCTCAATGGCGGCATTCACGGAAGCCATGATCAAGCTGAACCGCTCGCTCAATATTCAGCGGCATTCCACTCCGGGAGATATGGAATTCATAATGAAACATTCAGAAGAAGCCTCAGATCTGGAAAAGAAAGACGCGCCCTGGCGCAAACGTTACGCATCGGCAAAAGACTCTCTCACGCGCTCTGAAGCAACCGCTGTCAAACTTTTCAAAGATCCTTCGAAAGTTAAGAATCTTCCTGAACTGATGCGGCATATTTATGACATTGCAATAGATGTGCAGGATGTCGACGGCATAGAAGAAGACGTTTTGAGTATCTTTGAGCCCGAGGACCTATACAACCAATGGAAGAGCTCAAACTATCAGATGTATGTATGCCATGCCAATTCGCCTGACGGCACGGGTGCCGGTCCGCGCAGCTCGGTAAACCTTCTCAACGAAATCATAGACACGGCTGATGAGGCGATAGCCGGAAAACGACAAACCGCGGCAGATCTGCGCTTCGGTCATGACACTGCCCTGTTGCGCCTGATAGCACTTATGGGTGTAGAGGGCGCGGATGCATCTGTCAAAGGCTTTGAGGCGGCATCTAAAGCGTGGCAGATGCAGAATCTGACTCCGATGGGTGCCAACCTGCAGTTGACATTTCTCCGCAATAAAGATGGAGAAGTGATCGCTATGCTCCGTCTGAATGAACGACCGATGCGTATAAACGGTATATCGGAATTCGCTCCGGGTTACTACAGATGGTCAGACCTTCGACGCATTTGGAAATCAGCCACAAATCCGGTTGCAGATATTATGGAAAGAGTTTGCCCGGGCAGTTCCCGCAAGTTCATTTTCGAGCAGGTGGAATCGCCTGAAGAGTTCTTTGAGATCTCAGCGGAGAATGGCAAACCGGTGATCAAGGGTAATTCTACCGTGAATATTGCTTCAGGGTTGAATTGGTATCTGAAATATTATCCCAACATTCACCTCAGCTGGAACCAGATGACAGCTGAACTTCCCGACGTTCTCCCCCTCCCCTCTAAGCCGGAACGCCACGTAACGGACGCAACACAACGCTACTATCTTAACTATTGCACACACTCCTATTCAATGGCATTCTGGGACTGGGATCGCTGGCAGAAGGAGATCGACTGGATGGCACTCCACGGCATCAACATGCCGCTTGCCATCACAGGCACCGATGTGGTTTGGAGAAACACACTGCTCCGCCTGGGATACAGCAAAAAAGAGGCTGACGAATTTGTAGCCGGCCCGGCGTTTCAGGCATGGTGGCTCATGAACAATCTTGAAGGCTGGGGTGGTCCCAATTCCGAGAAATGGTATGAAGACCGCGTCGAGCTCCAGCAACGTATTCTTGCGAGAATGAATGAGCTTGGTATGGATCCGGTTCTTCCGGGATATTCAGGAATGGTTCCCCACGATGCAGAGGAAAGAATGGGAATGGATGTTTCAGGGAAAGGTATCTGGAATGGTTTCACACGTCCGACTTTCCTGAAAAGCACGGATCCACAGTTCAATAAAATTGCAGACATATATTATGACGAGCTGCGCAAGGTCAGCGGCATAGCCAAATATTACAGCATGGATCCCTTCCATGAAGGAGGGAGCATCGAAGGCGTTGACCTGACTGAGGCAGGAAAGATCATAGCTGCTGCAATGAAACGCGCTAACCCGGAAGCCGCATGGGTGATCCAGGGATGGAACGAAAACCCTCGCGCCAAACTTTACGCCGGCATTCCCAAAGGGGATATCGTTGTTCTTGACCTTGCCTCTGAAATCAAGCCACAGTGGGGAGACCCCGACACTCCTTCCAAGACACCGCGCCCCAACGGTTATGACGGACACGACTGGCTATGGTGCATGCTGCTGAATTTCGGTGGTAATGTAGGTCTTCACGGCAGAATGGACAATGTGATCGGAGGATATTACAAAGCCAAGGAATCAAGTTTTGGGAAAGACATGACCGGAATAGGTCTGACACCCGAGGGTATTGAAAACAACCCTATGATGTATGAACTCGTTTCAGAACTTATCTGGCGGCCAGAAAAATTCACCAAGGAGGCATGGCTCGAAGGATATGCAAAGGCACGCTATGGCGCTAAGAACAGCAACGTGACCAAAGCATGGAACCAGCTTGCCAACACAATCTACAATTGTCCCTGGGGTAATCTTCAGCAGGGCACCACAGAATCTATTTTCTGTGCGCGTCCATCTGAAAAAGCATGGAAAGTGTCGAGTTGGAGCCGTATGAAGCCATATTACAAACCGGAAGATGTGATATCCGCCGCAAAGAAATTTGCAGCGGCAGCTCCTGCATTGAAAGATAATGAGAACTATCGTTATGACCTTGTTGACATCACTCGTCAGGCAATCGCAGAGAAAGGTAGACTTGTGTACACGGAGATGCAGAAAGCCTTGAAGAAAAATGACATGAAGACGTTTAAAACGGAATCCGATAAATTCCTTTCTCTCATCAAACTTCAGGATGAATTGCTTTCCAGCCGTCCGGAATTCAGCGTCCAGACATGGATAGATGATGCCCGCAAACTCGCTCCTTCAAAGAAAGAACGCGACAACTTCGAGGACAATGCAAGATTGATCATCACCACATGGGGACCGCGCGTGGCAAGCGAGGACGGAGGTCTGCGCGATTATGGACACCGCGAATGGAGCGGCGTGCTCGGCACACTCTATTACGACCGATGGAAAACATGGATCGACCATATGCTTGCAGGCGACAAGACCCCTATCGACTTCTACGAGATAGATGAGAAATGGGTAAACTCCCGCGAACGTTACCCGCTCTCCAACGCAGACCCCGTCGCCTTATCCCTTAAAGCTTTGAAGAATTTGTAATGCTTTTGAATAATTTGTAATGTTAAATGTGTAATGTTTAATGAATTGGCTCGCCTCTAATAATTAAACATTACACATTTAAAATTTAACATTAAACAAAGCATTACACATTTAAAATTTAACATTAAACAAAAGGGGCTTGGAAATCTGATGATTTCCAAGCCCCTTCTGTCGGGGTGAGGCGACTCGAACGCCCGACCTCTACGTCCCGAACGTAGCGCGCTAACCAACTGTGCTACACCCCGATTTTTGTTTGCGACTGCAAAGTTACTATTTTTTTTTGCAATCGCAAAATTTTAAACAATAAACTATTAAAATAATGTGGCGGAACTGTCAATATAACTGCCGGAATAACCGATTATGCAGAAGATTATAAGCGCAAAAATGGCGAAACTCACCATGTTCACCAGCGACAGTCGCCAAGCTGCCACACTATATCCAGGTTTACGCGCATAATATATAGTAATGAAACTCAATGCCATCGAGAGTAGTGACAAAATGAGGAAGAATCTATTGTCAACTATGCAGACCTCTACCGGTATAAGAATTCCTACTACAGTATAAATAACGGTATTGACAACAAGAAGAACCGTGGCAGCTTTCATTCCATATCGTCCGAAGAAAGTTGTTCTTGAATTGATTGCATTTTTACTACGATGAAACATTCCGAAGATAACATGACAGTTAACTGCCATCAAACCCATTATGACACTCATTGTGAGGGATGGACGGAGATTCCACCAATTCACCACAACAGAATTAGTATGTTGCGACTGTGCCAGTTCTGTGCTCACCACTGCTATCGGACCAAAAATCAAAAATGTTGCAACCGGATAGAATATCGATCGGCTCAAGGGGTGCGGACCGACATTGCTTATTGCCACTATCAAAAGCAGCAATGCCGCGACTATCAGGGTCCACCATCCGGTCATAGAAAGGAGAGCAAGACCAGCGGTGGCAGTAAGTATCGAAAATATCTTGATTCCCTCTTTGAGAATTTCAGCAACTGGACGATGAATATCTTCAGCAAATATTATATTGTCTTCCTCATTATCTCCATAACCATGTATGGCATCAAAATAACGATGCATCACATTACTGGCACATTGGGCGAGAACAGCGAACAGCAGACATACAAAAGCTGTATAGGGCTCAATTTTTCCGTGAGCTGCAGCAGCGGCAGTGCCGCCAATAACGGATGCAATGCCGAGCCATAATGTCCGCAGCCCGGCAGCCTTTACTAAAATCTGAAACGCAGTCATGGTAACAATAATTAGGTGTCTTCTCAGAAGACGTGACGAAGATAGATATTTATTTAGAAAGCGGAGGCACTTTCTTAGTTGTTCAATTGCAAAATTAATTAAAAAGGTGTAAATTTGCAAATGTATTTTTCAACTTCTAAACTGCGCATTGCGCAATTAAAACTTCAACTTTACGCTTGTGAAAGTTGAATGATAAGGATTCTGAGATGAAGATTCACCGGGAAGGAACCAACATACTGATATTATTGTTTATCGTATTGGCAATGCTAAACGTGCCGATATGGCTTTTTATGCCTCCTGTCGTAATTCCGGCATGTCTCACAGCGCTTTCAGTGATTGTCTATAGTTTCGTTTTCAATTTTTTCCGCTGCCCGCAGCGGCATTATAGAGGCGAACGAAAGGGGATGGTCGTGAGCTCTGTGGATGGCAAAGTAGTGGCTGTTGAACGCACATACGAAGGTGAATACCTGAAAAGCGACGCAATAATGCTCTCGGTTTTCATGTCGCCCCTCAACGTACACGCCAACTGGTTTCCCGTTGACGGCGAAGTAGAATACGTAAAACATCACAGTGGGAGATTTCTCTCGGCATATCTTCCCAAAGCAAGCACCGACAACGAGCGGAGCACCATCGGAATCGAAGCCGACTGTGGCTCAAGAATAACAGTCAGACAGATTGCAGGCGCCATGGCGCGAAGAATCGTCACCTACGCCCGCAAAGGAGAAGAGGCATCCATTGATGAGCACTTAGGGTTCATTAAATTCGGATCGCGTGTAGACATCTATCTGCCTGTAGATTGCGAAATTCTCGTTAAAATAGGCGACATCACCCGAGGAGGAGTCACCCCGGTAGCCAAATTTAGGAATAATGTGTAATGTTAAATGTTTAATGTTTAATTTTTTGTCTCGAATCATTACACATTTAACATTTAACATTAAAAATTAATTGAAGTGATAAAACGAAATATACCGAACAGCATCACCTGCCTCAATATCACGGCAGGATGCATCGCAATAATCTTCGCCCTCCGCGGAGACCATATGATATATGGACTTGAAGCATACAACTGGGCATATATCTTTATAGGTATAGCTGCCGTGATGGACTTCCTTGACGGCTTCGCGGCGCGTCTACTACATGCATATTCCAATCTCGGCAAGGAGCTGGATTCCCTCTGCGATGCAGTAAGTTTCGGAGTGGCTCCGGCAATGATACTTTTCTCAACACTGGAAAGATATGGCAATCCGGAATGGATATGCTGGGCATCGCTGTTGATACCGGTATTTGGTGTGCTCCGTCTCGCCAAATTCAATATCGATACCCGTCAGACCACGAGCTTTATCGGTTTGCCAATCCCTGCCAACGCCATCTTCTGGATAGGATATACAGCATTGTGCAATGACATGTCAGGCATTATGTGCGAATGGTGGTTTATAGTCCCCGTACTTTTGGTGGAATGCTGGCTGATGGTATCACCCCTGAAACTGTTCTCACTCAAGTTCAAGACATGGGGATGGAAAGGCAACCAGTTCCGCTGGCTTCTTATAGTCACGGCTATTGTGCTGGTATTCTGTGCCGGTGTTCCGGGATTGATGTGGCTGATTATCGCCTATCTGCTGTATGGGGTGATGAGTAGAAATTAGGCTTTAGGCTTTAGGTGTTAGGCTTTAGGCTTTAGGTGTTAGGCTTTAGGCTTTAGGCTTTAGGAATTAAACTTTTTAAACTTCAACTTTACGCTTGCGAAAGTTGAATAAAACAGGTGAATATTGGGAATTATATTTATAATATTAATAGTTACTATGTTTATCTTCTGGCCTCAGATAACCAGATGGATACATAGATTTATGGCTCGGCGTGCCGAAGATATGGTGCGCAAGATGGCGGGAATGCCCTCCCGAAAGGAGGAGGAACGCCGTCGCAAACAACAGGAAAAACGACAGCGGGCATCAGGTTCACGTAGCAACTACAGTCGCGATCCACGCTCCGGAGGATATGCCGCCAACCCTGAAGAGGTTGTGCGCAATATGCAACAATATGCCGAAGATGTAGAATTTGTTGAGACAAAGGAATATTCAGAGACAGAGATCCGTGAAGACGACACCAAAGGCAATCAGCGTATCTATCGTGAAAACCAGGTATCCGATGTTGAATATATTGAAATAAAAGACAATGGGTAAGACACTATACGTCAGCGACCTTGATGGCACACTGATGCAGCCTGGGGCATATCTGTCGCAAAAGACCATCGACATGCTGAATCGGAGCATTGCCGACAGGAAGCTTTTCACGATTGCAACAGCCCGCACACCAGCCACCGTGGCAGACATCATAAAAGACGTGAACATGAATATCCCTGCCATAGTCTTCACTGGAGCTGCAATCTGGAATCCGAAAACCAAACATTATTCCAGCGTAAAATACATGAATCCGGATGCTGTCAGGAATCTCATCGACACCTATCACCGGATGCATTTCCCTATTTTCCATTTCACCCTCGAAGGCGATGTGGTAAACATATATCACATTGGCGGCAAACTCAACGATCTCGAAGAGACGTTTGTAAAGGAACGCATCAAATCTCCTTATAAACGCTTCCACTTATCGGACGACGGCACAGAAATCTCGCCTGACGACATAAGCAAAACATTGATATTCTATGGCATGCAGCCGACAGAGTTAGCATCTGCCGTGCATGCCGAAGCTTGCGAATTGAAAGGGTGCCGACATCAATACTACCACGATCTCTATGGTCCGGAAATAGGTCTTATAGATGCGTTCGCGCCTGATGCAACAAAAGCAAAGGCAGTAATGGAGATGAAAGAGCAAACCGGAGCCGACAGAGTCGTAGTATTCGGGGACAATCTCAACGACATTCCCATGCTGGAGGTGGCAGACGTGGCAGTTGCTGTTGAAAACGCGCTGCCAGAAGTTAAAGAAGTCGCGGATATAGTGATCGGACCCAACACCGCCGATTCTGTAGCGGAATTCATATTGAATGACAGGGATTAATGTTCATGAAAGGGATCGACAAAAGAACCGGTAAGATGCTGGGGATCGCAGCCTCGGCAATCGCCGTGATCATTTTCCTGCTGGTGAGCAACAACCTCATAAAGGAGCTTGAAAATCAGGAACGTGACCGCATGAGCATCTGGGCACAGGCAACTGAAAGGCTCGCAAAAGCCAACGTAGATTCCGATTTCGAATTTCTTTTAGGAATCATCTCCCAAAACAATTCTATTCCGGTGCTGATTTGCGACAAGAACTTCAACATTTCCGAATTCAGAAATTTCTCACTTCCCGACAAAGACGACAAAGACAAATCCCTTTTCACCGAGCTCTCTCCGCGAAACAAAGAATATCTTCAGAACAGACTCCGCAAAGCAGGAGGAAACACCCCTCTCAAAGAGATGGTTTCCAAGAACCATCATTTCATAGAGGTAGAGCTCTTCGGAGGAGAGAACCAGTATATATATTATGAAGACTCCAGGTTACTCCGCAGTCTTAGCATTTATCCGTATATACAGATGGCGGTGATGATAATTCTTGCACTCATCATCTATCTCGCCATGGTTTACACCAAACGAGCAGAACAGAACCGCGTCTGGGTCGGACTTTCCAAAGAAACGGCACACCAGCTCGGCACTCCCATCTCATCCCTGATGGCATGGACCGAATATCTTCAAGCCACCGGAGTTGGTCCGGAGGTGACTGATGAGATAGACAAGGATGTAAAGCGACTCTCCGTAATCGCAGACAGATTCTCCAAGATCGGTTCGCAACCTGAAATGCAGCTTGACTATCTCAATGAAGTCATCTCGAAATCCCTTGATTACATGAAAAGCCGTGTTTCCGGAAGGGTCGAGATTCAGATGCATCTTTCCGAAGACGATCATGGAGTGTTGCTGTCACGTCCACTGATAGAATGGGTAATGGAGAATCTGACCAAGAACGCAGTGGACGCGATGCAAGGGGAAGGCAAACTCGACATCACCACAGGCGCGGAGAAAAACA
Source organism: uncultured Porphyromonadaceae bacterium (assembly GCA_902495075.1). Classification (GTDB taxonomy): domain Bacteria; phylum Bacteroidota; class Bacteroidia; order Bacteroidales; family Muribaculaceae; genus Lepagella. The sequence goes on from CABUVO010000014.1 coordinate 35,231, forward strand.
TGGTCTGGGTAGAAGTGAAAGACACAGGGAAAGGGATAGCACGTAAAAATTTCAAGACTGTTTTCAATCCCGGCTACACAACTAAAAAACGCGGATGGGGACTTGGGCTGACGCTTGTGAAACGCATAGTAGAGGAATATCATAGAGGTAAAATCTACGTAAAGGAATCTGAATTAGGGAAAGGCACCACCTTCCGCCTCGAATTCCCCGCCGCTTAATACGAATTTTTAATATAATTCAAATTATTTTTGGTTACAAAAGGATAAAAACCTATCTTTGTATTGAACTTGATTAATCAAGTTCAATACAAACCCTGCCGAACACCTTTTATTACCATGACCAACAAGATTCTGTCTTGTATATTGTTTTTCATCCTTAATCTCTCTTTATTTGCCAATAATCAATTTTCATTTGTGCATTATGGCAAAGACAACAGCGGATTATCACATAACGGCATCCGGGCAATAATCACGGATCGGCAAGGATATGTGTGGATTGCCACATATAAAGGTCTGACACGTTTTGATGGATCACGCTTCAAAGTTTACGACAGATCTGATTTTGGAGTGGATTCCGACTATATCAGCTCCATCGCACAAGATCCCAACGGCAATATATGGATTGGCACAGACAATGGAATCATAATCTACGACAAGTCTGGTGACCGGTTCACGACATTGGCTGAATGGTCTGGCACACTCGGTGTGAACGATAGAATCTTCTCTATCATCTACGACGGAGAGGGAGGGATGCTTGTCGGCACAAAGGAAAGCGGTCTTTACAGTTGCGACCTCAAACAACGCAGCATGAAACCGGTCACATTATTCTATCCTTCAGGGAAAGAAGTGATGAACTTTTACCGCCTCGCCATTGATAAAGATAAGAGACTATACGTTGCTGTATATTGTGATAACCTATACACGCTTGAACCGGGGAGCAACATCCTACATCCACTCTCATGCAATCCCTCATTTTATAAAAATGACGATATTGAAGGCTTAGTGATCGTTCGAAACAGTCCCAATGGTGAAACTATTTACGTGGCAAGCAAAAAATATGGACTCAGCAGTATTGAGCACGATAAGATCACACCATATATTATTTCCATGCGAGAAGGTGATCGTCCGGTGGGACTAAGTCCACGTGGAAATGACTTATGGATGAGCGCAACCGACGGGCTACACCATTACAATGCCATAAATAAAAAAACTGAAATAATCCACAATATCCCTGGCAACAGATTTTCATTATCAGAAAGTTATGTCACAACAACCCACGCAGATGAATTCGGACGGTTGTTTGTCGGAACCCTGAACTCCGGTATAAATCTTTTTCACAGAAAGAATGATCTCTTCCAGCGATTCAACATGACTGACAACGGCACATCACTTGAGAAAAGCATGGTCAACAATTTTGCTGAAGACAAATACGGCAACGTATGGATTGCTACCGGCAACAGAGGTTTGCTCAGGCTCTCACCCGATGGATTGCTGACGCGCGTAAATGGAGAAGGAATACCGGATAAAATCACTGCTTTGTGCGACGGTGAAGACCTGCTGTGGGCAGGAACCCAGAATGGCATTGTCAGCATAAGATATGCGGACAAAAAGATAAAACAATACCCCTTGCCAAGAAAGACAGAGGCTGCAGACAACCGTATAGTTTCCTTATTCAGATCGTCCGACGGGAAAGTCTATGCTGCCACTGCCCTCGGTGTACTCGAATATATTCCCGACACTGATCAATTCGAAAGTATCAACCGACTCAACAACCTCACCATAGAACACATGGCAGAGGAAAACAACGGCAACATATGGATGGCTTCATATAGCGACGGTGTGTTTCGCTACAACCCTTCAACTGAAGAGCTGCTTCATTTCCATAGTCATGGCAGAAATCCCGAAATGCCGCAAATGATTTCATCAGTGTGCATAGCCGGTGGAAAGATATGGGTTTTGAGTTATAGTTCCGGACTATTGCTGTATAATGAAAAGAGTAAATCATTTTCCATAATCAACAAGAGCAAATTGTCATCACTCCCCACAGATATATTCTTTTCGGGAATTTCGGATAACCAGGGGAATTTATGGCTGTCATCGGCTGATGGATTGGTTAAATTAAATCCTAAAAACAATGTGGTTAAAGTATTCAAGCCGTCCGATGGAATTTTAGATGCCGGTTTCAATAAATGCGCCATAAAATTACGCGACGGCAGCCTTATATTCGGCTCAGAAAACGGTTTCATACGATTCAATCCTTCAGATTTCAATGCATATGGGAAAGTTCAATTATCCATTTCCGGATTTTATATCAATGGCAAAGAAGTAAAGGGATCAGACACCTTCCGCAATGTCGATTTCTCGGATGAATTAACCTTGGCTCCGGAAGAAAATTCTTTCTCATTTTTATTTGCCACTCCTTTCAACCATTCCTCCGATTATGAAGGTATTTTCTGCAAGCTCGAAGGTTATGATACGACATGGCAAGACATAACCTCCTCAAAGAAAATTGAATATAAAAACATCCCTCACGGATCCTACCGTCTTATTTTCAGCAGCGACATCAACGGCAGTAAACAAACCGTCCACAAGCCGCTCACAATAATCATCAAGCCCAGATTTTTCGAATCCGCTATCGGAATCATTGTAGTAATATTCACAGGATTGGCAATAATTGCCCTGATATATTTTGTTTTTATTCCGATAATTAAAAAGAGAAGACCAAAAGGTGATGCAACTGAGGTAAAAACTGTTATTACACAAGATCAACCCATTGCTTCAGATGAAACCAAACATGATGAAACGAATGTATCAGAAGTTCATGCAGGCATTGTGGAAGATTTCCAGATTCCTGATATTGACAAGGATTTCATCATTCGACTTGACAAGGCAATTGCAGACAATCTTGAAGATTCAACCTTTTCTTCAGTAAAGCTTGAAGGAATATTATATCTCAGTCATTCCACACTCAATCGTAGAATCAAAGCATTATTCGACACTACGCCTAATGAATATATAAAATCGAAACGACTTGCTGTAGCGGCAAAGATGCTTTCTGATGGCAATATGCGTGTCAATGAAATATGCCGAGCTGTGGGCATACCTTCGCCATCCTATTTCTCCAAATGTTTCAAAGAACGCTACGGAATGCTGCCGCTGGAATACAGAGCTTGTAAAAGGTAAAAGGTGACAGATTAAAGGGAAAAAGTCCACAAATGACACGATTTTCCCAAAAGATATTACTATTTTCTCAATCGTTTCAATACCCTTTTTTTTCGTTTTTTCACGCATTACCTTTGCCGCAGAGTTACCGAACGGCTCTATGAATCCACATAAAACCTATAACATGAAAAGAATATCATTTCTGATGATTGCCGTACTGCTCCCGATACTTAAGATATCGGCGGGTAATGGAGAAGTAAAAATGTGGGAAGGGACAATATCCCTCCCCGCCTATAGAGTCAATCCACCCGAAAAGGCACCTCTCTTCGATCGGGATTTCGCTTATCAGCGTGCGAAAAGGAGCGTATATCCATACGCAATGAATGATAACCCTACAAATGAGAAAACTGACAGCACATTCAGGGCTGTGTTTCTCGAAAACGACTATGTCAAACTATGCGTGCTTCCCGACATTGGGGGACGTCTCTTCTATGCCACCGACAAAACCAATGGTTATGAAATTTTCTACCGCCAACATGTGATCAAACCTGCCAATGTGGGAATGCTCGGGGCATGGATCTCAGGCGGAGTGGAATGGAACGTATTCCATCATCACCGCGCAACAAGCCAATATCCCATAGATTGCCGCATGGTTGAGAACCGGGACGGTTCGAAGACAATATGGGTTGGAGAAATTGAGCGCAGACACCGCATGAGCTGGGCAATCGGCATGACTCTATATCCCGACAGATCATATATAGAGATCACAGGACGCTTCTTCAACGATTCCCCAGACCGCAACTCGATGTTGCACTGGAATAACGTTGCGACACATGCTAATGAGAATTATCAGATCGTATTCCCTGAAAATACCGATTTCGGTACATTCCATCATAAGAACAGTTTCCTTCGCTGGCCGGTGGCTGATGCCCCATATTGCGGGAATCCGGATTACATAGGTAAAGATGTGAGCTACTGGCGCAACCTTCCCGCGCTTATGGGGGGCTCGGTATTCGTATATGACCTTAAGGATGATTTCATCGGAGGTTATGACTATGGCAAGAAAGCAGGAACAATGCTCGTTGGCAACCGGCATATCAACAAGGGTGGAAAATTCTGGACATGGGGTCATATGAATTATGGACATGCCTGGGATTGTGAGACCCTCACCGACAGCGATGGAGCATATGTTGAACTAATGACAGCAGCCTACTCCGACAATCAGCCCGATTATTGCTGGATCAATCCTTATGAAACGAAAGAATTCACAGCTTATTGGTACGGCATACGTGATCTTGAGCATGTGAACAGAGGTAATCGTGAAGCTACTGTGAATCTTGAATTCAAGCCCGGTGAAAAATTAGGTATAGCTGCTAATGTCACCCGACAACACAAAAATGCCCGCATTGAAATAAAGAACGGCTGCAAGTCCATTTACACAACAACTGCAGATATCGCTCCCGACAAACCATTCAAAACAACAGCCAAGGTTGATGCTCGCGATATTGCCGAACCGGAGAAGGTCACACTATACCTCTATGATAACAATGGAAACGAACTCATCAGTTATCATCCCTACAAACTTGACCGCACAAAACCGATGCCGGATCCTGTCACACCTTTGAATCCGGATCCAAAGAGCGTTGAGAACACAGAGGAGTTGTATTATCTTGGCATGCGCAATCTACAGTTTCATAATGCACATGTGAATCCAAACGATTATTTTGAAGAGGTCATAAGACGCGACCCCGGAGATGTGAGAGCCAACACCCAACTTGGCATATATTACCGCAAGCAGGGAGATTACGATAAGGCTAAAAAGTATCTCAGAACCGCACTTAAGCGCCAGACTGCAAATCATACTCGTGTAAGCGACGGAGAAGCAATGTATAACCTTGGTTTGATTCTCAAAGCTAAAAAAAGATTTGATGCCGCCATCGATACCCTTTACCGCGCAGCATGGGATTATGAATATGCCTCAGCGGCATATTATCAGCTTGCCCAGATATCCTCAATACTGAATAATCCGGAACAAGCCATGCAGGAAGCTATGACAGCTGTGGAATATAACGGACGCAATATAGAAGCAAGAAATCTTCTTACCACCCTTCTGCGACATTCCGGAGATACCTGCAAAGCAAAAGAGACCGCACTGAAAACCCTTGACTTCGACCCGCTGAATTACTACGCCATGAATGAACTCGTAGAAATCAACGCAGCTTCTGCCGAAGATTTCAAAAAGCTTCTCCGCGATGAATCGGAGTCATATCTCGAACTCGCGCTCTATTATATGAATAATGGATTTATGCCTGAAGCTTCTGCCATCCTTGCAAAAAGCGAGGAAATCAAAGCATGGCCTACAGTGGAATATTATCAAGGATACATTGCCGACATGGCGGGAGATAAGGAAACAGCGCTTATGTTATTCAAAAAAGCTGAAAGCAATTTGACAGATTATGTTTATCCCTTCCGGCTTGAGACAATAAACGTTTACAACAAGGCATTGGAGTATATACCTCAAAGCAGCGTCACATGGAATTATCTTGGGAATCTCCTCTTTAACAAACAGCCGGAACGAGCAATGGAATGCTGGCAAAAAGCCGTTGACATAAATCCAGAACTCGCCATGACCTGGCGCAATCTCGGATGGGGATATCACTTCCATAAAGGGGACGATTCCAAAGCGATTGCATGCTATCAGAAGGCAATTGACACAGACAAGGAGGGAAATGCGATTTTTCTTGCGGAATGCGATGAAATCATGGAAGAAACCAATGCTCCGTTGCAGCAACGGTACGAGCTGTTTGCCAACCGCCGCGATCTCTATGAAAAGAGATATGACTCAGAGACAAAAGCAATCAAGCAAAGGATTCTGCACGGGGAATATCAAGAAGCTCTACAACCTCTGACAAGCCGTTTCTACAGCCGCAGGGAACATATCGAAGATCTTCATGACATATATGTTGATGCTTGTCTTCTCTCCGGATTCAAGGCATGGAACCAGGGAGACAACAAGAAAGCGCTCGAATATATGCTTATGGCAAATGAATATCCGGCAAATCACGGTTATGCCCATCTTGAATATTATGCCCGCGATGCGCAGGTCTATTACAACATAGCATTGGCTTATGAAAGGGCGGGAGACAAAAAGAAGGCAAAAGAATATTTTAAGAAAGCCTCACAAGTGGAAGTGAAAGAACCTGATTGTATCTACAATTATGAGAAATCTTTGGCAATGAAGCACCTCAATCCCAATGCTAAAGTGACTGAAATGCTTGCTTCAATTGTGAAGACCGGCGAGAATAATGTAACCGAAAATACCCAACGTTTCTTTGAAAGTTTTGGTTACGGAGAGCGTCCTCAGGACGTTAACTCACGCGCACTGTATATGCAAGGCATCGGGCACAAGGCTCTTGGGAACGATGCGAAGGCAGCAGAATGTTTCCGGGCTGCACTTTCAGAGCGCAAGGACCACCTTTGGGCAAACTATTATCTTGGAAAAATTAATTAAAATACAATACCCATGAGAACTTATCTTTTAACCGGCTTTATAGCCCTTGCCATCCCCGCAGCTTGTCTTTCGGGATGCACCACCGACTATGAAACTATGGGAACCGTCATGACTCCGGGAATGAATCTGGAGCCTGAAATCGAAGAACCTACGGGCACAATCGAACGTAATAAAAGTTTCATTTACGCCTGCAATTTCGATGACACGGACGTGACCGTAAAATCAGTGAACTGCCAGCTTGAAGTTGCTGACGATCCTGTCAGAGAGGGAAAATGCGGCAAAGTAACAATGAACAAATGCGGCACCAGCGACTGCGTGCAGATTATTCTGGATCATCCTTTGGATTTCACACTCAACGATGCCAAGATAACCTTTGAATTATACGGACAGAAGAAAGGCGCTAAAATAGTCTGCAAACTCTCCTCTTCATTCGGAGAAAAACAATACGCACTATCCCCCGACAGATTCGAACGTGAGACACAGAAATCAGGAGAATGGGAAAAGTTTGAATTCGATTGGTCGGCTCAGAAACCACAATCAAATCTCTACAACACAATCACAATAGTGATCAACCAAGGGAAAGATAACAAAACCATGGGAGAGGTATGGTACGTAGACAATATTTCAGTACCAAATAGCGATCTTTCTTCCATCAGCCTTTTCAAACGCGTCACCAACCATCAGGCACCCAAGCCCAACCGTTCCGGCAACGCTGACTACGAATGGATGTGCAACTCAACCGCGAATCCGCAGATTCTGACGCCGGAAGAATCCGATGGAAAGAACTGGTGGCTGTATATGCGCGGAGCCGACGGGACATACGGACAGATAGGTGCTTATACACAACCTAAGGATAAATTCAACCCGATAGGTTCCTGGACAGAAGTGAATGGAGGTCAACCCGTGATCAAGCGAAATTTCCACAAAAACCAGGATGAATTCACAGCTATTGACCCTGCAGCAGTCAAGAAACCAGGGGGCAACACCCTCTATATGTTCTATAAAGGTCTGTCAATGACAACAGACCCGAAAACAGGTAAGAAAGTCCCCTCCATCCTTGTTGCGAAATCGGAAGACGGTGTAAAATTCCAATCTGTAGCAAAAGTCTTTAAAGAGAACGCAGGAGTTGCAGATGCCGTATATCACGATGGCAAATATTATCTGTTTGTGTCACGCCGCATGTATGAGACTACCGATCCGGAATCCGGTGATGCCGTAGAGACTCAGAACATCATCCCATTGGGTGAGGTATACGGCAAGGACAATGTGGCATTAAATTTCGACCGATACTCCATCAACGGTCAGAAAGTAACACGCATAGGAGATCATTGGTTTATGTTCTATCAATGCTCGCCATGTCATGACGATTTCCCGGATAGAATACATGTTGCCTACTCCTCCGATCTCAAGAAATGGAAGAAAGTGAAAAACGACATTCCTCTTTTCACACGTGGCAAACGACATTCATGGGACGAAGGCGCAATTTGGGCACCTGAAGTATTTGAATATGGCGATGACCTCTACATGTACTATGAAGGTTGGGGTCGCGGGACAGACGACCGGGCTCAAGGCGACACTATCCCCAACCGTGATAAAAAATACTTTAAAGGAGGACATTCCGAGATTGGTGTTGCCAAATGCTCTAAAAAGGCTTTTCTCGAATGGTGCGGAACGCTGGAATAATTATAAACATTAGGAAATCATGAAAACGAATATAACTTTTATGTCACGCTTCTTCCGATGCCTGATATGCATGGCAATGCTTATGGCTTCATATCCAGCCATGATTTCAGCTCAGAAAACATCCGGCTCAACATGTTCGGTGCTTGTCCTTGATGAAAATGATGAGCCTCTGCCTGGAGCACATGTAAAAATCACCGGACAACGCACAATGGATGCTATAACCGACATCGAGGGCAAATGCACCTTCAATAATATCCCGGTCAAAAGCACTATCCATGTTTCATTTTTGGGCTACAAAGAATCGTCATCACCTGTTGACGGAAGAAAAAACATAACCGTGAAACTCGAACCAACTTCCGTCACCGTCGACGAATTAGTTGTTGTTGGTTACGGCACAATGCGCAAACGGGATCTCTCCGGATCTGTGTCGCAAGTCAAAGGTGAGACACTGCAGGAGCTTTCCACTGTTTCCACGGCTGCCGCGCTGCAAGGAAGAGTGCCGGGCGTACAAGTTACCCAAAATTCCGGACAACCCGGAGCGGCAATGCAAGTGCGTATAAGGGGCGCAAACTCGGTGAGGGGAAGTAATGAGCCACTATGGATCATCAATGGCTATCCAGGCGATATCGAAATGGTGAATACTGCTGACATAGAGTCGGTAGAAATCCTTAAGGATGCATCTGCAACAGCCATTTATGGTTCACGCGGTGCTAACGGAGTTGTGATCGTAACAACAAAGGGAGCTCGTGAAGGAGCTTTGAAAGTAGAATATAGAGGAACAGTTGGATTCGAAGAACCGGTGAAAAAGATGGACATGATGGATGGATATGAGTATATGGACTATCTTAACGCCAAAGCGGAGATAAACGGACAACCCAAGCTTTATGGAAAGCCTGATGGTCCGGTCTATATGACAAACTGGCAAAACGCCATTTTCCGCAAAAATCTGATCACCGAACATTCCATAAATATCAACGGAGGAACAAACAAATTCCAAGGGGCACTTGGAGTCAGCTTCTTCGATCAGAACGGTGTCATCAAAAATTCAGGTTTCAAGCGTCTTAATGTGACCACCGACGTTCGTTATAAGTTTTCAAAAATACTATCAGCACAGGCAAGCATTATATACAGCCATACTCGCCGTGACCAACTTGACGCCTCCTCTGTGGTATATAGCGCACTCTCAGCTTCACCTTTAGCTCCCGCACGCAAAGAAAACGGATACTGGAATGATTTCGTAGACCAGCCAATACAGCCAACAAACCCATTGGCAATTATCGAGGAGGTTAAAAACAAATGGATGTCAAACCGCGTGCTCCTCAACGGAAGCATATCGGTGAAACCGATTTCCGGATTATCAATTGATATTTCTGCAAGTTATCTTAATAAAGACAACCGCAACGACCATTACATACCTCTCACCTACAAAGAGAATTATGAGGGTTCTGCATCTATCGCTTTCGGTAACACTACCCAATTCACTAACAACAATATCATAACCTATGACAGGCAATTCGGCAAACATTCACTGAACGTGATGGGAGGCGTGACATATGAATCAATGACCACAAAATCTACGAACACTGGCACAGCAACAGGTTTTGTCAGCGACGTGCAGGAAACATATGATCTTGATGCCGCCAACATAAAGGGAATGCCCACAAGCTCATTCCTCGACTGGAGAATGTTGTCTTTCCTCGGTCGTGTCAACTACAACTTTGACAGCAGGTATCTTCTTACCGTCAATTTCCGTGCAGACGGATCTTCAAGATTCAACGAGGGTAACAAATGGGGATATTTTCCCTCAGCTGCTGTGGCATGGCGCATAAGTCAGGAAAAATTCTTTGAAGATGTGCAATGGATCAACGAACTGAAAATCCGTGCCGGATACGGCTTGACGGGAAGTACCTCCATCGAACCATACTCAACAATGAGTCTTCTGACCACCGAGAATGTGGTTTTCGGAGACAAGACCACCGTAGCGTACATTCCTGCATATACTTTCACCAGAGATCTGCGATGGGAAAAGACAGCACAGACCGATATCGGTCTTGACGTTGCCCTTTTCAACAGCCGGCTTCGTCTCACCGCCGATTTCTATTACAAGAAGACCACTGACCTGCTCAACACTGTGGAACTCCCTCGCTCTTCAGGATACACTACAGCTTTGCGCAACATCGGATCTCTTACCAACAAAGGGTTTGAATTGCAGGTTGACGGTCGCGCAATTGACACGGAGTTCAAATGGGATATCGGTGCCAATATCTCACTGAACAGAAGCAAAGTGACATCTCTATCCGCGCATAAAGACATTTACGGCTCTTCAATCAGTGCGCCCAACGGACTTGTAAGCGGACAACTCAACCTCATCAGGGAAGGGGAACCGATGTATGTTTTCTATGGATATGTTGAGGATGGATATGACGACAAGGGAATGATCGTATATAAGGATCTTGACAATGATGGCAAGATAACGGCTGCCGATCGACAGATAATCGGAGACCCGAATCCCGACTTCATCCTCGGATTCAATACGAGACTTCAGTGGAAGGGATTCTCTCTGAGTGCATTCTTTCAGGGATCTTTCGGAAATGACATATACGGAATATCTATGGCGACTTACGCATACAGATATAACTACAATGCAAATGCACTTCGAGAAGTCCTTGACAACTATTGGACTGAAGAACGCCCGGATGCCAAATATCCCAACATGCTGCAGAATATAAACCTGCGTCTCTCCGACAGATATGTATACGACGGTTCTTATCTACGGCTCAAGAATCTTGAATTGGGTTATGAAATTCCTTGCGGCAAGAAGAAAGTAGTGAAATATGCAAGGGTATCATTGAGTGCCCAGAATCTTTTCACTATCACCAAATATCCGTTCTGGGATCCGGATGTGAACTCTCGCGGCGGTTCAACTTCTCTGACACAAGGCGTAGATGCCGCAGGATATCCCTCAGCTCGAAGCTACATGATAGGATTAAAGTTAACCTTCTAATTATCAAATGCAATGAAAAGATACATAACATATATACTGGCAATTGCCACAATACTTCCGGTGTTCACATCATGTGAAGATGCTGAATTCCTCAAGGAAAAGCCCAAGGAGGTGTTGGAAGAAAGTTTCCTCGACAGTCCGGAGGCTGTGGAATCACAGATCAACTCCATCTACTACCAGTTACAGCGAGGAGAAGGATTCGGCAGATACCTGAGCGTATTGAGTGAATCCCTTTCAGATTACTGCTATGGCAGAGGGAATTTCGCCACATCTTATTCCACGGGACTTACCTCCGGCGCACGAAGTTTCTCCCGCGACGCGTGGGCTGTCCTGTATCGTGCGATACGCTTCTCTAATGGTTTGCTCACAAATATGGGAGAAGCTGACCTCACTCCTGCCGAACATGAATTATACGAAGGCGAGATCCGCTATCTTAGAGCATTCTCTTATTCCTATCTCGCACGTTATTATGGCGCAGTCCCCTTCTTCGACGAACACAACATGGCTGATTTCTATAAACCGCGCACACCGGAAGAGGACATATGGAAATTTGTCCTTTCGGAAGCGGAATACGCAGCATCTGTTTTACCAGAGAAATCAAGAGAAGCGGGACGACCATCAAAATATTCTGCACTAATGCTGAAAACGGAAGCTGCTCTTTATCTGAAAGATTATTCACTTGCAGCCGCAGCCTCAGGCGAAATAATCAAATCTGGAAGATATTCCCTGGTAGAAGTTTCCACTCCCGATGACTTTGACAAGCTATATGGCTACAAAGCCGTGACCACAACAGAGGAGATTTTCTATATCAAGTATAACCGCGATGTCGGCAATTCTTTTGAATGGATGTTCCTCTGCAATCCCAATCCGGTGTCTGCTACCGGTGCCTTAGGAATATACACCGATTCCAAGAACAATAATTTCATCGCCTCATGGGATAAGACCGATTTCCGTTATCAACACACTCTCTATCATTCCACCAATGGCACACTTAAGGCTTTGACAACGACAGGACTGATCTGCATCAAATACAGAGATCCGGAAACAGACCTCTCCCATATGGCAACCGACTGGCCCGTATATCGATATGCCGACGCCCTCCTATATTACGCAGAGGCGGTATGCCGACGCGACGGCAAACCGAATGCAGAAGCTGTGGAGATGGTGAATAAGATACGGAGACGCGCTTACGGTCATCCGCAGGACACTCCGATAAGCACTGATTATAAACTTGAGCAATTTCCAACGCAGGAAGCCTTTATCGACCTTTTGCTAAAAGAGAAGGGATATGAGCAATGCTTCGAAGGGAAACGGTATTGCGACCTCAAACGTCAGGGGAAATTAGCAGAATATGCATTAAACGCCGGACGCGTAAAATCACTCGATGAAGTGAAGGATGCCGCCTATTGGTGGCCTATCCCTGATGATGAGTTCAACTATAATCCGAATCTTGATGCATCCAAAGATCAGAATCCGGGATACTAAAGAGGTAACAGGTTAAAGGTTAAAGATAAAAAGTGAGAAGATAATGAAAACAAGAAATATAGCAATAATAACAACTTGGATGTCCGTAATGTCGGCAATGACAACTGCGGCATTTGGAGCTGAATATTCCATATCTACGCCCAACTTGACATTCGAAGTAAATGACAAAGGCAGCAAGGCTGCATTCGTGATCACAGGAGAGGAAAAATCTGCTTCGCGTGATGCCGATTTCTGGAGGCTTATCCTTGACGACGGACAACGCACTGAGATTCCCGTGTATTCATCGATGCAAAAAGGGAAAGTTAGCCGCAATGGGAAGGAGCTTGAAATTCGATATGACAGCATAGTGTCGGAATATGGCGACACGTATCCCATAACTTTTTCAGTGACAGTAAGGAATACCGATAATCTGTTGGAATTCACTCCTGAAATAAACAACAGGACCCATGACGTGCGGGTTAACGAGTGTTTCTGTCCGCTTGCCGATTTCACCTCCATAGCCGGAGCGAAAGAGGATGATGCGCTCTATGTGCCTGATGGTCTCGGCAGACGTATTCAGAATCCATGGAAAGCAATGGAAGATAAAGGACCGGCTTTTTATCAACACGATGAGAAAGAGACTATCCTTCATTACCATTATCCTCGCGCCACCATGGGATGGTATGGAATCCAAAGTGGGAACAAATTCCTTTATGTGGCACGAACAGATCCGAAAATGCGTCATTGTTTTCTCACAATGCGTCACCGCATTCAAGGCGACAATCTCATGCTCGGAATTGACCATTTCCCCATGGCGAAACCGGGTGAAAAGATTACGGAACCATCAACCGTTATAGGTCTTCTTGACGGAGACTGGCGTGCCGGAGCTGATCGCTACCGTGCATGGGCTGACAAATCTTTCTTCAAGGTGCAGCCAAAGGCAGAATGGGTAAAGAATCTTACCGGATGGCAACGCATAATCATGCGCTCACAGTATGGGGAAGATTATTATAAGCCTGCGGATCTACCCCGAATCTACGAAGAGGGCGCAAAACACGGAATCAACACTCTTTTCCTTTTCGCATGGTGGAAAGATGGCATGGACAGAGGATATCCCCAATATGAAGAACCTTATCCGGGTGCATTCAAAGATCTCGCAGAGAATATCCGCAAAGTGCAGAAAATGGGTGGACGAGTCATTCTTGAGTGCAATTGCCATTTCCTTGATCCCCAAAGCGATTTCTACAAAGAACACGGGGATGAAGTGAAAATAATAGATATAAATGGCAATGAGGTTCGTCCAAGCTTTGTGTATTACGGGCGCGGTGAATTCCGTGAGACCTATGGTCAGGTCCAGTTCCCCATTGTATGCGCAGGCACTGAATTATGGCGGAATCAGGTTCTCAGCCAATTGAAAATGATGGGAGACATGGGTGCGGATTGTGTATTTGCCGATTGTTATGGAGGCTGCCCCTATCAGCCATGTTTCAACGACCGCCATGAACATGGCAACCGCGTTGATGAAGAATGGGTGTCACATCGCAAATTCTTTCAGGACGCGCTCGACTACTGCAATAAAAACAATAAAGTGTTGGGAACAGAGGTAGTAACAGATATCGCTGCGGCATATACACAATTCGTTCATGGTCTCGTAAATGTTGATTTTAAAATCAACAGCAATGCGTTCCCTGCGATGTTCCGTTATACATTCCCGCAAGTAATAACTACAGAACGTAATATCTATAGTTCTCTTGGAGATTTCGACAAACAGCTCAAATACGCCCTCACGCAAGGAGTACGCCTTGACGCTCAACTCTGGGTATGTCGTGCCGACATAGGAAAAGATAAAAAATATGCGGCTGCAATAAAGCATTATACCGATAATCTCAATAAATACAAAGACTTTTACTTCGATGGCAAATATACAGTAATAGACAATAGCATACTCCCCTCTTACATCAAACGAGGCGAATACCTTAATGCCGATAAGACAAAAGTGATGCGAGTTCTCTATAATGCTTCTTCCAGAAAAGCATCAGCAGGAGACGTAGAACTTGAGCCGGATGAAATTAAATTCGAAATTTTCGATATATCCTCATATCCAAAGTCATGAAACATAAATATTTGCTCTTCTCGCCTATCATAGCGATAGCATGTTCATGTGCAGGACCGGAAATCAATCGCATGCCATATGGCAAGCTATCGGATGGAAGAGACGCAACACTCTATCGTCTCACTAACGCCAACGGTGCAAGCATGGAGATATGCGATTATGGAGCGCGGATTGTGAGCATACGCATGCCGGATTCAGGTGGGAAACTGGATGATGTAATAGTTGGCTGCGGCACTCTGGAAGATTTCGAGAATGGAGGAGACAGATTCATCGGTTGCATATTAGGGCGTTATGCCAACCGCATTGACCTGTCAGACACCACTTTCAAAATGCCTTTGACAGCAAACGAGACACTGGACAACAGACCGGTACACCTCCACGGAGGAGCAGAAGGCTTCGACCGTAAACTATGGGAAGGAGAGACTTGCCGGCATAATGATGATGTCGGTGTATGCCTGAAGTATCTTAGCCGAGATGGAGAAGAGGGGTATCCAGGAAATCTTAAATGCAGCGTTACGTACTGGCTTACGGAGGATAACGTCTGTCGCATTGAATATGAGGCTGTAACGGATTCTCCGACAATAGTCAACCTATCAAACCATTCATATTTCAACATGAAAGGGAAAAGTGCGGGCTACGTGATGGAACATGTATTACAGGTGAATGCAGACAGCTGCATTTATAACAATTCACGTTATTGCCCGTCAAGCGTGCGAGATGTGACAAATACCCCATTTGATTTCCGTACGCCTCATCGCATAGATTATCGTATAGATATGACCGACGAACATCTTCAGACAATGCACGGAATGTCGGCATGTTGGAAAATAAAAGACTGGAACGGGGATCTTCGCCAGGCTGGATCACTCACTGATACGGTGAGCGGACGGGGCGTAGAAATCTGGACCACCGAGCCGGGATTGCTCACTTACACCGGCAGGGGATTCAACGGCAAAGTGAGAGGGAAGTATGGACCCATTCCTAAGTTCGGCGGAATGGTGCTTGAAACCCTCCACTTCGCCGATTCTCCCAACAACCCACAATTCCCCACGACATGCCTCAAACCGGGGCAGAAATATCATTCTGTAACTGAATACAGATTCTTTTGTAATTAATAATTAATGGTTAACATCCAATAATTAACACACTAATTGACAATACGTTAAATTTAAATACAATACACATGAGAAAGATTTTTATCTCTTCAATCATGACAATGCTGACAATGTCAGCATTAGCCGACAATGTGGTTTTTATCACAACCGCAGGTGATGACAATAATGACGGGCTTACAGCCCAAACGCCGGTAAAGACTATGGAAAAAGCATTCACCGTGCTTAACAGTTACAGTAATCCTACTGAAGGAACAATGGTAATATGTGGAAATTACGAGCAGCCATCAGATTTCAAAACTGACATACTTAGATATAAGCATGACTTTCCCGTAACAATTACCCAAGTTTACGGAGGGGTTGACTATCGCGAACAAGCAGATGGATACTGGGAGTTAAAAGCAGGCAGGATTTACAAACTCGTTGGTCCGACTGTATTTAAAAATATAACTTTCAATCTGACAGCGGCAAAGAGTTCATATTTTTACGTTGTTGCGGACTCATATCCGGTAACAATAGATGAAGGATGCAAGATGGAAGGAAATTTTAACTGGACAAGCTTCGCCAATGCATTTTCGCTTATAGGAGGTTGTCACTATAGTTCAAAAACCGATACTGACGAACTGAGGAATCCTTCCAATTATGGATCAAATATAACCGTCAACAGTGGTAAACTATACATTGCCGCATTCAACCGTGGTTCAATTCCCAATGTTCATAATAATCTGAATCTGAATTATGTACCTCAGTCCAAAATCACAATCAACGGGGGAGACATTCATGATCTGTGTTGTGGCTCAACATCCAAAGAATTATTAAGCGGAGATGTTGATCTGAATATTAATGGAGGAAATTTTCTCGGAAGCATAGTTGTAGGAGCTAATGGCAATTACTGGACAGACGGAGACGTTAGCGTCACAGTAAGGGGAGGCAATTTCACAAAGTGGGGAATTTTCAAAGCTGCCGATAAGGGAGATGCTACCCATACAGAACTGGATCTTATAGCTGCCGGCACAGATGAACTTCCTATGCTCGTAAACACACCTGTAAATTTATTCAATACAATCCATAGCACCTATAAGATTCCGTTCTATAGTTTCACGAATTCGGCTGATTATTCAGCGACCAATGGAACCAATCTTACTTATCGTTTAGGCAGCTCTTCAAAAATGCAAGGGCTTCCCATCGTTCTTTCCCTTGATGAAGTTGCAGCCTCACAAACCTTCCTTTCAGATGAAGGTTGCGCACTTCTATATCCGGTATGGAGCTATACAGATACTCAAGTTGTTGCTCCAACATTCCCGACAGCCGAAGCTACAACCTTAGAAGCGGTAAATGAGGCATGGAGCGATGAGAAGAATATGGAAGCAGCTGTAGAGCTTCTTGACAAGATTACCACCGAAAACAACAGCGACATCGAACGCACATATCTTGTGGCAAGCGCTTCGGCATCATCCGGAGCATGGAAACTTCTCGGCAAGTATCCGGAAAAATTCTCTGCAGCCATAATTGCCGAAACCGGCGACACCGGTAACGGTAATGTCAAGACTTCAATACGTTCTTTCGAAGCTAAAGATAATAAAACTGCTGATTTTCTGGCTGCAACAGAACCGGATATTGCAAAATGGCTCTTCGACCAAAAGGCTATTTCATCCGTTGTAAACGCCATACCTGATAATGAAGTTGGGCAGACAACAGTTTATGACATCACAGGAAAGGTTATTGTAAAATCATGTTCATCCGATTCACTTGCCACCCTTGGGCTAAATCCCGGAACATATATTTTGAAATCAGGTAAAAAAACATTGAAAGTGCTTGTTAAATAAATCCATAGGGTAAAAAAAGGTTATTTGGGTTAGAAGGAGACCACATTTGATGGTCTCCTTCTAATTTTTTTGCTAAAAGACAGGATTTTTATTAATTTTGCAAATCGAAATAATCTGATCAGAAAAATTATTTTATGGATATATCATATAAATGGCTCAAACGCTATATCGATTTCGATTTGAGCCCGCGTGAGCTTGCAGCCACCCTCACTTCTCTTGGTCTTGAATGTGACACGATAGAGGAAGTTGAGAGCATACGTGGCGGACTTCGCGGAGTTGTGATCGGCAAGGTGCTTACCTGCGAAGATCACCCGGATTCGGACCATCTTCATGTAACGACAGTTGACCTCGGCAACGGAGAGCCGACACAGATTGTATGCGGCGCGCCCAATGTTGCGGCTGGTCAGACAGTTGTTGTTGCCACTGTGGGCACAACCCTCTATGACGGCGACAAAGAATTCCAGATAAAGAAATCAAAAATCCGTGGCAAGGAGTCTTTCGGCATGATATGCGCCGAAGATGAGCTTGGACTGGGAACAGACCATGCCGGAATAATGGTGCTTCCCGATGATGTGAAGCCCGGCACTCCGGCTTCGGAATATTTCAACGTGGAGAGCGACTACCGCCTCGAGGTGGAGCTCACCCCCAACCGCGTTGACGCTGCCAGCCATTACGGTGTGGCTCGCGACCTCAAGGCAAAAGAATGGTGCCTGATGGCACAAGGCGAGAAACAGGGTGAGTATCCGGAGATCTCAACACCTGATACTTCTGAATTTTCTACCGATCGCCCCGATGGCGCAGTCATCGTAAAGGTTGAAGACGAGCAGGGATGTCCGCGCTATTCAGGAGTCACCATCCGTGGCGTGGAAGTCAAGGAATCTCCCGAATGGCTTAAGAACCTTCTGACAGCCGCCGGCCAGAGACCGATCAATAATATCGTAGACATCACGAACTTTGTGTTGCTCGGTATTGGTCAACCGTTACACTGCTTCGATCTTGATCATGTTAAGGGTGAGGAGATTGTGATTCGCACATGCCCTGCCGGCACTAAATTCACCACTCTCGACGGCATGGAGCGTGAACTTAACGAGGCAGACCTGATGATCTGTGACGCAGAGAAACCGATGTGCATCGCAGGTGTGTTCGGTGGTCTTGATTCCGGTGTGACTGAAAACACAAAGAATGTATTTATAGAGAGCGCTTATTTCAATCCAACCCGTGTGCGTCGCACAGCGCGCCGTCACGGACTCTCCACCGATGCGTCTTTCCGCTATGAGCGCGGTGCAGACCCATCGATCACCGTTTACGCTGCCCGTCTTGCAACCTGTCTTATCAAGGAACTTGCAGGAGGCGAAATCTGCGGAGGGGTGGTTGATGTGCTCCCCGCGCCTGTTGAAAAGAAAGAGCTTGACTTCTCTCTTACATACTGCAATAATCTAATAGGTAAAAAACTCCCCGCGGAGTTAGTTAAGTGCATCCTCAAGGCTCTTGAATTCGATGTGACCGAAACAGAGGATGCCGATGTGCTTCATCTGAAAGTCCCGACATATCGCGTTGATGTTTATCGTCCTTGCGATGTTGTGGAAGAGATTCTGCGCGTGTATGGCTATAATAATGTGGAGATTGGCGATGAAATGCACGTTTCGCTTTCTCAGCGGGGTGCTACCGATGAAAGCTACGACATGCAGCAAATCATCAGCGAGCAACTCACAGCCATCGGCTTTTCCGAAATCATGAACAACTCTCTCACTGCAGTAAGTTATTATGAAAATTCGGAGTTATTACCCTTGGCAAACTGCGTGAAACTGATGAATCCGCTCAGCAACGATCTCGGCGTGATGCGCCAGACACTGCTATATGGCGGTCTTGAATCTATTGCGCACAATGTGAACCGCAAGATGCCGGATCTTAAATTCTATGAATTCGGCAATATCTATAAATTCTCGCCTGAAAAAGAATTCAACGCCGAGAAACCGTTAGCCCAATATTCTGAGCGCATGGAGCTCGGACTTTGGATCACAGGGCGCAAGGAACAGCCTTCATGGAATGTAAAGGCAGAGGAAGCTACTGTTTATGACCTCATGGGCATCGTCAACAATATTTTCTTCCGGTTGGGTCTTCCATCCGCTGCCATTTCTTCGACACAGAGCTCTGACGAAATATTCTCCGCAAAGCTTGATGTTGCCAGCCGTTCAGGCAAAAGAATAGCCGAAGTCGGACTCGTCCGCTCCACTATCCTTAAGAAATTCGGCATCGAGCAAAGCGTTGCGTATGCGGCAATCGACTGGGAGGCATTGTTTAAGCTAACAGCCAAGAACCGCGTGACGTATGCCGAGCTTCCCAAAACTCAGGCTGTGGAGCGTGACCTTGCCCTCCTCGTTGACAAGAGCGTCAAGTTCGCAGACATAGAGGCTGCAATCCGCAAAGCTGAGCGCAAACTCCTCCGCGATGTGCGTCTCTTCGACGTGTATGAAGGCAAGAACCTCCCTGCAGGAAAGAAGTCTTATGCCGTGTCGATGAAGCTTCAAGACAACGAGAAAACACTTAACGACAAACAGATCGATGCTTCCATGAGCCGCATCATTGATGCGCTGAAAGCTCTCGGAGCAGAACTTAGATAATAATAAACTAAACAGAGACTACATATAACAATATGGGAAGAGCATTTGAATATCGTAAAGCCCGCAAACTGAAACGCTGGGGCAATATGAGCCGCACATTCACTCGTATCGGCAAGGAAATAACCATCGCAGCAAAAGCCGGCGGTCCTGATCCCGATATGAACCCGCGTCTGCGCGTATTGATGCAGAACGCCAAGGCAGCCAATATGCCTAAAGATACCGTAGAACGCGCCATCAAGAAAGCAACCGACAAGGATGCCGGCGATTACAAGGAGATCGTATATGAAGGATACGGACCCCACGGTATCGCAATCGTAGTTGAGACAGCTACCGACAACAACCAGCGCACGGTTGCGAATGTGCGCAGTTATTTCAATAAATTCGGAGGTTCTCTCGGCACACAGGGTTCACTCTCATTCCTTTTCGATCACAAGAGCGTATTCCACATCAAACCGAATGCAGATATCGCGCTTGATGAATTCGAACTCGATCTGATGGATTTCGAAGCTGAGCTGGAAGCTGAAGAGGAAGAATGGCTCGTTTACGGAGCATTCGACCAGTTCTCAAATCTTCAGAAATTCTTTGAAGACAAGGGGTTGGAGATTGTTTCCGCTGAATTCGAGCGCATACCTACCGATTACAAGGAGGTAACAGCAGAACAGCGCGAGCAGCTCGAAAAGCTCCTCGACAAATTCGAAGAGGATGAAGACGTCCAGAATGTCTTCCACAACATGAAGGAAGATTAATTGCTAATTCAATTGATATTCTTGAAGAGCTTCCATCCGGGAGCTCTTCTATATTTTTCTATAGATGAAGCCGGAACCAGGAGAATGCAAGAATCATATAGAGCGGTCTCATCGGTTTCGAATATGAAGCTGTTGCAATCGAAAGGAGGCGGCGTAAGAGACATAACAGTCAGGGTGCGCAAGTTAATGCAACCGCTGAAAATCAATTCGCCAAGCAGATTGGCATTAGAAGGCAACACGGCGCTTCTCAGAGATTCGCAATCCGAGAAGGCATATGACTCCAGCTCTTTCATTCCTGCCGGCAATACAATCTCCTCAAGATTTACACAACGGGAAAAAGCATTGCTGCCTATATGAGTCACAGCTGATGGTATATTGACATGATTCAATTCTCCACAATAGGCAAATGCATGAGAGCCAATGTCGCTTAGCCGTGAGGGGAATTTTACAGCTTCAAGATTATTATTCCATGCGCACATGGCTTTGGGAATAGCCTTGACATTTGCCGGAATTGTCAATTCCGAAATCGCGCATTCCCTGAAACACCCCTCCCCTAATGTAACGAGACTTTGAGGTAATTTAATTGCTCTTAGATTGCCACACCCCAGGAACGCATATTCCCCTATAGTTTTTAATTTTGATCCAGATTCAAAGCGCACCTCTTTAATATCCATCCTGTCGGTAAATTCATATGCCCTGATTTCCGTGACTCTATTCGACACGAATAAAACAGAATCCTTCATGACCCAATTCTCGGCATGACCGAAGAATGGGAGGGACATAAAAAGAGATATTAAGAATTTTCCCAGCATCTTTGAATTTTCTCAGCATATTTTAAGATTATAAACAATCAGAGGGAGGGGGCGAATTCGGGCGGAAGGATTTTTGCAGGATCTGCCGTATCAGCAGCTATTACAACAATCTTGCTTTCCCCGCGCCAAGGAAGCGGCGCATGATATCTCTTATACTCCACGCGAACCGGAAGATTGGCATATTGCATCCTGCGCAGCAATGTTGCAACCTGAGGGTCCTTGACAGAAAATTTGAAATCCTCACGATATACACGGGTAGTATCCATCAGCTCCTTATATGGAAGCATCACCCCTTCGTATGTCTGGAACACAGTGCCCCGTTTCTCAATATCTTCCACATAACCATATTGAGTTGCCTCTGATACGTATGGAGAAAAATAACGCAGATATACAGCAATAAAAAGCCCTATTACAACGCCTGCAATAGCAATCCATAGCCATAACCGCCAGTCTGGGCGTTTAGGCATTAAATGCTCGAATTCCGATTCATCCTGCTCCCAATAATCCGGATCTTCCGGTTTAAGGTCAGGCAATTTAGGAGTTGGCGGTGTCTCCGGAATATCGGGACCGTCAAAAAAATCATTTTTATCGTCGTTGAAATTCACGTTCGATTAATGTTTAATGTTGAATGTTTAATGTGTAATTCCTTCGGTTAAAGGGCTATGCCTTTGGTTAATGTGCAATGTGAAATGTTTGATGGTCAATGCTTGATGTATAAATTCAAGAGGTATATTAGCCGGATGGAATTAAACATTTCACATTTCACATTTCACATTATTTTTGCGCTTTCCTTTGTCGAGGGAGATGTAAGCCATGGTGAAAATGCCGAGGAGAATAAGCATTACAGTCTGTCCCGACCATTGAAGCATTGAGAAGGCTGTGCCGTCAGGGGTGCTTACGCCGTATATGGCAAGACCGAACATCACTGCAATGTTCCAGGGTCCAAGACCACCATTGGAGGGAATCGCCATACCGATGGAACTTAACACAAACGCAACGAGACAAGGAGTGAGTCCGAATGCGAGTCCGGGCTGAGAACACAATTCGCGCGTAAATGGGAAAGCAAAGAATGCGACATACAGTTGAATATAATAACATCCCCAAATTGCAATCGAATATAACAGGAATGCCCATTTCCCCTTCATCTGGGTTACGACGGCAAAACCTTTCCAGGTCTCTTTTCCCCAATTCTCTATTTTCTTTACAGGACCGAAATTACTTCCCAGTCGAAAGATTGCCCATATAACAAGGCATCCACCCACAACCGCAATCCAGAAGCGCGGAGATGATGCGGTTGCCAAAAGTCCCTGACCTACGGGATATTTCGTAAGGAAGGCGTTGATGGCAGGGGTTGCGACAATGAATGCCAATATAGTGAGCAAAAGGACACAGATTGTGTCTGACAGGCGGTCAGCGACCATAGAACCGAGCACTGTTGTGAACGGTGCTTTTTCACGACCCGCAATATAGGTGCACCTCCACACCTCTCCCAAACGGGGGAAGACAAGATTGAGGGCATAACAGCCGAAAATAGAACAGCAGAGTGCCATCAAAGGGGCTTTGATGCCGAGACTGCGAAGCTGGATTCGCCATCGAAGAGCACGGAACACATGAGAAAGCACACTGATGCCCATGGCACAAAGTATCCACCAATAGTCAACGCCATGACGGATAATATCCATCATTTCTGAGAAATTGACTTTTCGGAACATATAGCTGACCAATATCACAGTCAACGCCAGGGGCAGAAGCCAGCGCACAAGATAACTCATTATCACACGCACTTTACTCTTCTTCACCCCTTTGTCTTTTATTTCCTTTTCGCTCATAAATGCAAATTTAATCAAAATCCTCAGGATAGCAAAAATTCAACCTCCTTGAAAGCATATTTCCTGACTTCGCCTGTCTCAGTGTTTTCAACTTCAAGAAATCCCAATGGCTCAACCCCCCGGATTATTCCCAGATAGGTTTGCTCTGAATCCCGATCGCGGAAGGGATAAGGCTTGCCATCGAAACGCCACATGCATTTCTGAAATTCATCGTGGATATCCCTCCTGCCTTCAGCAGTGGATATTGCATCCAAGCGGCTTTCAAGTATCGAAACATATCTTTCCAGCAACGGTTCCAGAGAAAGCTCGGCACCTATCAGCTGAATCACAGACACCGGATTCGGAGCATCGCTGACAAATTCGCGCTGATTTATGTTTATGCCAACGCCGGCAATAGTGCGGGAAAGATCGATCCCCATAACAGAATGCTCTATCAAGATCCCGCAGATCTTTTTGTCGCCTACATAAATATCATTAGGCCATTTCACAGTTACTTCCAATCCCAATTCCGACAAGAGATCAGTCACGGCAAGAGCAACTGCCTCGCTGATCGCAAACTGATCGCGAGCCGCAAATCCATGAGGTTGCCACATCACGGAGAATGTAAGGTTTTTATCAGGTTCCGATTCCCAAGAATTTCCTTTCTGCCCTCTTCCGGCTGTCTGCGCACGAGTTGCCACAACAACCCCATTCGTATCAAGGGGGAGAGAAGCTACATGGCTGTTGGTTGATGGGCATTCATCTATCCAGATTATATTCATAGGCTAAGCATTCGTGAATTATCAGGAAGAACCTCAATATTTACGTCCACAATATCATCCGGAAGGAAATCCAGAGCGTTACCGGGCCATTCTATCAGGCACACCGCCCCCGAATCCCAGTAATCGTCGAGTCCCATATCCAGCAGTTCTTCTGCTGTTTCTACCCTGTAGAAATCAAAGTGATAGATACGGTCAGAACCGGCAAATGCGACAGCATCCGGCGCAACGGCATACTCATTCACAATACTGAAAGTAGGGCTTGATGCCTCGTCAACTGATCCCAGCGCATCACAAAGCGCAGAAATGAAAGTAGTTTTCCCTCCACCCATAGGAGCATGAAAAGCGAAGTGCCGCCGATCTCCCATTATTTCCACAAATTCCTTTGCAGCGCGTGGAAGATCCTCAATATTTTGAATTTTAATATTCATTATACCAAATTTTACGCGAAGTTAATCATTTATTTATTATATTTGCACCAAACATATCAAGTAAATTAGAAAAAAATGGGAAAAGTCCTTATAATCGGTGCAGGGGGTGTGGGCACAGTCGTTGCCCACAAATGCGCCCAGAATCCGGAAGTATTTAACGAAATCGTATTGGCATCCCGCACAAAATCGAAATGCGACAAGATCGCTGCGGAAATCGGAGCCAAGAACATTGTAACTGATCGCGTTGACGCAGACTCTGTTGAAGAGTTGGTAGAACTTTTCAACCGTCATCATCCAGACATCTGTATCAATGTTGCCCTACCATATCAGGATCTTACCATCATGGAGGCCTGTCTGAAATGCGGAGTCAACTATCTCGACACCGCCAACTACGAACCCAAGGATGAGGCACATTTCGAATATTCATGGCAGTGGGCATATCGCAAACGTTTTGAAGAGGCAGGTCTGACCGCCATTCTCGGTTGCGGTTTCGATCCCGGAGTCTCGGCAGTATTCGTGGCATACGCAGCCAAGCATCATTTCTCAGAGATGCGTTACCTCGACATCGTAGACTGCAATGCCGGCAACCACGGCAAAGCATTCGCCACCAACTTCAATCCGGAAATCAATATCCGCGAGATCACCCAGAAAGGGAAATACTGGGAAGACGGCAAATGGGTGGAGACCGAGAACCTCGAAATCCACAAGCCGCTCAACTATCCCAACATCGGTGAGCGCGAATCATATCTGCTTTATCACGAAGAGCTCGAAAGTCTCGTGCAGAATTTCCCGACAATCCGTCGTGCTCGTTTCTGGATGACATTCGGGCAGGAATATCTCACACACCTCCGTGTGATTCAAGATATAGGCATGGCTCGCATTGACCCTGTTATGTATAATGGGCAGGAGATCGTGCCCATCCAGTTCCTCAAAGCCGTGCTCCCCGACCCCGGATCGCTTGGAGAGAACTATACCGGCGAGACATCAATCGGCTGCCGCATCAGCGGTCTTGACAAAGAGGGCAACGATTCCACATATTATATCTACAACAACTGCTCACACCAGGATGCGTACAAAGAAACTGGCGCACAGGCTGTAAGCTACACCACCGGAGTTCCCGCAATGGTAGGCGCATATATGTTCCTCACCGGAAAGTGGGTGATGCCGGGTGTGCACAATGTAGAGGAATTCGATCCGGATCCATTCCTTGAGAAACTTGCAAAATCAGGACTTCCCTGGCATGTGATCATCAACGAAGACCTTGAATTTTAATGTTTAATTTGAAATGTGAAATGTGAAATGTTCGAGACAAAATTAAACATTACACATTAAACATTAAACATTAATTAAAACCATGAACGGAAGAATAGTATCAATAGCGGCGGCAGGGGGAATCCTTGCCGCCTCGTCTATGGCGCTGACCATAAACTCAGATGCGCCGGTGAGTCGCGACGGCGACACGTATCTTATCAAAACAGGGAAAGCCACAGTGGCGGTGACACCTGTCACCAACGACATTTTCCGCGTCACCACCATCCCTGCCGGCAAAACAGCCCTGACCATTCCCAAATCCCAGTCTGCAATCCTCACTCCTACAGCAAATGAAGTAAGCTCTTTCGTCTCACCCAACGAATTCACGTTGGTAAGCCCGACGACGGTGGTCAAAGTGAATCGAAGAAGCGGGAAAACGGTATTCACCAACCTTGCCGGCGATACGCTCCTATCCGAAGCTTCAGGTGTCAGCAACGCCGCAGAAGTGAAGAGAGTTTCTTTTTCTCCCGCAGGAAAAGAGAACTATTATGGTGCGGGCGAACGCGGACATTCATTGCGTCTCAACGGGGATACATTGGTGATGTTCAACCGCCAGAATTATGGCTATACTGCCGGAGACCCGCGCATATCACAGATGGGGATAACCGTGCCCTATTTCGCTTCGGACAAGGGTTACGGTATTCTTTTCGATGATTACAACGCCTCTTCGCTCCATCTCGGTGATTCAATCGTCTATACGTCGGAGACCCCCAAACCCCTTTCCTACTATTTCATCAACGGCAATGGCACCCTTTCGGGCACGACATCAAACTATACTCTCCTGACCGGACGCCAGGACCTACCTCCGTTCTGGGCATTGGGATATATAACCTCCAAATATGGTTACCACAATGAGAAAGAGGCACTTGGTGCCGTGGATTCCCTTAAGACCCGCGGTTATCCCCTTGACGGCATCATCTTCGACCTATATTGGTATGGGGTAGAGACAGACATGGGCAAACTTGCATGGGATCCGAAACAATTTCCCAACCATCGCGCAATGCTCGACTCTCTGAACGCCATGGGTGTGAACACTATCCTGATTTCCCAACCTTACATCAACAAGAAAGGGGCAATCGACAATTACAATACCCTTGATTCCAAACGTATGCTTACCCGTGACTCCAGGGGGAAGACACACGATGTGACCACGTGGGTAGGAGATGCCGGAATGTTCGATATTTCAAATCCCGATACACGGGAATGGCTTTGGAACCGTCTGCGTCCGCTCACAGCAGAGGGTCTTGCCGGATGGTGGGGAGATCTTGGAGAACCGGAGGTGCACCCTCTCACGATCGTTCATGCCAACGGAGAGACAGCTTCACAATATCATAATGTCTACGGCAATGAATGGAGTCGTCTGATCTACGAAGGTTTGAGAAAAGATTTCCCTGACATGCGTCCCGTTCTACTGATGCGCGGCGGCACTGCCGGACTGCAGCGCTATTCCGTGTTCCCGTGGACCACGGACGTTTCGCGATCATGGGGTGGTTTGCAGCCTCAGGTCAATCTGATGCTTAATTCCGGTTTGTCGGGGTTGGGATATATGAGTTCCGACATAGGAGGCTTTGCTGTTGATCCGGCACATCCTTATGATCCGGAGCTATATGTGCGCTGGCTTGAAATGGGCACCTTTACTCCGGTGCTCCGCACTCACGCACAATATAAGCCGGAACCTTACCACTATCCCGCACAGGAAGAGATCACCAAACGTTTCATAAAGATGCGTTATGAATGGCTGCCTTACAATTATACGCTCGCTTATGAGAACGCGGCAAAAGGATTGCCACTTGCGCGTCCGCTGAATTTCGATGAAGATAACACCTCCGACCGCTATGCCAATGTGCAGGATGAATATCTCTGGGGAAGCGAAGTGTTGGTGGCACCAGTGATGCAGAAAGGTGCGCGCTCTCGCAAGGTGCTCTTCCCGAGTGGAGAATGGATCAACTGGAACAATCCGCGTCTACGCTATAATGGTGGCACCACTGCAACGGTTGCCGCTCCTCTCGGCACGCTCCCACTCTTTGTCAAGGCGGGAAGTTTCATACCTCAGTACATGCAACCGATAAGCAACGTAAAGGAATATGATCCGGCGAAACTCACGGTGAAATATTTCCCGACCGACAAAGAAACATCATATACACTTTTCGAAGATGACCGTAAGAATCCCGAATCGCTCACCAAGGGAGCATATCGTCTCATCACATTCAAGGGATGGAGAAACAATGGGGAAACAAATATCATCATAAGATCGGAAGGGGAATACGAAGGAATG
This sequence comes from uncultured Porphyromonadaceae bacterium, assembly GCA_902495075.1. Lineage (GTDB taxonomy): Bacteria > Bacteroidota > Bacteroidia > Bacteroidales > Muribaculaceae > Lepagella. Next base: position 63,888 of record CABUVO010000014.1, read on the forward strand.
CCTAAAACGCAGACCATCTCACTGGAGATTGTCGGCGTAAAGGCACCCAAGAAAGTAACAGGTGGAGAATGGAAATACGATCCTAAGACTCAGACTCTTCGCGTTGAGGTTGCTTTTTGCGGCGAGGACGCTTACGTGTCGGTGGTTTAGGAGCATCCTCTGCAGGAGTCTCTGATTCCTCCACACCCAAAGAATCTGTGATAAGCTCGGCAACATACTCCGAAGCAACGGAGTTGCCGAGCTTTCTTTGCATCGTGCGGTAACCGGCAATCTGCCATTCGCGACGTGGCGAAGGCTGCAGGATGGGAGAAAGTTCGCGGGCGATTGATTCCACAGTGCAGTTATGCACAAGGAGTTCCGGAACAATGCTGTTGCCCACAATCAAATTCGGAAGAGACACATACTTCACTTTAAGCAGCTTCTCCATGATCTTGTAGGATAACTTCACGCCATTGGCTCGATAGACCACCACCTGTGGAGTGCCGATGAGTGCGGTCTCGAGAGTTGCAGTGCCGGATGTCACGATTGCCGCCTGAGAATATTTCAGCAACGTGTGCGTTGAACCGAACACTACTTTCAATCCCGGATCCTGAGCTATCTCCCGATAGAATTTTTCAGGCACAGCAGGCGCCGCACCAACCACATACTGGAAATCGGGAAAACGCTTTGCTGCAGCGATCATGAGTGGCAGATTGTTGCGAATTTCTCCCCTACGGGAACCTGGCAACAACGCTATTATCGGACGCGGATCATCAAGTCCCTGACGCTCCATGAAATGTTTTTTGGGTGGAATATGCCCTATGCTGTAGGCAATCTCCTGCACCGACGGATTTCCGACATAGGTCACATCATAATTATGTTTTTTGAAGAAACCGACCTCAAAAGGAAGAATCGAATACATCCTGTCGACATATTTCTTGATTTTCTTTACACGCCATTCCTTCCATGCCCACACCTTGGGTGAAATGAAATAATGAACCGGAATGTGAAGCCCGTGTGCATATTTTGCCAACTTAAGATTGAAGCCCGGATAATCCACAAGAACAAGAGCATCCGGGCGGAAATCACGCAGCAAAGACTTTGCCTGCTTGAGATTACGCAGAATCACAGGAAGTTTACGCAAAACTTCACTGAATCCCATCACATTCATCTGATCATAATGAAGATCAGGCGCGTGACCGGCAGCCTTCGCCATAAGATCTCCGCCAAAGAAACGGATCTCGGCGGCTTTGTCTATATTCTTAATGGATTTTATAACGTTCGCGGCATGGAGGTCTCCGGAAGCCTCACCCGCAATTATCATATATTTCATGGGTTATTTCTTTATTAGATGCTGCCTCGCGGCGGTTTTCTATAATATCAACGATGTTGAGGCGTTTTTAATATATTATGAGGAAAGCTTTCTTAATTCTTATGACAATGGTCGGGTGGATTGGTTTAATCGCCACCTCTTGCATCAGCGATGCCGTGTCCACATCACCGACCGATATACTCACCTTTTCACGCGACACCGTGAATTTCGATACCGTCTTCACAGATCTCGGCACCCCTACGGCGCGACTGGTCGTTGCCAATCGTGCTAAAAAGGGGATTGTGATCTCTTCAATACGGCTGAAGAATCCCGATTCAAATTTTCAGATAAACGTTGACGGCGTAAGCGGCAAAACCTTTCATGACGTGGAGATATGGAAAGAGGATTCAATCTTCATGTTTATTGAATGCTTCATACCCGAAACAGCCGGTAATGAACCATATCGAGTTGAGGATGAATTGGAATTTGTGACTAACGGCGTAACGCAGACAGTTTTGCTGGAAGCCTACGGGCAGAATGTGACACGACTGCGGGCAAAACGAATTGCGGAAGATACAAGACTGACAGCGGAACGTCCTTATGTGGTGTTCGATTCGCTGGTGATCGAAAAGAATGCCACTCTAAGAATCGATCCGGATGTGCGCCTGCTTTTCCATGACGGAGCATCGTTGATAGTACATGGAAGAATCGAGGCTACCGGAGAGCCCGGTAAACTCGTGCAGATGCGCGGCGACCGTCTCGACAATGTGCTCCCGAATGTGGGATATGATATTCTCGCCGGGCAGTGGGAAGGAATCAGAATTTCACGCGAATCCTTCAACAATCGCCTGGAATATGTAGACATGCGCTCCACCTCCGAGGGATTACGCGTGGATTCATGCGGCGACACCACCCAAACAAAACTATTACTGCGCAATTCCTGGCTACACAATTCCCAAAGTCATGCTTTGGAGGCGAAATATGCCAACATCGAAGCTTACGGGGTCTGCTTCTCCGAAGCGGCAGACGCAGTGGTGAGCCTCCACGGAGGAGTCAACCGTTTCGTGCAGTGCACAATCGCCAACAATTACCTTTTCGCCGCCATATCGGAGCCGCTGCTCTGTCTATACCACTGCCTGCCGAAACATGCAGAAGAGGATACAACTAATCCTAACCCCCTGATGACCGCAAGTTTTGAAAATTCGATAATCTACGGACTCGGCAAAGATCTCAATGAAGGAGATCTCACCGATTCTAACGTCTTCTTCCGTAACGTGTCGCTGAAATCAGAAGGTAACAATGACGACAATTTCATCGATTGTCTCTGGGATTGTGATCCCCTCTTCCTTACCGACCGACCAATCTATTATTTCAATTATCATGTAATGCCTGATTCGCCTGTGATTGGTGCCGGAAATCCGGAATTTGTCACTAATGAAACACTAATCGATATCGACGGAGTCGATCGTCTCACCGTTACCCCAAACGGAGCCCCGGTTTTGGGAGCGTATGCGAAACCGGAGGAGGAGGAATAGGTTTTAGGCTTTAGGCTTTAGGCTTTAGGTCTTAGATTTTCGCAACAAATTTCTAAAGCCTAAAGCCTAAAACCTAATGCCTAAAAAAACCTAATGCCTAAAATTGTTGAAGAATATTTTTTTTGCTAATTTTGCATAATAATTGATAACAGAAAGATAAAAGATATATGAAAGAATTCAAACGCACCCTTATAACGACAGCTCTCCCGTATGCAAACGGTCCGGTGCATATCGGACACCTTGCCGGCGTGTATGTTCCGGCTGACATTTATGCCCGCTACCTACGCCTTAAAGGTGAGGACGTTCTCCTGATAGGCGGCAGCGACGAGCATGGGGTCCCCATCACCATCAAGGCAAAGAAAGAGGGTGTGACACCGCAGGATATCGTTGACAGATATCACAACATCATAAAGGATTCTTTCGAAGGTCTCGGAATATCTTTCGATGTCTATGGCAGAACCACTTCCGAAACCCACCGCAAAACAGCTTCCGATTTCTTCCGTCGCCTCTATGAAAAAGGTGAGTTCGTGGAGAAAACATCCATGCAGCTCTACGATGAGCAGGCGGGTCAGTTCCTTGCCGACCGTTATGTGACAGGAACATGCCCCCATTGCGGCAACGAAAACGCATACGGAGATCAGTGCGAGGCTTGCGGAACATCACTCAATGCCACCGATCTCATCAACCCCAAATCCGCAATCACGGGCAATGTGCCGGTGCTAAAAGAAACTTCCCACTGGTATCTGCCACTCGACAAATGGCAGAAACCTTTGGAGAAATGGATTCTTGAGGAACACAAGGAATGGAAACCAAACGTATACGGACAGTGTAAATCCTGGCTTGACATGGGTCTGCAGCCCCGTGCTGTGAGCCGAGACCTTGACTGGGGCATTCCGGTACCGGTTAAGGGAGCCGACGGAAAGGTGCTTTATGTATGGTTTGACGCGCCTATCGGCTATATCTCCAATACTATCGACCTCGTTGGCGACGACTATACAAAATGGTGGAAAGATCCCGAGACCCGCATGATTCATTTCATCGGCAAGGACAACATCGTGTTCCACTGCATCGTGTTCCCTGCCATGCTGATGGCAGACGGAAGCTACAACCTTCCCGACAATGTTCCCGCCAATGAATTCCTCAATCTGGAAGACGACAAGATCTCTACTTCCCGCAACTGGGCGGTATGGCTTCATGAATATCTTGCTGACTTCCCGGGCAAGCAGGACGTTTTACGCTACGTGCTCACTGCAAACGCACCTGAAACCAAAGATAACAATTTCACCTGGAAAGACTTCCAGGCACGCAATAACTCCGAACTTGTGGCAATCCTCGGAAATTTCGTGAACCGCGCAATGGTGCTCGACCACAAATATTTTGGTGGAGAAGTGCCCGAACGCGGCGAACTCCAGCCCATAGATGAAGATGCAATCCGCGAAATCCAGGAAGAAGTGAAACTTCTCAGCGAGAACCTTGACAATTTCAAATTCCGCGAGGCTTTGAAAAATGCCATGGCTATCGCCCGCATAGGTAATAAGTATCTTGCCGACACAGAGCCTTGGAAACTCTGGAAAACAGAACCGGAGCGCGTGAAGACGATTCTCAACATCGCTCTTCAGATATGCGCGAACCTTGCCGTGACATTCGAACCTTTCACCCCCTTCATGAGCAAAGATCTCTGCAAAATGCTCGGTCTTGAAAAAATCGACTGGACAATGGCTGGTAAATTCGATCTTCTCCCCGCAGGTACAAAGATTGCCGAGCCACACCTCCTCTTCGAGAAAATCGAGGATGCTCCCATTGAGGCTCAGGTACAGAAACTTCTTGACACCAAGAAAGCCAATGAAGCAGCCTCTTGGAAACCTGAACCCGTTAAAGCCAACTGCTCATTTGAAGACTTCGAAAAAGTGGATATCCGCGTAGGGAAAGTACTGGAATGCAGCAAGGTAAAGAAATCGAAGAAGCTCCTTCAATTCCTCATTGAAGATGGAATGGAGAAACGCACCATCCTTAGCGGCATCGCACTTTCCTACGAAGATCCGAGTGTGCTCGTAGGGAAAGAGATCTGCTTCATCGCCAACTTCGAACCACGCAAGATGATGGGCATCGAATCGCAGGGAATGATTCTCTCTGCAGTAAACAATGATGGTAAACTGGTAGTGGTTGGTCCGACCGGACCCGTTGCTCCCGGTGCCTGCGTAGGCTAAAAGCCGGTTTAAAGCCACAGCTATCACATGAGAATCGGACTGCATATCGACGGGGTTCTGCCTGTCAAGAGATACGGAGGGACGGAGAGAGTGGTGTGGAGCCTTGCGAAGGCTTTGCACCGCGCCGGGCATGACGTGACTCTGCTTGCGAGAAAGGGCACGGAAGCGGAGTTTGCGCGGGTTGTGGAAATTAACCCGCGAATGTCTTTCTGGCATCAGGTTCCTGAGGACCTGGACATTCTTCATTTCCAGAATGCGGCGCCGCCTCAGTCGCCGTCGGCATCTGCAGACGGCATAACCCGCGCATTGACCGGGAAACGGGAAATTCCTTATGTCGTGACCATCCATGGTAACATTCCCGGAAATATACTCCCGGATTCCAACGCCATCTTCGTTTCAGCGAACCACGCCGCCCGCCATGGCGGCGCGGCATATGTCTACAACGGCCTCGACTGGGATGGCTATCCCACTTTCGAAGCCGGTCTAAGCCGCCGTAACCTCTTTTTCCTCGGCAAGGCCGCCTGGAAAGTAAAGAACCTCAAAGGCGCGATGGAGATAGCCCGCATGACCGGCAACAGGCTGGATGTGTTAGGAGGGTACAGGCTCAACTTGAAAATGGGGTTCAGGTTCACAGCCGATCCGAGGGTGAAATTCCACGGCATGGTCGGGAATGAGAAGAAAGGGGAAGTCGCCAACAAGTCGAAGGGGCTTGTGTTCCCAATCATCTGGGAAGAGCCTTTCGGGCTGGCAGTGGTGGAGGCTATGTATTTCGGCGCGCCAGTCTTCGGGACTCCCCGAGGCTCGCTTCCGGAGCTCGTGATACCGGAAGCGGGAGTCCTCTCCGGTGATTACGGAGAGCTCGCCGAGGCCATTCGCGACAGCCGCCGGGATGAAAAGTTAATCCATAACTATGCCGCCACATCTTTCAACGCCGACGTGATGGCGAAGAAGTATCTGATGTATTATGAGATGCGCCTCAACGGGGAGCAACTAAACGGCAGTAGGACCTGAGATTCTTGCTTTTCTGATTTAAAAGATGTAACTTTGTAACTAAGTAACAAAGATTAATATACGTATGCTATCTATTGTAGTCTGCTCAATCAATCCGTCAAAGCTTGCCGAATTTAAGAAGAATATAGCGGAGACAATAGGCGAGGGAATAGAATATGAGATTCTCACGGCATATAACCTTGTCGACCCGCGTCCGATAGCGAAAGTGTATAATCAGATTGCCGCACGCGCACGCTATCCCTACCTTCTTTTCATCCATGAAGACGCAGGATTTATTTCAAAAGATTGGTTCAGAGAGATAGAGCCTAAATTAAAGGAAAAGAATTGCGGGGTGATAGGCTTTGCGGGTTCCAAAGTTATGTTTAACGTGCCGGGAGGGTGGTTTATGGATCCCAGGTGGATTGTTGTGAACCTTAACCAATCGGGAGAGTATTGTTGCGTCAATTCCGGAACAGAGCGTCCATGGAACGAAGTTGTGACTGTTGACGGATTCGCGATGTTTGTTAGGCGCGAGGTATGGGAAGAGATGCCATTCGATGAAGAAGCTCTCACCGGCTTTCATTGCTATGACATTGATTTTTCTCTGTCCGTGTCAAAAAAATACAAGAACTATGTTTGCGGAACAGTTTTGACCCGGCACGAATCGAAAGGCAATTTCGACAAAAAATGGTTAAAGGAGACTGTGCGGCTATATACGCATAAGTGGAGAGCCATGCTTCCGATGACAAGTTCCGATGTATTCATCAACGACAGCAAGATTAAAAAATTTAATGAACGCGCCTATTTCCGGGTAATAAAAAGAATTGGAGAAAGAAACTTCATTCCGCTAAGCTTCTTAGCCGGATACTTGAAATATCCCCTTTCATTCCGGCTATTAGAACATTGGGTTAAAATTATTTTTATGCAGACCAAGGCAATAGGCAAAACCGCTTTAAATAAAGTCTCAATAAAATAGAAGCATAGATCATTACAAATGAATATACTATACGACAGCCACACTTTCTCGGAGCAGACGTTCGGCGGCATTTCAAGATACTTCGTGGAACTTATCAACCATTTGCCTTCCGAATGCAATCCATACGTTTCTCTGGTCGCCAGCGAGAATGACTATCTAAAACTTTTGAACAATAAACCCGCTACAATATCGCTGCGTCATTTTCCCGAACACCGGAAACTATATTACTTCATAAACGGGTTTGCCGACAGAAAAGCTTTAGAGAAAGGTGCGTATGACATATTTCACCCTACAGGATATGATCCTTATTTCATAGGGAAAACAAAATCCCCAGTTGTGGTGACGGTGCATGACATGATAAACCACGAAGGTCTCAATCCGGGCAAGCACACCGCTGTGATAATCGAAAACATGCGCAAGACGACATTAGCCGCCGACAGGATAATAGCCATCAGCAATGCCACCAAGGAAGCCATGCTTCGGTTCTATGACATCGATGAATCTAAGATAGATGTAATCTATCACGGTTTCACCCCGGCAAGCGGCAACTCCCAAAAATTGCCTTACTGTCCTGAAAGATATATTCTTTTTGTCGGGCACAGAGGCGGGTACAAAAACTTCGAAACGCTTCTCAACGCTTTTTCAATCTTATCACGAAAAGACAGCACACTGCACCTTATGTGCACGGGCAGAGCGTTCTCAAAAAGTGAACATAACCGCATAGCCGAATTAGGGCTTACCGGAAGATGTCATTGCAGATTTATACCCACGGGGGAGATGAACTCTCTTTACGCCAATGCGCAATGCTTCGTATTTCCTTCGAAGATGGAAGGATTCGGCATGCCTATACTTGAATCATTTGCAGCCAAATGTCCCGCTATCATAAGTGATTCAAGCTGTTTCCCTGAAATTGCCGGAGAAGGGGGAATTTATTTCAATCCCGAGAACCCCGCTGAACTTGCTGAAAAAATTCTAACGACAATCGAAGACAAGGAATTCAGAAATAAAAAAATCCTGACGGGCGAAAAAGAGTTAGAACGCTTTTCCTGGTCAAAGACCGGAATCATGACCGCGCAAACCTACAAAAAAGCGATAGAAAACATATAGGAGACGTTTAGACTCTGTTCCTTAAATAAGAATTAGATTTAGCAATGGATAGAAGCATCAGCATAGTCACTGTAACGCGGAATGCCGCCGATCTTTTGAAACGCACTATTGAAAGTGTGGGGAGACAGAAATATGATAAGATGGAGTATGTCGTAATCGACGGGGCGTCAGATGACGGAAGTGTGAAAGCCATCTCTGAGTCACAACTCATCGACAAATGGTTCTCCGAGCCGGACAAAGGAATCTATGACGCAATGAACAAAGGGGCGCGGATGGCAACGGGAGAATGGATTCTATTCATGAATGCCGGCGACACCTTTGCCGGGGATGACGTTGTATCCAGGCTCATGACCGAGGCCGACAGCCACCCTGATGCCGATGTGATTTACGGGGATGTTATCCGATGCGGGAACGCATCCGGAGAAGGCTCGCTTAAAGAAGCTTCCGACGTGTTGAAAGGTCATCGACTTGCATTTTGCCACCAGAGCGTAATTTGCAAGAGGAAAGATCTTTTAGAAAATCCTTTCGATATAAGACACAGGTATTCAGCAGACTTCAAATTCTTCAAGACCCTTCACAAACAGAATAAAAACTTCGTCCATGTCAATTTCCCCGTGGCAAGGTTCGATGTGACGGGAGTCTCTACCAGAAACCGCTCGAAAGGGCTTGCCGACAATATGAAAGTTATATTGGAAGTCGACGGCCTTAGCAAAGGGTTGCCTTCCCTGCTTCATCTGCTGCCTACTTATATCATGTCACGCATCCGGGGAAAGTAACCGCGCGGGAAGCAGTCGCTTCAGTTCCGGATAGCTGTCGAGAGCCTTCAGAGTATACGCCAGATGGACACGGGACACCTCCGCCCCGCTGCACTTTTTAGCCGCCTCTTTTTTCAGGTTCCTGAGATGGAAAACGTATGCCCTCGCGGCTTTTTTCAAAGGGAGGTTTCTACGGTAGTACTCAAGCCTGCTTTGAGCATAATATTTCATCTTATTATGATTCACCGCTTCATCGCCCATGCTTTTTCCTTCGAGATGGATAATCTGCGCCTGAGGCACTGAAACCACATCGTATCCCGCCCGGTGAATACGCGCGCATAAATCTGTTTCCTCGTAATACATAAAGAATTCCGGAGCGAAGCCTCCTATTTTCTTTATCAGATCAGCCCGCAACATAAGATCAGCTCCGGTTATATATCCTACTTTTATAGGATGTTCTGTATGGTTGAATCTGGAGTTCCTCCCGAAAAGCAAATGCTCGGGATGGCGTTTCACGCCCTCACTGAATTCCCATAGCGCGCCGGGCAATATCCTGCGAAAAGATATCGCACGCGACATGTCACTATGATACAGGTTCCCGCCGCATGCTCCGCATCGCGGATGAGAATCAATGTAATCGAACAGTATCTTTATGGCGTTGTTGACAAGCAATGTGTCGGGATTCAGGCAAAACAGATATTTGCCTTCGGCGAGACTGAAGCCTGCGTTATTGGCCAAGCCGAATCCTTTGTTTTCAGGCATCGCCACATATTTCAACGGCCATTTGCATTGCATGGACGTAAGCAAAGAACGCGAATGCTCCGTAGAATCGTTGTCAACCACTATCACCTCGCAATCCACACCTGAGGTTTTGTCATTTATTGAACTAACGGCATCTCTAATCAATTCTTCCGTGTGGTAATTGACTATTATAATACTTACATCCATCGGCAATTCACTCGGTTACTTATTATTTACCAACTTTTATTTATCAACTTTGATTTCAAAACTAAGGGTATAACCCTTACAAAATGCTCTATATGACGCCAGGTCCATGGATACCTCAAAAAATATCGCAGATGACCGGCCAGCGAGACCCCCTTCCTATTGATATCCCTAATATATCTGAAATACGCACGCTCCTCGTTTTTCTTTATTTCTTGGGGAGAGAGCGCGATGTCAGAGCTTGTCACCGGAAGAAAATGCCGCCATTTCTTCTCATACATCTCCATTGTCTGGCACATCCATTTTTCATCAAACTTGCCATGTGAATTATGGAAGACATCCACACAATAGCATATATAGTTTTTATATTTCAATGCAGTGCAAATCGAGAAATCCACATCGTAGCAATGGAATCCGGTTATTAGCTTCTCATCAAACCTTATTTTTTCCCATACCTCCTTGCGGACAAATATTCCAAAGCCATCGAGGGTGACCGCCTCGTCAAAGCAGACGCCGTCATTGATCCTCACATCAAACTTCACGCCATTTTCAACAACGTTCATCATATTCCAGCACGGATCGATTCCCCAGCCTCCCGGCACATCGTACATAATCTTGGAACCGGCGAAACCTATAACTCCACAATCGGGTTCGGCAAGTTTTCTCTCTATCCCGGCAGCCCATCCCTTTGAAAGGAAACCGGCGTCCTCGTGCATGAACAGCAGGTAAGGGTATTTCGCCTTTTGCGCCCCTTCGTTATAAACCTGAGCCAAAGTGCGCGGATTCCGGGCATTCTCGATTGCAATAATTTCGTATTCTTCATCGCCAATCGTCTCGGCGATGTTCCTGCGGAATTCCTGCTGCAGTTGAGGATTTACAGAACTGACTATTATAGATATCATCTTTCCGGATTTTCATTTACAAAAGACAGATACTTGTCAACGACAAGCAGCGATATCATCCTTTCCCGTCTCGCATCGCTAAATTGAGCCACCCATTTTTTAGATTCCTCTGAAATCATCTTTGCTTCGTCTGGATGGTCAATGTAATATTTGATCTTCTCTCCGGCATCGGAGAAATCCGCAGCGATCTCTATGTAATGTTTTCCGGGCACAAGCTGCGAATGCATCAGCCAGCCTTCAACAGTAGGGCGAGGCATAACCGGTACACAACCGGAAGCCATGATCCATTGAAGCGATGAAGCCATGTCATAACCCTCCAATGCCAAAATGAATTTGTATTTAAAATGTTCGGGAATTGACACAAATTTCGAGTGCCATCGCGAAGGATTACTTCGGTTAGTGTCTCCGAGATCAAACATATCATTGTCTGCCCATTGCTCGAAAAATCTTATTCTCTCCGGTTTGTTAAAGATATCACCCCGAAAAAAAAGCTTCGGAATCTTTTCATCAAAAGGAATCCGATCGTGCGGATGCAGCCAATGTCGGATTGAATCAAGATTGAGAATAACGGCATTATCCTCGTTCATACCATTTAATCTGCGGGCTTTGATAAGCGAAGGAACCTCCGGATTTTCCCAGACATCTCCTGCCTTGAAAGCGAGAATGGAATTCTTTGGAAAACAGCGCAGAGAACGCTGGGCATCAATGGAATAGCGACTTTGGAATTTTCTCACCTTCACATCTTTGAGAGCCACGCCTTTATCTTTCGGGATAACGAAAGGATCAGTTAGGCGGCAATATATGTCGCGACGCCAACGGAGATAATCTGCATCGAGACGCTTCTCCCAGTTGCGCAATAATCTTTTGCGGCGCGCATTGAGCCAACTTCTGGGCACAAGATTATACATGGCTCCTTTCAAATAAAAGAAAAAAGCCATCTTTTTACCGGGCAGAATATATTTCTCAACGATATTCATATTACAAAATTAACTTAAAATTTAGAAATTCGGAAGTTTATGAGTAATTTTGCATAAATAATATCATTCAACTTTCGCAAGCGTAAAGTTGAAGTTTAAAAGTTTAATTGCGCCGAGCGCAGTTTATAGGTTTATTTGATGCTGATTAAGTGGAATATTAAATATTATCTGTTGACGTTGGTATTGCTGGTGTCATGCGGCGCAAAGAAGGCAAATTCCACCGATGAGTCCGAAAATATCACCGGTTCTTCAGCGATTGATGCAGCTGGCGGAAGCAGCGTGGCGTTTGATGCTGACAGCGCATTCACCTATCTCAAAAGGCAGGTTGACTTCGGCCCTCGCGTACCCAACACAGATGCCCATCGTCTTGCCGGCGACTGGATGATATCGGAATTGAAACGGCATGGGGCTGCCGTTATGGAGCAGCGCGCAGATCTCAAGGCGTTTGATGGCACGATGCTAAAAGCCCGCAACATTTTCGGTCAGTTCAATCCTGATATGGAAGACCGCACGTTATTGCTTGCGCATTACGACTGCCGTCCCTGGGCAGATGAGGATCCTGATCCTGAAAAAAGAAAGCAACCTGTTGACGGAGCGAATGATGGGGCAAGCGGGGTTGCTGTGCTTCTCGAAATCGCCCGGCAACTTTCTAACGACAATCCCGGGAAAGGGATCGACATCCTATTTGTCGATGCCGAAGACTGGGGTACGGAAGGAGTTGATGATTCCTGGGCAATGGGAACACGCTATTTTGTGGAGCATCCTATAAAAGACGGATATCTGCCTTCAAGAGTTATTGTGGCGGATATGGTAGGAGGCAAAGGGGCAAAGTTCCCGATAGAGTATTTCTCTCAACAATCTGCCCCCGCTCTTGTTACCACAATATGGAATGCAGCTTCAGAGGCTGGTCACAGCGCGTTGTTTCCCCGTCAACTCGGAGGAGCGGTGACAGATGACCATGTGGAATTTATAAAACAAGGGATTCCAGCGGTTGATATTATCGAGTATCATCCCCGTTCCGGATTCAATCCCCATTGGCACACATCAACCGACAATATCGACAATATCGATAAAAACACCCTCAAGGCGGTAGGAGAAACGATACTTAGGTATGTTAGGCGTTAGGTTTTAGGCATTAGGCGTTAGAAACTTTCGCAACAAATTTCTAAAACCTAAAGCCTAAAACCTAAAGCCTCGAATTAAACATTAACATTACACATTATACAAAATGAATTTTATTGAAGAATTGACGTGGCGCGGCATGATCCACACAATGATGCCCGGCACAGATGAGCAACTTAATAAAGAGATGACCACAGCTTATCTCGGAATTGATCCGACAGCCGATTCTCTTCATATCGGACATCTCTGCGGAGTGATGATGCTACGTCACTTCCAGCGTTGCGGTCACAAACCATTGGCTCTCGTAGGTGGCGCCACCGGTATGATCGGCGACCCTTCCGGTAAATCAGCTGAGCGCAATCTTCTTGATGAGAAAACTCTTCGTCACAACCAGGAGGCTATCAAGAAACAGCTTGCCAAGTTCCTTGATTTCGAATCAGACGCGCCCAACCGCGCAGAGATGGTCAACAATTACGACTGGACAAAAGAAGTGACTTTCCTGGATTTTGCCCGCGAAATCGGCAAGCACATCACCGTCAACTATATGATGGCGAAAGACAGCGTGCAGAAGCGTCTTAACGGTGAGGCACGCGATGGTCTCAGCTTCACGGAATTCACCTACCAACTTCTTCAGGGATTCGATTTCCTTCACCTTTATCAGGACAAGAACTGCAAACTTCAGCTCGGAGGATCCGATCAATGGGGAAACATCACCACAGGTGCAGAACTCATTCGCCGCAAACTCGGCGGTGAGGTATTCGCACTCACCTGTCCCCTTATCACAAAAGCCGACGGCGGCAAATTCGGCAAGACCGAAAGCGGCAACGTATGGCTTGATCCTCGCTACACTTCTCCCTACAAGTTCTATCAGTTCTGGCTCAACGTATCTGACACCGATGCCGAGAAATATCTGAAAATCTTTACTTTCCTTTCCAAAGAGGAGATCGAGGAACTTGTGCGTGAACATAATGAGAACCCCGGGGCACGTCCGCTTCAGAAGCGCCTTGCGAAAGAGGTAACAACGATGGTTCATAGCGAGAAAGATTACGAAGCTGCCGTTGAGGCGTCACAGATTCTTTTCGGCAACAATACCGGAGAGGCGTTGAAAGCTCTTGATGAGCAGACACTTCTTGACATCTTCGATGGCGTGCCTCGTTTTGTAATATCAAAGGCTGAACTCGAAGCAGGAATTCCGGTACTCGACCTTTTAGCTGTAAAGGCAACAGTGTTCCCATCGAAAGGTGAAGCGCGCAAGATGATCCAGGGCGGTGGTGTAAGCATCAACAAAGAGAAGCTTACAGATCCGACAGCGGTAATTGACGCTTCGACTCTTCTTGACGGTAAATATCTTCATATCCAGAAAGGCAAGAAAAATCACTTCCTACTGATAGCAGAATAATGACAACCGCAGCCCAAGCACCCCTCGTATCAATAGTTGTGCCTAACTATAATTATGCACGATATCTGAATGAACGTATGAACTCCATATTCAATCAGACATTGAAAGATTATGAAATCATACTTCTGGATGACGCATCTACTGATGGTTCACTTGATATCCTGAAAGAATATGCTAAAGATCCGAGAGTTGCCTCACTGACAGTAAATGCCACAAACACAGGTCTGCCCTTTCTTCAATGGAAGAAAGGTATAGACATGGCTCGAGGTAAATACATCTGGATTGCAGAAAGCGATGACAGTTGCACTCCTGAATTTCTTGCAACCTGCGTTGCGGAGCTTGAAAAAAATCCAAATGCCGTGATAGCCTTTACGGGCAGCAACACCATCGATGAAAATGGAAATCCCGGTGAAATGGATTATGACCAATGGTATGGCAAGAAATTTATTTCCAGATTAGGCAACGCAAAGAGCTTCGATGGAGAAAGATACGTCACCCACAATATGGCATGGCGAAATTATGTCTACAACGCGAGCGGCACAGTCTTCCGGCGCGATGCCGTATCAGCCTGCGATAATTTAGATACATGTTTCAACATGAGGAATGCCGGAGACTGGTTCTTTTGGACGGCTCTGATGCAGCATGGCGAAGTAATTGAAATCTACCGTAAGCTTAATAAATTCAGGAGACACACCGGCAGCCAGACAGCCAAAGGGATAGTAAACGGAGCCATAAACGGCAACATATATCTCGAGGACATGACTATCAGGAAATTCATAACGTCTGAATTCAAAATGAATTTTCTCAGAAAAATCCTGATTAAGGGAAACCTCTATAAGGCTCTTGTAAGAAGCGATGTCACACCGACTCAAAAAAAGGAACTGTTAAATACGGCGAAAAAAGAGTTACATATGTCGAAAGCAACATATGTCATCGACCGGATCAACAAATTTTTCTGGAACTTTATTCCGGGAATAATATCTATGAAAAACGACAGATTGTAAGAAGATTCCTAATTGCTATCGTTTTTCAACAAATAAAATTACGGGGCGAAGATATCGAGATATCTTCGCCCCGTAATTTTATTAAAAGGTTATGAGAATTAGGAAAAGAATAGAGTTGGAAAAAATCAAGACATTCAAGAATGAACTTGCCCTTGGAACTCCCGGTGAAAACGGGGAAAATCCGGATATAACGCCCGAAACACCGGATTGCGGCATTGAGTTTATGCTCGAAGGGGAAACGTTGGAGGGACACGGACCGCAGTCGTCGGCAATAATTACCGATGAAAACGGGAAAATCCATGGCAATATGGGTGGATGGCCCGAAGTGGAGGTTGCATTCTCTGTAGCAGAAAGCGACATACCAAGAGTCAACGCATGGTTCGACGACAATTATCAGGGAGTTTCCGCTCCTGAAAGCGCGTTGCTTCAGAAAAACCGTACCACAGCGGTTCATAATGCACTCAAAACATATTTCAGTGCAGCGCATTCATCGAATCTTTTTACCTCTCCTTTCAGAATCGGATGGAGATACAGATTCTCCGACAATTCTCTTTCAGAAATGCATGATTGCGGCTCTCTGGATTGTTTTCATACCGCCCCGCGTCTTCCGGTCACCACTCATCAACTGACCGACCAATATCTTCATACCCGCGCGCAGGTTAGAAACGTGCCTGCCCGACTTAATTACAGATTCAAATCGTCACCGGATTTATCTGCAATCCGCAACAAAATTTCCGCGGTTGAAGTGTACATTACTAAGCAGGCTGCGCTTTATGCGCCCGAAGCGGAAGTTGCCGGCATACGAAGCATCACCATTGACGGCTCTCCGCGCCGCTGCTGGCATTATGAAAGATATACTGAAAACGACATCCGGTTACTCATTTCACAAGATAATGATTTCCGCAGGATAGCAGTAATTGCCATCGATGAAATCGAAGAAAATGATGAATTTTCTCCCCTCCCGATAGCACCCGGCGCACTAACAGATTTCTCAAAATTACCAAAACCGGATTCCACAACGAGCGAAGAGCCGTCAATGACAGGAAAGAGAATAAAAATACTCACCGAACCGCTCCATCTCGATTATCCAGAAGATGAAAAAAGCGTTCGGTGCGTCACACTCAGAGGCGTATTCCAAAGAGAAACAATAAAGTTACGGCTGTATGCCTCTCAACATCGTGAAAAACGGCATCTCATTGCATCCGCCACCGGACCTTACCTCTATGGTATATATGGATCCAAATGGCGATGGTTTGAAATCGAGATAGAAGCCACCATGCGTGAAGGCGACTTTTTCGAAGCCGTAACGTTCGAGTTTAATGTCTAATGTTTAATGTCTAATGTCTAATGCCTAATGCCTAATGCCTAATGCCTAACTTCCGGATTCAACGTTTCTTGAAATAGTCGTTATACATTTTTATGCCAAAGACTATTGCAGAGCAAGTGGCTGTTATCAGATTGGTAATGTAAAGAGGAGCGTTGCCAAGCATAAAACCCTGGATAACAAAGAACACTGATCCTAAGAACATCAGAAGGAAAGTAGGTAGCGCGATACCTTCTGTATCACGTGTGCGGATTGTATATATCGCCTGAGGCAGATATCCAAACACCATACATATTGCGGCTGCATAGCCGATGATCGTTACGAGCATTTCATGTAATGTTTAATTTGTAATGTGCAATGTGCAATGTGTAATTTTTAATGCTTAATGTGTAATTCGCAATGCCGAGTCAAACCATTAAACATTTAACATTAAACATTAAAAATTATAATTGGGTTCTCGGGAAGGCATCAATAAAGGAGCCGGGGGTAGCATTAAGAATCTCGACACCGCGCGAATCTGCATAGTCCTTTACTGCGAAATAGCTGCGAAAAGCAATAGAGAAACTTTCATATATCTGATGCAGGTGGATATCCTTATAAAGACTCTCCACGCGATCGCGCTCTTTCTCATTATCACGATAGAAATGCGGCTGCACCGATACCACACGATTATTATCTGTTACCCAAAGTGTTTTGCTCCAGCTATGATCAGCCCCTGTAAGCAGAATTCTGGAATAACCCTCACGCATGGCAGTCATCAGCGACGGTACCAATACATTGCGAGGTCTTGGCATTGCGAGTCCTCGTGCATACAGAAATTTCATAAGCCATTTCCACCCTGATGCAGGTGTTAAATTAAAATACTTCACCTCAACACTCTCGGGCAAATCCATAAGATCTTTCGACTTCCTTTGCTTTACGGGAACATAGAGCGTCATATTCCAGTCTACGCGACGCAACGCCGACCATATTTCCTCAACATTTCCTTGTTTTTCGGCCTGGAAGAAAAGTCCATCGGCAAGAAGATGCATCTTGGGTTTAAGGCTAAAGAAATCTTGAGTAAGCGGAGCGAAATTCACTGAAAGAAGATCGTGATTCAAGAGCACATCCCTATGATTATCAATCGCATCACGAAGCGACGGACCATTTCCCATCACTATCAATGTGCCTTTTTTTCCAGAGGATGCAGCCGATGGTTTTCCAGACATCAGCACAACCTTCAACACCGAAGCCGCAGAATCTGCAAATACCCCCAGAGCTCTCTTTATTTTATCAACTTTTCCCATCAATTTTAATTCTAAATTCTCCACAAAATTGCGAAATAATTGTTATTTTTGCAAAAATAATTTTGGGCAGTATGTTTAATATTATAGCACGACTTCCCTCATCTTATAAATTCGACAATTTAGACAATTTTAAACAAGTATTAAAAATGACAATCGATCAAAAACTTGCAGATGCAATCAACGACCAGATTAATGCAGAATTCTGGTCAGCGTTCCTTTACCTTTCAATGGCTTGCTACTGGGAGCAGCAAGGTCGCAGTGGAGTCGCAAACTGGTTTAAAGTGCAGTTTAAGGAAGAGCAGGCTCATGCAGAAATCTTCATCGACTATCTGCACGCACGTGGAGGAGAAGTAAAGCTTCAGCCGATCGACAAGATGAAACAGACCTGGGATTCTCTTGAAGAAACATTCAGCGACACACTTACACATGAGATGGGCGTCACAAAACGCATCAATGATCTTTATGCCCTTGCTGAGGAAGAGAAAGATTATGCCACACGACAGATGCTCAACTGGTATATTGCAGAGCAGGTAGAGGAAGAACACAACGTGCAGGATATCCTCGACAACCTCAAGCTCGTGAACGGGGATGGCACAGGCATCCTTCAGATTGATCGAGAACTCGCCGCTCGCACATATGTTGCACCCAGCATAGCAAAGGATTAACTCTTTGATAAAACAGACAGAAATCAGTCAAATTTAAAAAGAATAATAATTATGGAAAAATTTCCGTAATTATTATTCTATTTGAAAAATTTTGACTAATTTTGCATCGAATAGATAACAGGGGAAAGGGAATAGGTAACAGGTAAAGGTAAACTAAAAGGCAAAATAACATTAAAACCCAAATAAATATCTAAGATTTATGGCAACATTGGATTTGTCCCAGTATGGGATCAAAGATGTGAAGAAAATCATTCACAATCCCTCTTATGAAGACCTTTTCAAGGATGAGACCAACCCCGCGCTTGAGGGTTATGAAAAAGGAATCCAGACCGACCTTGGTGCTGTTGACGTGTTCACCGGCGTTTACACAGGTCGTTCACCCAAAGATAAATATCTTGTAAAAGACGAGGAGACAGAGAACACCGTATGGTGGACAACAGAAGAGTATAAGAACGACAACAAGCCTATCACTACCAAAGTATGGGATGAGCTTCGCGAAAAAGCTGTAAGCGAGCTTAGCGACAAGACTCTTTATGTTGTTGACTGCTTCTGCGGTGCCAACCCCGCTACCCGTCTGAGCGTTCGCTTCATCATGGAGGTAGCATGGCAGGCACACTTCGTGACCAACATGTTCATCCGTCCCTCAAAAGAGGAGCTTGAGAACTTCAAACCCGGTTTCGTTGTGTTCAACGCATCTAAAGCTAAATGCGAGAACTACAAAGAACTCGGTCTCCACTCTGAGACTGTGGTTGCCTTCAACATCAAACAGCGCGAGCAGGTCATCATCAACACCTGGTATGGCGGTGAGATGAAGAAAGGTATGTTCTCAATGATGAACTACTTCAACCCCCTCCGCGGCATTGCTTCTATGCACTGCTCCGCAAACACCAACATGGAGGAGACTTCAACAGCAATCTTCTTCGGTCTTTCAGGAACAGGTAAGACTACCCTTTCTACCGATCCGAAACGTAAACTCATCGGCGACGACGAGCACGGCTGGGACGATGACGGTGTGTTCAACTACGAAGGTGGCTGCTATGCAAAGGTTATCAACCTCTCTAAAGAGAACGAGCCCGATATCTACGGCGCTATCAAACGCGATGCTCTTCTTGAGAACGTTACTGTTGAATTCCGCAGCCCGAATGGCGAATGCGACTTCGCAGACAAGAGCGTGACAGAGAACACCCGCGTTTCTTATCCTATCTACCACATCGAAAACATCGTTAAACCCGTTTCCAAGGGTCCGGCTGCAAAACAGGTTATCTTCCTTTCAGCAGACGCATTCGGTGTTCTTCCTCCGGTAGCTATCCTCAACAACGAGCAGGCTAAATATTACTTCCTCAGCGGCTTCACCGCAAAACTTGCAGGAACAGAGCGTGGCATCACTGAGCCTACTCCTACTTTCTCTGCTTGCTTCGGTCAGGCATTCCTCTCACTCCATCCTACAAAATATGCAGAGGAGCTCGAGAAGAAAATGACTGCCAACGGTGCTAAGGCATATCTCGTGAACACAGGCTGGAACGGTACAGGCAAACGTATCTCAATTCCTGACACACGTGGCATCATCGACGATATTCTCAACGGCGATATCGAGAAAGCTCCTACGAAAGTGCTCCCCTACTTCGATTTCGTTATCCCGACAGAGCTTCCCGGTGTTAACCCCGCTATTCTCGATCCGCGCGACACTTACGCAGATCCCAAAGAGTGGGATGAGAAAGCTAAGAAACTCGCTGAGATGTTTATCAACAACTTCAAGAAATTCGAGACCAACGCAGCCGGCAAGGCTCTTGTTGCTGCAGGTCCGAAGCTCTAATAAGCGACTTCACATCTTACATATTAAGAGACACTTCTTTGGAGGTGTCTCTTATTTTTTGTCTGACAGTATTGAACCGACGCACTTTTTTCTCCGTTTTATTACCAAAAGGTTGCGAATTTATGAAATTGCTTTGGAAAACACACATCGCCCTATCGATGCTCTTTCTCGTGTCTGTGCCGGTATTCTCTAAAGATATCGCCATATTACGCGACTCCCTCCCTCCGGCATGGGAATACACCTCACAATACAGCACCACGCTCCCCTCCGACGACCGTTGGTGGGAAGGATTTGACGACCCCGTGCTGACATCCCTTATAAAACTTGGTGAAAACAACTCCTTTGATCTCTCAATGGCTCTCCACCGCATCGAGATGGCTCGCCAGAATTGGGAGGTTGCCAAAGCTGCCTATTACCCCACGCTCGGAATATCCGCAGGATGGACAAAGGAGCAACAGTCGGGAGTGTCATCCTCTATGCCTGGGAAGGCTATGGGACTCGATTATTTCTCTTTAGGACTAAATTTCTCATGGGAGATAGATGTCTTCGGACGCGTGCGCGAACAATCGAAAGAGAGCAAGGCAAGCTACAATGCATCCAAAGCGGAATATTCGGCGGCAATGATCTCACTCTGCTCCAATATCGCAACGGCATATTTCAACTACCGTCTCGCGCAGGGACGCGTGGACGTGGCACAACGGCAGATCACATCTCAGGAACGCATCTCAAAAATCACGGATGCACGTCATGAGGCTGGACTGGCATCAAAACTCGATGTGGTGCAATCACTGACAGTGCTCTATTCCACCCAGGCATCCTTACCGGCTTTGATCAACATGCAGACTGCCGCTCTCAACAGCATAGCTCTCCTTGTGGGCTGTTATCCCGACACGATAAAAGAAGTGCTTGCTCCCTCGCGCGATCTGCCGAACGCGTTCCGCATGGTCAAGATCGGAGTACCCGCCGACCTGATCCGTCGGCGTCCAGACATTCTGCAGGCAGAATATGAACTTGCCGGCTATGCGGCAGCCGTCGGTATCGCTAAAAAAGATTTCCTTCCGACCTTGTCGCTCAATGGCTCCGTAGGAACTTCCGCACATAAGATAGATGATCTTTTCAGCAAGAACAGTTTCACTTATTCAATTGCGCCGCAGCTGTCATGGACAATATTCGAAGGTCTTGCACGAAACCATCGTGTGGCTGCAGCCAAAGAACAGATGCTTGCAGGGATAGACAACTACAACATCACAGTGATGAATGCCGTGATTGAAACCGAAAACGCGCTCTCAACCTACGACAGTTCTCTGCGACAAATCGCACTCTACAGGAAAGTTCTGAAGGAGAGTGAAGAATCATTCACCTTAGCGGTTGACCGCTATAAGAAAGGTTTGTCTTCATTCACTGATGTGATGAATGCCCAGATAAGTATGCTTGATTATGAAAACACTCTCTTGGAGACCCGAGCCTCGGCATTGACATCGCTTGTAAAGATCTATGCGGCTGTGGCAGGTTCCCCCGAAGGGAATGAGTAATGTGAAATGTTTAATGTGTAATTAGTTCGGAAATGAGATATTTATATTTGTTTTTGGCGATGGCGCTGGTGATGGGCGGTTGCCATAAGAAAGAAAAAAGCGACGGAGAGACGGTGCCGGAAGTGCAGGTTGCAAGTCCGACTGTTGATTCCGTAACGTTGCATCGCACGTATCCCGGATATATCCGCGCACTGAACAGCTCGGACATAGTGGCGCGTGTCAGCGGACAGTTGCTAACTCAGAATTACAAGGAGGGTGATTATGTCAGCAAGGGACAGGTGCTTTTCACCATCGAACCTTCAAAATATCGCGATGCCGTGCAGCAGGCGCAGGCTGCCCTCAAGACAGCCGAAAGCCAGTATGCATACGCTTCGCGCCAATATGAGGCGATGAAAAAGGCGATCCAGGCAGATGCCGTATCGGAGATGGAAGTGCTACAGGCTGAAAGCAGCATGAACACAGCCAAGGCTTCAATACAGAATGCACGCGCCGCCCTTGCCACCGCCCAGGAAAATCTCGGCTATTGCACCGTTCGCGCCACGCGCTCGGGACATTGCTCCATCGCTACCCTCTCGACCGGTAATTTTGTCAACGGAGAAGGAGCACCCGTTACACTCGCCACTATCTACGATGATTCGGATGTCAAGGCTGTGTTTGAGATCGAGGATGCACAGTATGAAATAATGATGAATGGCAACCGGGCAAATGAAAACAAACTTCTTCGTGCGATTCCATTGAAATTCCAGCAAACGCTGCCACATTCCTATTCGGCAGATCTCTATTATGTATCCCCGAATGTGGAGACAAGCACCGGAACCATCACTATCGAAGGGCATTTAGCCAACAAATACAAAGAGCTGAAAGACGGAATGTATGTTTCCGTCGATCTCCCTTACGGCACCGATCCGAAAGCCATCCTCATCAAGGATGCCTCTATAGGCACCGACCAGTTAGGCAAATATGTTTACGTTGTCAACGACTCCAACAAGGTGGTCTATACCCCGATAGAGGTTGGAGAACTATATCAAGACTCACTCCGTATTGTCAACAAGGGTCTCACCCCGAAAGACAGATACATCACGAAAGCACTCCTGACAGTTCGCAACGGCGAAACAGTAAAGACCGTGACCCATTAAACATTACACATTATCCATTAAACATTACTGAAAGTGTTCTCGAATTTCTTCATAAAGCGACCGATATTCGCTACGGTCATAGCCATATTGATGGTTCTGGCGGGTCTGATGACGATGCGCACCCTTCCTGTGTCGCAATATCCAGACATTACTCCACCCACAGTAATGGTAATGGCTTCCTATCCGGGAGCGAACGCCACAACTGTGGCGCAGTCAATAGGTGTGCCCATAGAGCAGCAGATCAACGGCGTTGAAGGAATGCTCTACATGAGTTCTTCATCGGGCGATGACGGCAGCTATTCGCTGACCATCACATTCGAGAACGGCACGGATATCGATCAGGCTGCCATCGATGTTCAGAACCGTGTAACAATGGCTCAGGGACAGCTACCCAACGCCGTAACGCAACAGGGAGTAAATGTAATCAAGCAATCAAGCAATCAGGTTCTCTTCTGCGCTCTTGAAAGCGCGGATCCTCGTTATGATGCGTTATATCTTACAAACTATGCGCAACTCAATGTCATCGATCCTCTTTCGCGCGTCGACGGAGTTGGAGGTGTGGACGCTTTCGGTTCCGGAGAATACAGCATGCGTATCTGGCTTGATCCGGCATTGATGCGTGCCCGGGGACTTTCACCCTCCGATGTGGAGGCTGCCATACGAGCACAGAACATGGAGGTTTCCGCAGGATCTGTGGGGGCGGCGCCGACCGGTGGTCCCGAAGAATTCAAATATACGATTGTGGTGCAGGGACGACTTTCCGATGTATCGCAGTTCGAGGATATAGTAATTCGTTCCGACAGCAACGGCGGCATCCTGCGCCTGAAGGATGTAGCAAGGGTTGAACTCGGCAGTTCGTCATATTCCGGCATCGCAAAGGTCAACGGCAAGGAGACCGCGATGATCGGCGTGCGCCAGCTTCCGGGCGCGAACGCCCTTGACGTGGCAAAAGGCTCCATCAAAGAACTCAACCGTCTCAGCAAGTATTTCCCCGACGGCGTGAAATACCGCATAGTGATGAACTCTACAGATTATGTGAGCAAATCCATCGACGAGGTACTGATAACCTTCCTGGAGACATCGCTCATCGTCATGGTAGTGATCCTCCTCTTCCTGCAAAACTGGAGGGCTGTGATCATTCCGATGCTAACGATTCCGGTATCGCTCATCGCCACATTCGCAGTTATGAAGATAATGGGATTCTCCATCAACACGCTCACGCTGTTCGGTCTTGTGCTCGCCATAGCGATTGTGGTTGACGATGCCATAGTCGTGGTGGAAGACTGTTCGCGACTGGTGGATGAGGGGAAACTCAACCGCATTCAAGCGGCGGAGAAGGCGATGTCGGAGCTTACCGGACCTGTGGTCGGCGAGGTTCTCGTGTTGTTGTCGGTATTCGTTCCTACGGCTTTTGTCAGCGGCATTACCGGCGAACTTTACAAACAGTTTGCGCTCACCATTGCCGTCTCCACGGCATTCTCCGGATTCAACGCACTGACACTGACACCGGCATTGTGTGCCCTCTTCCTTGTGCCACGCAAAGAATCGAAATTCTTCATTTACCGATGGTTCAACAAAGGATGGTCTTGGTTCGAAGAACTCTATGAAAAGGTCATAGGGAAAATGCTGAAACACTCCACAGCTGCCCTGTTGGTCTATCTCATCATAGCGGCAGTTGCATTCTGGGGATTCTTCAAATGGCCAACCAGCTATATTCCTGAAGAAGATATGGGATATTTCATGACCTCCATTCAGCTTCCCACAGGAGCTACCCTCCAACGCACCGAAAAAGTGACCGATGCAATGGCTGCTCAGATTCTTAAGGAGGTGCCGCAGGTAAAGGATGTGATGGCATTCTCAGGAATGTCGTTCATGGGAGGCAGCGGTTCCAACTATGGATCGTTCTTCGTGATGCTGAAACCATGGAGCGAACGCAAAGGAAAAAAGAACTCCATCAATGAGGTTATAGCCAAGGTGAATGAAATCACCTCGCAATATCCAGAGGCGATATCCTTCTCTGTCAATCCTCCGGCAATTCCAGGTCTGGGCATGAGTTCCGGACTTGAAATGCAGCTCCTTGACATTTCGAATCTTGGCACAGGCGAGCTTACGAAGGCCCTCGATGAGATAAAGACCGCCGCCGAAAAAGATTCCCGCATCGCATCGGTCACCTCGACCTTCCAGGGGGAAGTGCCCCAATACAAGCTGGTATTCGATCGCGACCGCGCAATGATGCAAGGTGTAGGGCTCGATGCAATCTACTCTACCCTTTCCGCCTACATGGGTGATTCTTATGTCAACGATTTCTTCGATTTCGGCAGATCATTCCAGGTGACAGTCAAGGGAGATCCCGCGGCTCGCGGCAACATTCAAGATGTGCGCCGTCTTTCAGTCGCCAATTCCAAAGGAGAGATGGTGCCCTTCTCAGCCTTTACCACCATAGAGCCTACGATGGGAGTGTCGAGTGTATCGCGCTATAACATGTACACCACCGCGGGTCTGACCGCCACTCCGGCTTCGGGAGTGAGCACTTCGGAGGGAATCAAGGCAATGGAAGAGATTGTGACCCAGACACTCGGCAAGAACTACAGTTATGCCTGGACTGGACAGGCGTATCAGGAAACCCAGTCGGGCGTAACCGTCTCGTTTGTCTTCATATTCGCCATCATCATGACCATCCTCGTGCTGTCCGCACAATATGAAAGCTGGACAGACCCTATAGCCGTAGTGCTCAGCATGCCTGTGGCAATTTTGGGAACTATATTAGGATGCATATTCATGGGACAGAGCATCAGCATCTATACCCAGATCGGATTGATTCTGCTCTTGGGCATGTCAGCGAAAAATGCCATCCTTATTGTTGAATACGCCATGGACTTCCGCAAGACGGGTGTACCTATAGTGAAAGCGGCGGGTGATGCCGGAGTCATCAGGTTCCGACCTATCATGATGACGGCACTGGCATTCGTGTTCGGTGTAATGCCGATGATGTTTGCCACAGGACCGGGCGCCAACAGCCGTATCGAGCTCGGCACGGCAGTTGTCTTCGGCATGGCTATGAATGCCTTCATCGGCACCTTGTTTGTGCCTAACTTCTGGGTACTGATGCAGACAATTCAGGAGAAATACCTCTCCAAGATAATCAAACCGCCAAAGAATCTGCTAAAGAAGAGCGACAATACCCCTGACTCCACCCCTACTTCCGGCGGGGTTTAAAATCGAAACGGTAGTGCACAGAGAGCATCAGGTAGCGGGGAAGCACAGTGTTGAGGGTCTGCGTGCGTCCGGTGGCATCAATGGAATAATCAATACCTTTATATTGATTCAGTATGTCTGTGGCTTCCAGCTTGAAAATCCACTTCCCATTATCTATGACATATCTTAATTCTGCATTCCAATTAAGATAGGCTCTGTTCATGGAATTCTCAATATATCCGTATCGTTTATGTATATTCAAAAAAGTACTGAAGGCGAATCCTAAGGGCAATCTTACCCAGCAATATATAGTTGAATTAATCATTCCGCTGTTAAGCTTAGACATAAGGAGACTTTCCGAATGGGTATTGTTGAGACTCGCTCCGGCATGTAATTCCGCGACAAACTTCGGGATGCGGTAACTGAGCATAAAGTTGTCACTCAGGTTATAGGACCTGACAGCCTGTCTTACAGGCTCCTGATCATAACCAATCATGTCCGCATAGTTGTTTAAGCCTCCGTTAAGATAGTTCCTTACCTGAAATTGTTTGGAGGAGCCGAATTTATACATTATGGAATAACGTAAACTTAAATTATAAATGCCCGATACATTATATGTCCTCATAGTGCGTACACCGCTGTTTGAATCATACCTGTAACCCGTCACCAGACTATTTTCATTAATATTAGTATTGAAATTGAATGTATTCGTAAGAACATCTCGGTTCCTTATTGAGAATAATGCGTTTATTTGATGAACTGTGGATTTTTTTAGATCGGGATTACCCGTCCAAATATTCATAGGGTCGGTGGTGTTGAGGATGTCGACCATGCTTATCAGATTAGGGGCATTCTGTTTCAACCTGTAATTGAAGCGGAGATTGAGTCTCTTGTTTTTTGATGTCCAGTCGAGAAGGCAGTTCTCAATGTTGAAGCGCAGGAAACTGCGGCGCGGATTTGCATCTGTTTCTCCACGGTGATAGAACAGGTCATGACGTTCTGCAAAAAACTTCGGCTCAAATTGCAGCTCGAGTGTGCCACCCTGCGATTTCTTCTTATAGTTCCATGTTACTTTTAATATATGCTGGTTCTTATACAGCTTGCTCGTATAGCTGTTTGCAAAATCCGGCACAGGCAATTCATCGGGGGCGAATTCTGCCATTGAATTCTCCGCGATTGCCTCAAGCAAAGTAATGTCGGAATTCTTGCGGTTCTGCGTGTGGATGTATTCATAGCTGGCATTGAGATTTCCAACGGGGATATTGAAATAATATCTGGCAAGTCCCTGCAGTTTGAAATTATATTGCGGGCGGTCGCTTTGAAACCTTTTCTGCAACAAAGAAGTAGCCGGAACAGCACCGAAGCAGATGTCTTGCAGAGTGTTCCCGAAAAGCGACTTACGGTCATATCCGGCTGTGAATTTCAGCTCTATGGCATCCGGGCTGTCGGGCATCTTGATTTTCGATTCTCCATAAAGTTGAGCCACATAGCCATGAGAATCCGATTCATATGTTTGCAGATTGCGGTTGATAAGGGATGTCTGCAGATCTCTGTAGCTGCCTGAATATATGTCCCTGACAATATCCGGATCTAACCCCTGATGCTCTTTATCGAAAGAGGCGGAAACGGTCTCGTCGTTGCTTTCGCTTTTATTGTAAGAAAACTGAGGCTTTATATTGAGATTCCAGTTATCCTTCTTGATTTTAAGATTATGGAACGTGGAGACAGAGAGCGTCCGCAGTCTGAAATTGGTGGCGGAATAATCGTAAGCATCCGCTGACTGAAGAAATTTTATTGCATTTGTCACCACATTGTTGTGATTGTCCTTGTGATGAACATCCACATTGCCGTTTACCTCCCATGTGTGGAGCGAGTTGTCCACAAGATAGTCAACGCCTCCGTTGGCTCGCTTTGTAATGCCTTTTTCATCGTCTGTGATTATTTCCCAAGAGCTTTCTCCCAATCGATTGTTTTGATTTATATTGTTGGCATTTCCGTAGAGCGACAGACGAGAGTTATTTGTATAATGCATTGCAAACAGTCTGCCAATATACCGAGACTTTGTTCCCCCTCCAACTTCCGCGTTGATCATGTTTCCCGCCATGTGGTCTTTCTTCAGACGCACATCCATCACGTATTCTTTGGCAACATCCTCTCTGTTGCCTAAAATGTCTGACATATCATCTTTTTTCTCGTACACGGCTACATCCTTGACCGCATAAGCTCCTATATTCTCAAGCAACACATTCTGATTACCCTTGAAGAAGTCCTTGCCGTTAAGAAGCAAGGTTTCAACGAACCTGCCGTTTACATAGATTTTGTCACCTCGTATCTCCACGCCCGGCATCTGTTTCACAAGAGCGTCAAGCATTGACCCTTCCGGCAGGATGAAGGCATCGGCATTATAGACGATGGTATCACCCTTATGATAGAACATCACCTTGCTTGCCTTTACAGTAAATTCCTCAAGCGTCCTCACTTTTTCACGACTCATGTATATATTGGGCGCATGAAGTTCTGAATCTCTTTTCTTAAGGTTTTCGATTGGATAAGGTATGTACAGGCTCTCATATCCGGGTTTGCTGACATGGATGAAATATTTACCATTGACGCGCGGAATATACACCTCATATCTGGATATGGAATCGTCTTTGATGGTGCCCCTGTCGCGGTCATATTTAAAATCTCGCAAACCACCCCTGCCTGTAGAAACCAGAGAACTGTCCGCATTAAGGATCTCAACCTTGACTCCAATGATGTGATGGGAAGTAAGTCGGTCATAAACATACCCGGTAAGGGGAATGCTGTCAACTTTTGATTTTGTATCATTTGCGCCCTCGTATTCTCTCGCATTTACATGAACCGCGCAAGCGAGACAAATGAACATTATGAATAAAGCTACGAATCTTTTCATGACATATTGAAAAACAAAGCCGCGGCTATCGCCGCATTATGGATTAATAAGATAAGATAGTAATTGCAAATTTACATAAATTATGCTATTTATGCAAAATGTCGCCAGGGAATCTTTCGAGTTCCCCGCTTCATCAAATGAAGTTGATTAAACAACTTCATTAGTATTACGCGGCAAAGCCTAAAATGTCACAAAAATTAAGATAAAACTTGCAACTACAGGCTCTCAGCAACCGCGGGAAGAAAGAGAAAGCTCTGCCCGACAAAGCGGAAGTTAGGTTATTTCTTGCGTTTGGGTTTGAAGTCGAAGCGGTAGTGCACAGAGAGCATCAGGTAGCGGGGAAGCACTGTGTTGAGGGTCTGCGTGCGTCCGTTGGCATTTACCGTGTAGTTGAGACCTTTGTTCTGGTTCAGGATATCTTTTGCGTCGAGAGATATGCGCCACACGCCTTTGTTGATTTCATAGCCGAGGGTAGCGTTCCATACGCAGTCGGTGGTGTTCATTGATTCATCAAAATATCCGTAGCGTTTTACCACATTGAATTCCGTGTCTACACTGAAATTGAAAGGCAACGCAACATGACCATACAGTCTGCCAAACCAGACACCGTTATTGAGGCGTGTTGGCAGAACACCGGCAGAATGAGTGTTGTTTACAGCCACCCCGCCACTAACCGATAAGAGATATTTCTCGGTGCGATAACCAAGGTCTATATCTTCCTGAAACGTATAATTGCGCACCTTCTGTGGCGTTGGGTCTGCATCATAACCTACCATGTTGGAATAATTTGATATTCCACCGCTTATAAAGTTGGATATACGAAAACTGTCGGAAGGTCCGAAGCGATAGAAAATGTTGTGATACAAATCCATATTGTTATTGCCCGAAATATTGTAGGTCTTCATGGTGCGCACACCGGTCTGGGAATCGTAGCGGTAACCGCTCACAAAATCGTTGTCCTTGAATACGGCATAGAAAGACACATATTGCGAAAGCTTTTTATTAGGGAAATGGCGGAATGTCAGATTCACGGTATGCGCGGTAGAATTCTTAAGATCCGGATTGCCAACCCATATGTTAAGGGGGTCAGTGGTGTTGCGCACATCAACCAGATTAACAAGATTCACTGAAGTCTGATCAATGGTATAAGAAGCCCGCAGGAACCATTCCTTCGCATCCCATACAAATTTGCAATCCTCAAGCTTGAACCGGAGATACGATCTGTCGGGCGTGGCAAACGTCTCGCCCCGATGATAGAACAGATGCTGGTCTTCAAAAAAGAACTGGGGCTGCAACGCCAACTCAAGCTTGCCGCGCTCATACTGCTTCTTATATGCCCATTTTATCTTGATGCGGTGCTCATTCTTGTAAAGCTTGCTTGTGTAGCTGTTGGCGAAATCGGGCACCGGAATCATCCCCGGTGTGAATTCAGCCATCGAGTTTTCCGCAAACGCCTCAAGAGCGGTAATATCCGAATTTTTGCGGGTCTGCGTATGGGCGAACTCATAGCTTGCCTGCAGATTACCTATCGGCACACGGAAATAGTATCGCGCCAGAGCCTGAATGTTGAAACTGTAATGCGGACGCTCTGTTGTGAACTGATGCTGCAACTGAGAAGATGTCGGAATCTCTCCGAAACAGATGTCCTGCAATTCGTCGCTGAAGAGACTGCTGCGTGAATACTTGCTCTGCAACTTGAAGACCATGGCATCGGAACTGCCCGGAATCTTCACCCTTGTCTCGCCATTGAACTGTGCGTCATATCCGTGACTGTTCGATTCAAGATTCTTCAGGTTGCGGTTGATCAGAGCCTTGCGCAACTCGCTATCATTGAGAGTATATATGGATCTAACCATCTCCTTGTCAATGCCCTGCATTTCTTCGGAGAAAGTAGCGGCAACAGTCTCGTCGTTGTCACGCTTTTTATTGTAAGAGAACTGAGGTTTCAAAGTCATGTTCCACGAATCCTTTTTAAGTTTGAAATCATGGAAAGTTGACAGAGAGAAATCGCGCGCCCTCATGTCGCGGTTCGAGAAATCATAGTTGTCGGCAGTCTGAAGAAAATTCACGGCATTGGTAATGACCATGTTGCGGTTATCGTTATACGAAGCATCCACATTTCCCGACGCTTCCCACGTGTGGAGGGCATTGTCGGCGAGATAATCTATACCTCCGTTGATTTTGCGGGTGATTCCTTCGCCATCACCGTCATAGAGCTCAAACTCCTCCTGCGTGAGTCTGTTTTTCTTATTGATATTGTTGGCATTGCCATATAGACTAACGCGCGTATTGTTGGTATAAGACATAGCAAAAAGACGACCGAGATAACGGGATTTGGTACCCCCTCCGGCTTCGGCATTAATCATGAAGCCGGTCATGTAATCTTTCTTCAGCCGCACATCCATCACGTAATCCCTGTCAACGTCCGCCCGGTCACCTAAAATGGCATCCATGTCATCCTTTTTTTCATACACAGCCACATCCTTCACCGCATACGCTCCTATATTCTCAAGCATAACGTTCTGATCTCCTTTGAAGAAATCCTTGCCGTTGAGGAGCAGTGTTTCCACAAACCTGCCGTTGACATAGATCTTGCCTCCATCCTTAATTTCCACACCCGGCATCTGCACGATCAGCGCATCAAGCATCGAACCCTCCGGAAGCATGAACGCATCGGCGTTATATACGATAGTGTCCCCTTTGTTATAGAACATCACCTTACTCGCCTTGACCGTGAAATCCTCCAGAGTTGTTACTTTCTGACGACTGAGATATATTTTCGGCACCTCCTTCTCCATATCGCGCTTGTTGAACGCAAGGGCATACGACAGATAATGAGGTTCATACCCATCCTTTGTGACTTTTATAAGATAATTCCCAGCCACGCGCGGCACGTTGATGGAATACTGGGAAGTAGAATCCTTCTTCAATGTGTTTGCACGCTCGTTGTAGTCATAATACGTGTGTCCCCCCTCCACAGAAGAAATCACGCTGCTGTCGGGGCGGAGCACCTCAACTTTCGTGCCTATCACATGGCGTGTAGTAAGTCTATCGTATATTTTACCTGTCAGAGCTATGCTGTCGACTTTAGCTGCGCCGGCAGCGGACGCATCGGCAACAACGAGACCCAATATAGCGGCGAGCAACGCCCCGAAGAAAGAAAAACCCTTGTTCATGATGTCCTTAGATATTCAACGACAAAATTAGTTTAAAAATTCCCGTCACCCAAATATATTACGCAGAAATACCGAAAATGTTACAAAACTTTTTAATTGGCATGATTCTAATGCCTGCTTCGCGCAATACATCTACAAAATTAAAACGCGAAGGCGCGAAGAATAAGAGCTTTTAATTAATGTTCAATGTGAAATATTGAATGTATAATTGAAAGGCACGGAGGCATCTTGCGATGCTGACAGAGGCACGGAGTTTGAGCCACATCTTTCATCAGACTATTGCGAATTAATCATTTCACATTTCCGAATCAATCTCTGTGACTCCATCAGGTCGTTTACGACCCTCTGTGCCTGAAAATTTCAGCATGATTTTTCATCTAAACCTCTGTACCTCTGTGCCTCTGTGTTATTATTTTCGTGGCATTTATCTAACTTAGGATTCATAATGCAGGATATATAGTCGAATGGTTCGGTGACTTGGCAGGAGCGAAATGATCTTCAATAATTCGAATTAATCTAAGGTCAGTTTTTGCGTTTGGGTTTGAAGTCGAAGCGGTAGTGCACTGAGAGCATCAGGTAGCGGGGAAGCACGGTCGAGAGGGTCTGCGTGCGTCCGGTCGCGCTCACTCTGTAACTGATACCTTTGTTCTGATTGAGTATATCCTTGGCATCAAGAGTGATGCGCCATACACCTTTCGCAATACTGTAGCCGAGCTGTGCATCCCATATACAATCGACCGTATTCATCGAATCCTCCACATAACCAAACCGTTTCATCATCCTGAATTTTGTGCCTATGCTGAAATTAAACGGAAGCTTCGCATCCAGTTCTGCTCCCAATCCCCAGAGACCGCTATTGTTTTTGGTAATCATCGGACCGTCTGATTTCGATTTATCCCAGTTAACGCCACCTGCCAACATGGCAGACAATTTCTCCGTACGGTAACCCGTCCGGAACTCCTCGTATATACCCTTGGAACTTACTTTCTGTTTCACCGGCTCGGCATCATACCCGATCATATTTGCATAGTTTTGATATCCTCCCTGAATCGAATTGTCAACATAAAAGGCATCCATCGGACCAAACCGATAATAAACAGAATATTGCAGTGAGCCGGAATTATTGCCTGAAACATTGTAGGTCCGCGTGGTTCTGACACCGGTAGAGGAATCGTAGCGATATCCCGTCACAAAATCATTGGCTGTCCATTCTAAATTAAGATAAACGCTATGCGTGAATCTTTTAGAAATATCGTGGTAATAATGTCCTCCCAGCGAATGACGGGTTGAATTCTTAAGGTCGGAATTTCCAAGTCTGATGTTCAGAGGATCAGTAGTATCCCGAATGTCTATCATGTTGAGAAGGTTCGGGGCTGTCTGCTGCATTCTATAGGAAACACTTATATCCCATTTGCTTTTGTTATCCTTAAGTAGGAAACGAGCCCTCTCAATGTTGAATCTCGCGAATGAACGATGCGGATCGGCATTTGTTTCCCCCCGGTGATAGAAAAGGTCATGACGCTCAAGGAAGAACTTGGGTTCAATGGTTATGTTCCAGTTTACATTGCTGTATTTCTTCTTATAATACCATGTCAGCTTCAATATATGCTGGTTCTTATAGAACTTGCTGCTATAGCTGTTGGCAAGGTCGGGCACGGGCAATTCCCCGGGCACAAACTCCGCCATCGAATTCTCCGCCATCGCCTCAAGAAGAGACATATCCGAATTCTTGCGGTTCTGCGTGTGAACAAACTCATAGCTTGCATTCAGGCTGCCGAAGGGGATATTGAAATAATAACGCGCCAGTCCCTGAAGCTTCAGATTATATTGAGGACGGTTGCTCTGATAGCGGTTCTGGAGCAGTGAAGATGCGGGCGTGAACCCGAAACATATATCCTGCAGCGTATTGCCAAACATGCTTTTCCTGTCATATTTTGCCGTGAAGTTAAGTTCCACGGCATCGGGGCTGTTGGGTATCTTTATCTTCGACGAACCCTGCAACTGAGCATCGTAACCGTGACCGTCAGCCTCGTAGATCTTCAGATTGCGGTTGATCAGTGCCGTCTGCAGATCTCTGTAATTGCCGGAATATATAGCCTTTATTATGCTTTCATTGAGATTCTGGATCTCACGGTTGAAAGTTGCAGCCACAGTCTCGTCGTTGTTGCGGTTCTTATTGTAGGAGAACTGGGGCTTAAGCTCCAGATTCCAACGCTCTTTCTTTATCTTGAAATTATGGAAAGTGGAAACAGAAAAATCACGGGCACGCGCATTAACTCCCGAGAAATCGAAGTTGTCGGCAGTCTGGAGATAATTGATTGCATTGGTCACAGTGTTGGTGCGGCGATCGGTATAATTCGCATCGACATTACCGGCAACCTCCCATGTGTGAAGCGCATTGTCGGCAAAATAATCAATACCGCCATTTATTTTGCGCAGAATTCCCTTACCCATGTGAGTATAGTATTCGCGTTCCGACTGAGTCAGCTTATTCTCCTGATTGATGTTGTTTGCATTGCCATAGAGAGATACCCGACTATTGCTGGTATAATGCATGCCGAACAGTCTGCCGATGTATCGCGATTTTGTTCCTCCTCCGGCTTCGGCATTTATCATGTTTCCAGCCATATGGTCTTTTTTGAGACGGACATCCATCACATATTCCTTCTCCACATCACCTCTTTCGCCAAGAATGGCAGCCATGTCTTCTTTCTTCTCATATACAGCCACATCCTTCACCGCATAGGCTCCGATATTCTCAAGCATGACGTTCTGGTTCCCTTTGAAGAAATCCTTGCCGTTAAGAAGTAGTGATTCGACAAACCTTCCGTTAACATAGATCTTTCCGCCATCCTTTATCTCTACTCCCGGCATCTGCGCGATGAGCGCGTCAAGCATCGAACCCTCCGGAAGCATGAACGCATCGGCATTGTAGACGATGGTGTCGCCCTTGTGATAGAACATCACCTTACTTGCCTTCACGGTAAACTCTTCCAGATTTTTGACTTTTATCCTGCTGAGATATATCTTCGGCGCAGTGCGTTCATCCTCTCTTTTCTTGAGACCGTTCAGGGCATAGGGCACATATTTGGTTTCATATCCGTCCTTACTGACACGGATTATATAATTACCCTCTATCTTCGGAAGTGTTACAGTATATTTTGAAGTTGAATCCTCTACCAGCCCCATTCTATCTCGCCAGTATAATCCTTTCCATCCTCCTTTCGCACTTGAAATCAGGGAACTGTCGGGTCGCAATATCTCGATTTTTGTCTCAGGCACATGACGCGTAGTCATACGGTCGTACACCTCTCCTTTCAGCTCTATGCTGTCGACTTTCTCCTTCTTCGCTTTCTTTGGAGCGTCGGTCTGAGCCGAAACCATACGGCTGCCATCTAATCCTAACGCAGCAACAAGGAATAACACACAAAGCAAAGGAATACACTTTTTCATGATGTAGAGATAATTAATTTCGTAAAGTTAATCAAAATTCCCGTCCCCTCCCCTATTATTACGGAGAAATGCCGAAAATGTCACAAATGTCGTCTGTTTTCCTAATGAAACCCATTTGAAGGCAGTAACACCCCAATAAAAGAGTTCATAAAGATACTATATGCCGCTGTTCTTTATCACCACTGCTACAGAACATAATTATAGGCAGGAATGTTGCCATTGCAAAAAGAAAGAAACTATATTTTATGAGTTTGTTCATGATAAATATTGGTTGGAATCGTACTTGCCTTGACTGAATATGTATTAGACACTTGGGTAGCAGAAATCCGCTAATCAATATTGCAGATTTTCAATCTTTTTCAGATCGTAGCTGCTGTTGCTCGCAACTGCAGTCTCACAGCAGGGAAGAGGAATTTTATTGATATCAAGGAATCCGCGTGCCATCCGTTCTGTCCGCGTCCAAC
>CABUVO010000015.1 GCA_902495075.1 uncultured Porphyromonadaceae bacterium
GCGGCGCTTTGTCGTGATGAATCCAACTTCGGCACATGGGTCATCAATCATGCCTCCGGTTACAAGGGGAGTGCAACTAACTCCAATAACTCCAGCAATGCCAAAAAGACGGCGCAAGCTATAATAAACCGGCTGCAAGCAAAGGGGCGCACCCCGGGACCGACGGGAATAGTATTGATGGACTATGCGGGCACGGATGCCGCCTACAACGGCACATCTCTTGTGGATGCTATCATAGACAACAACTCAAGATACCACAAGGGAATCCTTCGCCTTCCCGTGCCTGAGGTGAGGTGGAAGCCGGTTAGCGGCACTTCTAAAGACAATGTCCTGCTAAAGGTCACAGTAGCGGAAGGAATTCCCGATGATGTTGATGTGCAGCACATTGCCTATGATGCCAATCTCCGTTCGCGGGGAGATGAAGTTTCGTCGCGTAAGTATGGAGTGTTTTCAAAAGGATTCACCTGGAACTTCAGTGGAGATCCGGGAGCAGTCTCTCCAATCTATAGGGTGCGGCTTAGTGGAGATGGCTATATTGATTCGGGAGAAGTGATAAGTGTGTTTAATAGCGGCAAGGTGACACTTGAGCCCGATATTTTTGTCGATGATGCCCCTATGGGTGATGGGCAGACAGTAAGTGCCGGTCAGACAATCCGTTTCAGGAAAGAATCAGGATTTGAGGCGAGCGGTCCTTTCGAGGCACGAAAAGTAGCGACATGGAATGCAACGATGCCGGATGTCGCGAAGTCCTCATTCACTTCTGACGGGGAATATGAAACATTCCTAATACCGGCTTCTTTGGCTGGCAAATCAATAAGCCTGCAGGTTACACCCATATTGGAATCCGGGATGAATCAATTTTTCACATCCACTCCCCGGATATATAAATTGAATGTGATGACTGACACTCCTACGGGCATTGAAGATATTGCAGAGGGTTGCAAAGCATATGAGGAAATTTATACAATAGACGGTATTCGTGTCACAGGTAAAAATCTTAAGAAAGGAATTTATATCGTAGTGCACAACGGCACCACGATGAAAAAAACAGTAAATTAGCAATTGTAAGGATCGCCGGGTGGAAGAAGTGGTCCATTCCGGCATGTGATTCCACAGGCGTCCGGCCTTTTGGAATCATTAGAAACCGTCGTGAGACGTTACAGATCATATATTAATTTTCAAATAGAAAATTGTGAAAAGGCTGCGCGCTTCGTGAGAAACGCGCAGCTTTTTTAGTAAAATATAATATCCGCTAACTATTACTATCTTGCTGTTGATTGTTCAGGAGGGTTTGGCGGATGAGGTCGGGAGAGGGGATCGGAAGGTCGCGGAGGAGGATATGGGAATACTCAGAGTAACATTTTTCGCGGATTGGGAGGATGATATCGAAAAGTCCTGAGTAAATTTCGCGGATGTCGGGAATGAAATCCATTTGCCCTTCGGAGTTATAGGCGCGGAGAAAATCAGAGATTGTGAAATCCTGTAATTCTATTGCGGGTGCTTCGCCATACTCACCATCCTTGATCCTGACGGAGTACAATAACCCGGCGGCATGCAGTTTGTCGGTAATTCTCGATACTATTCTTATGGGAAGATTGTATAGTCGCGCTATATCGGTGTGTGACAGCGGTTTCTCACGCGCAATGAAGCGCTGGGCAACAACGCTCATCACAATCAAGGCTATGGAGTGCCAGCCATCGAGCGAGAGTTTATCGGAGTTGCCGTTGAAATTGAAAGTGAAAACATTCTGAAGCGAATAGGTGAGAACACACCCCGACAGCAACAACAACCACGAGAGCTGGAGCCATATAAGAAGCAACGGTAGAAATGCGAACGAACCATAGATGGCATTGTATTTCGATACATATATCTGACCATTGACAAACAGAAGCTGTAATATTGTGAATGCAATAGCACAAATGGCACCCGAAATGGCGGCATATTTTATATCGACTTTCGTGTTTGGAATCAGAAGGAAAGAGAGGGAGAAGGCAACCCAGCACAAAATGACTGGGGCGGTTTCGAGAATGACGTTTACAACCGGGGTAAGGAATGGAAGATTGAGTTTGTCTTGTATGGTCGTAGACATGAATATCGAGACACCCGATGAGCATATCATGAGAATAGGGATAATCAGACAGATTGCAATGTAATCGGTTATTTTCTGATAAAAAGAGCGTTGCCTCTTGATGTCCCAGATCATGTTGAATGCATCTTCAATGCAGGAAAGGAGGGAAATCACTGTCCACAGCAGGAATAATATGCCAATGCCGACAAATATGCCCTGTGATGCTTCCGTGAGATACGAATCAACAAATTTGAGAGCTGCCGAAATTGCGGTGTGCTGTGAAGGGAAGAAGTTGTATAGTTCTTCCTGGAGATAATCCTGCAAGCCGAAACCTCTTCCGATTGCCACAAGTAGCGCGATTGCCGGCACAAGTGCAAGCACTGTGGAATATGTCAGCGACATGGAGCGCGTTTGCAGATCGCGGTCGAGAAAAGAATTTACGGATAGGTTGATGGTGCGGATGATGCGCACGCGTGTGGTTTGACGCGGGTCGTTCCATACCCCCGTTATGCAGTAATCGATAGCATTCTTAACTTTTGTTACCGCATTTGATATAAAATCCTTTATTTTATCGATGAATCCCATGTCCGTAAACAACTCAAAAGCAATATATCTATATAACAAAAAGGAGTCTTTGGTAGTTTTGCCGAAGACTCCTTTGTAATGAAGAGACAGAGATGATGTAAGCCGGGTTATGTGCCCGGACGAGAATGCCCGGGTGTCTGTCATTTATCTAAGCGCGTCGGTTGCCCGACGGCTTTAGCAGCCTACCCCTCGGCAATGGACGAGCAATCCTTAGCTGCCGGTATATTTGGCCTTGCAACTCGCGGGATGTGCGGACCCCCGCTGTCGCCAGCGGAGCCGGTGGGCTCTTACCCCACCTTTTCACCCTTACCGCAAAACGCGGCGGTTATTTTCTGTCACATATCGCCCCGACGTCGCCGCCGGCTTTCCGTTAGGAAGCGCGATGCTCTGTGTTGCCCGGACTTTCCTCCTGACATCCGATGAACGGATGCCCGGCGACAGACCACATTTCTGTCTTATCTTATAACGGAGCCTTGCGACTCTTATTTTAAACAGTTTCTAAAAATACCCGCTAAATCTTTTTTTGAATCGTATCTGAGTCCTCCGTTTTTTCAGCTGAAGGGTTATTATCGGAAACAGCAGGAGATAAGTTTGAGTCAGATTTACTTTCTTGTTTTGGGTCTTCGTTATTTTCGGTTTTTAATTTTTGTTGAGCCTCTTCTGCTGCTTTGCGGGCTGCTTCTTCGCTCTGGCGCGCGGCTTCTGTATTGGCTTTTGCCTGGGCGAGTCTTGCCTTCGCCTCTTTTGCCTCCTCTTTGGCAGCGCGTTCCTGTTCCTTGGCGAGGCGACGCGCCTCTTTTTCGATGTCGGCTGCTGTTTTCTTACGACGCGGTAGACTCAAGAATCCATTGATTCCCCAGAGAATGAATGCAGCTCCGGATATTATACTGCCAATGGTATGTTCTTTTCCGGGATCCTGATAATCTGTTTTCAGGAGCATGACCCATACTCCTGCTGCTATGGTTGCCAAAGGTATGATATAAAGCCACGCCGGAGCCCCGTTTACACGTCTCCCTTTCACTATCCATACGATTTGAGCCAAAGAAACAATAATCAGAGAAACACCCAGCGAAATATTGAGGTTTCCCAGAAGTCCGGACGGCATGCACAGCAGGAGCACTCCCCATACCAGAGATATGATGGCTGTGCCTGTGGAAAACCAAGGACGACTTACAATCACCCCGTTAGCGTCGCGGTGAGGTCGCAAAGATGCAATAAGGAAGAATAAGCCCGGAATGATGAAGACAATGCCAACACCCATCATCACGTATTTAAGCACGGGCTGTGATTCTTCAACAGCCTGATGATTAAAAACCAATAAGCATATGCCTGCCACCAAAGCAATCAGATATGCCAATGCGTATATAATTTTCCTCATAATATAAATTGTTTTATATTAAAAGGAATTAACATAGGGAAAGGTTTAAGCGGATTGCGAAATTGGGGGCGGATAGGGCGGAGATAGGGCGGAATGGGGCTGGATGGGGATGGGACGCGACACGGGCGGATATAGGGCAGAATGGGGATGGATGGGGTAGATGGGGATAGGGCGCGACACGGGCTATGGGGTGGGGAGGGCGGAGAGGATGAGGGGGAGGAGAGCTTCGGTAGAGAGGCGGGAGGAATTGAAGGTCAGATCGTAGTTGTCGGCGCGCCCCCAGTGCTGGTTGGTGAAATAATTGTAGTAGCTTTCGCGTGAGCGGTCAAATTTACGGGCTTTTTCCAACGCCTCTTCCATCGATTTCGCCTCACCTCGTTCGAGGATGGCTTTGGCGCGATGTTCTTCCGGCGCATGAACGAATATACTCAACAAGCCTGGATGATCACGCATCACATAGTCTGCCGTCCTGCCCACAATAACACATGACCCTTTTTCGCATATGGATTTTATGACGTCACTCTGGGCGCGGTAAAGATTGTCGTCGCTAAGTGTGTATGAACTGAATGATGCGGATGGGGAGCCATAGTTGAACGACAGGAACGAGCGGAGTATTGAGGGCTTTTTCTCATCCGCTTTCAGGAAAAGTTCTTTTGAAAAACCGAGGGCATCGGCAGCTTCCGACAGCAGTTCCTTGTCGTAATAGGGCACATTCAGTGTCTCAGCGAGTCTTTTGCCGAGTTTTCTTCCTCCTGCACCATATTGGCGTCCAATCACAATTATAAAATCATTCATATGGCAAAATTACAAAAATAATTTGTAATTTTGCAGTATAGAACACAGGAAATATATCTTATGAGTGTAGAAGAAAAGATAAATATCCCGGAAGATGAAGGGATGCGCATATATGAATATATCGTAGATAATGCCGAGTCTGATTCCCTTCAGATGGGGGATATGGTGATGAAGCTTCGACATGCCGACACTACAGGTCAATTCCTCTGCAGCACTGCGCGTTATCTCGCAGCTGTGGATCGCGAACGTTTCGACCAATGGATTGCACCTCTTGTGGAAGGTGCAATAGAGAAGGATCGTGATCGCCGCTACATAGGTTCTCTTCTTGAGGCTCTCTGGGGGCAGGATTATGCTGAAAGAGTGGAGGAACTGAAGGAGAGTGATGACAATTTCCGCCGCATTTACAAAAGAATTTATTCAGAAGGTCCGCTCTGACAAGCGTCTCTTCCGGTTAAACTTTTGTCGGAAAAATTGTTATATAAACATGAGAAAGATAATTTACACATTGATAATGTTTATGGCTATGGCAACAGCTACAGCGCAAAACCCGTCGCAACTCCCTGCCGGACCGGTGGTGGATGTGAAGACTTCATTGGGCGATATAAAGATTAAGCTTTATGATGATACGCCCAAACATCGCGATAACTTTTTGAAACTTGTGAAAGACGGATATTACAATGGAGTCCTCTTTCATCGCGTGATCAAGGATTTTATGGTCCAGACCGGTGATCCGGAATCGGTAAACGCTGATTCCACAAAGATGCTCGGAAGTGGAGGACCCGGATATCAGATAGATGCAGAGATCCTTTATCCTACGCATTATCATAAGTATGGCGCTCTTGCATCCGCCCGCACCGGCGACAATATGAATCCCGAACGCAAAAGCAGCGGTTCGCAGTTCTATATTGTGACAGGTCAGAAATTTGATGACCACCAGCTTGATGGGTTGGCATACCGCCAGACCATGGAGAAGCGACAGGCATATTTCCGTGAGCTCTGCAAGAAGAATGAGGCAAAAATACGTGAAATAGTGAACTCCGGCAATAAAGAGGCAGAGGAGGCATATCGCATGGAGCTTATCAAAGAGACAGAAGCGGCTGTGCCGGAGGCTCCACTACCTGATAATATCCGCAATGATTATAAAAACATCGGGGGCACTCCGCACCTTGACGGCACTTACACTGTGTTTGGCGAGGTGATAAGTGATATGGACACTGTAGAGAAGATCCAGAATTCCGCTACGGGTCGTGGGGATCGTCCGAAAGAGGATATCCGTATCATCTCCATGAAAGTAGAAAAATAGAGAAAATAAAAATAGATTTTCCGAAAAAATACGCCAAATATACAGGATAATTTTGTCAAGTTAAATAAAATCCGTATATTTGGCGTTGATTTTTGAGTTGTCGCAAACGATAGCACAAAATGTATTATTATGCCTGTGGCTGCAAAGCGGTCGCAGTAATGCAAAGACAATAACAATATTGATATGAACGAGCTTGAAAAGACGGTTCCCGCAGAGGAACAGGTCAACCCCACTCCCTCTGAAGCGTGTGCAGTAGAAACATCTCCGGCTGAAGATATCTCTGAGGCTACCGACCGCATCGAAGACGCGGCGGAAGAGGAGACCCCGGTGAATTACCATAATATGAGCAAAGCCGAACTCAATGAGGCTATGCGGGCAATCCTGGCTGAAAACCGTATGGATGCCCATAAGGAAGTGACGGCAATCAAGCAGGCGTTTTTCAATATCCGCAGCCGCGAGACAATGGATGAGGTGAATGCTTTTGTCGAGGCAGGAAATGATCCGAAGGATTTTTCTTCTATGCCCGATGAGGAGGAAACCGAGTTCAAGAAAATGTATACCGAATTCAAGGAGAAACGTGCCGACTATCTCGCTGCCGAAGAGGCTCGTCGTCAGGAAAACCTGCAGAAGAAGCAAGCTATTCTTGATCAGATACGCACAATTGCCGAAGATATTGACAATGTGAATGTCAAGTTCCCCGAATTCCAGCAGCTCCAGCAGGATTTCAAGGCTATAAAGGATATTCCTGCCACAGCCGAGACTGAGATATGGAAGAATTTCCAGACTGTAGTGGAACAGTTCTATGATCATCTCAAGATGAACAAAGAACTTCGCGACCTTGATTTCAAGAAGAATCTCGAGGCAAAGAAAGCGCTCGTAGAGGAGGCTAAAAAACTTGAAGAGCAAAGTGATCCTGTTGCTGCGTTCCGTTCTCTGCAGTCGCTTCATGACGAATGGCGCAACATCGGTCCGGTAGCCAAAGAACTTCGCGAAAGTCTTTGGGATGAATTCAAGGAGGCTTCAACAGTGATCAACAAGCGTCACCAGGAATATTTCGAACAGCGTAAAGCCACAGAGCAGGCAAATGAGGAAGCCAAGACCAAGCTCTGTGAGGAGATAGAGGCAATAGATCTTTCCACATTGAATTCCTTCAATGCATGGACAGCCGCCACCGATAAGGTGATAGAACTTCAGAAAAAATGGAAGGAATATGGTTTTGCTTCCAAAAAGGCGAATACAGTTCTTTATACCAGATTCCGCAAGGCTTGTGATGACTTCTTCTCCGGCAAGACTGAATATTTCCAGAAGACCAAGGATGAGTTTAATGCTAATCTTGAGAAGAAGACCGCTCTATGCGAGAAGGCGGAAGCTCTCAAGGAAACCGATGATATCCGCAAGGCAGCCAATGAGATTGTGAAACTTCAGGCTGAATGGAAGAAGATAGGAAGTGTGCCCCGTAAACAGAGCGATGCAATATGGCAACGTTTCCAGACAGCATGCAACTATTTCTTTGACGAACGTAAGAAACTCAATTCCGCAAAGCGCGATGAAGAGAATGCAAATCTTGATGCCAAACGTGCGATCATTGCAAAGCTTAAAGAGTTGCCGCTTGATGGCGATCGCCGTGAGGTTATCGGTCAGGTAAAAGAGCTTCAGGCTGAA
Organism: uncultured Porphyromonadaceae bacterium; assembly: GCA_902495075.1. Lineage (GTDB taxonomy): Bacteria > Bacteroidota > Bacteroidia > Bacteroidales > Muribaculaceae > Lepagella. Next base: position 7,792 of record CABUVO010000015.1, read on the forward strand.
TGGCAGAAAATCGGATTTGTGCCTTTCAAACTTAAAGATAAGGTTTATGCTGAATATCGCGAGGCTTGTGATGCTCTTTATGGCGCATATGAGGCACGTGAGAACAAGGCGAGAATGTCCAATTTCCGTGAGCGCGTGAACGAACTTAAGGGCGGCGGTCAGAAACTTGATCGCGAACGCGATAAGTTGCTTCGCGCGTATGAAGCTCGTAAGGCTGAGCTCAAGACTATTGAGAACAATATGGGATTCTTCAATGTGAAGAGTTCTGCAGGAAATTCCATGGTCAAGGAGATGGAGAATAAGATCAAGCGTCTTAAAGAAGATATGGCTCAAATCGAAGAAAAGATTGCCATACTTGATGCAGAGGCTTGATAAAGAGATATTTCAGAAACTTGGAAGGACGCGCGTTTCGTGCGTCCTTTCTTACCTCCGGATGCGACAAAACTGCATGCAGTTTTGTTATAGGTAAAGGAGTCATAAGAGACTTCAATACCGAAGTGACATGAAGAGATCATTGATAATATTAGTGATGTCATTGTTTGGATTTGTTCCGGCAATGCATTCGGAAGATAAGGTTGAAATAATCAGAGGCGCCGATTTCCCCTTTTATATGAAAGAGGCTGAGGCGGGAGATGGAGAAGGGATGCGGTGTGTGGCAGTGTGCTATCAGACCGGAGCCGGAGTGGAGAAAGATTTGCGCAAGGCATGGGAATGGTATGGAAAGGCTGCAGCGGAGGGGAATACGGAAGCTCAATATGCCATAGGCACTCTTTATCGCGATGGAATAGGGACGCGACAAAATTATAAGGAGGCTGCATATTGGTTTCGCAAGGCTGCTTCCAACGGTCATGCAAAAGCCATGATCAATATCGCTCGACAGTTTGCGGAAGGGAAGGGGGTTCTTGCAGATCAGCGTATTGCCGCCGAAAATTATTGGCGTGCCGCAGAGCGGGGGGAAGATGAAGGGGCATATCAGTTTGCCGTAATGCTCAGAGACGGGAAAGGTGTTGCAAAAGATCTTCCACGAGCTTTGAAATATTTCACAAAAGCGGCAGCTCACGATTATAAAGATTCCAGAAGTCAGGCTGATGCCCTTATTTCGCAAGGTGTCAGACTTACACCGGATAAAAACAAACATAAACACAAATAAGAAGCTATAAACTATGTCTACTAATAGAGAACTTATTCTAATAAATATATCAGGACCGGACAAAAGCGGTATAACAGCCGAACTCACCGGTATTCTTGCACGTCACGATGCCGATATTCTCGACATCGGTCAGGCGGACATCCATCACACTTTGTCGTTGGGTATCCTTTTCAAGACCGATAGCCGCCGCAGCGGCGAGATATTGAAGGAATTGCTTTTCAAGACCAATGACCTCAACGTTAAGGTTTCATTCAATATAATCAGCGAGGAGGAATACAACAGCTGGGTGTCGCGACAGGGAAAGAACCGGTATATTGTCACAATCTTGGGACGCAAGATTACTGCGCGTCAGATCTCGGCGGTATCAGGAATTATTTCAGAGCAGGGGCTTAATATCGAGACTATAACGCGTCTTACAGGACGCATGCCGCTCGATGAGCGCGAGCAGCCGGCGGCAAAGGGTTGCGTGGAGTTTTCCGTGCGTGGCAACATCAAGGATAAGGAGAAAATGCAGAGTGATTTCATGCATCTTGCGTCAGAACTTAATTTTGATATCTCGACGCAGGAGGATACGATGTATCGCAGGAGCCGACGTCTGATTTGTTTTGATATGGATTCCACGCTTATACGCACTGAGGTGATTGATGAACTTGCCGATCGCGCCGGAGTGGGAGAGGAAGTGAGACGCATCACAGAGTCTGCCATGCGGGGAGAGATCGATTTCAAGGAGAGTTTCACGCAGCGTGTTAAACTCCTTAAGGGACTTGATGTTTCGGTAATGAAAGATATTGCGGAAAATCTGCCTATCACAGAAGGGGTGGAACGGTTGATGGAGGTGTTGAAGCGCTCGGGCTATAAGACTGCAATTCTTTCGGGTGGTTTCACATATTTCGGTAATTATCTGAAACAGCGTTTCGGCTTTGACTATGTATATGCCAACGAACTGGAGATTGGAGAAGATGGCAAACTTACGGGGAATTATGTTGGAGACATCGTTGACGGACAGCGTAAGCGTGAACTGCTCAGGCTGCTTGCCCAAGTAGAGAATATCAACATTGCCCAGACTATTGCGGTAGGCGACGGAGCGAACGATCTCCCGATGCTTTCAGAGGCTGGACTCGGCATAGCTTTCCATGCAAAACCCAAGGTGAAGGCGGAAGCGCAGCAGAGCATATCGACAATCGGTATTGACGGTGTGCTGTATTTCCTTGGATTCAAGGATTCATATATTAAATCTTGAAACCATCCGGTGCCATTTGTTGTTGAATTTTTAGGAGTTGTTTAATTCAGAATAGCTTCCTAAGGTGATTAAATATCAAGGTTATGGCAAAAAGGGTATTCCTGTCAATACTTCTGATGGTATTGGCATGTAACGTATCATTTTCCCAAACGAACAAAGACAGTGTTGTCCGTAGCGGTGGAAGAGAACGAGTAGGATTGGTGCTTAGTGGTGGCGGTGCTAAAGGTATTGCCCATGTCGGTGTAATCAAGGCTCTGGAGGATAACGATATACCTATTGATTACGTGGCAGGGACATCGATGGGTGCAATTGTCGGTAGCCTCTATTCCTGTGGATGGTCACCCGAGAAGATGATAAAGTTTTTTACCGCTCCCGATTTTATTTATTGGAGCACTGGTGTGATCAATCCTGATCATAAGTATTACCTCACCCAGCCTTCGCCAACTCCAAGATGGCTTACAGCCAACATCAATCTGCGCGACACCACTGCTTTTCTGAATCAGATTCTCCCCTCAAATCTTGTGAGTCCGCTTCCGATGAATATAGAATTTCTGAAGATATACGGACCCTATACCTTGCAATGTCAGAGGAACTTCAATAAACTTTTTGTGCCATTCCGATGCGTCACGAGTGATGTGTATCACAAACGCAAGATAGTTCTTCATGGTGGTTCTTTGGGAGACGCCGTGCGCGCCTCGATGAGTTTCCCGTTTGTGTTCAAGCCGATAAAGATGGATGGGGTGCTTGTTTATGACGGAGGAATCTACGATAATTTCCCGGTTGATGTTATGGAGACGGCATTTCATCCTGACTTTATTATCGGCGTGTCGGTGTCGGGAGCCGATAAGAAACCTCAGCCAAATAATGTGTATAGTCAGTTGGAGGATATGATTATCCAGAACAATGATTATAGCGTGCCGGCAAAGAATGGCATTAAGATCCAAGTTCCGGTGCTCGATTTTGGAGTTCTCGATTTTGCCAAAGCCCAGACCATTTATGACATCGGTTATAAGACAGGAATGGAGATGGTGGATTCTATCAAGAAACGTATTCATGCGCGTGTGCCCTTGAAGGAGGTTACGGCACGTCGTGAAACCTTTGCTTCCCGAACTCCCGCGCTAACGTTTGATTCTGTGGAGGTGACAGGAGCCAAGGGAGAACAGGCTCGCTATCTGGAATATCTTTTCGAGGGTAATGGTCGCAAACCGATAGGAATCGATAGAGTAGAGAATTCTTATTATCGTGCGGTAACCGACGGCACACTGCGCAATCTTGTGCCACAGCTTGAGATGGGTAAGAATAATCGCAACACACTCCTTCTCGAAGCTTCGCTTCAGCGCCCATGGTCGCTGGGAGTCGGAGGATGGATCACATCCACTGCCAACAGTATGCTCTATGTGGATTTCGGATATCATTCGTTAAGTTTCAACTCTCTGGATGTTAACATGAGCGGATGGGTAGGACAGTCATATCTTGCCGGAATGGTAAGCGGTAAATTCACTATCCGCAGTTCAGTGCCTTCGTTCGTAAGGGTTGAGGGAGTTATGAGCCGTCAGAAATTCTACGACTCGCAGTTGCTGTTTTATGAAAATTCCACACCAACCTTTATCACGGAGGTGGATAACTTCATACGTGCCTCATATGAATGGGCAATCGGTATGCGGGCAAAGGGATATGCAAGCTTGGGTTACGGCTATATGTCGGATTCGTATTACCCTACAAACGTGACTGACTATTCGCAAACATCCAAAGATAAGACACAATATCAGTTGGGAGTATTCCGCGCCGGAGTGGAAAGCAATCTTCTCAACGACAACATGTATCCGAATGCCGGCTATCACTGGAAAGCCAATCTGACATTGAGTTATGAATCGTCGCGCTATACTCCTCATGGCGACAAATCTCTGCGTACATCCTATAATGGTGCGCCGCGTGCGGCTTTGGAAGGTTACTGGAAGCAATTCTTTCCGCTGCACCGCAAGGTAAAATTAGGTGTGATGGCGAATGCCATGGGCACGTTGCAACACCTGAAACAGAATTATACCGCCACCCTGATACATGCGGCAGCATTTGCCCCCACACCATCCACTCAAAACTATTTCAATGAAGCCTTCCGCTCTGACAATTATGTTGCGGCAGGTCTGATTCCGGTTTGGAATCCGGTAGGTAAATTCCAGTTGAGAGGGGACTTCTATGTATATTCTCCGATAAGGAATCTTGTGCCGGATGGAGAGCGAGCCCGCTACGACGGATGGTTCCGCAAGGCAGAATTCATCGGTGAGGTAGCCGCCGTCTACAACTTCCCCTTCGCCAGCCTCTCTCTCTACGGCAACTACCTCTCCTATCCAGCCCACAACTGGAACATCGGCATCAACTTCGGTCTCCTCTTCCACGCCCCGAAACTCCTCCGATAAAAACGGTTGAGGGGTTTCATAGGTTTTCATACAGCATACATGACATTTCATACAATGGAGGGCAAATCATTTTGCCTTCCATTTATTTTTGATGAAATTTGGCGTAAATAATTTTTGATAGCATTAGATTATGAAACGTCGAATTCCATTTATCATCTTTCTTTCGATTCTTCTCGCTACCGGATGTAAATCGGAGCATAGAGCAAACGAAACCACACAACCACTAACTAATCCTCATGAGGAGGCGAATGCCATTTATTACTGGAAAACTGTTTTGGATGTCGATTCCGCAGACATGGAGTTTATGCGGGCGCATAAAATTAAAAGGGCTTATATCAGATTTTTTGATGTGGTTAAGGATGAGTCTCCTGTGGCAAAAGATATCGTTATACCTAACGCTACGTTAAAGGTGAAAAATCCATTGCCTGTTGATGAAATCATACCAACTGTTTATATCACACTCGATGCAATCCGCAACATGGAAGACGTGGATAAATGGGCTGACCTTATAGTGGAAAGAGTTGATAATATGAGCAAGTATAATGCTTTTGGTGAGTTGCGTGAAATTCAACTCGATTGCGATTGGACTTCTGAAACCGAAGATACATATTTCAGATTGTGCAAGGCTATTAAAAAGAAATTGGTTTCTGTGGATTCTACTTATTGCATCAGTTCTACAATTCGCTTGCATCAACTTGCCAAAGCGGCTGCGCCTGTGGATTATGGGGTGTTGATGCTGTATAATACAGGCTCGTTTGAGAATAAGGAAGAAGTGAATTCTATTCTTGATGTTGAAGATGTGGCGCCATACGTGAAAAAACTGGCGAAATATCCACTTCCTCTTGATTTCGCATATCCATCCTATTCATGGAGTCTCCTGTTTAGAAATAACCGATTTTTAGGTCTTTTGCGTGACGACATCTCAGAATACCGAAATATAACTGAAAGGATTGAAGAAAACAAATATAGATTCCTTAAAGACACAACTGTAAATGAAACTAATCTTCAAATGGGCGATGTAATCAGGCACGAGACATCCCGTTATTCATCGATAATGGATGTGAAGAAAATGATTGAGAAGGAATATGGGAATCGTTCTCACTCCAATATCATTTATCACCTTGATTCATCTAATTTATCTAAATATTCGTATGATGAAATTGAGAATATTTATAAGTAGTTTGCTCTTGGCAGTAATTGGGTTGGAATCCTCAGGTTGCGGACCTTATAACAGCATGACAAAGAATCCACTGAAATTCCATTTTTACCAGGAGGAAAACATCGGGAATCTTTCTCGTTCGTATAATGGTGAGAATGTGAAGCTTTGGAAGAAGCTTTCTGATGCGGAGTTGTCGGATGAGGAGATTGAGGATGCCGTTTATAACTCAAGTCTATTGGACTTGAAATCTGCCTTTGAAGGAGGTGCGACTCAGAACCGTTTCCTTCTCTGGATCATTAGAAATAAAAGAAAGGATATTGAAGAATTCTTATTGACGGCGAAAGAACTTGAAGAATTGCGAAGCGAAAGGGTTTCGGCATGGTATCATCCTTCATATAAATCGAAAGAGAAAGAGGATGAACGATTCCATGTCATTCTTTCAAAATGTAAGGAGCATTTGTCGGGAAGGCTTGCTGACCGTTACATGTTGCAGGCAATCCGAGCGTTGATTTCGCTTGGCGAATATCATGAAGCTATAAGTTTATATAAGAAAAATTTTAAGTCTTATACAGAAAACAATCTGTTTAAAAGAATGTCGAAACGATATGTCGCCGGATGTCTTCAAAGAATTGGTCAAATAGAGGAGTCTAATAGGATGTTTGCAGAGGTCGGCGATTTCAATTCTATAGTAGGAGATAAGAAAAATGACTACCGCTATATGGCATCCGTCAGCCCGGAATCACCGGAATTGAAGATCAGACTTAATAGAGTTATCGGTTATGGCGATTCAGTTGTTAACAATAGGTATTATGCTGTCGTCGAGGCTGCTCTGAAATCTCCGCATGTAGTGAACAGAGGTGATTGGCTCTTTCTTAAGGCGTATGTGGAGGGAATTTATAATCATAATTCGGGGAGGGCTGTTCAGCTGGTAAAACAGGCTCTAAAAAGTAAGATCTCAACTGAAGAAATGAGGAATGATGCTAAATTCTTTAAGATTTGCATTGAAGCGGAAAACGGCAATTTGTCAAATCTGCAGGAGAATGTTTGCTGGATTATGAATAAATACGGGAATCGAGACGGACTGTGGTTCTTTATAATTCCTGCATTGTTGAAGAAAGGGAGAACTACGGAGGCTTTGTTGTTCGCAAATTGCAGGTCTGGAAATGACGATGCATTTGCAGATACAGGTTTTCAGATGATGCTTTCATGCAAAGCAAAGGATATTGTGGCATATAAGAAATATCTTGATACGAATAATTCTGAACTCTTTAAATCCTTCAGGAATTGGGTTGTCAGTGATAAAAATTACTTGAATGAAATCATTGGTACTCTTTTTCTGAGGGAGGGTGATTATGAAAATGCGGCAAAGTATCTTGCCGATGTTTCGTTGACATATCAGAAGTTATTGTCTATTTACACGGAAGAATTTCTGATTTATGATCCATGGCAATATACATATACAGATGAAGACAAATGGTATTATCGTTGGTGGCGAGACGAAGAAGTTTATTCAGATCCTGATGATGAAAAAGAATCATATCGCCCTATATTTGAAAAGGCAAAGAATAGAAGGTTGGCAACGCAGGATAATGCTAAATTAAAATTTGCAAGAGAGATGGCACGTTTGTCAAAAGTGATGAAAACTGGCAAAACTAAAGATGAAAGGATGCTTGCTAAACTGAAATATACAATCGGTCGATATAATTCTTTTAACTCTTGTTGGGCTTTAACCCAATACTGGCTGGGGAATACAGATCATCGGAATTATCAGCTTTTTTATTACGGCTGGGATGATGTGTATGAACTTGATTACATTATTGATTTGCCTCGTGAGCTTGCTCAGGTGTCATCAACTTTCAAGGAAGATGTAGAGAAAGTATTCAAAGAACTTCAATCATATGAAGCAAAAGCGGAGGCATATCTGATGTTGCGGAATTTTAAGACGATAGCGAAGCATTATCCCAAATCAGCTGCCGGAAAATATCTTTCGGCGCATTGTGATGCGTGGAAAGACTGGCTCTGATGCGAGATTATTGAAACGAATGTAGTATATTTGCAATTACAATTATATTTGTAATGGGTAAGCTATTATTCTCCACATCAACAGAATTGATACGCATTCCTTCGGACGGGGTGGTTTACATCACGGCTGACGGAAATTATTCAGTCATCAATATGGTTGACCAGGGAGAATATGTGCTCACTATGCAGTTAGGTCAGATTGAGCGGAGGATAGCGGAAACGCTTGCACCCGGTGACAATGTATTTATTAGAATCGGGAAAAGTCTGATTGTGAATAAAGAATACATCACGTGTGTGAATCCTACACGACAGAAGATGGTTCTGTCTGATGGAAGAACGTTTCGTTATGAGGTTTCAGCCTCAAAAGAGGCGTTGAAGGCTCTTAAAGAGTTTATAGAAAAGGAGGATATGTTATGAGTGAATTGCAGAATCGAGATATCGGGGATGATGAGATCAGAATAATATCTTCCGAAAATAGTGGTAAAACTAATCAGCCATCCGAAGAAAAATCGGATAGTATCCGTAATGTCGGCAAATCCGGCAATTCCGTCAAGAAATATAGATGGCTCATTATCATTGGTTGTGTAGTTGTAGTTATGCTCGCCATATGCATGATTACATTTGCATATATTTATGATTCCAATGATATTGAGACATCAGAATCGACAGAAAGTGAAAGTGTGGTAGCACCCCTTGCGAAGAATATTGATGAAGAACCGACGAACTGTAAAGGATTCGTAGAGATTACCGATACTGTAGTCAATGGCAAATCTTTAACGATATTGACTCCGAAGGATGGAACTCCTGTATTGGAAGTTGGAGATAAATCTTTAGACGATCCGAACGTTATTATGGCGATGCCGGCAGCTGATATAAGAGAAGATAACGGAGAGATAGTAGGAGCTTTTGTATTGAAAGGGGAATTGTTGAGTAAAGGAAGTGCGAAAGCCGGCTTTTGTGCGATAGTAGGAGATAAGCCGGTGGTAGGAGTTTCTGATGCCACACCATATCTGGAGCAAGCTTTGGACAATGAAGGATATTTTTTCCGACAATACCCTCTCGTAGTAGGAGGACTGATTGTAGAAAACAAACCCAAAGGGCGTTCACTGCGAAAAGCGCTTGTAGATAGAGACGGAAAGATCTCGGTAGTTCTCAGTAACGACAGGATGACCTTCCACGACTTTTCGCAATCCTTGGTTGACCTTGGCGTTTCCAACGCCATCTACCTTGTCGGCTCCACCGCCTACGGCTTTGCCGTAGACAAATCCGGCACCCGCCACGCCTACGGCATCCGCACCGTCCCCGCCTCCCCCAACGATACCTACCTCCTCTGGCACTAAAAACACAAGTATAACAAACTAATGCATTAGTCTGTATATCAGGATAAATATTATATAATTAAATTTTGTATTATGGAAATTCGAGATTTACGATTACCAAAGAATAAAGTTATAACACAACTTAAACATTTAACTGAATTTGTCAAAATCCATGATGCAAGATTAATTATTGAAGTGTTTGAAAAAAACGAGTTTACATCTGAATTTATTCAATGGTTTCAAGATAAGCATAAAACAGATTATACTCCCAGTACAAATCCTCGAAATATGTCCGTGGCTAAAGAAATAGCTAAAGACATAATTGAGTATTATTATTATAATCATCCTGATATAGATTATACAATTAGAAGAGATACACATGATAAATCAAAAAAATTAGGTTATTCATCTATATTTGAAAGAGAATTTGGTAAAGAATTAGTTGCCACAATAATTTTAAGAGAATTTGAAAGGGTTAGAAAAAAAAATATTAGAATCGGTTCCAATAAACTCAAATATTATCTTGACAGAGTTCGTAAGGTTTGGATAAATCATATCCTTACTATGTGTTCTAATAAAACTAATAAGAGCCTAAGTGTACTTAATATGGAATTTAAAGAATCACTTGATAAGTATTCTTATATTGATAAATTACTTGGTGGTAACTATAAAAATAAAAGTATGAAGAATATATTTGCTGTTTATAAAGAACTTTGTAGTTCTGAAGCAACGGCATGTCTTTATATTAAAGAAGTTCTATCTAATGACAGAACAACGCATGTTCTTTTTCAAATATGTAATCCTTCTGAGAAAATATACAAGATATCTACAAATGATGAAATAGTTCATCCGGATGTGAGTGATGATATTTTAAACATATTTTATAATTTCATTGATAGCAGCATTTCTACAGATAATAACCAGATTGGTATTTATCCTACCTTTATGGATCATGTCAGTCAAAGAATTAAAGATTATTTTAATACCCTACCCAGGCTCGTTAGTCCTAAAATCGGAGATTATGATATTTATAATACGTATGGAATGCCATTAACTATGGACGTTAATGAGTGTATTTACATGCTATACAATAATGGTGTATTTACTAATATACCAACTATGATTCAAAGTATTAGAGAAATTGGAGAAAGAACTATAGGTTTTGAAGCTTTTATCCAATTTGCTGCTGATCTTGAAGCTAATCCGGATTTTGCTACAGAAGTATTTACAGTTTTTGCTAAAACTAAAATGCGTAAAATTGAAACTGTATATGATGATGGAAAAGTAGTTACAAGAGTATCTAATAATGAAGCCGACCCATTGTATGTATTTAGAATGAATCTACGTAATGATGCAATATCTATCTCAAAAAATCAGTATTATAAGAGTGAGCTTAAAACAAAAACCAAAAGATATTTAGCTATAACGAAATTTTTAAAAAGTTTAATTAAAGAGGGATGTGATATTAATATAATCGAAAAATATCTTACATCGTTAAAAAATAATATAGCTCATCTGATTAAAACTTATTTCCCTTCGATACCACATAACACTATAATTTCATATATTGAACTTAACAATAATAGGAATAAAAGAAAATACGAAAATCAAATCACGAATATATTTAGTATCATACAGCATATTGAGAATATTCTGTATGATATTCAATATTCAGATACAAAGTATAATTGTATGCTTGTGAAAGTTGTAGCAACAAAACTACATAATGAAAATATTAGATTTAAAGAAGTTGACGCAAATTTTGCTGATAAAAAAGAATATCTTAATATAAAAGACGTATTAAATGATCGGTTTGTTAGTATACAGGATAAAAATATTTATTCATTTTTTTCACATCTTTTACCAAGTAATATAATAGGTTCTGATTTGAATTCATGTAATATTCATGGTAAAAATAATTCTAACATTATTAATAATAGTTGGCTTACAAATTTTAAGAAAATGTTAGATAATAATTATATCGATGAATATGGTAATCTACGAAATGATGCTCTTGAAGCATGGGGGCGTAGAATGCTTAAAAGTACTCAATATGCTTATAGTAATTTATTACTTGAACAATATGATGAAAATAATAATATTATAAATAAGGATAAAGCTATATTTAGATATGTCAATGGAGTTCTTGTTTTAACTGAAAATGCTACTCGACTTCTTGAATTAAGTTTGTTTAATGGCAGTAGTAATATAGATAATGGGAAAAACTTATCTTATGCTGAAATGAATGGAGAAGGAGATTATCTTCCTACTGCTTATTGTAATTTCTTTAATGCTAAAGATAGAGGTAAGGCAAGTGAAGCATTTGCTGAATATTTTCTTAGAGTTCCTTCAGATGCTCCAAAAACATTTACTATTAGGGCTCCAAAACATTCTACTTTAGGTTTATTTGCGATAAAAGATGAAGAATCTTATGATAATAATGTAGCAAATGCTGTTAAAAATTTTGCTCCAGTTATTTCTAAAAATGAAGCAGTTGAAAAATATATAGCAAAAGTATCAGAAGATATCAGTAATGTCCAGATGGCAGACCTGTGGGAAATTCGAAAGATACTTTGTAATAAACAGGATTGTTTTATAAATAATGTAAATGCATTGAAGAAAATTCAAGGATCTGATAGAGAAAATGGAACGTATGATGCTTATTTAACAATAGTATTAGTAAACTATAAAACTCGAACTATTTTATCGGATACTATTGTCTTGAAAGGAACGATATTATGGGGTGACTTTGGAGGAAAAATAATTAATTATAATGTGGCAGCAATATTTAATAATAAATATAGCTCTTATATTAAAATGCCGTTCAATATTAAGAATATTCTTTATGGTTATTTTTCTGACGAACTTCTCAAAAACGATGTAATTGTAAATGGTACAACATATAATAAAGTTGATTATATTGTTGATACTAATCATGCAGTATTTCAAATGCTTAAAAATCAATTTAAACAAGAAATGCTTGATGCCGCTACAGCTATAGCTCATTATTTTGAACTTGAACAAGCTAAAGATGGAAGTTATTATGTTTTACTTGAAAATGGTAAACCTAAATTAAAAAGAGATAATACTAAAGGTTATAAGTTTTATCATTTAGATGAAAATGGTAAAGTTGTAACTTATAGTAAAGATTCATATACTCTTGATGGTAAAGTATTTCATAGTAATAAGTTCAGTCTTATTATGGAAGATGAAAATGGTAAGGTAATTGAAAAGAATTATCTTGATGAACTTATTACTCATGATAATATTTATGATGCTGATAGTGGAACAATTAATTTCCTCTACGGGCGTGCTATGAAAATCGAAATGGATGAAAATGGTAAAGTTACTGATGTCGAATTTAATGATAGACAAAATGAAGAAATAAATAAAGCATTAAGTAATTTTATTCAAGAATATCAACGTCAAGCTATAGAAGAAATAAATAAAAGTTCTGAATTTATTCATGATGTTCCTACTAATAGTACTGCTATAGCTGATTTTGCTTTCAATCAACTTCTTATGGCTTACACCTTTGATGAAATTTTTGAAGGTAATACTAAGTTTTATAAAGATTCTCAAACTATTCTTAAACGTGCTAAAGAAGTTCAAGGTTCTGGTGTTCCTTATGGTATTGCTGATTATTCTAAAGATTTTACTCCTAATTTAGAAGATACTAAAAATTCTTATCTTAATACTGGAGAAATTACAGAATATGAAATGGAAACTGTTCGTACTAAAAGTGGTAAAATTTCTAAAAGAATAAAAAGAGATGAAAATGGTAAACCTATAACTAAACAAACTTCTATTCAATCTTTATTTGCAAATTCTGAATTTGGTGAAATTCGTCAACGTAATGGTTTTGTTGGAGTAATTATTAAAAATAGTACAAGAACAAATACTACAGCTCTTAATGAACTTGTTAAAAAACTTATAAGTTTAGGAGTTGATGAAAATCATGCTATTGATATGCTTTTTGGTTTTCCACAAAGAGATAAAAATGGAAATATTAAAAAAGATAAAGATGGAAATATTATACGAAGAGGTGGTTTTACTGAAACAAAAGTAAATGACGCTCAGTCTTATATTACTTTTGATGAATGGGTAAGACGTATTTCTGCAAGAGGTCAACTTCAAAGATATATGCCTCTTATTAAAAAGATTCTTGATAGAAATCAAAAATTATCTGCTGAAGATATAAAAGAATTTGTTCAAGTTCAAAAGAATTTTTATTATGATTTATATTATGATACAAATTATAATATATATGTTCCTCGGCAAATTAAAAATGCTGAGTTCGTTCTTGTTCCAAGATTTATAGAAGGAACTCAACTTGAACAAGTTTATAAAGCAATGAAAGAAGCTGGTATTGACCAGTTAAATACTGTTGAAACTTCTAAAGCTGCCAATGAAGAACTTATAACTCTTTGGGATAATGATGGTAATCTTACTCAAAAAGCTATTGATGATTTTAAAAGTAAATCTCAAGAAACAAAACAAATATTTTCTTATAATAATCTTTATACTCAGCAAGAAACTCCTCAACATATGAATGCTAATAATAAAGCTGGTATTCAGATTGTTAAGAAAATGTATGATAATATAACTGAAGATAGTCCTATTTATTATCTTAAACAAGAGTTTTTTAAATACTATACTACAAATATTGCTGAATCTGCTCAAAAACTTCTTCAAGAATTTGAGATTCCTACAGATGAAGATGGTAATATAATTCTTAATGAAAAAGGTGAAATTGATGGATTAAATCTTAAAGTTTTCCTTAATAAACTTAAAGATGAAATTCTTCGTAGAGGAGCAACAAGTAATACTCTTGATTATGTTACTATTGAAGATGGTAATAGTTTACCAAATATGCCAGCTTCTCTTATGAATAATGTTATGACAATGTTTGAGTCTGTTACTCAAAGTTTGTTTAACAATAGTATTACAAGACAAACTCTTCCAGGTTTTCATGCTGCTCAGGTAACTAATATTGGTTTTAAACCTTTTGCTGAAGGAAAAGAAAATATTTCTTATAGTAAAGAACTTAAATATCATCCAAATGGAGATCCTTATATTCAAGTAATGCTTCCTTATTCTACTTTAGGAATAAATAGAAATAGTGCTCATTATAAAGGAATGACTGATGATAAAATACTTGATGAACTTGCAAAAGAAGGACTTAATGAAGTTATAGGTTATCGTATTCCTACAGAGGGTAAACAGTCAGCATGTGTGATGCGTATTGTAGGTTTTATTGACGATGCTTTAGGTTCTACTATTATCGTTCCTGATGATTGGGTATCTCAAACTGGTTCTGACTTTGATATTGACTCTGTTTATGGTATTACAGCTGAAACTTATAAAACTAAAGATGGTCAAGTAAAGAGAATTAAATTTAAAAATGAATTAACTAAATATGATTGGTATAATTATATTAGAGATTTAGATTTAAAAGAAATTGATGAAGCTACTAAAGGAAAGATAATTGAAGCTAAAAATAAAATTAAAGAAGAAAATATTAAAAGACAAAATGAACTTAAAGATAGAGAACAAGAAGCATATGATATTTTAACTGAAAAAGAAAAAGCTCAAATAAAAGAAATTAATGTTAAAATTGCAAATAATGCTGATAAAAAAGGTTTAAAAGGAAAAGATAGATATTATTTTCAACTTACAGAACTTTCTGATGTTATTAGCAAAACTATTGAAAAAATAACTAATGAATCAGCTAAAGAACGTAATATTAATTTTAAAAATGCAATAGATGTTATAATAAATAATATAGAAACTTATTCTGAAAATTATACTGAAGCTACTAAAAAAGAAATTGATAAAATTCTTGAAGAAAAACTTGCTTCTTATAATCAAATAGCTAAAGATGCAGGTATGCTTACTTTAGAAGAATATATTGATTCTAAAAATAAATATAAAGCTAATAGTAAAAAAGCTCGTAATACTGCTATATTTGAAAATATGAAGCTTGTTCTTCAAAGTGATGAATCTCTTGAAGAAAATCTTTCTCGTTCTAACTTTGATAATATTACTCTTGGTAAGAATGAAAATATGAGCGAAAATGATATTAATGCTCGTAAATTTAGAAGTCCTTATAACTTCTTTCATCAAGCTAAATATCAAGAAGAAGCAATGAGTGGTGCTAAACTTAAAGCGTTTAGTGTTACTCTTGATACTTTTTGCTCTGTATGTAATACTGTAAGACCTACTTTAACAAACCCTGTTTACGTAGTTTACAATTCTTCTATAGCTGAAAATAATAAAAATCTTGCAAATAGATTTGAAAATTATAAAGATAATGGTAAAACAATATCTGTTAGACATTCTCAATATGGTTGGAATAATGATAATAGAACTATAGATAATTATATTCTTACATCTTATTCTTCTCAGACTACTGCATTTATTCTTGATAATATTAAAGAAGGATCAATTCCTAATGTAAATGATTATAGTTTTTCAGTTTGGAAAACTTTAGCTAATTTAGGAATTGAATATAATACTTCTATACGATTTATTATGCAGCCTTGTATTACTCGTATTATAAATGCTTATAAAGCAAATAAATCTGTATTTAGTAGTAATACTGGTAATCCTATTCATCAAGCAATTAGAAGTATAGCTACTGATTTAGGTATTGAAAATGCTGATAATCTTCCTATTACAGCATTACTTGCAACTATAAATAAACAATATGGTACTGAGTTTAATAAAATATTTAAACAAAGAGGAGATGATAAAATAACTATAGGACTTAAAAAAGAAGATATTAAAAATCTTCCTATACTTTCTGAAAAACTTACTGAACGTCTAAAAGGTACAGGTAAGTTTAAAAATAGCTCCCCCGTAGAAGAATTGTTGTTTGATTTAGGAAATATTCTAATCTTTAATAATCTTCATAATATCGCTAATGAAATCGGTAATATTGCAAGATGTTGTAATCCTGATAAATTTGGTGCTAAACAAACTGTTTTTGCTACTCGTAAAGTATTTGAAAATATAGATAAATGTATATTTCAAACTGAAAAAATTAGTGGTGTAAAAACTAAAAGAGATGCTATTCTTGAAGTTAATGGTAAGCATGTATTAGCTGCTATTTATCCTGGTTCTGATAATATTGAAAATAAATTAGAATATTATAAACATATAGCTACAGTTAATGATATTTCTAAAAGTAAATATCCTTCTCTAATGGCTTTTCTTAAATATGCTACTGCTACAAGTGTTATTGTAGCTAATACTCTTTTTGATAATCAAAGTGAAGCATTTATAAATCTCATTGATGAACTTAAATATAGATTTAATGGTTATAATGTAGAACTAAATGAAGATAGATATAATGATTTTCAAAAATATGTATTTAGTTCTATTTATAATAGTTGTCCTTCTATAGCTTATCCTTTATCAGTTAGAAATAATAATGGTAAAATTACTATTGATTATTCTTCTGGTAAAGATATGTCTTTAGCCGATAATTATGATGAATCCGCAATTTTTGAAGAAACAAAACGTGTTTATGGTTATGGTTATGACGCAGATATCATAATAAAAAAATATGAACCAATTTTAGATCAAAACGGAGAGCAGCTAATAAGTTGGAATGGTAAACCTAGAACTAAAGTCAATATTACACCATTTACAGTAAAAGATATAAATAATCCATCTCCTGAAGAAATTGAACAATTTGAAAAGCTTTCTCCGGCTCAGAAGGTTCAATATATAAAACAAAACTATGAAAATAGTGGAATTTTTGGATTTATAAATGTTAGGTTATTTAATTGTAAACCAAGAGTAACATATTTAGGAATGCAGACTCTCGAATATGTTGAACATAACATAGGAGAAAGTGTGATATATACCGAATTTAGAAAGGCTTTTTATAATAGTAATCCCCTCATTGTTTCGGCAGCAATAGATATTGTTAAGTATGCGGTTTTAGTTGAGGGATTAAAAATGTCAGCAAAAGCTATTAATAAAGTTATAGATAATGATTGTCTAATAAAAGAATTTGGCTCTAATGGTCTCGGGTTTGTTAATTATTTAAGGGGACAATTTGCGAATATTATTAATGGTAATGGCATATGGTTTAATCTTTCTAAGCGAGAGGAATTATATGAAAATTATTTTAGAAGCCATAAAAATATTCCAGAAATCAAAACTATTTACCTATCAGATTCTATTATCAGTACTTGGGGGCTTAAGCGAGACGTTTATGGCACTTATTTTATTAAAATAAGGAAAGATCGCAATTTTAGAAATCAATATGTTAAAGAATATAATAATAAGCTTGAAATTTTAGGTATTAAGTTTTATGTACCAACGAATAATGAGTATAAAACAAATAAATATGTGAGAATAAAAGATAAATTTGACAATATTCTATATAAAATAAAGGATGGAGGTACTTACGTAATACTTTACCCCTTGTCAAATCTTGAGGAAAATGAAAACAGCGCTTGGAGCGTTAATGAAAATAATAATCAATACATGTTATGCAAAGAAGTTTATGAGATGCTATGTGCAGATTATGGAAATATTAAAGCCAATCATGATTTTAATTACTCCTTCATTGAAGCAAAAATAAAGGAATATAAAAAAAAGAATATGTTTAAGTCTTATGCGTTTGCTGGCAAAAATAAACAAAATCATTTGGTTTATGCAGATCCTGCATTGGAGGTAGAAAAATTTGCCGAGTCTAGTAATTCTTTCGCACAATTAAGAGAGGCGATTATTAATCATTTTAAGAATTACAACTCTGAAAGATTATTTGTAAATAATGTTGAGTTGTCTAAATACATATATTCTCCAGGTGTGGAATTTGGCTCAACTCAATTAATTTCTATTACTCCAGATAACATAAGAAAATTTAGGATATTTATTCCAGAATTTTTAAATTTGGTTGAAGACGAGTATTTACGATCTAATAAGATAAAGGATGCATCGATGATAGGAAACAAATATTTGGAAGAAATAATTAAGAGTGCCCGTGAGTACGAGGCAGAGTATTTATACAATGTCTATGAAATAATTGAAGAATAATAGGATAATATAAAAGCTTATGTCAAAAATGGACGGTTTACGGGGCACCAAGGTGCCTTCACTCAGCCGGCTGCGCCAGACTGGGGAAGGTCTAACGATAGAAGGAGATTGATCTCATGAGGATGTTCTAACTGGAGGGAGATTAGGGGTGGCGGGAGGTTTTGGCGCCGAGGTCGCGTAGGCGTTCGGCGCGGGAGAGGAAGCTGCGGGAGCCGGAGGTGAGGCGCGAGATGGCTGATTCGTAGCTGCGATGGGCGGCGTTGAGGTTTTTCTCGATGTTCTGTAGGTCGGTGAGGAAGTCTTTGGCTGAGTCGTAGAGCAAGCCTCCCAAACGGGCGATTTCGGCGGCATTGCGGTCTTGCGCTTCTTTTCGCCATATTTGCGATACCAGCATTACCAGTCCCATTATCTGCGAGGGAGATACCAATACAATCTTCCGATCGAGTGCGTAATTTACAATTGAGTTGTCGGTATCAACAGCTGCAATCAATGCTCCGTCATTGGGGATGAACATCAATACCTGTTCTGCTGAATTTTCTATGGATTTGGGATAGTTGCGCGCAGCAAGTTCATCGATGTGTTTCTTGACGGAGGTTATGTGTCGCTTCATTGCCTCCTTAGCTTCCTGATCCGATACCGCTTCGCAAAAATCAAGGTAACCGGAAAGCGATGTCTTGGCATCGATGATGATATTACGGTTGTCTGGAAGGAATATAATCAGGTCAGGACGTAGATGGCGACCATCTTCATCACGCAAAGAATTCCCCGAGGTGTCGCGCGTTACCTGTGTGTCGAAGTTGATACCTTTCTTCAGTCCCGCGCGTTCGAGCAATGATTCCAGCACGGTTTCTCCCCATTGTCCCTGTACGCGGTTGTTGCCGCGCAATGCAGAGGAGAGGTTGCGTGCTTCTTCGCCAATGGAAAGATTCAATCGCGTGAGACGTTCTATCTGATCTGACAAGGAGCGTCGTGAGGCTGCGGCATCCGTGTAGCTCTTAGCCATTTCCCGGTTGAAATCCTCAATGCGCATTTTGAGTGGAGTGAGGATAGTGGTCAGTTGGTCAGCATTGTTTTGCTGTAGAGTGCGAGCGTTTCTGTCGAGAGACTCGGCTGCCATAAGCTTGAAATTCTGTTCCGATTCCCGAGCCATGCGGTCCATGCGACTACGGAAATATAAGAGCAGCGCTATCACCGCAATGCTCAGGATAATGCTCAGAATAACTAATGCTTCAATCATTTCCGGATAAGTTTTTCAAATTGAGGTGAAGTCCAGACTGTGGAATCTGTTAATACAAGCATTACGGGCAAGCGCAGTGAGTTGTTTAGTTCTTGAGATTTTTTACTGCCCATAGCCATAAAGGCTGTGGCGAGACCATCCGCCTGCATGGCGGTCGGGGCAAGAACTGTTGCGGAGATGACATCTGTCGCAACAGGGCGCCCTGTTGTGGCGGAAATCGTATGCCCGTAAGTGGAACCATCTGATGCTTTGTGGAAATTGCGGTAATTGCCGGATGTGGCAACACCCATATCGGTTACAGCAATGATTTCTTGAGAATCGTGTATCTCCCGGTCTGCCGACAGAATGGGTTTGTCGATGGATATGCGCCATTTTGAACCTTCCGGATTATTGCCCCGCATCATTATTTCGCCTCCAATTTCAACAAGATAATTTTTTACTCCATTCTGCTCCAACATTTCAGCCACGGCATCGCAACCATAACCTTTGGCGATTGCCGAGAAGTTGAATTCAATGCGGGGATCATCTTTGATCAGGGCATCATGCGAAAGGCGTGTTTTCTCTATGCCTACATATTTGAGGATAGAATCTATGCGCAGAGTGTCAGTTGTTGCAGAATGTCCTTTGCCAAATCCCCAGGCTGTGATGAGAGGAGAAAGGGTCGGATCAAATGCACCTCCGGAAGCCTTGTTGATTTTTTTAGACATCACATAAACGCGGATGAAATCAGTATTAACTCTTGTGGAGTCAAATCGATTGACATGGCTCACCAGAGAGGCGGTGTCAAAAACAGAAAGGGATTTTCCGACACGGTCAAGCACTGCAACTGCAGAATCCGCAAGTGCTTCCGGTCCTTTATATGTGATATGGAAAGAGGTGTTCCATACAAGACCTTCTTTCTTTTGCCAGGAGGAATTCTTTTGTTTTGTCTTGCTGCAGCCACCTGCAAGAAGGGCGATGGCGACTGCGAACAAAGTGAAAATCTGGAAAATATATTTTTTAGACATACCTTTATGCGTACTTATGATTCAAAGTTAGCGAATAATGCATAAATAGGCAAATCCTTCATGAAATTATTATTGCAAATTCAGCGCTTGACAGCTTATGGGGCACCAAGGTGCCTTCACTCAACTGGCTTCGCCAGACGACGGATCGCAAACAAACTATTTTATATATTGGGAATTGAATGGAGAATTTAAAGATTGGAATTATGAAATATAATATGAGTGTGGGAGTTTTGGAAAAGTTTTAGTATTTTTGTAAAAATTTATTCTCCTTAAATTAATCTCCTTATAAATTATTCAACTTTCGCAAGCGTAAAGTTGAAGTTTAAAAGTTTATTGCGCAGTGCGCAGTTTATAAGTTTATTTGTTTTGCCACGATATGAATATAGAATCCAATTCGAGTCTTACCAGATAAACTTTTAAACTTATAAACTCTTAAACTTTAAGTTGAAGCTTGCGAAACTTAAATAAATTATAAAGTAAAAATCTAACGCTAAAACTCAATCGAACTAATATATGGAAAAAACTTGGCGTTGGTTCGGACCCAACGATAAGATAACACTTGAAATGTTGCGCCAGATTGGCGTTGAAGGTATTGTGACGGCGCTTCATCATATTCCTAATGGTGAAATATGGAGCGAGGAAGAGGTCAATAAAATGAAAAATTTTATTGAGGAACGCGGGCTGAGATGGTCGGTAGTTGAAAGTCTTCCTGTTTGCGAGTCTATAAAATACGGCGGTCCTGACCGTGATCACCTCATCGAAAATTACAAGGAAAGTCTGCGAAATTTAGGTAAGGCGGGAGTAAAGACAATATGCTATAACTTTATGCCTGTGCTCGACTGGGCGCGAACGGATCTCGAATATCCGAATCCCGATGGCACTTCCAATTTATATTTCAACCGCGCAGAATTTGCCTATTTCGATATCAATATATTAAAGCGCGAGAATGCCGCTGATGATTATGATGAAGAGACACTTCGCCGTATGCGGGAAGAGGTTGCTCCGCGCATGGATAAGGAAGCGGAACATCGCCTTGTCGAAAATATCATTGTGAAGACACAGGGATTCGTGAATGGAAACATCACGGAAGATGATCTTGAGCCTGTGAAGAAATTCCGCGAACTTCTTGATCTTTATAAAGGTATAGACGCAGAAGCTCTTAGAGCAAATATGGCTTATTTCCTTAACGCCATCATGCCCGTGTGCGATGAATATGGCATAGACATGTGCGTACATCCCGATGATCCTCCAATGCCTATCCTTGGTTTGCCGAGAATTGTTACCTGCGATGCGGATATAGAGGCATTCCTGAATGCTGTGCCGAATCCTCATAATGGACTTACATTTTGTGCCGGTTCTCTGAGTGCCGGAGCACATAATGATGTTGTGGAGCTGGCGAAGAAATATGCTTCACGCACTCATTTCGTGCATGCCCGCATTTGCAAGGTGCAGCCTAACGGCGATTTTAAGGAATCTACACATCTTGATCCAAGACTTATCGAGGTTGTGAGAATATTTGAAAAGGAGCGACCGGGAGTGGCAATGCGTGTGGATCATGCGCCGCTGATGCTTGGCGACGATAAGATGGGATATAATGCCGGGTATTCTTTCCATGGAAGAATGCTGGCGCTCGGGATGATTTCGGGAGTGATGGCGGCGCTTAAATAGGGCGCTTAAATAGGGCTGTATGGGGCGAGATGGGGCTGAATGGGATGGATGGCACGGGGCATGACGCTTTATAAGGTTGAAATAAAAGAATTCGAATATGAGCAATATATTTTCAGTTAAGGATAAGGTGGTGGTGATCACCGGGGGAACCGGTGTATTGGGAAGTTGCATAGGTAAGTATCTCGCATCGGAAGGGGCGAAGGTAGTGATATTAGGTCGCCGCAAAGAGGAGGGTGATGCCATTGTGAAAGAGATAAAAGATAACGGCGGAGAAGCTATGTTTCTTGTGACCGATGTCATGAATAAAGAGGTGGTTGAGCAAAATTGTGCTGACATTCTTGCGACATATGGTAAGGTTGATTCGTTGCTGAATGCAGCGGGCGGCAACATGCCGGGTGCAACTATCCCCCCTTCGGGCACATTCTTCGATGTGAAGGTTGAGGAGTTTGAGCGTGTGCTCAATGTCAATCTTACGGGTACTGTGATTCCTACTCAGGTCTTTCTTCGCCCAATGGTCGAGGCAGGGAAGGGAACAATCGTGAATTTTTCTTCCATGGCGGCATTTCGTCCTTTGACTCGTGTGATGGGATATGCTGCAGCTAAAGCGGGCATTAGCAATTTCACCGCGTTTATGGCAAACGAAGTTGCCACCAAGTTCACTCCGGAGATTCGCGTCAATGCCATCGCTCCCGGATTCTTCCTGACCAACCAGAACCGCAGTCTTCTCACAAATCCTGACGGAAGTTACACGGAGCGCGGACAAGATGTGATCCGTCAGACTCCGTTCAAGAGATTTGGTCGTGCGGAGGAGCTTTGCGGCACAATACAGTATCTCATATCTGATGCATCCTCATTTGTGACCGGCACTGTGGCAATCGTGGACGGAGGGTTTAATGCGTTTGCCATGTAGTCAATCATGTTGTTAATTAGGAATTAGGAGTTAGGAATTAGGAATTAGGAATGTGAGATGCAACTAATATATAATTAAGGGTATGAAGGAGTTTATGGATAAGGAATTCTTGCTGGAAACAGAGACGGCAAAGGATCTTTATCACAATCATGCGGCAAAAATGCCTATAATAGATTATCATTGCCATCTTGATCCGGCAATGATAGCAAACGACTATAAGTTTAATTCGATTACCGAACTTTGGCTGGGTGGTGATCATTACAAATGGCGTGCGCTTCGGGCTAACGGTGTTGAGGAGAGATTTATCACCGGAAAAGATACTTCCGATTGGGAGAGATTTGAGAAATGGGCAGAAACAGTGCCTTACACATTTCGGAATCCTCTCTATCACTGGACTCATCTCGAATTGCGTACTGCTTTCGGAATTGACAAGCAACTGAATCCTCAGACTGCAAGGGAGATATACGATGAATGCAATGAAAAATTGCGTACTGACCCATCGATGACAGCTCGCGGACTGATGCGTAAATATGGTGTGGAAACCGTATGCACCACTGATGATCCAGTGGATTCATTAGAACATCACCTCCGATTGAGAGAGGAGGGTTTTGAAATCAAGGTTCTGCCTACCTGGCGTCCGGATAAGGCTATGGCTGTTGAAAATCCGGAAGCGTTTAAAGCATATGTGGAAAAACTTTCCGAGGCGGCCGGCATAGCTGTCGAAAATTTCAATGATTTCACAGAGGCGTTGCAACGGCGTCATGATTTCTTTGAAGAGTGCGGATGTGGTTTGAGTGATCATGGAATATCCGAATTTTATGCCGATGATTTTACCGAAGAAGAGATTCCGGAGATCTTTGATAAAGTTACGAATGGAAATAAGCTGACGGATAATGAGATTTCTAAATTCAAGAGCAAGATGCTTGAATTGTTTGGAGTAATGGATGCCGCTTCAGGGTGGACGCAGCAATTCCATTATGGAACCATCCGCAATTCCAATTCTTTGATGATGGAGAAGCTTGGCCCTGACAGTGGATTTGATTCTATCGGTGAATTCAATACAGCCCAAAGTTGTGCGAAATTCCTGGATCGTCTTAATAGTAAAGGCAAGCTTGCGAAGACGATTCTATATAATCTTAATCCTTGTGCAAACGAGGTTGTGGCTACGATGATAGGTAATTTCCAGGATGGTAGCGTGGCAGGAAAGATGCAGTTCGGTTCGGGATGGTGGTTTAACGATCAGATCGATGGTATGGTTAGGCAGATGAATGCGTTGTCAAACCAGGGACTCCTCAGCAGGTTCGTGGGAATGCTCACGGATTCGCGCTCATTCGTGTCATATCCCAGACATGAGTATTTCCGCAGAACGCTCTGTAATCTCATAGGCAACGATGTTGAAAACGGTTTGATACCCTACAACGGGTATGAAAAAGAGCGTGTTCAGAAGATGGTTGAGGATATCTGCTATAACAACGCCAAGAAATTCTTCAATTTTTGAATCTTCTTACGAAACTCAAACTTCGGCTATCCACAATGTCTCAGGACATCAGTCGGAGGGTTATCCTTAAAATTTAATAGAAATGGAAAATGTTTCTTCAATAGCGCTTGCGGCGCGTAAAACCAATTGGCGATGGGTGATATGCTCGCTTCTATTTTTCGCCACAACGATAAACTATCTCGACCGGCAGGTTCTGTCGCTGACATGGAAAGATTTTATCGCTCCTGAATTTCATTGGACAGACACCAATTACGGTGCGATTACCGGTTTCTTTTCTCTTTTTTACGCCGGAGTCAGCCTGTTTGCCGGTAAATTCATCGACTGGATGGGATCACGGAAGGGATATATCTGGGCGATATTTATATGGTCGCTCGCAGCATGTCTTCATGGAGGATGCGGCTGGCTGACAATGAAGATAGAGGGGCTTGACTCCGTCGAAGCTTTGGCGATGGTCAAAAGCGGTTCTGCTCTTGCTCTGTCAATAGCTACGGTTAGCGTATATCTTTTCCTTGGGTGCAGGGCACTTCTCGCTATTGGTGAGGCAGGAAACTTTCCTGCTGCAATCAAGGTGACAGCTCAGTATTTCCCGAAGAAAGACCGGGCATTCGCTACATCCATATTTAATGCCGGCGCCTCGGTAGGCGCGTTGGCAGCTCCGCTATGCATCCCTGTTCTCGCAAAGATGTGGGGATGGGAGATGGCATTTGTCATCATTGGTGCACTTGGCTTTATATGGATGGGCTTCTGGGTCAATCTCTATTCAGCTCCGGAAAAATCAAGATTCGTGAATGAAGCAGAATTGGCTTACATACAGCAGGACGAAGCAGGAGAAAGTGAAAAACAGATAGAGAAGGAAGAAACCAAGACAATATCTTTCTGGAAATGTATCAGTTTCCGTCAGACCTGGGCATTTATAGCCGGAAAGGCATTGACCGACGGTGTGTGGTGGTTCCTTCTGTTTTGGGCACCGGCATATTTCTCCGATCAGTTCGGCTTTGCAAGTTACACTCCAATGGGACAGGCATTGATCTTCACATTGTATTTCATTGTCACTGTGCTTTCCATTATGGGTGGTTATCTTCCCAAGATTTTTGTGGAAAACAGAGGAATGAATCCCTATGCCGGACGAATGCGTGCGATGTTGATATTTGCATTTGTGCCCATTCTTGCATTGTTCGCACAGCCGTTGGGAGTATATTCGGCATGGTGGCCTGCAGTAATCATCGGTCTTGCAGGCGCGGCACATCAGGCTTGGAGTGCGAACTTGTATTCAACTATCGGCGACATGTTCCCGACATCTACTGTTGGCACAATCGTCGGTATCGGCACAATGGCAGGAGGTGTGAGCTCCTATATCATTAACCAAGGTTCGGGTATTCTTTTCGATTATGCTGCTAATCAGGGCGAAGCTTTCTCATTTATGGGATTCCATGGCAAACCGGCAGGATATATGATAGTGTTCAGCGTTTGTGCGATTTCTTATCTCTTGGCATGGGTAGTGATGAAGACGTTGGTGCCGCGATATAAGAAAATTGAGATCTGATAGATGACATCAGTTTCTAAGTATTGACGGAAAAATAAAGAAAAATTAAAAATTTTGAATGAATTTCTCAAATATACTGAATATTTTGTTATCTTTGTGGTGAGATAAACACACTGACACTAATGAAATAAAATTTTGAGCTATGAGAGAATCTTATGTATTTCTTGCCGATGGTTTTGAAGAGGTCGAGGCATTAACCCCGGTGGATGTTCTTCGTCGGGCTGAGATGCCGGTGAAGACAGTTTCGATCTCCTCATCGCTCCAGGTAACCGGAGCCCACGGCGTAACTATTACTGCAGACCTAATTTTCAACAATGCGCTTTTTAAAGATGCCGCCTGGCTGATTCTACCTGGAGGAATGCCCGGAGCCACGAATCTGTATGATTTCGATCCGTTGCACGGCTTGCTTAAGAATCAATTTGAATCTAAGAGCGGGAAGATTGCCGCAATTTGCGCGTCGCCGGCAGTGGTGCTCGGTCAGATGGGTCTTTTGAAAGGACGGGAAGCGACATGTTATCCCGGTTTTGAAAAAATGATGACCGGAGCAATTCATTCAGAGAAGAGGGTCGTGACCGATGACAAATTTGTGCTTGGCGCAGGACCTGCGCTTGCTCTGAAATGGTCATTGGCTATTGTAGAGGCGCAACTTGGACGTGAGAAAGCTGATAATGTTGCCGCAGGGATGCTTCTATATAATAGGAACCGTGCAGACGTTGACAATTATTTTGGTTGAAAATTCAGCGCATATTATATTAGTATAATTACTCAAGATGTCTGACATCTACTACACGATAAAAGGAGCCGGTGAATCTCAATATAAGGAGAAGATGAGCCGGTTCCTTTCATTTGCCATCCCGGTGGCGGATGCCGAAGAAGCCAAGGTTGAAGTGAAGCGCTTCCAAAACAGGTTTCATGATGCCCGTCATGTCTGTTGGGCGTATATGATAGGTCCTGATCGTAAGGAATGGCAGTTGAACGACAATGGAGAACCTTCGGGCACAGCCGGCAAACCGATATTAGGTCAGATCAACAGTTTTGAGCTGACGAATGTACTCGTGATTGTCGTCAGGTATTTCGGAGGAATCAAACTTGGCACATCAGGGCTGATCGCAGCCTATAGGGAAGCAGCCCGACTTGCTCTTGAAGAAGCCGGCAAGATGGAATTGCGCAAGATGGTAAGACTTAAAATTGTATTTCCATATGTCGGGGCGGAGGGAGTGATGCGTCTTGTAAAAGGGAATGATATAAATATTCTTGAACGCACGTTTGATAATACCTGCGGCATGACGATGGAATTTCCGGAGAGCATGAATGACGAGATTACAGGGAAACTCTTGAAGATTGACGGTGTATCTATAATTGAGGAATAAAGACTCAAAATCTACTAAAAAATGAGTCATTACAGCCCAATTTTAATAAAAATCGTGCAAAATCATAAGAAAATCACTCTGAGATATATAAGGTTTCAAAAAAAATTACGATATTTGCATTGCCAAATTTGCTTAGGCATATTTGGAACACCAAGAATATACGAAAAAAGTGTATAAAGATAAAATATCAAAACAATGACAAAGGCAGATATTGTAAACGAGATCTCTCGCAGCACAGGTCTTGAGAAGGCAGCTGTGCTTGCAACAGTTGAGAAATTCATGGAAGTTGTTAAGGATTCCATGGCAAATGGTAATAACGTTTATCTCCGTGGCTTCGGTAGCTTTATTATCAAGGAGCGCAAAGAGAAAACAGCCCGCAATATTTCTCGCAACACAACAATCAAAATTCCGGCACACAAGGTTCCGGCATTCAAGCCCTCTAAAGTATTCCTTGAGGACGTTAAATAATCTTTTTGAAGAGATTCAAAAGAATTAATTAAAGTATAATTATTAACATTAATAATCATGCCAAGCGGAAAAAAGAGAAAAGGTCATAAAATGGCCACTCACAAGCGCAAAAAAAGACTGAGAAAGAATCGTCATAAGAAGAAATAATCGCGGTCTTTGCGACTCGATTGTTCTATGCGCATAGAAATAGAATAATAAATAAGGACAAACCTGCCGCGACCACCATGGTCATGGTGAGTTTGTCCTCTTATCTTTTAACAGCACGTTCTTGAGAAAGGGCGTAGTAGTATTAACCGAATGAAAAGCGAATTAGTAGTAGACGTACAGCAGGAAGAGGTGTCAATAGCCTTGCTTGAAGACTCGCGTCTTGTGTCGCTGCAGAAGGAGAGCCGCAATATCGCTTATGCGGTGGGCGATCTTTACCTTGCTAAAGTGAAAAAGATAATGCCGGGTCTTAACGCCGCCTTCCTTGATGTTGGCTATGAGAAAGATGCTTTTCTTCATTATCTCGATCTGGGTCCCCAATTCAGCACATACGGCAAGTTCATCGCAGAGGCGATGGCTGACAAGAAAAAGGTGCCCAATATTTCAAAATTCAAACTTGAGCCGGATATTTCCAAGCAGGGAACCATCAGTGATGTTGTCACTCCCGGAGAGCAGTTGCTCGTGCAAATCGCCAAAGAACCCATTTCATCGAAAGGTCCGCGTCTGACGACGGAAATATCCTTCACCGGCAGATTCATGGTGCTGATGCCTTTTGGCGACAAGATTTCAATTTCTCAGAAAATCAAGTCAACAGAAGAGAAGATCAGGCTGCGTCAGCTTATGAGCAGCATCAAGCCGAAAGGATTCAGTGTAATAGTGCGCACATCGGCGGAAAACAAGCGTGTTGCCGAACTTAACCATGAAATGCGCACTTTGGTGAAATGCTGGGAAGATTCAATTGCAAAAATGCAGCGTAGCCAGTCTCCTGCATTGATTTATGAGGAAGATTCACGCATGGTCAGCGTGATCAGGGATATCTTCAGTCCGAATTTTGAAAATATTTACGTAAATGAAGCAGAGGCGTTCACTCAGATTCAGAATTATGTGTCGTTGATAGCACCGGAGAATAAGGATATCGTAAAGTTATATGCACGTGATACTCCTATTTTCGATCATTTCAACATCACACGCCAAATCAAAAGCAGTTTTGGCAAAACAGTATCATTCAAGAGTGGTGCATACATCATTATCGAGCATACGGAAGCGCTCCATGTTGTGGATGTGAACTCAGGTAACCGAAGCAAAGCATCGTCCGATCAGGAATCGAATGCACTTGATGTTAACCTTAAGGCGGCAGATGAGATCGCACGTCAGTTGCGACTTCGCGATATGGGTGGTATCATAGTGATCGATTTTATCGATATGAGCAAGCAGGAACACCGGCAGGCATTGTACGACCACATGCGCGAGGTTATGGCAAACGATAGGGCGCGTCATAACATTTTACCTTTGAGTAAATTCGGGTTGATGCAAATCACACGGCAGCGTGTTCGTCCGGCACTCGACATCACAACAAGTGAAACATGCCCTTCATGTTTTGGTAAAGGAGAGGTTCAGGCTTCGATACTGTTTACCGACAAGCTTGAAGAAAAAATCGAATATCTTGTTGATCATCTCAAGGTAAAGAAATTCAAACTGTATGTGCATCCATATGTAGAAGCCTACATAAAGAAAGGGATGTTCTCCCTCCATAGCAAATGGAAGTTGCGTTTCGGGCGCGGAGTAAAGGTGATTCCCGACGAATCGCTTGCCTATCTTGAATATAGAGTGGTAGATGCATCCGGCAAAGAGATTGATCTCAAAGAAGAAAGCGATATGAGCTCAAGTCAGAGCAAGAATCGCGTAAGACTCAAAAACCGAGATAAAGAAGAGAATTAATTCTTATAGCTTCTCCTCCATATCGGAGAATTTAATAAAAGTCCGCACAAAAGTGCGGACTTTTAATGTCTTCCAATTATTTAATGTAATCTGTGACTTATTTAAGGTAATCTGCAACAACGAACGTTGAACCGCCAATATAAATTACGTCGGAGGGTGCGGCGCAATTGGTAGCGGCAGCCGCGGCTTCTTTGACCGATTCAAATTTGCTGGCAATCGTGATGCCGTTTGCTTCGCATTTATCTGCGAGGATATCGACCGGCATTGCGCGGGGAATTGCAGCTTGAGTAATATAATACACTGCGTCTTTGGGGAAGAGGGGGAGGATATGATCCACATCTTTGTCGGAAACAAAGCCGATGATCATAAATAGTTTTGCATCCGGTGTCTTTTCGTGTCTTTTCTGCATAATCTCATTCAACTGATGGAGATTATATCTCAATCCCGCTTCATTGTGACCGGTATCGCAAATTGTAAGGGGGGAGGATGACATTCGCATCCAGCGCCCCATAAGTCCTGTGTTTTCAACAACCTTCTCTATCCCATCGCACGTTTTCTCTTTATTCAGCTCGATTCCGACATCAGGAAGGATATTTAGGATGTTCAGGAGCGTGTTGATATTTTTCTTCTGGTATTCCCCGGCAAGAGGGAGATGGAAGTCGCCAGTAAGAGGAGAAGAACATCGCCATCCCCATTCGTCATCCTGAGTAAACGAGGTGAGGAGGGGAGTGTTGTAAGCCTCCTTCAGTGTCACGCCTGTTGCTACCGCATGGTTGCGGAAAACTGTCTCCGTTTCCTTTGTGGCTTCCCCGATGACGGTTGTTACTCCCGGTTTCATTATTCCAGCTTTCTCCTCTGCAATTTTTGCGAGAGTGTCTCCAAGGAACTGGGTGTGATCAAAGGAAATGTTTGTGACGGCAGAGGCTATGGGAGTGATAATGTTTGTTGAATCCAGACGTCCTCCCATTCCGACTTCGATCACGGCTATATCCACATTCTCTGATGCGAACCAGTCGAAAGCCATAGTCATGGTAAGTTCAAAGAAAGATGGATTGATGTCGTTGTTAGATTCGTGCCAACGTCTGGTGAAATCTATCACCTTCTCCTTTGGAATCATTTCCCCGTTAATTCTGATGCGCTCCCTGAAGTCGACAAGGTGTGGGGAGGTATACAGTGCTGTTTTGTAGCCGTGAGACTGCAAAACGGAAGCAAGCATATGAGATGTGCTTCCTTTGCCGTTTGTACCGGCTATATGTATTGAACGGAACTTGCGGTGTGGATTGCCGAAGAGATTGTCAAGAGCGATCGTGCGGTCGAGCCCCGGTTTATAGGCAGCCGCTCCCACACGTGAAAACATCGGGAGCTGGGAATATAGAAATTCGAGTGATTCTTCGTATTGTTTATCAATATTTTCCATAATCAAAACCAATAATTGCGATGACTAATAAGCTTCCATGATCAATAATATAGAATGAATCCAGCAACTCCGGCAAGTATAATTATGAGTATCGGATGTATCTTAATAGATTTTTTCTTTAGTTTAATCGGAAAATATGCTAGACAGAAGGCAATAGCGCATATCGTGATATTTTGCCACATTTCCCGGGATATTCCGTTTGGATTGAAATTGGCGGCATTCATAAGCATGATGGCGGCTGAGGCAATAAGTCCGACAACGACGGGTCGCAAGCCTGAGAAAACAGCCTTGACGGCTCCGCTTTCATTGTGCCTGCGAATGAAATGTGCGCTATAGAGCACAAGGAAGAAACTCGGCACGGTTACTGCCAGCGTTGCAAGAACTGAGCCTAAAAGACCCCATCCGATTCCATGAAGCGCGGGGTCAACACTCGCCGGTGCCACATACCCGATATAGGTTGCCGAGTTTATTCCGATGGGACCGGGAGTCATCTGCGAGATTGCAACGATATCGGTAAACATTGTTTCCGAGATCCAGCCTGGTTCGACAACGGCTTTTTCTACGAGGGAAAGCATTGCATAGCCTCCACCGAATCCGAAGATGCCGATCTTGAGGTATGCCCATATGAGTTTTAGGTAGATTTGCATGTTTATATGGGGGTTAATGGGGATGAATGGGATGGTATGGGTGAGATGGGATGATGGGAATGGGGGACTGTTACGAACGGGATCGGCGGGGAAACCACCAGAAGAGGAAGCCGCCGAGCGCTCCGAGGATGATGTAAAGAATCGGGTTTGAGATGAAACCTTGATCTATTGATATCATGAATGCAACAAGCAGGGGAATCCAAACTGTTTTCCATCCAATCTTGGCAGCCTTGGCTGAAGTGAGCACAGGAGCAATGATTAGGGCAACCACAGCCGGACGTATTCCCATAAAAATAGATGAGATCACGCGGTTGTTCTTGATCATGTCGGGAGTGAGGAATATGGCTATAGCCAAAATAATAAGGAAAGAGGGTAAGATGGTGCCGAGAGATGCTATGATGCTTCCGCGTGTGCCACGCAATTTGTCGCCTATTGCTGTGGCTATATTCACGGCAAGAATGCCAGGGAGACTTTGTGCGATTGCTAAAAGATCAAGAAAATCATCCTTTTCAATCCAGTGGTATTTGTCTACTATCTCTCGTTCTATAATGGAGATCATTGCCCATCCTCCTCCGAATGTGAATGCTCCGATCTTAAAAAATGAAGCGAACAGACGCCAAAGCGGCGTTTTCATTTCAACAACAGCGTCAGGAATATTTTTCTGATTATTATCCATAAATAAGCAGCGCGATTTCTTCAATGAAATCGCGCTGCAAAGTTAATCAATTATCGAAGTATAATCAAGATTAAATCAATATTTATGGTCGGTGGATTCGAGTGATTCCGGTGTCAGTTTCTTTTTGTCCATACAATGCCATACGTAAACAATATATGCGAGCACGAAAGGTATGAGAATGGAAACATAGCTCATTGTCCTGAGCGTGAATTCCGAAGAAGAGGCGTTTCGTATGGTGAGTGAATCCATTGGATTTAACAATGACGGATAGAACGCAGTGTCGCCATAGCCTGCAACCCAGAAGAGTGAGGCAACTACCAGGAATGTTCCAATTCCTGAAAACCAGATTCCTTTTGTGAAATGTTTTGCAAAACATGATTTAAGCCATCCGAAAAGCACAAGCACAACACCAATGAGCAGAGTTGCTCCAGCCCACCACAGGTTAACATAATTGTGGAAATACTTGAAAGGAGTTTCCTGAACATCAACGGTGCGGATGCCGTCGGAAATTACGGTATAGCCGGTGGTGGTAAGCAGCATTGCAAGGAACCATAGGAAGAAGACAAGGAAAATTCCTCCATTGATCAGAGCCTTTGCTTTCAATGTCTTGAAAAAAGTGGAGTCATCAGCAATGTTGTTCATCATATATAGGCATGCCTGTGTGCGGGCGAGGAAAAGAACTGCAACTCCGAGGATGAGGTTTTTCCAGTTGAAGATGGCTTCGAACCCATGTGTTGGTGCCCACTGAGAAATTACAGGAGCCGACCCATTGAGAAGATTGCCACGGTTCACTGTGAATTCACCTCCAAAGAAGAACATAGAGACTGCCACTCCAAGCAGAACACAACCAACACAGCCGTTTATAAAAAGGAATATGTCGTAAGTTTTTGTTCCATAAACATTCCCTTTTTTACGACGGTATTCATAGCTTACCGCCTGCACAATGAAACTGAAAAGTATAAGAATCCAGAGCCAGTAAGCTCCTCCGAAGCTTGTGGAATAGAAAAGAGGAAACGAAGCGAAAGCTGCTCCTCCGAAAGTAACGAGTGTAGTGAAGGTCAGTTCCCATTTGCTACCCATGGAGTTGACAATCAAGTCGCGGCGTGTTTCTGACCCGGCTGAAAGAATCATCGACTGCCCACCTTGAACGAAGAGAAGGAACACGAGGATTCCACCCAGTACGGAAACGAGAAGCCACCAGTAATTTTGAAGATATTCGAGTGTCATCGTTATCAAATTTAATGTTTAATGTGAAATGTTTAATGATTAATTAATCAGTCAAGGGCTTTCTTTGATTCCTTGCTGATCTGGCGGCACATGATGCTGACTTCTGCGATTAGAAGAACTGTGAATATCAGGGCGAACAGCCAGAAAGTAACGATTACGGATGATGCCGGAACTGCAGAAACAGATGCTATTGTCGGCAGAAGATCCTGCACTGTCCATGGCTGACGTCCTACTTCTGCCACTGCCCATCCTGCCTCAGAGCATACCCACATAAACGGCACAGAGACCATTGCAATCCATTGCAGCCAGGTCTTGCGTTGCAATAAAGTTGTGCGGTAAACAAGGAATAGCACCACGATGAAGAAAAGCAGGAAATAAGAGCCGAGAACCACCATAACGCGGAACATAACGAATGTAAGTCCAACCGGCGGGATGGCTTCATCAACCGAGTTGAAGTATCCATATCCGAAGAAGCGATAATTCTCTTTGAGCGTTTCGAGAGATGATGCCATTGCTGTGGAATCCCCTCCCTCACGAGCTTCTCCGTAGAGACGTAACGCTTCCTGAGCCTTTTTACCCATGGCGATGCGGTCGGCATATGATACTGTGTTTATTGTGTCGCCCTCTGCATTCATGTCAATACCATTGATAATATCCGTTATACCGGGAATGAATGCATGAGGATTGTGTCTCCCGAGGATTGACAAGCCATAGGGCAATGAGATATCGAAAAGATACTCATCCTCATCGTTGTTCCACTCTTTGTCAGGGTTGAGAACCGCTACGGCTGCCAGACTCTGTCCCTGATGTCCATGATAAAGGCCCTCCATTGCGGCGAGTTTCATGGGCTGGTGTTTTGTTACTTCTACTGCTGATCCGTCGCCTGTGTACATTGTGAGCAACATCCCAATGAGACCAAACCAAGCCCCGACCTTTATGGAACGTATGGCAAATTCGACATTGCGTTTCTTCCATAAAAACCAGCAGCTTACTCCGATAACGAACACACCGGAGAGTGCCCAACCGCTTAATACGGCGTGGAGGAATTTATTGACAGCGATTCCTGAGAATAGAGCCCAGAAATTATCCATGACATTGCGCATCTGTTCGGGGTCAAATTCCATTCCGACAGGATATTGCATCCAAGCGTTTGCAACGAGAATCCATAACGCTGATATGGATGCCCCGATAGAGGTGAGCCAAGTAGATGCAAGGTGAAAACGAGGTCCTACCTTATTCCATCCGAAGAACATGACTGCCACGAAGGTTGACTCCATGAAGAAGGCAAGAATCCCCTCGATGGCAAGCGGTGCACCGAAGATATCTCCTACAAACCAGGAATAGTTGCTCCAGTTAGTTCCGAACTCAAATTCAAGAATGATACCCGTGGCAACTCCGATAGCGAAGTTTATTCCGAAAAGTCTCATCCAGAATTTGGTGGCATGAAGCCATTTTTCAGACTTTGTCTTGAGATAGATGCTCTCCATGATTGCAACCATCACCGAAAGACCAAGGGTGAGTGGCACAAAGAGCCAATGATAGATAGCGGTGATGGCGAATTGAAGCCTCGACCAATCAACAACTGTAGTTAGATCTGACATTTTATGTAATGTTTAATGTGAAATGTTTAATGTTTAACGGAGATGTGCGTATAATACTTTTTCAGCGGGAGGTGAGCTCATGGCGCACATGCTCAGCTCGATCCTCATCATTTTCAAAATTGGTGGAGAGAAAATCGGGAAAGAAGAACAACTTCATCACCACAAAAAATATGAAAAGCTTGACGAGAATTATCACCCATAAGGTTTTGCCAACGGTCATTTCCCGGAAGCCGTTATAGTAAAATAGCCATATATTTTTAATCCCTTGTTTTACGTATTGAATCATGTGTGGAATCATTTTAGGCGAAAACTAAGAGCTTTCAGGTATTATGCGACAAATTTAACAAAATTTTATATTAAAAGGAAAAATCATGAGGATTTTTGATTAACTTTGCAATGAGAAGTAGCCTGTATGATTGAAAATGCAGGATATTTGTTGCGCTAAGATATTGATAGTGCTCCTTAAAATACATTAGAACTAACTAAACTCAGTTTCTACAAATATGGCTCTTTGGTTTGAATGTAAGGTTAGATATGACAAGATGCAGGAAAACGGGATGGTAAAAAAAGTTAATGAACCATATCTCGTTGATGCTTTGACTTTCACTGAGGCGGAGGCCCGCATTATTGAGGAGATGAAACCATTTATCTCCGGGGAATATTCAATCTCATCAGAAAAGAAAACAAAAATTTCCGAGATTTTTTTCAATGAAGGAGGTGACCGTTATTATCAAGTGAAGGTTAATTTCATCACTCTTGATGAAAAAACCGGAACGGAAAAGAAAACGGCAACTCTCATTCTTGTTCAGGCTTCTGATTTCGAAGATGCCTTGAAAAACTTCCTTGAAGGTATGAAAGGAACGATGGGGGATTTCGAGATCGCTTCAATAACTGAGACTCAGCTGATGGATGTCTATCCTGCAAACCTTGGCGGTGGCAACTAATTAATAGTTAATAAATAATAGTTCTATAATTAAATGGTTGCAGAGGAGATAATGGAGCTGAAGCGGGAGATTCCTGAGGGAGTCGCTCTCGTGGCAGTTTCTAAATTTCATCCGGTTTCTATGATTCGAGAGGCATACGATGCCGGACAGCGTCGCTTTGGTGAAAGCCGAGTCCAGGAACTCCTTGAAAAGATTCCTCAGTTGCCGGCAGACATAGAATGGCATTTTATCGGACATTTGCAAACTAATAAGGTAAAGCAAATTGTAGGCAAGACCTCATTAATAGAAAGCGTTGACTCTGAACGACTCCTTGATCTTATAGATTTAGAGTCAAGGAAAGCGGGAGTCTTGACGCGTGTGCTGATGCAAGTGCATGTGGCAAAAGAGGAAACCAAATTTGGCTTTCTTCCTGATGAGTTGATAGCATATTTCAAAGGTCGTAAGTTTGAAAAACTTACGAACACCCATATTTGCGGGGTGATGGGGATGGCATCAAACACAGATGACATGACGCGTGTCAGGGCTGATTTTGCTGAGATCCATGAGCTGTTCAATACAATTGCATCTGATGAAAGTCTGGGGCTAAGGGGATTCGATCAGATATCAATGGGAATGAGCCATGACTGGAAGCTGGCAGTGGAGGAAGGGGCAACCATTGTAAGAATAGGCAGCCTTATTTTCGGGGAAAGAGTTTATTAGCAATTTACGTCAAAATCCCTATCATTACGATTAGCATTAGAATTTAATAACCATAAATATATTAACTCTATCATGACTCAATCTACACAAAAGCGCTCTACAGTCGCTATCATCACGATGTTTTTCATCTTTGCGATGATTTCTTTCGTGACAAACATGGCCGCCCCCTTCGGCAATATATGGGGATTCAAGTATGAATGGGCAGGTATGGCTGGTAACCTTATGAACTTCACCGCATATCTGTTCATGGGTATTCCAGCCGGCAATATGCTTATCCGTTACGGCTACAAGAAGACGGCTTTGATAGCTCTTGCAGTAGGAGCAATCGGTCTCGGTATCCAGCTTCTCTCAAGTGTTGTCGGTGGCAATGTAGTGATCATTGGCGGTGAGAACCCAACCACTCTCAATCTTTTCATCTATCTTCTTGGTGCTCTCGTCTGCGGTTTCTGCGTATGTATGCTCAACACCGTTGTGAACCCGATGCTCAACCTTCTTGGTGGCGGCGGTAACAAGGGTAATCAGCTTGTGCAGACCGGTGGTACACTTAATTCTCTCGCTGGAACTCTGACTCCGCTTCTCGTAGGTATGCTCGTCGGCACATTGACAAAAGACACAACGATGGCAGCTGTCGCACCTCTTGTGATCACTGGTATTGCAATCTTTGTTCTTGCATTCATCGTGATTTCATTTGTAAAAATAGAGGAGCCTCAGTCAAATCTTAGCAAGGTGAAATACGAGCACAGTCCTCTTGCGTTCCGTCATTGTCTTCTTGGCGTGATTGCCATTTTCTTCTACGTAGGTATAGAGATCGGTATCCCCGGTGAGCTCAATGCCTGGATAAGCCGTGAGAACTTTGAAGGAGCAGCAGCGGTTGCTGGTTCTCTTGCCGCTCTTTACTGGCTTATGATGCTTATCGGTCGTTTCCTCAGTTCAATCATCAGCGGCAAGGTATCTACACGTGCACAGATGATAACTGTTTCTTCTGTTGCTATCTTGCTGATTTTGATTGCAATATTCCTTCCTGAGGATATCACTTTCAAATCTCCTGAGATCAGCGCTCTCAACATAATGAGCGGAGAAGTTCCTCTGAAATGTCTTTTCCTTTTCCTTTGCGGTCTCTGCACATCTGTGATGTGGGGCGGAATCTTCAACCTTGCAACTGAAGGGCTGGGCAAATACACAGCAAAAGCCACCGGACTTTTCATGACAATGGTTGTTGGTGGTGGTATTATGCCATTTATACAGGATTGGCTTGCTCGTGTTCTTGGCGGCGGAACTTTTGGTTATATCAATAGCTATTGGCTCGTAGTTGCCATGCTTGCTTATATCCTTTATTACTCCCTCATCGGATCAAAGAATGTCAATAAAGATATTCCTGTAGGTGAAGAACCTATTGACCTCAGAGATCTCTAATCATAAACAAACTCCGGTAAAAGCATATTTGTTATTGCTTTTATCGGAGTATTTTGATTCCAACTTACAGATAAAAGCTATGGACGTAAAAGTCATGAATGAAGCCGCCAACAACCTTCGCGTTTTGATTGCGGAGATGGTGGAAAAGTCTAAATCGGGTCATCCTGGCGGAGCTATGGGTGGCGCGGATTTTATTAATGTATTGTATTCAAGTTTTCTCGTGTATGATCCTGAAGATCCGAAATGGTTTGCCCGTGATCGCTTCTTCCTGGATCCCGGTCATATGTCACCGATGCTTTACAGCATTCTTGCGCTGACGGGTAAATTCACAATGGAGGAACTTCAGAATTTCCGTCAGTGGGGTAGCGTTACTCCTGGCCATCCGGAAGTGGATGTTGAAAGAGGAATTGAGAACACATCCGGACCGCTTGGCCAAGGACACGTGATGGCAGTCGGAGCTGCCATCGCAGAGCGTTTCCTTGCAGCCCGTTTCGGGGATGTTGTGGCACACAAGACATATGCATTCATATCTGATGGTGGCATTCAGGAGGAGATTTCGCAGGGTGCCGGCCGTATTGCCGGAAAACTTGGCTTGAACAACCTCATAATGTTCTACGACTCCAATAAAGTTCAGCTTTCAACCCATGTGGCTGATGTCACCAATGAAGATACTGCTGCAAAATATCGTGCTTGGCATTGGAATGTAATTGAGGTTGACGGCACTGATCCTCTTGCAATGGCTGGCGCACTCCAGGCTGCTTTGGAGGAGAAAGAGAAGCCCACCCTCATTATAGGTCATACAGTTATGGCACGTGGCGCTGTAGATTCTGAGGGGAAATCACTTGAAGGCGCAATTTCCACTCACGGACAGCCACTTTCGGCTGCGGGTGCCGACATAGACAAGACTATTGAGAATCTTGGCGGTGATCCAAAGAATCCGTGGGTGATCCGTGAAGATGTGAAGAAACTTTATGCAGAGCGTGCAGAAGAGTTGAAGAAAATAGTAGCTGCACGTCGTCAGGCATACAAGGAATGGGCTGAGGCTAACCCTGCAAAAGCTCAGGAACTTCAGGATTACATTGATCTTAAATTGCCGGCTCTTCCCTGGGATTCCATTGAATTCAAACCCAATATGGCAAGCCGTGCAGCGTCAGCTACGGTTCTCGGTTTCCTTGCAGAGCATGTAGGCAATATGATTGTTTCAAGTGCTGATCTTGCCAACTCTGACAAAACAGACGGATTCCTTAAAAAGACAAGTGTGCTGTGTAAGGAGGATTTCACAGGTGCTTTCCTTCAGGCTGGAGTTGCAGAGCTTACAATGGCTTGTATCATCAATGGTATAGCTCTTCATGGAGGTGTGTTCGGTGCCTGCGCCACATTCTTTGTGTTCTCCGATTATATGAAGCCGGCAATCAGGATGTCAGCCCTAATGCAGCTTCCGGTCAAGTTTATCTATACTCATGATTCATTCAGAGTTGGCGAGGATGGTCCGACACATGAGCCGATCGAGCAGGAAGCTCAGATTCGTCTTATGGAGCAGATTTCGAATTTCAGCGGTCGTCCATCGGCACTCGTGCTTCGTCCTGCAGATTCTGCCGAGACAGTGGAGGCATATAAGCTTGCAATGGAGAATACACATACACCATCAATACTCATTTTCTCACGTCAGAACCTTGAGGATCTTCCCGGTGAAAATCGTCGTGAAGAAGCAAAGAAGGCAGCCAAGGGTGGTTATGTTGTAGTAGAAGCTGAGGATCCTGACGTAGTTCTCGTTGGAAACGGCAGTGATGTGGCTCTTCTCGTGCATGCTGCTGAAGTATTAAAGGAGGAAGGCATCAACGCACGCGTTGTATCTGTTCCTTCAATCGGTCTCTTCAACAGCCAGAGCGAGGAGTATCGTCGCAGTGTTATTCCAGCCGGTGTGAAACTCTTTGGTTTGACATCCGGACTGCCTGCAACGCTTTATCCTCTGCTTAACGGCGGCGAATACAAATTCATGGGAATGGAACGTTTCGGAGCATCTGCTCCAGCTAAGGTTCTTGATGAAAAATTTGGCTATAATACGGAAAATGTATTAAAAAATATTAAACATTTTTTAGGAAAGTAGTGTTTATATGTAAAAAAGTACTAACTTTGCAATTCGAATTTAACAATGCAAATGTGAAAATTAACAGTTCGACATTGAATATGATTTGTTAGTTCTTTTATAAATACCTAAATTAAAGACAATTATATAAATTAATTAATTTGTTGTTTTATGAAGAAAAGTGTATTATTTACTCTCGCTGTTCTGGCTGCAGGTGCATTCAGCGCCAATGCACAGGAGGTGACTTACGTTGAGGATTGCTCACAGGGTTACCTTATGAACAAAGCCAAAGACAACTGGTTTATGACAGTTCAGGGTGGTTCCAACATCCTTTTTGGAAAGGATAACATCCATGCTGAGTTGAAAAACCGTTTTGGTGGCAATGCTGGTCTTTACTTCGGTAAATGGGTTACTCCTACCTTCGGATTCCGTTTCGGTGGACAGTACCTTATGACCAAGGGTGCTACTCAGTATAAGGGAATGTTCCGTAAAGAGAACGAGCCGGCTCTTGCTAATGGTTACTATCCAGAGAAGATGCAGGCTGTATCTCCTGAGTTTGATGTCCTCATCAATCTTACCAACTGGTGGTGTGGCTATCGTCCTGACCGTGTCTACAATGCTGTTCTTCACGGAGGTGGCGGCGCAATGTTCACATTCCGTCGTGCATATGATGGCAAAGATCTCCGTTGGCGTTCAGCTAAGAGCACTCCGCTCTTTGTTAACGTTGGTCTCCAGAACAATTTTGCTGTAAGCAAAAAAGTAGACATTTTCGTTGATGTAACTTATCAGCTCTTCAAAGAGGGTGGTGCTTACAATCCTCACTATGCTCAGGATCTTCAGCTTTCTGCCGGTCTTAATGTACACTTCGGCAAGAAAGAGTGGAACTGCCCGACAACTGCTGTTTGCCCCACTTGGAAATATACAGATGCAGAGGGTGATGCTCTCGTAGCTCGCCTTGCTCAGGCAGACGCCAAGATCGCAAGCCTGCAGAAACAGCTTGATGAGTGCCTGAAACGTCCGGTTGAGAAAGTAAGCTGCGAAGGTCTCGCAACTATTTACTATCCTATCAACCAGGCAACACTCAGCAGCCGTGAGAAAACTATTCTCAAATCTATGGCTGAGGTTATGAAGGATACTCCCAATCAGAAATATGTTCTTACCGGTTGGGCTGATAACTACACAGGTAATGATGAGATCAACACTCGTCTCCGCAACCAGCGTGTAAATGGTGTTAAGGCATTCCTCGTTAAGTGTGGTGTTGATGAGAACCAGCTTGATGCTCGCATTGATGCTAACAACTTGACTGATTTCGGTGCTAAGGGTGCTTCTCTTGATCGCGCTGTAACAATCAAGCTTGCTGACTAATTAAATAGAGAACATTAAAAAAGGGCTCGCAAACGCGAGCCCTTTTTTAATGTTCTCTATTTAATTTAATTAGGAATTAGGAGTTAGGAATTATTTGAGACAAAAGAATTCCTAATTTCTAATTCTTAATTAGTCGAGGAGGATTTGCATTTCGGGGAGAGGCGCGATTTCGATGGATATCGGTTGCTTGGAGACGGGATGGATAAATTCAATCTTATGAGCCTGCAGAGATATCCCACCATCCTGATTACTTCTCTTGGCGCCATATTTCAGATCGCCTTTGATTGGATTGCCATTGTTTGAGAGTTGGGCGCGTATTTGATGTTTTCGTCCGGTGAGAAGATTGACTTCGAGAAGAGTGTATCTATCTCCGTTGGCTATTGTTTTATATTGAAGTATTGATTTTTTTGCTTCAGGATCATTTTTGTCGGAGATGAACGTCTTGTTTATTCTGCCATTTGAAACAAGATAATTCTCGACGATTTTCTCCGGTTTATCCGGTTTTCCTTCAACAAGTGCCCAATAATTTTTGTGTATTTCGCCGTCGCGAAGCATTTTGTTGAGACGTTCAAGTGCTTTTGATGTTCGGGCGAATATTACCAGACCGGAAACGGGTCTGTCTATACGGTGAACAACTCCGCAAAACACATTCCCCGGTTTGTTGTATTTCTCCTTAATGTAGAGCTTAATCATATCGGAGAGGGGGGTGTCGCCTGTTTTATCTCCTTGCACTATTTCTCCTGCACGCTTATTGACGATGATGATGTGATTGTCTTCGTATACGATTTCCATAATAATAAAAAAGCCGACTTAAAAGTCGGCATTAATTTAGTAGCGGGGGCAGGACTCGAACCTACGACCTTTGGGTTATGAGCCCAACGAGCTACCACTGCTCCACCCCGCGGTGTCATTTACGGGTGCAAAGTTAATACTATTTTTTTGACCGTGCAAATATTTTGGTCAAAAAATCTTTAAAATTATGTTAAATGACATGTTTTTGGATTTTTTTGTACTATTCTTTAAAATTGAATGACGATATGTAGATGAGAATTGAAGAAAAATTGTTAAATTTGCTCAATAATCCCAAGTATGTGCAATTTTACGGTAGAATGGTGAAGAAAACTCGTGAAAAATTTATAGAGGTTGCTCGTCAACTTTTTGCCCGCAAAGGTGTGGAAAACACAACGATGAATGATATCGCTTCCGCATCTGATAAGGGCAGACGCACGATTTATACCTATTTCAAAAGCAAACGCGAGATATTCAATGCTGTGATTGACAATGAATCGGAGCAACTTCTTGCCAAACTTCGTTTCATAGTTGCTAAGCCAATATCGCCTGAAGAGAAGTTTCAGGAGTATGTAGGATGTCGTCTTCAGACAATGCGTGAGATTGTTTCCCGTAACGGCTCGTTGCGTGCGGGTTTCTTCCGAGATGTCAGAAAGGTTGACAGGGCACGCGCCATAATCACCAGAAAGGAAGCAACCCTTCTGATGGAGATTCTGCACGAAGGAATTGAATCTGGTGATTTCAGAATCAGAAATGTCAAGGAATGCGCATTGGTTATTGTCAATGCAATTCATGGTCTTGATGTGCCATACATTCGCGACAGTCTTTCGCAATATGGACTTGGCGACGAGCGTATAAAGGGAGTGATAGCGGATTTAATACTTAAGGGTATTATGGTGAGGTAAAAATCAATATTTAAAATTAGATTAGATCAGATCATATGTATATTAATTCAATGGGCATATACGTTCCGCAGGGGCGGGTTTCAAACGAACATTTTTATAGTGTGAACGGTTTGACACCCGAATGGATAGAACAGCGGACAGGTATAAAGTCTCGTTCGAAGGCAGCTCCGGATGAGAATGTGGATACGATGGCAATGTTGGCTGTTGAAGATGCGGTGAGAACACTTCCCTATGATGTGAAAAGTGTTGGATTGGTTGTAGCTGCCCATTACTGTGCTTATGACACTGTGGCGACGGTAGCTCATAAGGTACAAAGGCATTTCTGCATTCACGGGGCTAAGGCGGTCTATGCGTCTTCTGCGTGCTCATCATTTATCAATGGATTGGAGATAATAGAGGGGTATTTCGCGATGGGGAAGGCAGATAAGGCTCTTTTGATTTGCAGCGAACAGAATACCTATTATTCTAATGAATCTGACCCGAAGAGTGGACATTTATGGGGAGATGCTGCAGTCGCTTATTTTGTTTCCAAAGAGCGTCAAAGTGACAAGGATATAAAGATCCTTGACATATATACCGAAGGACTTGGGGATCTTGGCAAAGGCCCGGGAGGAGTGTGTCTGCGCCCTAAGGAGGACGGAATCACAATGCCCGACGGCAGGGATGTCTTTATCCATGCATG
The DNA here is from genome assembly GCA_902495075.1 of uncultured Porphyromonadaceae bacterium. Lineage (GTDB taxonomy): Bacteria > Bacteroidota > Bacteroidia > Bacteroidales > Muribaculaceae > Lepagella. The sequence goes on from CABUVO010000015.1 coordinate 52,225, forward strand.
CCGTTATATGATCCATGCTCTCAACAACTCTTTAAAAAATGCCGGTCTTGAGCATCAGGACATATCCAGGTTTATTTGTCATCAGGCAAACAAGCGAATCGTAGCACAGGTTGCACACCAGCTTGATCTTGGTATGGATCGATTCATTAACAATATTGAGGAACTTGGCAACACAGGTTCGGCATCCGCACCTCTGGTGCTCGCGCAGAATATAAATGAAATAAAGAGCGGGGAGAAAGTAGCCTTGATGGTATTTGGCGGAGGCTATTCATGTGGCTGCTTTATTGTGGAGAAATAGAAATAATAAACATATAAAGAATAGACCCAAAATAACAACAATATATATGAAACTTCTTGAAGGAAAGACAGCGATCGTAACAGGCGCTGCAAGAGGAATAGGCAAAGAAATTGCCTTGAAGTATGCATCAGAAGGATGTAACATCGCATTTACAGATCTCGTTATTGACGAGAATGGAAAGAAGACGGAAGAAGAAATTGCCGCTTATGGCGTGAAATGTAAAGGATATGCTTCAAATGCTGCGGATTTTGCAGCCACAGAGAAGACTGTAGAGGAAATCAAGGCTGATTTCGGTCGTATCGATATTCTCGTGAATAATGCCGGCATCACAAAAGACGGGCTTATGCTCCGCATGACCGAGCAGCAGTGGGATGCCGTGATTGCAGTCAATCTGAAATCAGCATTCAATTATATCCATGCTGTTCTTCCCATCATGATGCGTCAGAAATCCGGTTCAATCATCAACATGGCATCGGTTGTGGGTGTCCATGGTAATGCAGGACAGTCTAACTACGCTGCTTCAAAGGCGGGTCTCATTGCATTGGCTAAGAGTATAGCCCAGGAGGTCGGTTCCCGTGGTATCCGCGCTAACGCAATCGCTCCCGGATTTATAGAGACTGCCATGACTGAGGCTCTTCCCGCAGAGGTTCGCGAAGAATGGTGTAAGAAAATTCCATTGCGTCGCGGCGGAAAAGTGGAGGACATCGCAAATGTGGCAACATTCCTTGCATCTGATATGGCAGGTTATGTTACGGGCCAGGTTATCCAGGTTGACGGCGGTATGAACATGTAATCAATGAAACCGAATAAATATGCTGTGATTGTCGCCGGCGGGGAGGGAAACCGCGCCGGCGGCTCTATTCCCAAGCAGTTCCAGTTGCTGAAGGGTGTGCCAATGTTATGGTGGACAGTTAGGGCTTTTCATGAAGAGGATCCTGATACAAAGATTATCCTCGTGTTGCATCCCGGTTTTCTGGATGACTGGGATATATTGTTTACAGAACTTCCGGAAGCAGATCGTAAGATCCCGGTGCATATAAGTTGTGGCGGACGTTCACGTCTGGAGTCTGTAAGAAACGGACTGATGTCTGTTCCTGATGTAGAAGAGGCACTTGTGGCGATTCATGATGCGGCTCGTCCTTTGGTCTCTCCATCGCTGATTGCGCGAGGATGGAAAGCTGCCGAGAAATATAAGGCGGCTGTGCCGGTAACTCCGATGACCGACTCTATACGCCGCGTTGACGGAAATTCAAGTGAAGCTGTGCCACGAAAGGATTATGTAAAGGTGCAGACTCCTCAGGTATTTGATGCTACACTGTTAAAGGCAGCTTACGATAAGACCCTTACCTCCGACATGACCGACGATGCCTCTGTGGCGGAAGCAGCGGGCAGCAGCATATATCTCTTCGAAGGATCTCCTTATAACATGAAAGTTACCGATCCTCTTGATCTGACGGTCGCAGCAACATTGCTGGACAATATATAAGTGTTTACAATTCCTGGATTGCATTGTCTTTTCTTGATACCGACATAAAGTTTCTAAAAGGAGTGGGCGATAAACGCGCAAAGCTTCTTGATGCCGAACTTGAGATCCGCACGTTCGGTGATCTGCTGTATACGTTTCCCTACAGGTATGTCGATACGAGCCGCTTTTTCAAAATATCCGAATTTTCAGGTGAAATGCCGTCTGTCCAGGTGCTCGGACGGTTCGTCGGATTCACAACGGAGGGAGAGGGATTAAAGCAACGGCTAAAAGCATCATTTTATGACGGCAGCCGTTTTATGGAGGTCGTGTGGTTTTCAAAAGTAAATTTCTTTAAAACCGCCTATCAGCCTGGTGTGCCGTATGTATTGTTCGGTAAACCGACACAATTTCGTGACGTTTGGCAGATGGCGCATCCAGAAGTGAATGCTTACGATGCAACCAAACCACCTCAAGGATTCAGGGGAATCTATTCGATTCCTGACAAATTGAGAAAGCGAGGATATTCCACGAGAATAATTTCCGATCTTGCAAAGAATCTTTTTAGCAATGCCCGTATAAAGGAAGTTAGCGAAACATTACCACCTGAAATCATAGATAAGTACTCGCTGATGCCATTGCTTGAGGCTTTGATGAATCTGCATTTTCCTCAGAATCCTGAAAAATTACAGAAAGCACGCGAGCGAATGAAATTTGAGGAGCTGTTTTATCTTCAGCTTCATATACTTAGATATTCCCGTGAGCGAGGCAGAAGAATCCGCGGGCACGTGTTGACGAGAATCGGAGAATATTTCAATACCTATTACAGCAAATTTATACCATTTGATCTCACCGGAGCCCAGAAGAGAGTTTTAAAGGAGATCCGCAATGACATGCGCACCGGACGGCAGATGAATCGGCTGCTGCAGGGAGATGTTGGCAGTGGCAAGACAATGGTGGCGTTTATGACGATGCTGATGGCTGCCGACAATGGTTTTCAGTCGGCAATCATGGCGCCTACAGAGATTCTGGCTTCTCAACATTTCGAGACAATCAGGAACTGGGGTGAGAAAATCGGGCTGCGGGTAGAGTTGTTGACGGGAAGCACCCGTACTAAGGCGCGTAAAGAAATTCATGAAGGTCTCATGTCGGGAGATATTCATATAATAGTTGGTACGCATGCCTTGATTGAAGACAATGTGCAATTTAAGAATCTTGGACTGACCGTGATTGATGAGCAGCATCGGTTCGGGGTTGCTCAGCGTGCCAAAATGTGGAAGAAAAGCGCGGTAGCTCCCCATGTCCTTGTGATGACAGCGACACCCATTCCCCGCACTCTTGCCATGACTGTCTATGGCGATCTTGACGTGTCGGTGATTGATGAACTGCCCCCAGGAAGAAAACCGGTTCAGACTTATCTGAAATTCGATAATTCGCGAATGGAGGTGAATCAACTTATTAACAGTGAACTCAAGGCTGGAAGACAGGTATATATAGTGTATCCACTTGTAAAGGAGAATCCGAAACTGGAATTGAAGAGTGTTGAGGAGGGGATTGAAAGAGTGAGGGGCATGTTTCCGGATGTCAAAGTCTGTATGGTTCACGGACAGATGAAACCAGCTGAGAAAGATTATCAGATGGAGCAGTTTGTCAGCGGAGCGGCGCGTATTCTTGTAGCAACGACCGTTATTGAGGTCGGCGTGAATGTTCCTAATGCATCAGTGATGCTTATCGAGAATGCCGAGAGATTCGGATTGTCGCAACTGCATCAGTTGCGGGGAAGAGTCGGTCGTGGCGCTGATCACAGTTATTGCATTCTTATGACCAAGCATAATATTGCGGGAGATACGCGCAAGCGTCTTGCTATTATGACGGAAACGTCTGATGGTTTCCTTATTTCTGAGGCAGACATGAAAATGAGGGGTCCAGGCGATATGGAGGGAACCCAACAGAGCGGAATAGCGTTTAATCTAAAGATAGCCAACCTTGCAAGTGACGGACAGATATTGAATGTTGCGCGTCAGGGAGCGGAAGCCGTGCTGAACGCGCACCCCGAACTTGTAGAGGCACCGACTACGGGTGTTGAGCAGTATCCGGGTGAGGAATTGCCGTTGTCGGAAGCATCCGTAGCTATGATTAGAAACGAATTGCGAATCCGCTTTTTGAAGACCTATGACTGGTCGCAGATCAGCTGATGGTTTTAAATGATATATTATGAGAGAAAAAGAATTTCTTCCTCTTGTGGAAGAAAAATTGGGAATTAAAGAATTGAATCCGATGCAGAAGCAGATGATGGCACAGGCATCGGAAACTCGCGATATAATCCTATTGTCGCCCACCGGTTCCGGCAAGACACTCGCTTTTATTTTGCCGATGTTGAAGATTCTCAAGCCGTCGACCGGCAGGGTGCAGGCAGTAGTGGTGGCTCCCTCTCGAGAGCTTGTGATACAGATATCGCAAATTGTAAATGCCATCGCAGCCGGTTTTAAAGTTACTCAATTATATGGCGGTCATAAAGTAGAGGATGAGGTAAATTCATTATCCGCTGGTACGGATATTATAGTGGCAACACCGGGAAGGCTTCTTGATCATATCAATCGTCGCAATATCGATGTTTTGCCTACAAGAATTCTTGTGCTTGATGAATTTGACAAGTCGCTCGAACTCGGTTTTGAAAAAGAGATGAAAAAGATTGTTGATCGTCTCAAGAATGTGAGCCGATATATTTTGACTTCGGCTACACGGGCTGATATTCTGCCGGATTTTTTGCGATTGAACAACCCCGTTACGATAAATTATCTTGGAGATAATAAGGAGCTTCACAGCCGTCTTCGCGTGCATAGAGTGGATTCTGATATCAACGATAAACTTGATTCGCTTGCCTCATTGCTGACCGATCTTGCGAAGGGTGGATGCCCTGAACGTTCGATAATTTTTGTGAACTATAGGGAAAGTGCAGAGCGCGTTGCCGATTATTTGAGTAAGCGGGGCTTTCCGGTCGTATTATATCATGGTGCGCTTGATCAGCATGAACGGGAAACGGCTGTGGCGATGTTCAATAATGGCAGCCGTCCGCTGCTTGTGGCAACAGACCTTGCCGCTCGCGGTCTTGACATTGAAAATGTCAAATCAATCATACACTACCATCAGGCACTCACGCCGGAAACCTATACCCACCGCAACGGACGGACCGCCAGGGTTGATAAGGAAGGAGACATATATGTTCTTGTCGGTCCAAAAGAAGATATAAAGGAATTTACGGATTTTGACGACACTCTCTATCCTGACACTACTGTCGGTGAGCCTAAGGCACCGGAATATGCCACTATCCGTTTTTCCGCCGGAAAGAAAGAAAAACTTTCTAAAGGAGATATAGTGGGATTTCTCGTTAAGGAAGGTGGCGTTGAAGCCCAAGGCATTGGAAAGATAGATGTTTACGATCATTATTCACTTGCTGCAGTTCCTTTCGAAAAGGCACAGGATATACTGCGGAATATCAAGGGAAAGAAAATCAAAGGAGAGAAAAGATTGGTTTCAGTGTTGTGACTGTGGTGATTTTTTGTTAACTTTGTAACTTAAAACGAACGCATCTAAATAGTTTCTTACTTACATTCTACCTTGTTTTTATTTAGAGCGGTTATGTAAGATAGAGAGGTAAAAGAAGAGATAACTCAAAATTAATCGATTATAACTATGAGCAAAGCAAAGAAGTTTCTGACATGCGACGGTAACCAGGCCGCAGCGCATATCAGTTATATGTTTAGCGAAGTAGCCGCAATCTATCCCATCACCCCGTCGTCGACGATGGCAGAGTATGTGGATGATTGGTCGGCAGCCGGACGAAAGAATATTTTCGGCGAGACGGTATTGGTTCAGGAGATGCAGAGTGAAGGTGGTGCAGCCGGAGCTGTTCACGGATCGCTTCAATCCGGAGCCCTTACCACAACCTATACTGCTTCTCAGGGTCTTCTCCTGATGATCCCTAATATGTATAAGATTGCCGGTGAATTGCTCCCCTGTGTTTTCCACGTATCAGCACGTACACTTGCATCTCATGCGCTTAGTATCTTCGGAGACCATCAGGATGTGATGTCTGCTCGTCAGACAGGTTTCGCAATGTTCTGCGAGGGTTCTGTTCAGGAAGTTATGGATCTTTCAGCCGTAGCTCATCTTTCATCAATCAAGGGTCGTGTGCCGTTCATCAACTTCTTTGATGGCTTCCGCACATCTCACGAGATTCAGAAGATCGAAGCCCTCAGCGAAGAAGATCTTGCTCCGCTGCTCGATCGTGAGGCGCTTGCCGAGTTCCGTCAGCGCGCCCTTAATCCTGACAAACCGGTTGCTCGCGGCATGGCTGAGAATCCCGATGTCTTCTTTCAGCATCGTGAGGCAAGCAATCCTTATTACGACGCAATTCCCGCAATTGTGGAGAATTACGTTAAGGAAATCAACAAGCTCACCGGTCGTAATTATGGTCTTTTTGACTATTATGGAGATCCCGAGGCAGATCGCGTGATTATAGCCATGGGTAGTGTGACCGAGTGTATCAAGGAGACAATCGATCACCTTCGTGCAAAGGGAGAGAAAGTCGGTGTCGTATGCGTTCACCTCTATCGTCCTTTCTCTGCAAAACATTTCCTTGCCGCTGTTCCTGCCACTGCAAGACGCATTGCAGTGCTCGACCGCACAAAAGAGCCCGGAGCAAATGGCGAGCCTCTTTACCTTGATGTTAAAGATTGTTTCTATGGCAAAGAGAATGCCCCGCTTATTGTTGGCGGTCGTTACGGTCTTAGCTCAAAAGATACAACTCCAGCTCAGATTGTTGAGGTTTATGATAATCTTAAGCTTGCTGAGCCCAAGAATCATTTCACTGTAGGTATCGTTGATGATGTCACATTCCATTCCCTCCCTATTGGTCCTGAAATCAATGTTGGTGGAGAGGGCATGTTCCAGGCTAAGTTCTATGGTCTTGGTGCAGACGGAACTGTTGGTGCCAACAAGAACTCCGTGAAGATCATCGGTGACAACACCGACAAATACTGTCAGGCATATTTCTCTTACGACTCCAAGAAGTCGGGAGGTTTCACCTGCTCTCATCTCCGTTTCGGTGACACCCCGATCCGCTCCACATATCTTGTGAACACACCTAACTTCGTGGCTTGTCACGTTCAGGCTTACCTTCACATGTATGATGTGCTCCGCGGTCTGATGCCTAACGGAACATTCCTTCTTAACACTATCTGGGAGGGTGAGGAACTTGCGAAGAATCTTCCCAACAAGGTGAAACGTTATCTCGCAAAGAACAACATCACCGTTTATTATATCAATGCGTCCAAGATCGCTCAGGAAATCGGTCTTGGCAACCGCACCAATACAATTCTCCAGAGTGCCTTCTTCCGTATCACAGAAGTTATACCGGTAGATCTTGCTGTTGAGCAGATGAAGAAATTCATCCAGAAATCTTATGGCAAGAAGGGTGAGAATGTGGTCAACATGAACTATGCTGCAGTTGATCGTGGTGGTGAGTATCACAAACTTGATGTTGATCCTGCATGGGCAAATCTTGAGGATGAACCCTCAACAGATGCTCCGGCTCCTGATTTCATCACCAATGTTGTTCGTCCTATCAATGCTCAGGATGGCGATCTCCTTCCTGTCAGCACATTCGCTGATCGCGCTGATGGCACATGGCAGCAGGGTACAGCCGCTTATGAAAAGCGTGGTGTTGCAGCTTTCGTTCCCGAGTGGGATCCGGCAAACTGTATCCAGTGTAACAAATGTTCTTTCGTTTGTCCTCACGCTTGTATCCGTCCCTTCGTATTGACTCCGGAAGAAGCAGCAGCCGCTCCATTTGGAGAAGATCATTCGCTTCCTGCTATCGGCAAGACATTCACCGGCATGCGTTTCGTGCAGCAGGTTGATGTGCTCGACTGTCTCGGATGTGGTAACTGTGTGGATGTTTGTCCCGGCAAGAAAGGAGAGAAAGCCCTCAAGATGGTTCATGAAGAGAGCCAGCTTCCGCAGCAGAAGAACTGGGATTGGCTTATCGAGAATGTCAAGAGCAAAGCTGATCTCGTAGACATTACGTTGAATGCCAAGAACAGCCAGTTCTCACAACCTCTCTTTGAATTCTCCGGTGCATGCTCCGGTTGCGGTGAGACTCCCTATTTGAAACTCATCTCTCAACTTTATGGTAATCATCAGATGGTGGCTAATGCCACAGGTTGCTCTTCAATCTATTCTGGTTCAGTTCCGTCAACTCCTTACACTACAGATTCAGAAGGTCACGGTCCGGCATGGGCTAACTCACTCTTTGAGGATTTCTGCGAGTTCGGTCTTGGAATGTATCTCGGATATGAGAAGATGCGTGCCCGCGTAGAGGATATCTGCGTTAAACTCGAAGGTGATGAAAATGCACCTCAGGATCTCCGCGATGCCGCTAAAACCTGGTATGAGAATCGTAACGATGCCAAGCTTTCTCACAACTATGGCTATGATCTTTGTGAGGTTGCCAAGAAATATGCCGACAAGTGTGACAAATGCGCAACTCTCATAAACCTTCGTCATTATATGACTAAACGTAGCCAGTGGATCGTAGGTGGTGACGGTGCAAGCTACGATATCGGTTTCGGTGGTCTTGACCATGTAATCGCTTCCGGAAAGAATGTGAACATCCTCGTTCTTGATACAGAGGTTTATTCCAATACCGGTGGTCAGTCTTCCAAATCAACTCCTATCGGTGCAATCGCTAAGTTTGCTGCTGCAGGTAAGAGAATTCGTAAAAAAGATCTCGGACTTATCGCCACAACTTATGGCTATGTATACGTCGCTCAGGTTGCTATGGGTGCTGACAACGCTCAGACTCTTAAGGCTATCCGAGAGGCTGAGGCATACGATGGACCTTCATTGGTAATCGCATATGCTCCCTGTATCAATCATGGTATCAAGAAGGGTATGAGAAGTCAGGAAGAGGAGAAAGAAGCTGTAGAATGTGGCTACTGGCACCTCTGGCGTTACAATCCCGCTTTAGAGGCAGAGGGCAAGAATCCATTCTCTCTTGATTCTAAAGAGCCGGATTGGAGCAAGTTTGATGACTTCCTGAAAGGTGAGGTTCGTTTTGCATCTCTCTACAAGATGTTCCCGCAGGATGCAGATGAACTCTTCAAGGCAGCTAAAGCAAACGCACAATGGCGCTATAACAACTACAAGCGTCTGTCTCTCCAGAACTGGGGTACAGATCCCGAGCTCACTCCAGAAGAGGAAGCTCTCCGCAAGTAATTGATCCTGAAATTACCATAAAAAGAAAAGGTCCGGAATTTTCCGGACCTTTTCTTTTTATGGTGTTTAAAAATTAGCTTATTAGTCTTTGAGGTAGTATTGAATAGAGGAGACTACGCGGACACGCTTGATGTAGGGGGTGTATTGGTCGCGGTCTTCAATGGAGAACTGACCTTGGGAAGCAGTCTTTATTTTGCCAAGCCGGCTTTCAGAATCTTCTGCAAATTTGTTGGCAGCCTCGCGTGCGTTTTTAGTTGCTTCCGCTATCATCTCAGGTTTCACTTTGTTGAGATCGGTGAATTCATAAAGAGTCTGATAGTTGTAGTCGCCGGCAACGACGGCAATGCCCTGTTGCATGAGCTGCGTCTGTTTCTCCATCAATTCGTTGATCTTTTTCACCTGCGAGGAGGTTACGACGACAACAGTGGTGACGATATAGCGATAGGGGACAGTCTGGTTTCCATATCTGTCAGCCTGCAGGTCATTTACCTGAGGGGCGTTGACTGAATATTCTGTTTCCGGAATGCCATTGGATTTCAGGAAAGATGTTATGGCATTGTTAGTGTTTTCTATCTGACTGTAAAGCACGGTCAGATCATTGCCCATGGCTTTGGATACAATAGGCCAAGTCACTTTATTGGCTTCGAATTCTCGTTCGCAGAGACCTCTGACGGTTACAACCCTTTGGTTGGAAGATATTCCCCCAAGTCCGTTGCGGATAAAAATGCCGAGCAGTGTTATGCCAACCGCTATCAATAATGCCGGTAACACTTTGGAAACGATTGGACAAGCCGGACCGGTAGCGCATGTTTTTTCTTTTTCCATAAACTGTTTCTTAAATTTCTTTATACAAATATAACAACAAAACGATTGAATATTCGAAAATACGATAAAATTTTGTAAATTTGCGGTTAAATTAATTAAGCTGAACAATATGCTTGAAAAGATTAACGCATTAAAAGAAGAAATCAGCGCGGCTGTTGCCTCCAATCTTCAGGAAGTCGAAGAGCTGCGTATCAAATATTTGAGCAAAAAAGGTAGCATCTCGCAGCTGATGGTGGATTTTCGCACCGTTCCTGCCGAGATGAAACGAGAGCTTGGTCAGAAAATCAACGAGCTTAAAAATTTTGCAACAGAGAAAATTGCTTCTCTCAAAGACAGTTTTGCCACAGCAGGTGATGCAGATGCAGAATCTCTTGATCTAACACGCACGGCAACCCCGTATGAACTTGGCACCCGTCATCCGTTGTCAATTGTGAAAAACGAAATGCTCCGTATTTTTGCAGGTATGGGTTTCACGATTGCTGAAGGACCGGAGATTGAAGACGACTGGCATGTTTTTGAGTCACTAAACTTTCCTCCGGATCATCCTGCCCGAGACATGCAGGACACATTCTTCATTTCCCGCAATCCGATGGATATCCTTCTTCGCACGCACACGTCATCTGTGCAGACACGCGTTATGGAGAAGACGCAGCCGCCGATTCGTATCGTTTGTCCGGGTCGTGTATATCGCAATGAAGCAATCTCTGCGCGTGCCCATTGTTTCTTCCATCAGGTAGAAGGTCTCTATATTGATAAGAACGTTTCATTTGCCGATCTCAAGCAAGTGCTTCTTGGGTTTGCTCGACAGATGTTTGGACCGGAGACCAAAATCCGTCTCCGTCCCTCATATTTCCCCTTCACCGAACCATCTGCGGAGATGGATATTTCCTGTGATATATGCGGAGGAAAAGGGTGTGCTTTCTGTAAAGGCACAGGCTGGGTGGAAATCCTGGGTTGCGGTATGGTCGATCCCAATGTGCTTGAAGCTTGTGGAATAGACTCAAAAGTTTATTCCGGTTATGCTTTCGGCATGGGTATCGAACGTATCACAAACCTTAAATATAAAGTGAAGGATCTTCGCATGTTCAGTGAGAATGATGTGCGCTTCCTTCGTGAATTTGAATCGGCAAGATGACAATTAAACAAAGATATGAAGGCATAATCTCCATTTTCAAGGAGATTATGCCCGAACCTAAAACGGAGTTGCATTATGACACTCCGTTTCATCTTTTATTGGCAGTGATACTTTCGGCACAATGCACCGACAAGAGAATCAATATGGTGACGCCGGCTCTTTTCGAGCGTTTCCCTGATCCGGAATCACTCGCGGCTGCCAATGAAGAAGAGGTGTTTGAATATATAAAAAGTGTGACCTTCCCCAACAACAAGTCGAAACATCTTATTCGTGCGGCTCGCGTACTGACCGAAGAATTCGGAGGGGAAATGCCTACTGATATTGACAATCTTATGAAATTGCCCGGTGTCGGTCGCAAGACGGCAAATGTGATGCTTGCAGTGGTGTGGAATAAAGCCGCAATGGCGGTCGATACTCACGTGTTTCGTGTGAGTAATCGTCTGGGATTGACAAACAATTCAAAGACACCATTGGAAACCGAGAAGACTCTTGTGAAATATATTCCCGAAGATTTGATATCTGCCGCACATCACTGGCTGATTCTTCACGGCAGGTATGTATGTAAAGCTCGCAGACCGGATTGTCTGGAATGCCGTTTGAAAGCCTACTGCAAGACGTACGGTCATTAAATATCATTCAGCCTCTTTCCAGGCTTTATAACTCATTCTAACCTCTGCTTCGCGGAGGTTTTTTCTTTTTGCACGTTTTGCTGCTTTGCGTTTTGTAATCCGTAAAATCCAGTTTCTAAGTAATTGATCTATACAATATCTCCCCGGTCCGGTGATTGCGAGGAAAAGAAATATCAATGATTGTGATATTGCCGTGATGTCAGGCGTGGCAGCTGTAATAGATAAAAACGAAGGGGAGACACCGAACAAAGGTAACGCTGCCATGGATGCATAAAGGATAAATCCGCAAATAGAAGCAATGCGGGCGAAGAATCCCAATAGAATCATCCCTCCAATCACTATGTCGAATAAATGTATGTTGAATTCAGCCGATAAAAAGTTGATATTAAGATTAAAAATGCCAAGAGATATAAAGAATGCTGCAATCATGGCTCTGATCAGCAGCAATTTGGCTGACCCGACATTCGTTGTAGATTTATTTATTCCGAAAATGGAATTGCATATAGATTTAACTCGCTGATTATATATTACTTTACCTACGGGTCTGCAGGTGCGAGCAACTTTCTCTATAAACTCGAAATTAAGGGCACCGATTGTGTTTTTGCCCGGGTTCACGGATATTACTTTTACATCTGCCATAGTGGAATCTCCTTTCTGCATAATTAACAATGATTTACGATCAAATGTTCAACAACATTAGCCAAAAACTTTGTCACTTGGGGATTATTTTGTAAATTCGCAATATCATGAAAAGATTAGGAAAACTATATTTCAGGTACGGCACCATGGGTTCGGCTAAAACCGCCATGTTGCTGACTACAGCATATAATTTCGAAGAGCGCGGGATGTCGTATATGTGTTTTAAGCCATCTATTGATACGCGTGAGAAAAAGAATGTGATTCGCAGTCGTATTGGTATAGAGCGAGAATGTCAATGGATTTACCGCGACACTGACATGTTTGCAATGATCCGGGAAATGGCGGAGACCACTCACCGCCTTCCGGAATGGATACTCGTGGATGAGGCTCAGTTCCTTGCAGAAGAACAGGTTGATCAGCTTGCCTGTGTAGTTGACACATACGGTGTCAATGTAATATGCTATGGTCTGCGCACGGATTTCAAGACACATCTGTTTGAGGGATCGCGACGTCTGTTTGAAATTGCGGACACTATCGATGAGATTAAATCCACATGTAACTGCGGGCGTAAGACAATTGTGAATGCCCGAATAGATTCTCGCGGAGAAATAATAACAGAAGGCGATCAGGTGGAGATAGGGGGTAATGACCGCTATATTTCCGTATGTCGTAATTGTTGGCGAAATAAAAAAGTGGAGCAGAGTCGTAACGGTCAGCTTCCTTTATAAAAATAAAAAGTGATGGAGAAGGAGAAAATTGATTCGATCATAAAGCTTATTAAGAGAGAGGTTGTGCCGGCGATAGGTTGCACCGAGCCGGCTGCCGTGTCGCTTGCTGTGGCAAAAGCCACGGAGATGCTTGGAACGCTCCCTGAAAAAATAACGCTTTCTCTAAGTGGGAATATTATAAAGAACGCCATGGGCGTAGGTATTCCAGGAACGGGTATGATTGGTCTGCCCATAGCTGTGGCGCTTGGAGCTTTGATTGGAAAGTCTGAATATGGGCTTGAAGTCCTCAAGGATGTTGACGACTCAGCTGTTGAGGCGGGTCGACGATATATCTCGGAAAATAGGATTTCAATAAATCATTGTCAGGATGCTGTGTCGAATCTTCATATCGACGTCAAAGCCGAGAGTGAAGATAAGTATGCCAGAGCCGTGATTTCGGGATCACATCAGAATTTTATATTATTGGATGATAATGGGAATATTCTACTTGACAAAGGTCAATCTTCTGATGCAGATGCCGACTTAAATGAAGATATCCGCCTTGATGCAGAGACCGTATATCGGTTTGCAATGGAAGCACCTATTGATGACATAAGGTTTATTCTTGAGGCAAAACGATTAAACAGCGCAGCAGCCGAGCTGGGAATGAAAGGAACGTTTGGACATGCTCTTGGTGCAACGATGAATCGAGGTCATGGCCTAATCGGCGACTCACCGATGGAGCATATAATGGCGTTGACTTCTGCTGCCTGTGATGCCCGCATGGGTGGTGCCCCTATTGCAGTAATGTCCAATTCCGGGAGTGGTAATCAGGGTATTACTGCCACAATGCCAGTGGTGAGTTTTGCGAATGATATCAATGCAACGGAAGAACAGACCATTCGTGCGCTTGTGCTCAGTCATCTCACAAGTATCTATATCAAGCAGAGTCTTGGAAGACTCTCCGCATTGTGCGGATGCGTAGTGGCATCCACCGGTGCATCTGCCGGTCTTGTTTATCTTATGGGTGGCGATTTCAATCAGGTTTGTGCAGCAATAAAGAACATGGTGGCGAACCTCACCGGTATGATATGTGATGGAGCAAAACCAGCCTGCTCTATGAAAATTTCATCAGGTGTTTCGACATCCGTTATGTCTGCCATGCTTGCCATGAACGGAAAATGCGTATCGTCAAGTGAAGGAATCATCAGCGATGATATTGACAAGACCATATGTAATCTTACTTCCATAGGAAGGGAAGCGATGCAGGAGACAGATCGTCTTGTGCTTCGTATCATGGTGGAGAAATGATCTCCACCTTTATTATAAATCCTATAAAATGAATTGCATGAAAAAAGCTATATTTACAATGATATGTTCGGCACTTGCCATATCGTTTGCAGCCTGTCGGAAAGAGAGCAAGATAGAGATGAATTTCTCTGATAAATATGAGGGAAAGACAGTGGAGGTGATGAATTTTTCAGATTCCACAATTCTGATGTCTTCGGTGATTACTGATGGCAAGGCATCTTTCATATCTTCGGAAAGTGATTCCATAAGTTTCCCGCTTTTTACGCAGATTGTAATTGATGGACGTATCCGGGCATATTATATTATGGAAGAGGGAAATGCTGTGTTGTGCGATTCAATGAATGTGCCCTCGGGTACGCCTCTCAATGAGAAATTTTCGTCAATGCTTTCCACTCTTGATTCCATAGAGAATCTTGATGACATGAATCTTTATCTTGAATATGCTGAGAATGCATATAACGAGAATAAGGAAAATCCGATTGGTGCATATTTCGGAGTGGAATGGCTTAAGTATGCGGATCCTCAGCGTGTAGACAGTTTCTTGAATCTCACGTCGGATGGATTCAGAAATATGAAGAGGGTGAAATATTATGAAGAATTTGCCCGTCATCGTGCCCAGACCTCGCCCGGAATGAAATATACTGATTTCGGAGGAGAGACTGAGAAGGGTGGCAAAATAAGTCTTTCCAGATATATCAAGCCTGGTAACTACACATTGGTTGATTTCTGGGCGAGCTGGTGTCCTTATTGCATCAAGGAATTGCCTGATATGAAGCAACTCTATGCCGATTATCATGATAATGGATTTGATATTGTAGGAGTTGCAGTCCGAGACAAAACAGACGATACTTCCGCTATGGTTGCCAAGCATGAACTCCCATGGCACGTGGTTTATAATACACAGCGTGTGCCTTATGATATATATGGTTTCTCCGGTATTCCTCATCACATGCTAATTGGTCCTGATGGTGTGATTGTAAGTCGAGGGGAGAGTGTGGCTCAGATACGCGCACGACTTGAGCAACTTTTAGAACATTAAGTTCTTGCAGATTGTTGATTTTTAAGAAGGAAACCAGTCAGAAGGAATCCTCGTTAAACAAATTATCCGTTATAATTATATATGAAAGACAGAAAAGAATCATTGAACCTGCTTATAGAGCAGTCGATAAAGAAAAATTGGGAAAGTATGGCTCTATCCGATATGGGTGGAATCAATTATCAATATAAAGATGTTGCGGAAACAATTGCCAAGCTTCATATAATGTTCAAGGCAGCAGGAGTGAAGAAGGGAGATAGGGTTGCTATTTGTGGCAAAAATTCGTCGAACTGGGTTGTCGTCCTTTTGGCATGTCTCACTTCCGGTGTTGTTGCAGTGCCAATCCTTCATGAATTTAAAGCTGATACTGTGACACATCTTGTCATTCACAGTGGCGCAAAATTACTTTTTATCGATGCTGCGATATGGGAGAATCTTGATGAGAAGGCATTGCCGGATCTCGTCGGAGCGATATATATAAGCGAATTTGGTATGCCTCTTTCCAGGAGTGAAAAGCTTACGGAGACTCGAAATAATATAAATGAGTATTTTGGTAAAGAGTATCCTTATAATTTCACGAGGGAAGCAGTGAAATATTTAGAAGATCAGCCGGAAGAATTGGCTATAATCAACTATACCAGTGGATCAACAGGTATGTCGAAAGGTGTTATGCTCCCTTATCGTTCGCTTTGGAGTAATATCAGATACTGCCTTGATAACATTGATTATCTTCATGCCGGAGACGGTATCGTTAATATGCTGCCGTTGGCTCATCTATATGGAATGACGATTGAATCGCTTCATCCATTCTGTCAGGGATGCCATCTCAACTTCCTCACAAAACTTCCGTCACCGAAGGTTATACTCAAAGCCTTTGCGGATGTCAAGCCGAAGCTTATAATATCTGTTCCTTTGATTCTTGAAAAGATTATAAGAACTAAAGTATTCCCCCTGCTTGAAAAACCATTGATGAAGGTTCTTCTTCGCATACCCTATGTTGACGATCGTTTACTTGCCAAAGTAAAGGAAAATCTTCTCCAGGCATTTGGCGGACAGGTCAGAGAAGTCATTATAGGAGGAGCTCCGCTGAATCCTGATGTTGAAAAATTCCTGTATCGTATAGATTTCCCTGTAACTGTCGGCTATGGAATGACGGAATGTGGACCTCTTTTGACTTATGCCCCCGCAACGGAAGCAAAACCACATACTGTAGGGCGTATGATGGATCGTATGGAATGCCGTATTGATTCGCCGGATCCGGCTCAGATTCCAGGTAACATTTGGGTTAAAGGTCCGAATGTGATGCAAGGGTATTATAAAAATAAGAAAGCCACAGAAGAAGTGATGCCGGATAAATCCGGCTGGATGAATACCGGCGACATGGGTGTGATTGATGAGGACGGCTTCCTCACGATTATGGGGCGTTCGAAAACCATGATTCTTGGACCATCTGGACAGAATATCTATCCGGAGGAAATTGAAGCTAAACTCAATAATCTGCCGTATGTTGCGGAATCATTGATCATAGATAATCATGGCGAGCTGGAAGCTTTAGTATATCCTGATATGGATGTTCTTATGCATGAGAATATCGATCGTGAAAAGATAGAGAAAATCATGAATGATAATCTTGAGACATTGAATCAGGAACTGCCCTCATATAGCAAAGTCAAAAAGCTCAAAATAATGAATGAGGAATTCGAAAAGACACCTAAACGTTCAATCAAGCGATTCCTCTATCAGCCATGACGAATGCAGAGGCATTGATACAACTTGTAAGGTCGCTCTCCAAGAATGAAAAGAGGAGCTTCCGTTTAGGAAAAAAGAGCACTGCGGATTACATAGTGCTCTTTGATCTTATAGATAAAGACGAGCTGAAATCGGTAGAGGAGCTGAAAGAGGCATTTGAAAAGATGAATAAAGGGGCGGTATTCAATGTTACCGTGACTTACCTTTACAAACTTTTGCTTGATAAGCTTCTTGCCTTACGTCAGAATCAGGATGTGAACTATTCGTTGATCACTCAGATTCTGAAAGCTCGAATCTTGTTTGAGAAATCGATATTTCCGGCAGCTCTTGATATGCTTGATAAAGTGAAGCAAGAGGCTAAGCCATTGGAAAGGAATGAGGCACTGGTTATAGCATCCCGCCAGGAACTCGATTATTTGCAGTATCTCAATATGCCAGGCATATCGGAAGAAGAGCTTGTGCATAAGCATTATCTTCTTCGCAAAGCGCTTTCCAACCTAAATAATCTGTATGAACAGTCGGCACTTTATGAGCTGTTGATGCATCGCACCATCTTTAAAGGGGCGGCTCGCTCTTCGCAACAGAAAGAAGCTCTCAATGATCTTGTGTTTACAGAGCAGAATCTCACTCGTCGTGGCATGAGCAGTTACGAAACACAAAAAAGACATTTGATGTTTCAATCCGCATTCCTCATGGCAATTGGAGACGAACAGTCAGCTTCTGATGTGCTACTGCAGCTTAACAATCTGATATCAGAATCTCCCGATATAGAGAATCCACTCTTTTATGTGGGTGTTCTTGAGAATATGCTTGACAATCTGCGGTACATGCATAGATATGATCAGATGCCCAGATTTATAGAACGTCTGCAGTCGATAAACCATCCGGCACATATGGTAGGAAAACATATTGATGCACTCGTGGGTCTGTACCGGTTGTTGCCACTTGTGGATCATGGAGAGTTTCGTGCTGCTAAAGATTTTATTGACAGTTGCGAGTCGTTGCAGCCATCTGATCTTGATAATGTCAATCCTTCTCTCGAATCAAAAATATCATTATATACGGCTCTCGTTCATATTGGGCTCAAGGACTATAAAAAAGCGAGAAAGACGCTTGTCCGGTCAATGCTTAATAAAACGTGTGATCTTCCCATGCATCGTATTCTTCGAATCACCAATCTTATTATTCATCACAAGATGAATGATTCGGATTATATATATTCTGAAACACGCTCAATAAAACGTGAGATAGCCAAGTCAGGAAAGGCATATAGGATGGAATTGTTGATATTGGAAGTTGTAGGCAGAGGATCATATGGTTTGATGTCTACTCGCAAGAGAGAACAATTATGGGAGAAAATAAAACCACGTCTCGACGATATTCGTCAAGACGTATTTGAAGGGCAGTTATTGAAGATATTCGATTTCTCGGCATGGATAGAATCAGAGATTCTGCGAACCTCTTTTTCTGAAACCCTTCGCCGCAATCTTTCAGAGAATGTTTAATGTGTAATGTTTAAAGTGCAATGCCTAATGCCTAAAGCGTCTCTATAATTACACATTTCACATTAAACATTACACATTATCCAAAAGCCTTTCCACTTCGTAGCGGTAGGGGATTGCATCGATCATTCCCTCGCGCGACACCTGTAGGGCAGCGGCTGCGCTTGCCATGTGGAGAGCAGGTAATAACTCTTGTTTTTCACTTAACGCAACACATATGGCTGCGCAAAATACATCCCCGGCTCCGGATGCGTCCTTTACTTCGGTATCTACAGCGTCTATTATGTGGCACTCTCCGTTATTAAGGACGAAGGCACCGAGATGTCCCATGGTTATGATGACGGTTTTAACACCCTTTGCCTCCAATACTCTTGCCGCCTTCTCCGCTGATTCAAAATCCTTTACTTCCACACCGGTAAGCTTATGGGCTTCAGTGCGATTCGGCACCATTATTGTTGCGAGTTTAAAGATCTCATCAGGAAGCTCTTGCTGAGGTGAGGGATTAATAATAACGGGCACACCAGAGCTCGAAGCGATTCTTGCTGCGTACAGGGCAGTTTCCAGTGGTGTCTCCAACTCAATAAGCAGGACTTTTGCATCCATTATTTCGCTGCGTGTTTTGTCTATTTCCTCAAGCGAGAGAGTTGTTATGCTTCCCTGCGCGAGGGAGATATACTTTTCGCCAGCATTGTTAACCATAATCAATGCCACTCCAGATGGATTTTTTGAATCAGAGAAAATATAATCGGTTCTGATACCTTCCGATGCAAACATCTGTTTCGCCTGGCGACCGAAAAGATCATTTCCCGTTTTGGTAATCAGGCTAACAGAGCCCCCAAGGCGGGATGCTGCTATCGCCTCATTTGCACCTTTTCCTCCCGGGCAAACCCGGAAACGTCCCCCAGCCACGATGTCTCCTACCGAAGGGAGAACATCGGTCTGTATGGTCATATCGGTATTGGTGCTTCCTATGACAACAATCTTACACATATGCTTATTTTGAATGTTTAATGTTGAATGTGAAATGTTTAATTAAATAGTCTCGATAATTTGACATTAAACATTTCACATTCCACATTAAATTTAAAGGTTTGCTCCTATTTCTATCAGACGTTTGCGCAGCTCTTCGGTGTTGACTTTGTCGACACAAATGTTTGTTTTCGATGCCATGGCTGCTGCAGTTCCGGCAGCTTGCCCAAGTCCCATTACTGATGCCTGAACTCTTATGGATGCAGATGCAACCTCATCGGCAGAGAAGTTGCGCCCAGCCACTAAAAGGTTGGGGTAGGAGGGTGCATAGAGAGAACGATACGGCACGTAGCCTGCATCTTTCATAAACTGGCACCGTTGGTTTGTGCTGTTGGCAGAATGAATGTCTACCGGATGACACCCCCGAGCCACAGAATCAGGAAAATTCGTCGCTTCAAGATATTCTTCTCCGGTCAGGGTGTGTGCCCCAAGTATGCGGCGAGTCTCTCTGATTCCGGTCATTGGAGCTGTCGCGATCAGTTCGGCATTCTTGAATGCAGGTATATATTTACGTAGAAGTTCGGTGTATTTATGGGCATTCTCTCTCAAAAGACATTCTATTTCTCCTGCAACGCGATTATCAGTCATATCGGCAAAATGACGAGTCATGTTCACCAATACTATTCCATCGGCAAGTATACCGCAATACCAAGGTCCTCCAAACATAGGTACATCTTCCGTGCCCTCTTCGCGAAGTTTTGTAAAGATATCTCTTATGGCAAGATCATGATAATTTACACCTTGTTGAGAATGACGGATCATAGGGAGAGCATCGGTGTCAACTCCAGAGAGCATAAAGATCAGTGAGGCAGGTTGCAATTCACCTTTTATCGGTTGCATGGGCACTCCTGCCATCCACGCAAGATCGCTGTCACCGGTGGCATCAATGAAATACTTTCCACCTATGGCTTCGGCTCCATTCTTGTTATCTATGATTACGTATTCTATCTTTGTTTTGGAATCTTTTTCTTCAGTTGTCCGGGTTCCGGTGATATAAGAATGGAAGAAAATATCCACTCCGGCTTCTTTTAGCATACGCGGAGCCAACAGTTTATATTTTTCAGGGGAGAATGTGATGTTACCGAGGGGTTTCTCTTCTCGTGCACCACCGATTTCGGTAAGGCGTTCTATAAATTCCCAGGGAAGCCCGTCAATTATGCGGCGCCCGTTGTAATTGAACACACTGATGGGCGCCACGAGTCCGGCAGTTGCCATTCCACCGAGGAACCCATATCGTTCAATTAGACATGTTTTGGCACCGCCGCGTGCGGCAGCGAGGGCAGCCATGATTCCACCGGGACCTCCACCGCAGACTACTACATCGTAATTTCCAACAACAGGGATGTCCCTTTCCTGTATTATTTTTTCCATAACACTACGCCTTTATCTGTTAATGCTTTCTGAAGCTCTTTTACAGGTAGCTCACGCGGTGTCTTATCATCCTTTGCACAAAGAGCCGCAGCCGTGCCGGCAGCCTCGCCCATTGCCATGCATATAGACATGACGCGATAGGATGCGTGAGCTCTATGGGTTCCGGAGATGCAGCGCCCAGCCACAAGCAATCCTTCAACGCCTTTCGGTAGGAAACAGCGGTATGGGATATCGTATGGTATCACATACTGTATTTTATCCTCTGCCTGTCCCGCGCCGGCAGGGTTGTGGATATCAACGATAAATTCAGCCTCATGCACAGCCACATCGTCGAAACACTTCCCTTCGACCATATCTTCAGCTGTGAGAACGTAGTCCCCCATCACGCGACGAGTCTCACGCACACCGGTAGTTGTGCCGCTGCCTATGCATTTGCAATTCTCATATCCGGGAAGATTCTCATGGAAGAAATCCATCAAGAGTGCGATCTGACGACGCAATTCAAGATCTGCGGGGAATATTTCCCGAACCTTGGTTATATCCACCTTGTTTGCCTGCGTTGTGTTCACCTGGCGTTGACCATTCTTTACGGTAGGGTGGAGACGTACGGCTGCAAGATGAGCGGGAAGTTTCCCCTCATCGGCACAACGTTTGCAGAAATCAAGGAAACGCTCACCGTTCATCTCAACGTTGTCTACATCTCCGATACAAGTCACGGCACAACTCTCATCCACATTATCAATAGTGAATTCAAGGGTTACGGGCTGCATGAGACCATCTTCGCGACCCTTTTCGATATGAGCACCGGCAAGTGTTGAAACCACGGCATCGCCTGTGCAGTCGATGGTAACGGGAGCAAGGAGAGCCAAGCGCCCTTCGTTGGTTGCGAGAATCACGCCAGTTACTTTATCTCCCTCTTTCACTACATCATAAACCGAGCTTTGAAGATACACGTCGATATTCGGGTGGTTTACAAATTCGGATAAAGTAAGTTTAGCTTTTTCGAAGTCATGAGCTTTTCCTGTAACGCCGATCATGTCGTTTTCGGGAATTTCAAGTATTTCCACGATTTCATCGCGCATGGTTCCTTTCCCGACCATGCCAAGCACCGGACCGACATATCCGGTTGTCAGGTTTCCTCCGACAACGCCATAACGCTCTATGAGGGCAACTTTCACACCATTGCGGGCGGCAGCTACAGCTGCGCATATTCCGGCAGGACCTGCACCCGCTACAATAACATCATATCTTCCGGTCACTTCTACCGGTTTGTTGTAATTTATTCTTTCCATTTTGATGGGGATTTATGGGGATATTTGGGGAGTAATGAGGTGGGATTACACAAGTGATTCGAGATTGATCATGACTTTCATGCATTCTTCGCGATGATTGTCAATGCAATCGTAAGCTTCATTGTAATCTTTAAATTCGAAACGATGCGTCACGAGCGGATCGACTTTTAGCCTTCCATCGGCAAGCATATCTGCTGCAAGAAGATAATCTTCGTGAAGATACATCATTGATCCAATCAGACGGATTTCATGCTCATCAAGAACGGCAAGATTGATTTCAGGATTTTTTGCGAATACAGCCACAATTACGATATCGCTTCCTTTCTCAATATTTGCAACAAGATCCGTGATGCATTTCTGAGCACCCGACACTTCAAACGCACATTGGAAACCTTCATCTCCGAAAACACGTTTCACGGCATCCTCGAAAGGTTCTTTCATTGTGTTGGCTGTATTTTCCAGTCCGCATTCACGTGCCTTGGAGAGACGAAGATCACTTACATCCGTTATGAGCACTTTCTTTGCTCCACGGCCTTTTACTGCCTGCGCCACAAGATTGCCGATTGTTCCGGCTCCGGTGATTACAACGTTTTTGCCTTTAACATCTGTTCTGCCGGAGGCATGCACACCAACAGCACAGGGTTCCATGATCGCTATCTGTTCATAGCTGAGTTTGGGATCACATTTGATGATCCGGTCTTCCGTCACAACGAAATATGGCTGGGCACATCCCGGTGCCTGAAATCCCTGTACTTTAAGGTTTTCGCATACATTCGGTCTTCCTTTGCGGCATGGACCGCATTCTCCGCAAACAAGTTGCGGACGCGCGGTTGCCTTGTCACCGGGTTTTACTGCGGTTACATCCTTGCCGACGGCAACAACATCAGCACTGTATTCATGACCCTGAATCACAGGATACGTTACGAACGGGTGCTGTCCGTGCATCACGTGAATATCCGAGCCGCATACACCGATTTTATGGATTCTTAATAGAATTTCGTTGCATTTCAGATCTTTCGCTTCAGAAGCGGGAACATCAAAAAACTGTATGTCATGGGGTTTAATAACTCTTGCCTGAATCATTTTATTTGCTTTTATATTGGTTTATTCGATTAATATAAAGTTGTTTTATATCGTTCCATTTATAGAAATTTCCGTTATAACTTTTGAGAGGAAGTGTCACCTCCTGCTCGTTGAGAAGAATCTTCACGATAATGTTGTCTTTATTTCCTTTTATCGGACGATAGAAAACCATCTGCATGTTGGCTCCCATGGGAGTCACATTATAGAGATTCCATTTTCTTATCATTTCTTCGGGGTCGTCAGGAACATTTTCATAACCGTTTAGACACATCAGCGGAACGAGAGCCATAAGCACCACATCATGTCCGAATCTCAGATCGGCAGATCTTCCGTTACCATTTATGGCATTGTCGCTCCTGACCAGAATGTCATCAAGCAAAGGCACAGCATAAGAGAGTGTCCATTTCTCTACGTCCTTGTGACCTCCAAATTTCGCGATTCCCCGGAAATTCTCTGCAACAGCCATCCAGTATAATTGTTCTGGTGTGTAGATATTCCACATCTGAATCTGAGGAGTGACATTAGCCTGGTCTGCAGTGAGGTAAAACAGATAGAAAAGAAAATTCATCTCTTCCTCCGGAGTGTCGAATACATTGCTTTTGAACAGAGAATCAAGAAAGTTTTTCGCCCCCATCTTCTCTCTGACAATATCGTGGGCGCGCCTCAGATAATCACCGTTTTTGCAATAATCCTTATATTCAGGGTGCACGGGATTGGCTATGCCATAGACATGAGCCAAAGTGGCTGTTGTGCGGTCAGACGATTCGAAATTGATATTCAAATGAGGATTAAGTTCCTTCAGCCTCATGCAGAATGCATTCATGCTCATGACGCATCTCACAGTCAAGGTAGATCTTGAGTCTATCTCAGCATTGTTGGCAAAGACATCGGGATAATTGGCAAACGCTCTTTCAGCAATGCCTCGGTGCTGCTCGGTTCCAAGAGGTGTCAGACATCCTTCGATTCCGAGAGCGTTTGAACGCGCCTGTTTCACCATCTCATAGAGATGCTCCCCCTTTGGAGTCAAAGAACCGGCGGCTGCCGCTCTTTCAAGAGGACCAAAAACGTTCATGTACTCCTTCGCGTTACTAAGCCAGCGGGAACCATGTCTGCCGTAATGACTGATGTAAAAAGGACGATAGCCTGCAGGAGCCTTTGAGACTATCTCTCTGTTCCCGGCAGGGTAGGGGCGGAACAGTCCTGCAGCAGTTTCCGGATTGGAGGCGATTTCTTTCCTTAGGTCAGGAACCGCTGCCGCTCCGAAACAAACCGAGACCGCAAGAAGAGTTATGACAAATCTGGATATTTTCATTTTCCTATAATGTTTCAAGAGTGAAAGGAGCCGGACGTTTGAGGATTGATTTAGTCTCTTTCCCGAAACAGTCAGTCCAACTAATTTCTACAGGAGCATCTGAAGAGGATGCTTTGGCTCTGAATAACTGGAATTTGCGTGGGGCATGATACCCTTTCTTGTCCCAATCATTGAGCCATACTGTGTTGCGTACCATATATGATGCTGTGTAAAGAGGATTTTCCTCAATAACCATTTCTATTGGAAGTTCCTTACCATTTTCAGTAATTTTTAGTTTTCCTTTTTTATCCCAAGCCCATAGATTAACATAGATATAATTGTCGGGGAGATCACTATAATCTGTCCATTCAGGATACATGGTAAGGAAAGCCTTCATCTCTTCGTTGTTTTTAAAATAGTCTTTTACGCCATTCATATCCCACGCGAAGAATTGCTGAGAAGGGTCATATTCAAATGTTCTGTGTTCCCATTTGATGTCCGAACCATTGATTTTGAAAACTTCATAACCAACAGGTGTGCCATCGGGGCAAAGATTTTTCAATCCTGTTGATCTTGTTTTCCACCAAGATCCGCAGGCTCCGGATATATTGTGATCAGCAAAATTCTGTTCTTCTTCCGGAAGTCTGACGAGACATTGTTTGTGGGAATGTCCTGTCAAAGCGTGCACCTCTTTATATGGTTTAAGGATTTCAAGGAGTTCGCGAGAACTTTTTTCATCTGTTCTGATTTTATATTTTCCGGTAGTGCCTTTCCACCGCAACATAGGACCATGCATGGATATGATCAAAGGAGTGTCATATGAGACCTCCGCAAGGTCTTTCTTAAGCCATTCAAGTTGCTCGGGGGTGTAATCTTCCGTGTAGTTGCGCTTACCGGTAATGCCGGTATAGGTTAATTGTCCAGCCGGATCATTCTTATAGTGGATATTGTCAAGAAAAATATAATGAACGTTACCGATATTCTGAGAGTAATAGCGCGGACCAAGACTTCTCTGATAGGGAAGAGATGCCTTGAAATCAGCTTTTTCCCCTGCTTCAACACTCGGATCATTGTCATGGTTGCCCATGACGCTGTAAACAGCTGTAGGATAGTTTGCTTTGTTCATAGTCTCCCTGAATTTTCCCACGGGATAATTGTGACCGAACCAGTAGCCATCCCATGAAGAATCTCCAAGATTGAGTGTATATACCGGAAAATTCTCATCATTAAGTTTGTTTACTTCCTGACGGACATGGTCTGTGTAGGGACCGCAGAATATATCAACGTCATTACGTTGGTTGGCGAGATGAACATCAGTTATAACAATCAAAGCATGGTTTTCATTGTCAACCTTTTTTAAGCGGAAATCATGACGTTCATACTTATCGGCAGGTTCTGTGAAGTCTGCCCAGAACTGAGGCACAACATCATCTCTCCAGACCTCATATCCGGAAGGAGAGGTGATGAAAACCTGTGGGTTCTGTTTTTTTGATTTGAGGTAATATGCCCCTTTCCTGTCGGTTTTTGTTATTTCATATCCATCCGATACTGCCACTCCAGCCACGGGTTTGCCGTTGCATTCGACGGTGCCTGCAACTGTTACACCTTTTCCGGGTTTTACCGGTAAGTTGGATCGAAAGGAGGATTGAGCGTAGACACATGATACTCCTAACAATGCAGCGGTGATTAAAGTTAACTTCAAATGTTTCATTTTCAATATTATTGTTGTTATGGTTTCATGGTTTTGTATGTGGTGCAACTTATGCAGGCATACATCAGTAAAATTAGCGATATTTTTTGATTAATACCCTACATATGCAACATGAAACACTTACAATTCAATCCTGTTTTGATAATTCTAACAATATAACATTGTAATAATATATTGGGTGTTAATATTGTATTTTGCAAAATAGGATATGTGTAATGGCTTTGAAGTGAAGATTGAGTTTATTTGTTTATTTTGAAAATGGCGGAAGAGATGCCGGCGAGTTTTATTCGGATGCCCTTCTTTGTTATGTCTGTGGTGGCTTTGCCGTTTACGAGAATTGGTTGCAGCCTTTTTGCTGTCGGAATCTCTACAATAGCTTCAGCTTTCTTTTCACCGGGGTTAAGGGCAATCACATATGTGTCTTCGCCATTGTTCCTTGAATATATCCAGGGATAAGGATTGTTGATATCGCTTAAGGTCTGCCAGTCGCCATCATTCGCCAATGCAGGATGCTCATGGCGAACTTTTATAAGTTCACGAACGAAATTCAAAACTGAATTAGGATCCTTGTCTTGCGTTTCAACTGTGAGCTTGCCATTGTCGGTGAATACGGCAAGATATAGATTTTCGGGGGATGCAGATGAGAATCCGGCAGAAGGGGAGTTGTCCCATTGCATGGGTGTGCGTGTACCGCTTCTCTCTTCCCGTGAACCCTCAACACTTGGAAGTCCTTTGACATTGCGCATCATTATTTCATCTCCATAATGGATGAATGGGACGCAGGGGGTTGTCAACAGGAAGGTCATGAATGTCTTAATCTGATCTGGGGTGTCGCGTCCTTCGGAATTCAGACGATTTATATCATGATTAGCAGAAAAGAGTGATATATAGCCGAAGTCTCGTGTATCGCTGTATTTCTTGCCGTATTCTTCGATAAATTTGTCAATGCCACCTTTGCCATTTTTTACGAAATAGGCATCCTCTCCGACAGATTTATCTTTTACTGATCCACGCGTGAGTTGCTTGAAACCCGGACTGCGGTGTATGAGAAGAAAATCGACATCGAATCCGGCAGGAAGAGCCTGTTCCGGTACGCCCCATTCTGAGATAAGCACTTTGCCGGGATATTCTCGGTCTATCCATTCGCGCATCTCTTTCCAAAGCTTCATGGTCTCTTTTTTGTCTTTATCGTTTTTGACCAAAGAGGCAGCCATGTCCACTCGGAAACCATCTACGCCAAGATCAAACCAGTATGCCATGATGTTTTTGAGTTCACGGCGTACGGCTTTAGGTCCGGGAGCATTTACCGGCTGTTGCCATGGCTTGGAAGGATCCGGGTTTGCATATCCGAAATTGAGGGCAGGCTGGCACGGATAATAGTTCTTGAGGTAAAAATTGCCGCGATATTTCCCGTTAAGGGGTTTCCCTGGTTTCGCTTCTTCGGTCGGTACCCAGGGACCAAGTTTTGAATTGTCGGGATCTTCCAATGCTCGACGTTTAATGATGTCTGCACTGTCTTTAGCTGAAATCACGTCTGAAAAGATGTAATAATCGGCATATCGTCCGTCGGGACCTTCAGTTGCAGATTTTATAAACCATTCAGCCTGGTTGGAGGAATGTCCCGGAACCAGATCAAGACATACTTTTAATCCTCTTTTGTGTGCCTCTTCAACAAGACGCTTCACGTCTGCGTTTGATCCGAAGCGTGGATCAACTTTGAAGTAATCCTTAATGTCATAGCCACCATCAAACCATCCCGATTCGAATATGGGATTCATCCAGATGGCATCCACACCAAGACTTTTCACATAATCAAGTTTGGAAATGATGCCGGGGATATCACCTATGCCATTACCATCGGAATCCATAAAGGAACTTGGATATATATCATAGAAAACGGCATTGCGAATCCATTCAGGCGTTGTCTTGTGGGCATATTCCGGCAGACTGCATAATAACAGAGCGGAGACCAATATATGTTTAAGATTTTTAGATTTCATGTTAAGATTTTATTGGAAGTATAGTAGAATGAATGTTTATTTAATGAGGATTTTGCTTGTTGAGGACCCCTTCCGGCGGATGTAGACACCCGGAGTGAGGTTTGCCGAGTTCATACGCAGACCGGTGATGGAATACCATTCCTCAGTGACGTTGTTATTATCAATGTTGTCTGCTGAAATTTCGTCTACTGCACTTGATTTCGAATAAATGAAATCCATGCTTGAGAATGTTACCTGTCCGGTTTCTGTTTTCTTTTCAGCGGGTTTCACTGATATGAAAGAGAATGTTAAAGGGTATATAGCTTCGTCGGAAAGATCGAATTTATCCGTAAATTTAATTATTTCAGAGAATGGAGTGTCTCGTCCCTCTGTTTCAAACGTTTTCGGAGTGGATTCGTTGGCAGCCTTTATTGCTACTGAAATTTGTGTGTCTTTCAACGTTTTCGAGGCAATCCCGATTCGCATTCCTATAGGTTTTCCCTCTATTGTCTGAGCATTTCTCAGAGTGATGGATGGGTTGCTGACGGAGGGACCCATCTGATAATCAAGAACCAAAGTGTTGTTATTGTTTGAGATGACTGCAGTTTTTACTTGAGTTTTAGTTATTGACCACGCTGATGCTTCGGAAGATATTTCTTTGAAATCTACCGGAATTATATCTACGAGAACCTGTGCATTCAAACCATTATATTCAGCCGTTAGTATTCCGCTTGTTCCCGATGCTGTCAGTTCCCTTTTAGCGTTGTCAGTTGTTCCAAGAGATTCAGGGCATGAGAGTGTAACGCCGCTAAGATTTGTGTTGATGAGAATGCCGGCGGCATTGTATCCATATATTGTTGGAGTCAGTGTTTCACCCTGCATAACATTATATCTCCAACCTTCAAACCGAATTTCAGCTATTTCATTATCTTCAATGTTGCCTTCAGCCACAGCGAAAAGAGAGTTGGCGACAGTTCTTTCTCCGGAAGCGTCGCTGCATTTGTTTATCACTCCGAAAGGAGCAGTCCAGCAGGTGGAGGAGCCCCCTCCATCAAAATTCAAACCTTCTTCAGCACCGGCATGAACAAGGAGATCGCCTAACTGCCGAGTAGTGACTCCTACTGAAACTCCGCGACCATCCACTGTCATGAAAATTACTTTTGATCCATCTTTACTGATTCCGACTCCGGTGCGGGGATGGAGATCGACAGCATCAGGGCGTGTGCCATCGCTTTCAAGAGCAATCCCTTTTGATACAACATGAGGATTACCACCTATTGAAAGCTGCGGGGTAAGTGATTTACCGTCTTGATCACGTATTTGGGGATTTATGGTAACAATATCTCCCTCTGCCAGGGATTCAATAAATGTTTTACCTGTACCTCTGCCGAAAAGAACGCATCCATTTTCAGGAATGATCATATTTCCTGAAGTTTCAGCCGTTCCTTTGATACGGAATTGGCATGTTGATCCGGTGTTAAGGAAATTATCATCAAGAGGAACAGCTGCAATTTCAGCGCAATTTCCTTCATATTGCGATTGGTATGTTGATTTCCAACCCTTCCCGGTATAAAGGGTTACTGCATTATCCGGAGCGGAGTCACCGGAATAATTGATGCTTTCAATGTTTACGCCCCCCAAAGATACGGATTGTTCCCCGCAAGAGACAATGCCGCTGGAGAAGTCAAGCAAGGTTATGGAAGGGTTGCCTGACGCATCTACAACAAACTGGTGTCCTTGTGGACTTGTGCGGTGAATCTCTCCGTCTATAATGGTGGTGTAAGTGGTCATTCTCGGTCTTGTTGAACCATCCGGATAGGTTGAGGTGACATCGAAGAAATCTCCGTTAATCCCCGCAATGGCGATTTTCCCGTTTCCGGTTATCCGTTTGCCCATTTCAGATGTTTTCTCCAATCCGTTGGAAGAAGAGCCCCTCGTTGCCCTAAATGATATGCCTTTTGAGTTCCTGTCAATGGTGATATAGTGCACATCAATTGGTTGTGATCCGCTGAGATGCAGTTGTGTTCTTGTCATGCCGGGTCCAATTTTTGCATGATAGATGGTGTCGAGAGTTAGCTCAACATTTCCCAGTGTTATTGTTTTGCTTGCAGCGACTCCCTGCAAGGAAGCCGCAATGGCTATAAGCGTGAATATTTTTCTCATATACAAATAATTTAACAACTGTTTGAAAAGAATATCCGCAGGCGGACATCGCCCGCGGATATTTTCAGCAAATCACTTGAACAATCTTTTTTACGATAACTCTTTTACCGTATTTCGTAAAGGATGGACCTATTTTAACCTTTACATTCTTGAATTGTATATATCGCTTCTTGATTTATTTACTTTGGTAAGGTCCGAAAATAGACTTCACCTTATAGTTCTGGTCATTGTCGTCAAGAACATAGACCATGTAATGACCATCTGGATAAACGCGCATCACTACATGACCGTTCCAGCATTTGAAATTATCCGCATAAGGGGCGAGAGGTGCCTTGCTTCCTTCATCTATGTTTGTGCAGAAAATATTAACATCAGGATTGGCATTGACCATTCTCTGCACCGCCGGTGCACCAGGCTGTTCCGTTCTCCAGGGATTTACCCATACCGTCTGAGGCCGCAGTTTGTTTATAAGGTTCACGCTGTTGGCGTTTGTAGATCCGTGGTGGCTTGCTTTCATGACTTCCACTTCTCCGACAACAGGAACAATCTGTTCTTCCGCATCCATCCATTCATAACCTGTGCGATGCTCATGCTGCAGATCTCCGGCTGTATATAGGTTGAAGTTGCCGTAATCTATTTGCAAAGCCACACTATAAATATTTTCATCGGGAGATGCTTTTGTGATATCTTCTCTTAAGACGGGGATAGTGCGTCGGGTTTCGGTTCCGTTTCCTGTCCATGCATAACCACTTGCGCAGAGAATACGGGTTTTGAACTGGGGATATTTCCCCGGATTGTATTTCATCACAATCTGGTCGTCATGACCGGGAAGAGCCTTTTCATACATTGTGCCGTTAGTGGACATTGTCCATTTCAGGAAACGTTGGTAATCCTTAATGCGGTCTTCCGTGCCCATTGTCACAGGGAGGGTATATCCCCTATCTATGATTTTGTCGAATTTAATTTTTGTTCCGAGCCCGGCAATTCCGTTTAGATAGAAGTTGCCCTGCGGATGTTTGGGGAAGTCGGCATATTCATCATATTTTTCAGGCCAGGATCCCATATGGTCTTCATGGAAGTGTGAATTAAGATAATAATCCACGTTGGCACCTCTCGGATTGTAATGTGTTATGTAATCGGCTATGACATCAGTGCTGGAAATGTGCCATCCGGGACGAGCAGGAGTGACGCCTCCCGCGCTCTTGTCATCACATATCTGCTGCGTAACGAGAGAGCCTGCAGCGTCTATAAGCAATGATGTTCCATCAGGATAGATGTAGAGGTTTGCTTCACCTCGTCCCGAACTAATGGAGTGTATCTCAAAATATCCTTCTCTCCAGCCCGGCATAACTTCGCCAACGGCAGGTTCGGTCTCCGGACCTGTGGGAATTACAGGGCGAATGATGTTCTCTTCGTTATCAGAACATCCGGCGAAGCCGGCAGATAGGATCCCTGTTAAGGTAAATGCAAGCGTTTTTAGCAGTTCCATATGTTTTTATTTTATTAATATTTTTGAAGTTGTTGTTCCCTTTTTCATTACATAAAGTCCTTTGCCGGGATTTGTTATCCTCATGCCGGTAATGTCATAATACTCAGTTTTGTATTCAGTATCGTCAGTTTCTATTGAAATAACAGAACTTGATTCTTTATCAGAAGTGTATTCGGAGATCGAGAACTGTCTCGGGCGTTCCATTATCTGTGTATGAACGTTGCCGTATGCGTCAGTGACCTTGATTGTGAGAGGAGAGGTGGCATGTTTTGCCGTTGTCAGGAAAAGATGGGAATTCATTGTCGGATTTCCAGAATTGTTATGCCCTGTTTTTTCGAATCTCTGACAACCATCTGAAATCATAGAGAAGGGATCGTAGCCGCTGATACGCGATACTTCAAGAGACTCGCCATCTTCAATAACCTCCACTTTCCATGAAGGATCATAGGAGAATACATTTATCAGAACCCTGTTGGGTATTTTCGGTGTGCCGTCTTCATTATACTCTGATCCATCGAATCCATATCCCTTGGCGAGCCATGTGTCAATATCTGCAGGATTCTTATATGAAGGAGCAAATCTGGCTGCTGTGATATGACATTTGTTCAGGTCATAGCATCGGAACTGATAATCTTTATCGAATCCAATACTTTTATAGTATGTTTTCAGATCTTTACCGAATGTTTCAAGAACACGATAGCCTCCCGGGGTGCCGTCAGTGCATACGATGTTGCCGTCTACAAAATAGCCTGTCCACCAAAGGTTGCCACCAACCGCCCCAACGTTATATTCTGTGATGTTGCCTTTTGAAGCGGTGTAGTTGGTGTGTGCATGACCTGTAAATATGCGCACATCCCGGAATCCTTTGACGCTGTTGTAGAATGTGCTTCCGTAGTCATATCGATATTTGATTGCATCGGGCACATTGGGTTTCGTGCATTGCGGACGTGCGAATAGAGGAGCGTGCATGCAAATCACGAGCGGCGTATCTTTATTCACGTTGGCAAGATCTTTGCGAAGCCATTTTATAATCTGTGTGGTTATGTTGCAATCGTAGCTGTTGTTGCAATCGGCGTTGGTAAATTCAATATTATCAAGCACAACATAATGCACATCACCTATATTAAAAGAATAATACGTGGGTCCCCACTGATCTCTATAGTTGACAGAGGCTTCCCAGTCACCCGCTATTTTTGCATTGTTGTCATGGTTTCCCATGCAGTTGAATATGGCATCCGGATTGAGAAGGTTAAGATTCTCGTGAATTTCAGGAATCCCGATGTTGAAGGAATTCCAGTAAGTGTTGTAAGATTGGTCGCCTAATGTTATCACATAAGTGTCCTGACCATTAGATCTGGCTGTTGATATGCAGGCGTTTATATCTTCCACTGCATGGTCTTCATATTGCTTTATATCTTTATTGCGTCCGCACATCTGAATGTCGGCGAGAAGAAGTATTGTGTGTTCCGTCGCGTCGTCTCTCTCCAGTTCGAAATCGTTCTGTTCCACAACAGAAGGTTTGCCAGAGTCGATGCTTTTATAGAAAACAGGATATTTTGCGTGGAAGATGTATTTGTAACCCTTGGGATTGCATACAAACACATGCCCGCATTCCTTCATCGAAGGCAGATAGTACCATCCGTTGGCATCAGTGAGAGTAACGTTGATTCCGTCTGATACCTGTGCGCCTTCAACCGGCTCATAACCGCAATACACCACACCCTTCAGGGTCATCCCCTCCTTGTCGGGAATGTTTTTGTCAACTGAGCCCCATAACGGACTGGTTATAGCAGAAATGAGTAATATAGCGAGAATTGATCTCATATATCATTATTATTTTATGATTATTTTATCAGTATGATTACCCTGTTTCCGGATATAAACTCCAGATGGAAGATGATTATTAGCAGATGGTTTAATCACCTGTCCGTGTAGATTATAGTAAATGATATCTTTACTCTTATTGTTGATTGATATTGGAGATATTTCAGAAGTTTGAGAGTTTGGTATGTAGGTTGAAAAATCCAGTTTTTTTGGTCTCTTCATTTCTTCTGTGTAAATATCTCCATAACTATCAGTGACTTTTATGGTGATATGACTATTATCAGATTTGGATTTTGTAAGGAACATATGACAATTTAACATTGGATTGGCACCATTGTGACCAGTGTTTTCAAATCTTTGAGCTCCATCTGAAATAATGGAGTAAGGGTCATATGTGCTGACACGATCAACTACCAGTGGTATGCCATCTTCAAATATTTCTATTTCCCAATCTTCATCATACCCGAAGACATTTACAAGTATTCGGTTAGGCTCAAGAGGTTTGCCATTAGAATCATAATCTGAAAGATCGTAACCGAATTTGCCATTGGCTATCCAATCGGTAAAGAGAGACTTGTCTGATAATGATGGTGCATACCGTTCCGGTGTTATATGGCATTCATTGAGATCATAGCTGCGGAACTGAAAAGATTTATCAAATCCGATTCCTTTATAATAAGTTTTTATTACATCTCCATTCACTTCCATTATTCTATAGCCCCCCGGAGTGCCATCCTGACAAAGAATATTGCCTGGTTTGAAATGACTCGGCCACCATAAGTGTCCGCATACTGCGGCTACATTGTATTCCTTGATATTGTATTTTTTCGCGATGTGTGTGTTATGTTCATGACCTGAGAAAACAAGCACATTATCAAATCTCTCTACAATTTTGCGTAACTCTTCACCGAATCCAAATCGGATTTTTATTTCACCTAAAGTATTGGGTGATGTACATTGTGGCCGCACGAACATGGGGGCATGCATGCAGAGTGCTATTGTTGTGTTTGGGGACACTCCCCCAAGATCTTTTTTAAGCCATTCGAGTATATTACTCGTAATATTGCAGGTATAATCGCGTCCCCCGTTCTGGTTTTTATATTCAATATTGTCCAATACGACGTAATGAATATTGCCGATGTTGAACGAATAATAAGTAGGACCCCATGTTTCGCGATAAGATGCGGATGCTTCCCAATCGCCCGCTATATCCGGATTATTGTCGTGATTGCCTGTGCAATTATATATTGCATCGGCATTGATACGCAAAAGAAGTTCATTTATTTCGGGAATCTTGCAACCCTTGCTCCAATGTTCATCATAAGTCTGATCGCCAAGAGTTATAAGATATACATTTTTCCCTTGTTTTTTATATTCGTTTATTGTTGCATTGATATCTGGAATAGCGTAAGTTTCAAACTGTTTCTTGTCAGAATTGCGCGCTGCAATTTGAATGTCAGCAAGAAAGATGGCAATATATCCATTGTCATTTTCTTTTATAAGATCAAAATCCAATCTTTCAGTTCTGGATAGATCATTTGAGTATCTTAAATTTTTATAAAACTCCGGGTATCTTCCATCAACCGCAGGTTTGTATCCTTTAGGATTGCAGATAAATACATAACCACACTCTTTTGTTGAAGAGAGGTAATAGATTCCATTATTATCTGTATGTGTAGTGTTTATGCCATCCGAGACAAGAACATTGGCAATAGGTTTGTCGTCACATGTAACTTTCCCTTTAAGATTCATACTATCTTTATTGGGAATTTCTGCAATGTCATCTTCTGTGTAAATCACACTCATCTCTGTGAAACTGAATTCTCCTGCCTCACGTGCTCCTTCCGAAGGAGTGACGATAATTGAGATAAACGTGAGAGGCCAAACGTTTTCATCAGATAAATCAATTTTAGAACCTAAATTGATCTCACATTTTCCGCTGGAGGTGCCATTACCGTTTTTTTCAAATTTTATTGCTGTCTTGGCATTGGCTGGAAGAACCAATACATTAAAATTCTTTATTGGAAGCTTGGCATTATATCTCAGAACAATGCCGTCGGGTTTACCAGAGAGTTCGTGCCTATTTGCAAAAGTTATTTTTGCAGAATTGATGTTTGTTGTCATTGTGTAGGAAACACCGACACCTTCTCCGGTAGCGATCGTATTACCAAGTTTAAGTGCTGTCCCTGTTATTTTCCAGTCTGCAATGTCGTTGAATAATTTAACTTTGCTTGCAGATACAGAAATCGTAACAAGGCATAATGCAATTACCATGGATAGTCCTTTAAAGAATTTCATGTCTGAGATTTTGAGGATTAAAAGGTTTATGAGATGAAAAAAGATATCAGAGGAGACGGAGGTCTCCGCCCCCTCTGAGTGTTTTTATTTAATCAATACTTTCTTGCCGTTGATGATATAGAGACCGGGGGTGGTAGCTTCATTAACCTTTACACCCTGAATGGTATAGATGCCTTTGAGGATTTCAGGGAGATCAGTTGCAATATCATTCACTCCAGTTTCAGTTTTCTTACCTGAATTTTCGAATTCAAAAACATCAGCTTTTTTTGATACTACCGGGCTTCCGGGAACGAATGTAGGATACAACTCCATTTCTTCAAGATTTTGTCCCCATACAGGATCAACGTCCGAACAATTATTCAGGAACCAGCACATAGCTCCTGTTGGTGCCCATGTTTCTTCCAGCACTTTATAAGCTCCAAAGTTATCCGGGGTTGCCTGTTTTGAATAATCAGTCCATTTGTTGTTTGACTTTTGTAATTCAGGGTAGAATACAGTGGGATTAGATGCATTCCCTCCAAAAAAGAAATTATAGCCCCAGTCTCCCATATGATCTTCAACACCTGCAATCAGCACAGTCGCAACTATACCTGGATTGCCTGCCTTGACATCTGCGCTTGCCTGTTTCTTCACATTTGTGACTGTGTAGCAACCTGAGCAGTTTGCTTTCGGGGCATAGCAAGACATACCACCAACGGTGACACCTCTTACTTCTCCCTGGTTAAAGCAATTGGTAAACTTGTATGCTACATTTCCGTTAGATGGTCCTACAAGTGCAGCAGCACGCCCTTTACCGGAATCTGCGCTGTATGCATGTACTGATGCCAACGATCCAAGACATGTAAATTCGGCAATTCCTTCCTCGGCGTCTGTGCATTGACCTACAAATGCTGCGCATTTATCTTCACCGAAGAATGTACAAAGGTCATCCATGATTGTATTTGAGATTTTTGCCCCTACGCCTACATACCCGAATAGAGCGAGGTTTGTCCCTCCTTCCACTTCCATATTAAGACATGAAATTGTATGGAATTGTCCATCCCATGAGCCTTTGAAGGCTGTTTGAGCAGAATTGCCAATAGGAGTATGTTTTACGGTTTCCATATCAATGTCAGCTGTAAGCACTGCGCTTGCGGTGTTGTTGCCTCCATTTACTATGGCTGCGAATTCTTCAAGCTCCTGAGCGTTTGAGATTTCATACACGCCGGCTCCGTTAGGAGTAATCGCCATTACCGGGAGTGCCATGACTGCGGCAAACCCCAAAAAAGTAGTTTTTATATTCATAAAATTTTGGATTATGAGATGAAGGGTTTTATCCCTTCATCTCGTTGATAAATATGGTTTATATTTTCCTGCTTATTAATATCCGGGATTCTGGGTCATGCCAGGGATCAACATTACATCTTCGATTGGCAACGGAAGCAGATATCCTTTGGATGCATCGAATTTTCTTTCCATGGTCTTACGGAACTTGGCTTTGGAATCGACCAACGGCTGGAGATTTACAAGACCATTGTCTTCAATTACGGGAAGAGCATCTGACGGAAAGTAATAGTCTCCACTCTTTATGTTTCTTTGTAATTGGGCTTTTGCCGGGAGGTCAATTACAGGTCGGTTGATGGCTATGTCACAAAGTCTCCAGCGCACCATGTCGAACCATCTGCGGTTTTCCCATGCAAACTCCATGCGGCGTTCGCTACGGAGGATAAAGCGCAGTTTGTCTTGATTTGTCTCCGTGACAGCCGGATATTTGGATGTGTTAGCTCTGGTGGTTTTATATGCGCGGGCGCGAACATCATTGATTGCGTCAAGGACGCTCTGATCGATATCGTTCATCTCGATTTTTGCCTCCGCATACATTAATAGCACATCGGCATAACGCATTACTATGCAGTCCGGGTCACCTTTAAGGTCAACAAGATAATCTGCGTCGATACCTTTTTTCAGAATTAGACCGGTCCAAGAGGCAAGGCTTTGCACAAGCTGGGAATCATTATTGTTGATTGATTTCCCGGTCGTATAATTCTGAACTTTATTCTTTGAAGGATCCCATTCTACGCCTAAGAATTCTGTTCCGAATTCTACTGTTGTATACCCGAGACGAGGATCTCTGTTTTTGAAAGGATTCTGGCGATCAAACTTCGGTGATTTATCAATAGGAAGACCGTCATCACAAAGAAAAGCACAGAATAATTCAAGAGATGGAACAGCAAGCGATTTCCCTTTATTGTTTCTCGGGAGGAAAGAACTGAGTGATATTACATCATCGTGAAGTTCACGGGAACGTGGGATTGTGAATATGAATTCAGGAGAAGCATGTGTCTTTAGAAGAAACATATTTTCAAAATCGGAATCAAGCGAGTAGGCTTTAGATTCGATACAATCTTTTGCGGCGGCAGCTGCTACTGGATAATCAAGCATCCAGGATGCTGTACGCGCTTTAAATGCCATTGCTGTGCTGCTGATTACTCTGACATTTCCATCGTTGCTTTCGGGAAGAAGTTCGATTGCTTTATCAAAATCTTCATATATATGACCAAGAATTTCGCTTTTGGGTGTACGTCCCATGGCATATGCCTGTTCTATGGTTATATAATCCGTATAATACGGACAATCTCCATAAAGGAATATAAGATAGGAATAGAAACAAGCACGGAAGAAACGAGCCTCTCCCTCGAATTTGTCAAGTTGTTTGTCACTTAACTTGCCCCGTTGTTTTGCTACGTTAGCTATCACAGCGTTGCATCGCGTAATACCCTTGTATGTGCGTAGCCATGTCGCTTTTACGTATCCGGTTGTAGGCATAAGTGCACCTGTAGACCATTCATAACCATGACCTTGCTGGTCCCAGTCGTCGGTCCATCGGTCGGTGTGCCAAAGGCGGTTGAATTCCCAATGCCAGAGATCTCCGCGATAGAGGTCATTACATGCAAATTCAAATTCTTCTACCGATGAATACCATGTTTCTGTGGATGCGTCTGCCGGCGGATTAAGGTCAAGATCTGCGCAACTTGTAAAGCCGATGGCAAATGCCAACATCAATGTATATAGATACTTTTTCATGATGAATCTGTTTGAATTATTGTGTTAGAAAGAAACGGCGACTCCGAAGTTCCATGTGCGGGCAATATAACTTGATGCGCTTCCGACAGTTTCGGGATCCCATCCCTGAGGATATTTGTCAATAGAGAATGGATCTGAAACCGATGCAAACACGCGGAGACCATTCAGACGCATCTTTTTAAGAATATTGGGTTGGAAGGAGTATCCAAGTGTGATGTTCTTGCATCGGAAATAACCGCCGTTGAACATCCAGAAATCAGTTGTCTGGGAATTGTTGCCACCGTCAATAGCCATGTCCGAGAGACGCGGATATTTTGCGGCAAGATTCTGTTCCGGAGTATTGTAGTGACTCCAAGAAGTTCCGATTACTTCTCCTGTGAACTGTGTCCATCCTGCAGCATGTCTCTGATACATCATTGCGCGTGTCATCATTACGTTCTGTTTGCCGATGCCATTGAAGGCTGCGGAAAGTTCGATTCCCTTCCATCCGAAGGAGAGTTGAGCACCATATATCAGACGTGGTTGGGATGATCCGAGAACGACGCGGTCATATTGTGAACTGATCACTCCATCGGGCATTCCTTCCGAACCGCTTACATCCACATATTTTATGTCGCCGGGTTTAACATTGGCATTGAGCACCGGACTGTTGGCAAGGTCTTCGTCGCTCTGATAAAGTCCATTGGATACATAACCATACCATGCGTTGTATTCATCTCCTTCGCGAGTTATATGTCCTCCTGAGTCGAGTACGGTTCCGGACATTTTGCCCATAACTGAACGATAGTCGGAGATATTGAAGTTGATAGAATAATTGAAGTCTCCTACGTTATCATGCCATCCGAGTTGAAGATCCCAACCTTTGGTTGACATGTCGCCGGCATTCTGTTTCGGATTATCATATCCCATGAATACAGGAAGCTGAATGGAGAGAAGCATGTCCTTTGTTTTTTTCCAATACCAGTCGAAAGTGAGGTTGAGGCGCGAGTTAAGGAATGTGGCATCAAGACCTACGTCCCA
Source organism: uncultured Porphyromonadaceae bacterium (assembly GCA_902495075.1). Classification (GTDB taxonomy): domain Bacteria; phylum Bacteroidota; class Bacteroidia; order Bacteroidales; family Muribaculaceae; genus Lepagella. The sequence goes on from CABUVO010000015.1 coordinate 92,409, forward strand.
GCTATGGGTGGTTTCCCATGTGATATCCGGGATGTTATAATCACGCTGTGATGCCGTGAGGACAGACACCAGTTCACCTTTGGAATTTACCATTACCGGGTGAGCGAATGTCATGTTCGCCTGATAAGGATAATTGTTGCCGATACGCTCATTTCCGAGAGTTCCGTAAGATCCGCGAATCTTGAGGAAAGTGAGAATCCTCGGGTCAATGTCGCGAAGGAAATTTTCTTCGCTTACTACCCAGCCAACTGAAGCTGAAGGGAAGAAGCCTGTGCGATATTTCTTTGCAAAACGTGAAGATCTGTCCCAGCGGGCATTGAACTGTGCCAGGTAGCGTCCTTTGTAGGCATAATTGATACGACCGAATATGGAACGATAGGCATTCTGGCTTTCATTTCCGTCAACTCCAAGATCGTTGGAATTGGCATTGGTAAGATAGAAGTAATCTGACATCGCCATGTCATTAGATGAAGCTTCAAGAGTATTGCTGCTTGCTTCATAATCTTCATAACCTACCATGAAATCAGTGCGGTGGTCTTCAGCGAAAGTCTTGTTGTAGTTGATAAAAAGCTGTTTGGTGCCCCAGGTGTTGATATCTCTGTCTTCCGTGAGTTTGTTTAGTTCATATCCTTTTGCGAATCCTGCGGGGTCGTCGGGATTGTCAGCTGTGAAATAATTTACTTTTCTACGATAAGATTTCTGTCGTGTGAATAGCATACCCGGTGCCCAGATACCGCTTATGGATAATCCTTCAATAGGAGTAATGATCACAGAGAGCTTAGCTCCGAAGCGATCTGTCCATTGGTTGTTCTTTCCTCCTTCATTTAATGCTGCAAGAGGGTTCTCTCCGTTATGACCATCAGCATATGTGCCATTTTGCCATACTGCAGCATCAATCGGAGACATATATAGCATTGAGGAGAGAGGATTTAGCTGAGGCTGACGAGTGATGCCTCTGCGGTAATATGCGTCAAGACCGAATGTCAGCCATCTGGTGACTTTGAAATTGTTGTTTACGCGGGCAGTGAGACGCTGGTAGTCGCGACCTTTGTAAAGTGCTTCCGTGTATTCATAGCCTAAAGATACTTTTGTTTGCACAACCTTATTCCCGTATGATACTTTGAGATCATGTTTGGTGGTAGGGGCTGTGTTGCGCATCAATACCTTCCGCCAATCAGTGATGGGATAAGCATCCGGATTTTCCAGATGATTCTGCATATAAGAATCGATGAAGTCTTTCTCATATACACTATGCTCCTGACCCTCAAGGTTGCCCCCATCGTTCCATTTCAGCTCATTGTAAAGATTCATGTAGTCGATGGCACCTACAGGTTTAGGAGTTTCTGTGGCTTGAATGAAACCGGCTGTGCCTTGGTATTCGACTTTGGCTTTGCCTTCCTTTGCCTTTTTAGTGGTGATGAGGATCACGCCGGCAGCTGCTCGCGCTCCATAAATTGAAGCGGATGCTGCGTCTTTGAGCACAGAAATGCTTTCGATGTCTGATGAATTGACAGATTCCATTGAGTCTGGAATACCATCCACAATAACTAATGGATCAGAGTCTCCGATTGTGGTTATTCCTCGCACTCGAATTGTAGCTGTCGCTCCCGGCATACCGCTACTGCGGCTTACGTAAAGACCCGGCATTGATCCTTGAAGCGATTGTGACACGGAAGCGGCACGCATATCCTCAAGTTTGTTACCGGATACGTTGGTGACAGCTCCTGTCAAATCGGCTTTCTTCATTGTGCCATAGCCAACCACCACCATTTCATCAAGGGTGTTGGCCTCTTCTTTCATGACAATTGTAATGTTGCTGGCAGATCCGACCTTTATATCCTGTTTCTGGAATCCTACGTAGGATACTTGAAGAGTATCTCCTGCCTTGGCTTTGATTGAGAACTTGCCGTCAATATCAGTAAAAGCAGCTGTCTTAGCGCCTTTGACCATAATTGTGGCACCGATAAGAGGCTCTCCAGATGAGTCGGTTACGATTCCGTTGATATTCTGCTGTTGTGCCACTGCCGGCAGTGCAAGCAGAAATATCGAAATCAAAAATAGAGCAATTCTGTTCATAAGCTCTTGATTTGAGTTTGTTATTGGTGTTGATTCTATTTTGATGTTAGAAACTGTTTAAATTTATTACGAAAATTTTATTTTAGAGATTCTTTCGGGAATTTTGAGGTTCTTTTTGGCTGCTTCCGCCAAGTTTCGGCAGTCGAAACCGACAGGTTTCTCCTTTCTCAACTCGCGGAATCAGCTCAAAAATCCCTCCCAAACTTCCTCGAAAATAAATTTAAACAGTTTCTTAGAGACGTTTTAAATAAAACAGTCTCTTCGGAAAGAGGTCTTTTGAGACTTTTCCTAAGGTTAACCGATGCAAAAATAGATCAATGAAAACTCAAATTTTCGGCATTGATGAATCGATAAAATAGGTTTACTCCTTTATGTTTGGTGCAACGTGTTAATAGTTAAATAATTAATGTGGCAATATGTGATAATCACACAAACGTTTTACATTAGTGACAAATATAAAGATTTAACATTTTCGTGTTAATATCGCAACAATCTGTTAATTTCAGAGGCTATGGCAGAGAGGACGTACGGGGCACCGCGGGTGCCTTCACTCAACCAAGTCGGGGAGGGGATTGCTTTCGAAGGAGTGAGGGCGCGAGAAGGTGCGGCTATCGGTTCTACCGAAGGCATCTGTGTAGCTGATTTCGAGAGGAGTGTCGGGCGATGATGCCTTTACGAGAAACATCCTTGCTTTCTTGGGTTCACGCAAGCCTTTTTTGTAATCGCCCTGCCATTCACCTTTCTGGATTGCAGTCATTGCATAGTAATCCGGATGAACTTCCCAGACATCTTTGACAGCCAGTTCTTTCCCGTTTTCCCTCACAGACAACTTTCCGTTGGGATCCCATGCCCATATCTGAATCAGAACCGAGTTGTCGGGAAGTTTCTCATATTTCCCCCATTTGGGAAGATGACGCTGAAAGGTCAAGGCTTCTGTATCGGTGGAGAAAAATTTTTTTAATGTGTTTACATCCCATGCCTTATATTGCATATCGGCGGGATACTCGTATGGTACAAATCTCCATTCGATCTTGTCCCCGTCAATTTCCATTACCTCAAATCCAACAGGGTTGCCATCATGCGCAAGATTTTTCTGATTAAAAGAACTGTTCCACCAGATGCTTCCGCTTGTGCTGACGAGGTTAAGGTCTATAAGTTCGTTGTCGCCGTTTTGAGTGCGCACAATGCCGTTTTTATGTGTGTGTCCGGAAACAAAAAGTGCCCTTTTGAATGGTTTGAGGATTTCTTTTAGTCGCAGTGATGATTCCTCGTCGGGACGGAGCTGTATCTCATTCGTGGCTTTTTTATAGACGTGCATAGGGCAATGCATGGCAACGATGACAGGAGTCTCCGCGGTGATAAATGAAAGGTCTTTTTCGAGCCAGTCAAGTTGTTCGGGAGTGATAAGCTCTTTATAATTGCGTTTGCCGTTTATTCCTTCGTTTTGGGGTGTTTTGGCAGGCTCGTTTATATAATAGATATTGTCGAGCATTACGTAATGCACTCTTCCGATATTGGTGGAAAAATATCTTGGTCCGTAAGTTTGCATGAATTTGAATGCGGAGAGGAAATCTGTGGAGTCTCCTTTGCAGACGGCACCGTCGGAGTCGTGATTTCCCATGATATTATAGAAAGGGAGCGGCCATTTGTTCTCATTAAGGATTTCGCGTGTGCGCGAGAGGTCTACGCCTGTCTCATACCAATAGTTGTCATAACTCATATCACCCAGTCCGATGGAATAAGCCGGGATACCTTTTGTCTTGAATGCGTTTGCTTCGCGGTTTATTACATCCATATATTTTGTGAATGTCGCTTCGTCGCGTCTTTTGCCGTGAAGATGTTGGTCAGTAACCAACAGGACGCCATGACGGGTGTTGTCTTGTTTGCGGAGGCGGAAATCAAGACGCTCATACCGTGTAGCCGGCTCAGTGAAATCTGCCCAGAACTGCGGCACGGCATCTTCGCGCCAAGGTTCATAGCCGGAGGGGGAGATGATAAACACTTGAGGATTCTGTTTTCCTGATTTAAGATAATAGGCACCTTTTTTGTCAGTTTTGGTGATCTCGTAACCATCGGAGACCAAGACTCCGGCAACAGGTTTGCCTTCACATTCCACAGTTCCGGCAACAGTAATACCCTTGGATGGTTTCACAGGGAGAGTAGATTTGTAGGTTGATTGCCCGAATGTAGGCAGAGCCATGGCTACAGCCACGGCAAAAAGGTAAGTTTTCATAAATCGCATATCGTTTTTCAATAAATTTCCGACAAAATTAACAAAACTTGCTGAAAAACCAAATCCCCATTTATCGGGCTGTGCCCGACAAAGTAAGAAGTAAAAGGGAACAGGTAAAAGGGAATAATTGGCATGACTCTAATGTGAGCGTCAAGTCGTAGCTGCTGTTCGATACAAATTTATCAAACGTGCTTCACCGATTACTGTCATAAAATGATAACGCGAAGAAGCGAAGAATAAAAGCTTTCGAGATAATAGCTTAAAATGTTACGATACAACAATTTAAACACAGAGACTCAGAGGTACAGAGGGTTTGATTAATGTTCAATGTGAAATGAGTAATGTTTAATTGGATGGCGCGGAGGCATCTGGCGATGCTGACAGAGCCACAGAGTTAGAGACTCCATCCGCGACAACCCTCGAAGAGGGTAATTGGTTATAACCCCATATCGGTTAGGCACTTATGGAATAGTGCTTGACCGGTGTAGGGGTCATAGGTGTGGGGGTCATATAAGTCGCGTCGCTGCGGCCTCGGAGAGGTCGATTAATAAACTTTGCGCGGTACTATTCGACATCTCCGATGCCGTCTGACGCGAAGAGGTCCAACCCCACACCGACCGGTTCGTTCCTTGCAGAAAC
>CABUVO010000016.1 GCA_902495075.1 uncultured Porphyromonadaceae bacterium
TGTGGGGCGAGCGTGGGAAAACGCAGATGCTTCCGAGCCGACAAAGTCTATGAGATCGTGAAGATAATGGACGAATACGACGGCTTCGTGTTCGGCACTCCTGTCCACTATGCGGCGGCAAGCGGCGCGATGACCTCGTTCCTCGACAGGGAGTTCATGAATGACGAGTACAATGGGGACCACTTTGCAGGGAAACCTGCTGCTGCTGCTGCCACCTGCCGCCGTAGCGGTGCCACCGCTGCGCTCGACCAGATGAACAAGTACATGGCAGACTGCAATATGCCGATCGTACCGTCGCAATACTGGAACGTGGTACACGGGAATACGCCGGACGAAATACGCCGTGACATAGAGGGGTTGCAAACCATGCGCACCCTCGCACGAAACATGGCGTGGCTGCTGAAGTGTATCGCAACAGGTCGTGAACACGGCATAGAGTTCCCCACTCATGAACAGCATACGATGACAAACTTCATACGTTAAACAATCAGATTCAACAATAACAATCAAAAATAGACAAGGAGAAACAAATATGAAAAATCAACCGTCAATAGCATTAGGCACATGGTCGTGGGGCGCAGGCTTCGCCGGCGGCGATCAGGTATTCGGGAACAATCTCGGAGTGAATGAACTGAAGCCCGTATTCGATGCGGCAATGGCAGGAGGACTGAACCTGTGGGATTCTGCCGTAGTATATGGCATGGGTGCTTCGGAAAGCGTACTCGCTGCATTCACCAAAGAGCGTAGCCGTGAGGATGTACTCATCTCCACGAAGTTCACGCCTCAGATTGCCGGGGATTCCGCCAATCCCATAGAGGATATGCTTAACAGCAGTCTCGAACGATTCGGTACGGACTATATCGACATCTACTGGATTCACAATCCTGCGGATGTAGAGAAGTGGACTCCGTTCCTTGCCGACCTCGTGAAAAGCGGCAAAGTAAAACGTGTAGGTGTCTCCAACCACAACCTTGCGCAGATCAAGCGTGCGGAGGAGATTCTTTCCAAAGAAGGAGTGCATATCTCAGCTGTGCAGAACCATTTCAGCCTCCTTTACCGTTCATCGGAGAAAGCCGGCATCCTTGACTATTGCAAGGAGAACGACATGGACTTCTGGGCATACATGGTGCTGGAGCAGGGGGCGATAAGCGGAAAATATGACACGGCACACCCGCTGCCTGCCGGAAGCCAGCGCGGTGACACCTATAACCCGCTGTTGCCGCAAATCGAAAAACTCGTTGCCGTGATGCGCACTGTCGGGGACAAATACGGCGTCACTCCGGCACAGGTAGCCTTGGCTTGGGCGATTGGCAAAGGGACGACACCTATCATCGGCGTAACTAAGCCTGCCCAGGTGCATGATGCACTTGAAGCCATAAAGGTAAAGCTTACCGACGAGGATATGAAAACTCTGGAGGAAGCAGCCGAAAGTACCGGTGTCGATACAAGAGGCTCGTGGGAAATGCCAATGGTGTAATATCTAAAATCAAATGACATGAGTAGTCCGAAAATATTGGTCGCCTATTTCTCTTGCAGCGGTACGACAAGAGAGGCTGCCCGTGAACTGGCGGCCGTGTCCAACGCCGATCTGTATGAAATAGTACCGCTGCAACCTTACACGGATGCCGACTTGAATTGGAATGACAGGGAGAGCCGCAGTTCGGTGGAGATGCGCGATGCGACATCCCGTCCTGCCATTGCAGGGCGTGTGTCCGGTATGGAGAAATACGATGTTGTGTTCATCGGTTTCCCCGTATGGTGGTACATTGCTCCGACCATCATAAACACGTTCATCGAAAGCCACGACCTTGCAGGCAAGAAGGTGGTGCCGTTTGCCACTTCGGGTGGTAGCGGCATTGCCAACTGCGAGAAGAACCTGCGTAAAGCCTATCCCGAAATAGACTGGTGTGCCGGGAAACTGCTGAACAGATCTTTGTCTGAAAAACAGTTCACGGAGTGGCTTGAATCTATAACCGGGGGAAAATAACTCGATATGGGAAGAAAACTGGTTTTACTCATGGCTATGTCCGCACTCTTTATCAGCCGTCCGGTATTCGGGCACACCATTGATGTGCATTGCCACAACATCCTGCCCGAATACATGGCTGTGCTGGAAAAGCACGGTGCCGCGATGGAAGAGACATTTCCGCTGCCTGACTGGAACGTGGAATCGCACATCGCTTTCATGCAGAAAGCCGGAATAGAATGTTCGGTTCTGTCAATGCCTGCTCCGCAACCGTGGTTCGGTGACGCGGAGGAAAGCAGACGGATTATCCGTGAATACAATGAGTATTGTGCCCGTCTGAAAAAGGAGCATCCGGGAAAATTTAAGTTCTGCGCCGCGTTGCCCCTACCGGATGTTGATGCCGCCATCGAGGAAGCCGTTTACGCGCTCGACACTCTGGATGCGGACGGAGTAAAGCTGGCGACAAACAGCCGGGGACAATATATCGGGGATGAAGCACTCGACCCATTGATGAAGGTACTGAACGACAGGAATGCCGTCATCATCATCCATCCGCACAAGCCTACGCCGGTCAATGACAGTATCATTGCCACCGCCCCGCTTGCGGTCTATGAGTATCCGGCCGAAACGACCCGTGCAGTCGTCAATATGATTTCCCGCAACGTGCCGGCAAGATATCCCAATATCAAGGTCGTCGTACCGCATTGCGGCTCCTTCCTACCGATGGCAATACCCCGTATGAAAGCCGTACATCCGGCAATGCTGGCAAAAGGCTTCATGGGAGAGATTGACTGGAAGAACAACCTCTCACGCCTGTATTACGACCTTGCCGGAGGCGCAAGCCCCGAAATCGTGAAAATGATGCTGACTATCACCTCACCGGATCATATACTCTACGGCTCGGATTATCCATATATGCCGGACAGCGTGTTGCAGGGGAACCTGACACGGATGCGCGAGCAGTTTGGCGCCGACAAGGAGCTGGCACCATACGCAGAGCTGTTCTTCTCGGAGAATGCCCGTGATTTGTTCAACAGATAAAAACAGAAAACAATGAAAAAAGTAATTTTTTGTTTATTGCTGGTTGCCGGTTCGCTCCCGGCTTTCGCCCAGACAACAGAAAAGACAAATGATATGGACAGAATAGAATTATGCAAGGAAAACTACACCGCCCTGTTCGGCGGGGAGGCACTTAACGGAGGCGGTACAGACCCGGAGATCATGGATATCCTCCAGAAATACATTTTCGGCGAAGTGTTCCGCACAGGCGATCTGGACATCAAGACACGAGAAATGATAACCTGCGTCTGCCTTGCTACCATGCAGCAACTGCCCCAACTGAAAGGACACACGGGAGCCGCCCTCAATGTCGGGGTCACTCCCATAGAGTTGCGCGAGGCAGTTTACCAGTGCGCTCCCATCATCGGATTCCCCAAAGTCCTGAACGCGATGACTGCCGTCAACGAAGCCTTCACGGAGCGCGGAATCAAAGTGCCGCTGGAAACACAGGCAACCGTGACGGAAGAGAACCGCTACGAAAAAGGGCATGAAATCCAATATCCGCTTTACGGAGACCGGATGAAAGAGGCGATGAAGGACGTGCCAGGCGGCATGGGCGAAAAGGTCCCGCGTTTTCTGACCGAAGTACACTTCGGCGACTTCCAGACACGAAGCGGCCTTGACACGCCGACACGAGAACTGCTGACCTATTGCGTCCTGACCGTCATCGGAGCGGAACCGCAACTTCACGCCCATCTTCGCGCCAACCTGAAAGCGGGCAACAGCAAGGAGCGGGTGACGGCTGCCGTCATCCAGTGTATGCCTTACATCGGCTTCCCGGCCGCACTGAAGGCATTGAACATCATCAAGGATTTCCAGCCGGAGGATTAAATTTATCCGACAACCGTCAAATAATACGATTAAAAAGAATGTTATGGACACTATAAAATTGAACAACGGCATTGAAATGCCAATATTGGGTTATGGCGTTTTTCAAGTATCACCCGAAGAGTGCGAGCGTTGTGTGCTCGATGCAATCAGCACAGGCTACAGGCTGATAGATACGGCGCAGGCTTATTATAACGAAGAAGGGGTTGGCAACGCCGTTGCCAAATGCGGCGTACCGCGTGACCAACTCTTTCTTACCACCAAAGTATGGATTACGAACGCCGGCGAAGAAAAAGCCGCACGCAGCATAGAGGATTCTCTCCGCAAATTGCGCACAGACTACATAGATCTTCTTCTCATCCATCAGCCTTTCAGCGATTATCCAGGAACATGGCGGGCGATGGAGAAAGCTGTAAAGGACGGCAAGGTACGTGCCATCGGTCTCTCAAACTTTTATCCTGACAGATTTGTCGATATGGCTGAATACGCGAATATCAAGCCTGCTGTCAACCAGTTGAAGACGAATGTGTTCAGCCAGCAATGGGAAGCGGAAGCCGAAATGGAGTCTTACGGAACCCGCATCATGGCTTGGGGGCCGCTTGCACAAGGCAGTGAAGATTTACAGAACAATCTCATATTGACTGCGCTTGCCGAAGAATATGACAAGACAGTGCAGCAAATCGCATTGCGGTATCTGGTTCAGCGCAATATCATCGCGATTCCCAAAAGCACCCGCATTGAGCGCATGAAGCAGAATTTGGATATTTTCGATTTCTGTCTTTCGGAAGAGGATATGGAGAAATTACGTCCCCTTGACAAACCTGCGGATTTCCATTGGTCACACCGCGATCCGGAACTTGTGAAATTCCTTCTGAATTACGACAAACAGTTTAATCCTAATAACCAGTAACCGCATGTATGATTCATTGAATAAGAAAGTCGCGTTGGTGACCGGAGCCGGGACAGGCATCGGACGAGCCATAGCGTGGCGTTTGGCTGACGAAGGTTCACAAGTCCTGATTGTCGGCCGGACAGAAAAGACGCTTGCGGAGACTGCGGCTCATAGTGGGAATATCACCTATCATATTGCAGACCTTGAAACAAACGAGGGAATCCAGTCAGTTGCACAGGAGGTGAACAACAGGTATGGCCGTCTTGATATTCTTGTGAATAATGCGGGATGGGCACCTGTCGGATCGTTCGCCTTGATGAAAATCGAAGAGTATGACAAGGTGTTTGCCATCAATGTCAGGGCGGTAGTGATGCTCACCCAGACCTGTCTGCCTCTGATAAAAGAGGCCAAAGGGAATATCCTCAATATCACGACAACGATGACGACGAATCCCATCACGACAATGGCCAATTATGCTGCGTCCAAAGCTGCCATATACACAATGACCCGCGCTTGGGCAAAAGAGTTGGCAAAGGATGGAATACGTGTCAATTCGCTTGGCGTGGGACCGATAGAGACCCCTATTTATGGCAAAACGGAGCTTTCGGAACAGGAAGCCAAAGCACATAAGGATATGGTAATCAAAAGTGTACCGATGGGCCGAATGGGAAGACCTGAAGAGGTGGCCGCTGTGGTGGCATTCCTGACAAGTGAAGAAGCAAGTTTCATTACCGGTGCTGATTACAAAGTGGATGGCGGTGTAGGTGCTTAGAAAGCAACTTATTCAAAACCGTAAACTTTTTATTTCAGATCTGGGACATTGTGATGCGTTAATATGTTTTGAACTACTATAAAAACTATCATAAGAGTGTAACTTAAAAAATACAATCAGGTCGTCGCCAAATCTGACGGCCTGGTTTTGTTTAACCATCAATATATCAATGAATAGAGTTTTAATTGTGGACGCCTCCGAATCCGACCGTCGTCTTATGTCGAGCTTGCTTGTCAAGAACGCATATTCGATTATGAATGTCCAGAAGTAATTCAAGATACACTTCGATTATTATCGACAAATATCTCTTGCAGTCCCTCGCAGAAGGCTCTTGATGCTCGGCTACATTCACCGTAAGCGGTAGAAATACTGTACTTTGAATTATAGAATTTACGGCTTATATCGAGTGTAGTGAGCATCATGGAGAGCCATTCCTCTCTTGTATTTTTCGGAAGCAGACGCCATAATTGGTTAATGAGATAGCATACACGCACTTTCTCCCTCTCCTTTATCTTTAGAACAGAACCTGTTGTACGCAGATTCATGGCATCAAGGAAGCTGGTGATGTTACATTCCTCAAACTGTCTGCCGTTGCACAGTTCGTAGATCCGGATAATCATACCGGGCTTAAAGTAATCCTTTGTTGCATCTTGTGTTGTTACATTGGGAATAAAACAATCATCCCATGACGATTTGGCACTGTGCGGTTTCTCTTCCGGTTGATTGACAGCCATCCATGCTTTATATGATTCTTCAACGGTTGGAAGCAGGGCGCGGCATTGTTCAGCGATACGGTCTAACGCCGGCTTATAACATGTGTCAAGAATGGTCAGATACTCGTTGAGTTTACTCTGACGGATATACAGTTCATTCAGCTTTTCTCGCTCAACATCAAGTCGTTCACGCCTGTTGTTAAGCCTGAGTATGAAGGATTCATCGTCCGAACACCTGCGCTCCAAAGTTTCGATTTGCGCGTCAAGTGAATCGACAATGCCTTCCTGGGATATTATCATCTTTTCGTACTCATTCCGTTGAATCTGATAACCACTTTGTAACGAGAACTCATTATAGAAGTAGGTTACGTTATAGAACCCGTATAAAGATTCATTCATTTCCTGAGCGATGGAGGCGAGACAGGAACAAAGCGATTGCAAAGAGACACCCATGTCGGGCATTGACACAGATTCGGACAACTCTTTCTCCATAGCTTCTTTGTCTGCCGGAATGTCTATGTTCACCTTTGCCCATTGCAAGTTCACAATGCGCTCGGGATGGTCATAGTGGTCGTATGAGAGGGCATCGCTCACGGGACGCAGATAATCAATAAGACATCTGATTTGGGGCATATTATATAGGTTCTTCATCATCATATTGCAAATATACCTTTATAAACGCTCATAAAGTATTAATTCACAGACCCCTTAATAATCTTTATACAATGCGCCGATATTTATAATTGCGTATCATTCTGCATTTTACCTGATTAAAGATTATTTAGGGCACCATATTGATATGTTAAATCGCAATTTTTAAGAATTGACCGCCGACTGCGCCGCCGTGCCCGTCACATCTTCCCACACATACACCTAAACACTACACCTCAAAATTCGAAGTACCCAATATCGGGTGCGCCCACGTTTACTTAAAAATATTGTCATGAATACGCACAAAAAATTACGCACGATCATCAAAAATCGTGCGTAATTTCGTGCGTAAATTTCGTAATTCGCTGATTGTCAGCATTTATTGCGGAAAGACAGGGATTCGAACCCTGGGTGCCAAAAGGCACAACGGTTTTCGAGACCGCCCCGATCGACCACTCCGGCATCTTTCCTCAGTCGTTTTTGATAGCGTGCAAAATTACTACTTTTTTCTGATATACGCCAAATTTTTCTCTATAATTTTATTTGTACCGTTTTTTTAGTATATTTGTAATGCCGAACATTCGGTTCAAACGTTATAAGTATATAAATTCAACTTTCGCAAGCGTAAAGTTGAAGCTTGCGAAACTTAAGTATATAATCATTATCATATATTTTATGGCAGACGATAGAATTATTCCCGCTTCAGAGCTCATCATCAATGAAGATGGCTCAGTTTTTCATATTCATCTGAAACCGGAACAACTCCGCGACAATATTATATTTGTCGGCGATCCGGGTCGAGTGGATATGGTTGCATCATATTTCGATTCAATCGATTATAACGTCTCTTCCCGTGAGTTCCATGCCATCGGAGGAACTTACAAGGGCAAACCGATCATGGCTATTTCACATGGTATCGGTCCTGACAATATTGAAATTGTAATGACTGAGCTTGACGCTCTGGCAAACATCGATTTCAAAACGCGTAAGGTAAAACCTGAGCACCGCACTCTTAATATCGTGCGCATCGGCACATCGGGATCTTTACAGGAGGATCTTCATATCGGTGATTTTGTAATAGCAGAGAAGGGAATGGGATTTGATGGCATTCTCAACTTCTATGCAGACCGCGATAAAGTTTGCGATCTTGAATTCGAACGTGAATTCTGCAAACATACCGACTGGAACTCAACTTGGGCAGCTCCCTACACTGTTGATGCGGATGCCGAGCTCGTAAATCAGATCGGACGCGACGATATGGTACGTGGCTACACAATCGCAGCTGTAGGTTTTTACGCTCCGCAAGGTCGAATGGTACGCCTTAAACTTGCCGATCCAAACCTAAATGAAAAGATTGAGAGTTTCCGCTATAACGGACGCCCTATTACAAACTTCGAAATGGAGTCTGCTTGTCTTCAGGGACTCTCCAAACTTTTAGGACACCGCGCAATGACCGTGTGCTGCATCATAGCCGAACGTCGTCTCAACAATGCCAACACGGATTACAAACCGAAAGTCAGGCATCTTGTAGAAACCGTTCTTGAACGTTTCTAAACCAGACATTACAATACAAGAAGCAGGGCGATGGACAAACCACAGCCCTGCTTCATTTTTATTTATATCAATCAGGATATTGAATATCTGTTACCGGGTTGGCGCGTTACAATCCCGTCAAATTCAAGATCTGTCAATGCTGACATCAGTTCAGGAACCGTCAGCCCCGTGCGCTGATGCAGCGTATCAATCGCCACCGGCTCCGATTCAAACTTAAGGATTTCATAGATTCTTCCTGAGATGCCTTCGAGTTCCGGAAACAGGTTTCTTTGTCGCGGTTCTATGTGTTTTCCGAGTGGTTTCCAATCCATCAGTTCGATAACGTCAGCCGCTGCCGTCAACAGATGCGCTTTTTCTTTTCTTATCAACAAATTACATCCCGCACTAACATGATCAGTCACTCTGCCCGGCAATGAAACCACCTCCCTGTTGTAATGGAAAGCAAAGTTAGCAGTGCTCATCGCTCCTCCCTTGATCGGAGATTCTATTACGGCTGTAATTTGCGATAGTCCAGCCACTATCCTGTTACGTTCGAGAAAACGCCCTGCATAAGGTGTTGATCCCGAAGGGTATTCCGTGATTATGGCACCGCCTGATTTTATAATCCTACGTGCAAGATCCCGATTTACTGCAGGATACACCATATCAAGACCATGCGCAACCACAGCGATGGTGGAATGATTTGTTTCCAGTGCCGCCGTATGCGCTGCCGAATCAATTCCCAATGCAAGTCCACTTACAATAGTAAGATCCGGGAAATAACCTCCCAGATCCGAACAGAATTGCTTACAGAAGTTCATGCCATATTGAGTAGGTTTTCTTGTGCCCACCACGCTTATGGTATGTTGGGAATTAAGGTCTGCATCTCCAAGCATATAAAGGGTGACCGGAGCATCGGGTGTTTCTGCAAGCAGCCATGGGTAATTATCATCCAAAAGTGAAATCACCTTCACTGAATGCCTCGAAGTAAACGCATATTCCTCTGCTGCTCTTTTTAATGCATTCTCACGGTCGTGAGCTCCGAAACCGGTCTTACTGTTCAACCCAAGAGCGTCAGAGACCGACAAGAGATCAAGCGTGAAGAAGTCTTCAGCACTCACCCCCGCATCAATCATGCGGCGAACCTGCTGAGAATTGATCCCCTTCATCATTCCGAGTGCGATGCGATATATCGTCTCTTGCTCTGAGTTTGCCATAATGTTAGTCTTAAAGAATGTTTGAATTTAACGCCATCATGTATTTAAGATGCTTATAAATATTTTGCAAAAAGTCGGGCAAGCTCATCACCTCTTGTCAATTTTCCATCTTTCAAAATCACGCAAGTCACTACAGCTTCTGTGCACACCTCTCCATCTGAGCGGATTATATCCTGATGAAAGATGAATCTTGCCCCTTTGCGTTCGATTCGCAGGCAACTCAGGAACGTATCCCCTCCCCTGAGCGATGTCTTATACTCAATCTCGATCTTTCGAACCACTGCATCTACCCCCTGATTATGCAATTCCGTAAACGAGACTCCCGCATCCATGCAGAAGCGATGTCGTGTATGCTCCATATAATGGAGATAGTTTGCATTATTCACGATCTGTTCGCAATCAAGCTCATAATCGCGAACCTCCATATCCATTATGAAGCAATATTTTTTATTATTTTCCTTTAGAATACGCATGATCACTTCAATTTAGACGATAATAAAGCCACGGCATTTCTGAATGAATCTGTATCATTAAATGCCGAGAGTGGCAACCATACAAATCCCGACATCGGTTTTCCTACCGGATAAACCACACAATCAGAAAATACCCGATAATTCAATATATCGTTATAATTTATAGTCAGTTTTGAAACACGGAGCTCGACCTCCTTTGCATCAGTCGATTCCTCAGCAGTTTCGGTAACCGACACTACGGGAAAATACATTGTTATCTCAAGACAATCCTCTTTTATTGAAAGATTATGATCTATAATGTTGAAATAGCAGTTTTTACCCAAACCATGGTAATAATATAAAAACATCATTACCATCGGAAGCAATATAAACACCGCCATTGCTGCCACAATCAGATATCTGATATCTAAAAATATACTGGCAACCAGACCAAAGACAAAGATCATCAACAACAGGAGCCCGGGAATGAGCCCCCAGAACCTTGCCATTTTCCGCGCAAAATCACCCTTAGACATTCTGAACGGAGCTTCACAAACATATTTATTCTGACAAGATTCCGTCACGCGCTTCTCTCCCCTTTTTGTAATTTTCCTTGTTGATTTCCTTCATCTTGTTAACCAAACCTTTCCCATCTTTTCCAAAAAGAATTTCCATGTCGATATACTTATCGCCATTCCCTTTATGAATTGGAAAAACCTCATCCCTCATTTTCTTTGCCTTGTCGGCAAGAGGGGAATGTCCGTTTGCCAACGATCCTCTCATTTCTTTATCCACGCCATCCCTTTTACACGTTACCGCGCGCACTTCCGAACATGGAGGATACCCCAGACCTGTCCACATCACATATTCCTTCCTAACCATTTCGGGAGTGGACTCTGACATTGAAGCCACCGGGCGACATCCCTCAATAGCCACTGTAGCAGTTGATTTATATCGTGGTATGAAATCCTGGTCAATCACCCATCTGTCACCACTCTCTGAATAATCACGTTTGTTCATGTCATGATAGAAACTGCGACTCAATTCCTCAGTCAGGACTTCCGGCGTAACAGACTTCGTATCGACATATGGTTGCAGAAGATGACAGGCATTTGCCTCACGCACAAAACCAAAACCTTCGTTCGGTCTGCCCGAATGGCTGTAATTAGTGCGTACAAGCACCCCATTTTCCGCATCCTTAAGATCAAACCGCTTATAACTATGGTTATTGGTTTCAAAATAAGCTCCGTTACCCGTTGCATCAATCACACCAAAATTTGCCTCAACACCCATAGGACGAGGCAAAGTCTCAAGCAGACGGGCAAAATCCTCAACAGTGCGGCAAGTCTTTAAGGCTTTTGTCATCACCAGACCCTCCTTATCCATCTTTTTAGCACTGACATTATCATCCTTTATATTGTAGGAAGCGGTGTTCATAACTGCGAAGCCGGCTTCATTCATCCCCATCCATGCCTCTTTCAAATATTTGTCGCTGGCATTGAAGAGAGCGACATAAGACAGTTCTCCCTGTCGTCCCGCAACAAACTCTACCTTATTGTCTATTGCACTCGTGTCACGATGTTTCCACAAGATTGGACGTCCGTATGGATTAACATCTGCCGATATAATAGCGGAAGTGCATGCCCTGCCTTCCGTAACCGGCGACAGGAACATGCACATCACTATTGCTGTTAGATACTTTATTATTCTGTATGTCATTATCTTTTGGATTCAGAAATGCGTTGACGCATTGCCGCATTGAAAGAATCTTTTCCTAAGAGTTCCTCAACTGTGAGATGCATGCGATAACGCCAGTAATGCTTCGGATTTGCAGGCTCATTAATCTGCTCGTCATGAGGATTCTCTCGTCTCAGAGAGCCATCACATGCCAACCAGTCTTGAAGCGGAAGAATGCAAAGCATTGACGGACTGTCAAGATGAAGACTAATGATCTTGTCGCAGATCCAGGGCTCAGCAAATTGTGGAGCTTCCCCGTTTTCACGGAGCACATGGTTATAAAATTTCTGCGCCACTACATGATCATTCTCCCACCATCCCCTTATTCCAGCCATATCATGTGTGGATGTTGTGCAAACAGAATAATAAGGATAATGCCATGTATCACCAAATTCCGAACCGGGATCCTTAGGCATTCGCTGAATCTCAAGAGCAAGTATCTGAAGACGTTTCATAACTTCCGGCACACAGTCCGGAATCATGCCCAAATCCTCTGCACAAGTGAGCATAGATGTAGCATCAAGAAGTGGGGGCAGTTTCCACATTGCCTTTCCATACCAGAAATCATTATGACGGTGATAGAAGAAATCTGTGTAGAGACGGTTGAAATTCCATTTGGCATAATCAGAGAGAACACGGAACTGATAGGTATATTGCGCAGCAATTCTCGGATGATAATGTCCCTTGTGATAAGGATCCTCGATGAACAGCACATCATCAATAAGTCCCATAAGGGCACTGACTATGCGCGAATTCTTCTCGTTTCTCTCAGCATTTGCAAAATACTTCTCAACTTTTTCCTGAGTGTTTATGAAACCCTTAAGACAGTATCTGTCTCCACCGACCTTGTCAAGGAATCTTTCTTTCACCTCCTCCTTAAGATCTCCAAAGAAATCATCGAGCATCCAGTCAAGAATCAGAGGATTTGTCATCACGTCTGGATCAATCCAGAAATCATAACTGTTTCTGAGTTCTTCGGCAGAGAATGGAAGAGCCGGATTGAAATAACCAAGCAGACCATGAACCGCATCCATAGGAATTTCCCAGATACGGAAGAAGCCAAGGATATGATCAATTCGATAAGCATCAAAATACTCCGACATTTTGCGGAAACGGTTTTTCCACCATTGGAAACCGTCTTTTGCCATCTCATCCCAATTATATGTCGGGAAACCCCAGTTCTGTCCGAGCACAGAGAAATCATCCGGCGGTGCACCAGCCTGCGTATTCATATTGAACAGTTCAGGAGAAACCCATGCGTCTGCGCTGAACCGGCTGATTCCGATTGGAATGTCTCCTTTCAGCACTACGCCGTGGCTGTGAGCATAATCTCGCGCATCATGCAACTGTCGGTCAAGATGATACTGAACATAATAATGAAACTCGAAAGCATCTTTATGTTTCGCAAGAAGTTCCTCAACCTTATTTGCATCGTATCTTGCATAGTCACCCCAGCAATTGTTGTCAGGTGTCTGATATAGTTCCCTGAGCACACACCATGCAGCATATGGCTTCAACCAATATTCATTGCGAGCAACAAACTCCTTGTATTCCTTGCGACGACGCGTAGCGGCTCCCTGCTCGGCATAGATCTCCCTAAGGTATTCATGCTTGCCTGCATTTACCCGTTCGTAATCTATTGCAGGGAGAGCGTTAAGCTCTTTAGCAAGATTATAATAATATTCGCGACGTGATGAATCTTTTAATGTCCCGACCTCCCAAAGGTTAAGATACATCGGATGAAGGGCAAAAGTTGAATTTGCCTTATAAGGATAAGAATCAACCCACGTTCCGGTCATTGTAGTATCATTGATCGGAAGAATCTGCAGAATCTTCTGACCGGTAGACGCACACCAGTCTACCATTTTCTTGATGTCAATGAAGTCTCCCACGCCAAAATCATTCTCAGTGCGGATTGAGAAAACAGGTATGGCTGTTCCAGCGCCTTTCCAGTTTTCTTTCGGATTTGCAAACCTGATACCATCAATCACAACCTGTTCTGTGGCAGATTCAGGACGAATCCCGTAAACTCGATTGTTGATATATTCCCAACCTTTCACCTCACGAGTGTCCTTCTTCAATATCAAGAATTTATACTCGAAAGGGATCTTGAGGGAATCAGTCTGAAGATTTGCTTCCCACACCGGGAAATTGGCATCGTTCATTATTATAGCATGCGCCGAATCCCAATTTCCAAGCAGATCACCCCCTCCCGATATCGCAAGAACTTCGTCGGGTTCAATCATCGGAGCCTCAATGCGCAGACACACCGTTCCCGGTTTTGCCGCAAGAGGCTGGTCTCGATAGGGACGACGTAACATTCCATCCACAAAAGCTGAGGAATAGAAAGGTTTGTCTGAGGGAAGATCATGCCAGGAACTGAACACCCGATAGGAATCAATTCCCTTTCCGCTGACAAACCGGTGAGGTGCTCCCCATTCGAAACGCCACTCCTTCTCCGGAGCCTTTACAATAAAACGATAGTCAAAACTTCCGGGATCCTTTTTAAGATCCAACTGAAGCTGCCACATATCCGGACTTGTAAGGTTCATCTCCAGAGCTTTGGTGGCATCGCCATTACCGAGTTCTGGGATGGAACCGCTCACGTAGAGCGATTCCCCCCAGTCTGTGTGGTAGTTGATATTTAAGGTAATTTTCATATATTAATTTAGTTAAGCTATATAATACTATGATTTAACCGCATTTGGAATTGCCACAAGTGGTGCAGATCAGACAACCTTCCTGATAGATAAGGGTCTCTGCACCGCACTTGGGACATTTCTGACCGGTTGCTGCCGTGCCATTGGGCAGATATTTCTTTAATGCTCTTTCCAGTCCGTTCTTCCAGGTGTTGATGTTTGTGGAGTCAAGTTCAAGACCGCCTACAAGTTTGAGCACCTGATCAATAGGCATACCATAACGCAACACTCCGGAAATCAATTTCGCGTAGTTCCAGAATTCGGGATTAAATTTTTCGCTCAATCCCTCGATTGTGGTCTTATAGCCGCGTTTGTTGATAAACTGGAAGTCGTATCTCTTCTTTCCGTCGCTATCCATAGCCTTGATGATTTTGCCATGGTTAACACTCTTCGGACAGAATATGCCGTCTTCATCATCGGCAAGACCGGTGAATATCTCGTAAGGCTTGCCATCAACGAGTCCGACGAACGCAATCCATTTCTCCTTATTATTTTGAAAACGGACAACATCCGCCTCGAGTTCGACCGGACGCTTCATTATGTGCTCAGGAGTAGCAATAAGAGGAGCTTTGGTTGGAGTAACGGCTGCAAGAACATTATTCCTGGATCCGTCGCGATATACAGTGCAGCCCTTGCAACCTGCCTTCCATGCCTCGACATATAGATTGCCAACCAGCTCTTCGGTAACATCCGACGGAAGATTGATTGTGACACTAATAGAATGGTCAACCCATTTCTGTACGGCTCCCTGCATTCTCACTTTCTCCATCCAGTCAACATCATTGCTGGTGGCTTTATAGTAAGGAGATTTCTTCACGAGTTCCTCTATTTCTTCGGCACTCATGTTATCCTTCTTTTCAATACCGTTTATCTTCATCCACTCAAGGAACTTATGATGATAAACGATATATTCTTCAAAGGCATCTCCCACTTCATCCACAAAATCAATGCGCACATTCTCATCAGACGGATTCACTTTCCTCTTACGTTTGTATACGGGGAGGAAAACCGGCTCTATTCCGGATGATGTCTGCGTCATTATCGAGGTGGTTCCGGTCGGTGCGATTGTCAGACACGCAATATTTCTACGACCGTTCCTTACCATACGCTCGTATAATGCAGGATCTGCCTCGCGAATGCGGCTTATGAAAGGATTGTTTTTCTCACGCTCTGCATCATATATCTCAAATGCACCGCGTTCTGTAGCCATATCCACGGAAGATGAATAATATGCAAGAGCGAGCGCTTTGTGAACGCCGGTAGAGAACTCTGTGGCCTCCGGAGTGCCGTATCTGTAACCAAGCGCGGCAAGCATATCCCCTTCTCCAGTCGTGCCGCATCCGGTACGCCTTCCTTTAAGAGTTTTGGTGCGGATTTTTTTCCAGAGGTTAAGCTCCGTGCTTTTAACTTCGTCTGTTTCCGGATCTGTTTCGACCTTGGCTATGATTGTGTCGATCTTCTCCATCTCAAGATCGATGATGTCATCCATAATTCTCTGGGCTTTGCCTGCATGTTTACGGAAAAGCTCGAAATCGAACTCAGCCTGCGGAGTAAAGGGATTCTTCACATAGCTGTAAAGGTTTATGGCAACAAGACGGCAACTGTCGTAGGGACACAATGGGATTTCGCCACAAGGATTGGTTGAGACAGTCTCGAATCCAAGATCCGAATAGCAGTCGGGCACAGACTCGCGCTGGATAGTATCCCAGAACAGCACGCCTGGTTCGGCGCTCTTCCATGCATTGTGCACAATCTTATTCCACAAATCGGAAGCATTTATCTCCTTTGTAACGACAGGATTCTCGCTCTTCACGGGGAATTGCTGTATATAAGGCTTTCCTGTCACTACCGAATTCATAAAATCATCATCAATCTTCACAGATACGTTCGCACCAGTAACCTTTCCTTCCGTCATCTTCGCATCAATGAAACTTTCAGCATCCGGATGCTGTATGCTTACAGTCATCATCAACGCTCCGCGGCGTCCATCCTGTGCAACCTCGCGCGTACTGTTGCTATAACGCTCCATAAAAGGCACAAGTCCTGTTGAAGTCAGAGCTGAATTCTTAACGGCACTCCCCTTCGGACGAATATGCGACAAATCATGACCTACGCCGCCTCTTCTCTTCATGAGCTGAACCTGCTCCTCATCCACACGGATAATACCGCCATATGAATCAGGATGCCCGTCAAGACCTATTACAAAACAATTGGAAAGCGATCCGACCTGATAATTGTTTCCAATTCCAGCCATAGGGCTCCCTTGGGGAACGATATATCTGAAATCCTTCAAGAGTGTGAATATTTCATCTTCACTCATGGGATTGGGATATTTCTTTTCTATGCGCGCAAGTTCTCCAGCAATGCGGTGGTGCATGTCGTCGGGTGTAAGCTCATAGATATTGCCATCTGAATCTTTCAATGCATACTTGCTCGACCACACACGAGCAGCAAGTTCGTCACCCTTAAAATACTTCAACGAAGCCTCATAAGCTTCATCGTAACTGTAGATTTTTGAAGACATATAAATTTTAAAGTTATCTGTATGGAAAATTTCTTCGGATTAATAATTTCAAAAAGTTGCCAATTTTGAAAATATTCCGACTGCAAATATCGCATAAAATATTTGAAAATAAAAATGCAAAGCAACTTAAATTTCATTTTTATTGTCTGTGCCCATAAATACGCCTTATCTAAAAAAATTAATGATGGTTTGTCTTTTGCATATCTGATGAAATTGTTTGGATATAATATAATAATTCACTAAATTTGTAAGTAAGTAATAAAATTAACCGATAGATATATTGGCTTGATACAAATCCGCCCTAACGATCAAATGCTTATGAATTACGGTTATAATTATAATATCGATCTCCCCGAAGATGTGCCCACAATTCTTAACCAAGATTTCTGGGTGCTTGAAGATATTGGTCCAGAAATCCTTTCCACGATAAATGAGCCTGTTAAATTCTCTGCATCAACTTGGATCTTTGTAAAAAGTGGAGAATGTGTCGCTGATATAAATCTAATAAATCATGAAATAAAATCGCCGGCTCTTGTCACAGTTGAAAATTCACAGATTTTACAACCCAAATATATCAGCGCTGATTTTAAAGCGTCTATCCTTGTAATGTCGAAAAGGTTTCGCGACAATCTTTTCCTATTTATGAGTAACATGCCGCTTTATACAATAATGTCGCGACACTCTGTTGCTAAAATCCAGACAGACTCGCTTCCTCAGATTGATAGTTTTTTTGAACAATGTCAAAGAATAATAGCGGATAAAGAGAATCCCTACCGTTCGCAGGCATTTCTGTTTGAACTGACATCATTTATATTCCGCACTGTTTACAAATGGTTTGAACCTTATAAAGATGAAGTAATGACCAATCAGGGCAGAATGTCAGACCAATTCCTTATTCTTGCCCAAAAACATTTCAAACAGCAGCGTTTTCTTGATTTTTACGCCCAGAAACTTGAGGTCACTCCCAAGCATCTTTCCCGCACCTTGAAAAGCCAGACAGGCTACACAGCTGTTGAATGGATAGAAAGATTCGTCATTCTCGAAGCAAAAGTGCTATTGAAGTCTTCCAATCTGAACATCCAGCAGATATCCGACGAATTGAATTTCCCATCCCAATCTTTCTTCGGCAAATACTTCAAGAAGCTAACCGGCATGTCCCCCAAAGAATTCCGCAACTCTTAGATTGCATTTTCTTTAAAGTCACTAACGTATAATACAAGCCTCCGCAGTTCAACTCATATCTTGATTTTTTAGATCTCACATCACTCCTAACCATTTAGCCGTATCAGACGAGAACTGACAAAAATTCAAACACGAACATCAAAAATAAGGCGGTCTTTACATTTGTTAAGACCAAACCTATTTACCCTTGCTAACTTTGGGGTCGGAAAAGGTTCGATCGATCCACGACATTTTAGTAAAAATAAACCTCATACTGTATGAAAATAATATTTTTAATTTCATTGATTATCATTCAGTCGTGCATTACATTCGCGCAGAATTACTGCATAAACGACAGCACTGTAAGAGAAATTCAGTCCCCTCTTACTGAACGGAACACAGAAACAGTGTTCTATTACTTCAACAACGAGTGGATTGCAGAAGCCAGACCCGATATGGTTGAAACCGATTCTATCTCAAAAATGGAAGTCAAAGATGATGAATATGGCAATCGTGCGGTTTTCATAACAGTATCGCCGGAAAGATTGGCCAGGCTCAAATCAGAAGTACGCGAAATGAATAAGAATATTTGGGCAAACTATGACCCGATTTGTGAATTTCCTGGAGGAAATGACAAGCTCAAAGAATGGATAGACGCCAATATCCAGATTCCCGAGGGATATAAGGGGCAAGAAAGGGTAGTAATCCAGTTCTGCGTTCAACCGGATGGGTCTATTACCGATGCGAAATTATTCAGACCAAGTAAAAATGATACTGCCAATGCCGAGGCATTGAGGCTTGTCAACACAATGCCTAAATTCCGGGTGAAATTTTTCACGCCTAAAAGATCACGCCTCCGTTATAAGCTGCCCATAAGGTTCAAAGAGCCGGGCACGATATTTATAAGAGGCGGCGAAAACTCCTTCATCAGTAAGTTTTCCTCAATTGAAGCAAAAATCAAGCAATTGTATGAAAATTTGGTATTTGAGACTGCAAAAGATCCAGATTTTAATATTGCTGACATTTGTACTGCCGGTTTTATTCAGCGTTTGGAGAAAGCCAATGAGTTTGACTCCGAAGGTTACGCAACATGGCTTTTGAGGTCGGGTATGCAAGATGGGGATGACTCTCCTTCAAAAATTATATCTATCACAGCTGGCGCAAATAACACAGTGATTGTTAATTGGTCAGATATGGGGCATATCGGTTCAACAACATTTTCCATGATAAAATCTGATGGGGAGTGGAAAATCAACGACGCGACAGTCCCGGAAGGTTATAATCCATTATAATTATTAAATTCCGGCTTACTGAGGGCGCGAGGTTCAGCTCTTTTACTAGAGCATTGTCGGGCTTGGTGCTTCACTCTATATTTGAATTCACGATGTTAGCTTTCTGGGAAATAATTCTTAAATTTGCATTTAAGAAGATTCTAAGGATTCCAAAGACGCCTGCAAGCAGGCTGTGCGAGTGACGAATATTCTGGTAAATTTTGCAATTGAAACCATTTCAGACAGATTCGTCTTCCGCATGAGCCGCTTGCGGCGATAATAGTACGGCAATTTGGATTTCCACTTCATCTTCGATATAACTATAAATATCAGTATCTACTAAATCCGGGAATTATGGGTCGCGATCCAAAGCATGATTATAAAAGCAGATGCATCTACCATATTACTATTTGCAAAGCACCGGGATGCCCCAATTTCAGCCGGATTCTCGGGAGTTTGGAACAACCGGTGATAGAGAGATCACGCATCGGCGAGATTGTAGAATCGCAAATTCTGAATTTTCCTAATCTTTGTTCTTCTCTACAACCGTTGCAATATGTAATCATGCCTGACCATATTCATTTTGCCATCTTTGCCCGAGACTATCTTCCTCGGGTGCTCGGTAATTATATTGGAATGATGAAGGTGAAGTGCGGGCAGTTGATAAGAGCGGAATTCCCACTGTTGGAACACGTTTTTACTCCGGATTTCCATGACCGGTATTTGAGACCGCATCATCGCCTATCCACGATAATTGAGTATATCAGGCAAAATCCCTATCGTTTGTTGATCCGGCGTTTCAACCCTGATTTTTTCCGTAGTATAAATAATATAGAGATTAGAGACCGTCTTTGGCAAGCCTATGGCAACTTGCAGCTGTTGGATAATCCTTTTAAGGCACCCGTGGTAATTCACCGATCGGATTCGGACATTCTAAAAGCGAACAAGCAACGCCGCTGGAAGCATCTCGCTGAAAATGGAGGAGTGTTGGTTTCGCCATTTATCTCGCCCGAAGAGAAATCAGTCAGGCGTCAATGCGAACAAACCAATGGAAAGATAATCTTACTGTCAAACGTTCCATTTGGAGAACGGGAAAAACCAAGCGCCCACGATTTCGAACTGTGCGCCCAAGGCCTTTTGCTCATACTTTCACCGATGACGCCACTTCCGCCAGGACGTGATACATTTCTCTATTTAAACGCATTTGCAGAATCAATATCAATTCATCAGTAATAGGATTGGCAAATTGAATGATCACTTGGATTTTAGAAGGGTTGGCAGGCAAGCGATGCGTGGGACGCATATTCTGGAATAATTGTGGTAGATTATTCTTTTTTCTTGGAAAGATTTATTTCTTTTTGAACCAGATTGAGCCTTTCCATTTATCGGATATTATCAGACCTCCGATGACTAAGGCACACCCAATGTAACCGAGGAGGAAAATCTTCTCTCCGAGGAAAAAATATCCGGCGACCATTGTGATTGGGGGCTGAAGGTAAAGGTAATTGTTTGCCGTTACTGATCCGAGTTTTTTCATTGTCTCGTTCCATATGAGATACGAACATATTGAACACATCACCACGAGGAACAAAAAGTTTAGCAAATATTCAGGTTGATGAAGATCAAATAGTAGCGCAAGATGATACGGCTCTTTTTGAATGAAAAGAAGAGGCAACGCGGTTATCACACCATAGAAAAACAGCTTGCGTGTAATAAACAATGATGTGTAGAGTGGGATAACACGCCGCACGGCGATAGTATATATTGCCCAGCACAACGCTGCAGCGAGTGCAAGCAAATCTCCCTGAGGACGGAACTCGAGCCCCGTGCCATTGCTAAGAATAATACATGCGACTCCCGCTATGGCAACTCCGGAACCTATCAACACGCCGGTCTGAATCTTCTGTTTGAATACTATTGCCATCAGGAACGTAGTAAACAGAGGAGAAATAGATGCAAGCAAGGAAACATTTCCTGCCGTTGTCAGTCTCAAAGCATAATTCTCGGTGATGAAATAAAGGGAACCGGCACAGATACCGCTGATAAAAAGAGTTAGCTCATCTCGCCATGAACGGCTTTTTATGCTCTTGAAAGTTATACATAAAAGCAGCAGATAAGCAACGGCAAACCTGTAGACATACATCTCTACCGGTGTGAATCCGCCCCGTTCCATAAGCACTTTTGTACTTAGAAAAGAAGTTGCCCAGAATGTCACCGTTATTAAAGCGCCTATATGAGCTAAAAGCACCATATAGCGTGAGCCTATGCTTTTATAAAACCTCATTGCTGTGTTTCTATGGTATATTTGAACGGCTAGCCGTTCTTTAATTTTTGCAAAGTTATTAAAAATTGTTCAATTATTAAATAAAAGATGTTTCTAAGCATAAATATTAATTAGGATGCCCAGCCAGATATTCTAAATCCATATTTATCGGGCTCGGCGACTTGGCAGGAGAGAAGCTACCTTCCGAAAATTCGAATCAAACTTCGCACCTTTGCGCCTTGGCGTCTGAAAATAAATAAACACAAAAAGAGAAGCGACAAAAATTGCCGCTTCCTAAATATGTCTCTTTTAACGAGATGTTACACCTCTACAAATTCATCTTTCCCGACTCCGCAGATCGGACAAACCCAGTCGTCAGGAAGATCTTCAAATGCTGTTCCGGGAGCAATATCACCATCCGGATCACCAACTGCAGGATCATAGATCCAGTCGCACACCTCACATCTATACTTTTTCATATCGCTCAATGTATTTTAATATTGTTTACAGGACTAAAACGCACGAATATCTTTAATTGTTTAAAAAAAGTAAAAAAAGTCGCAGACCGCACTTGTTTTTTTGAATGCAGCTGATTAAATTTGCAGATAGAATGAAAACGAATA
This sequence comes from uncultured Porphyromonadaceae bacterium, assembly GCA_902495075.1. Taxonomy (GTDB): domain Bacteria; phylum Bacteroidota; class Bacteroidia; order Bacteroidales; family Muribaculaceae; genus Lepagella. The sequence goes on from CABUVO010000016.1 coordinate 22,362, forward strand.
ATGTCGACGAATCTCGTCGCGAAAATCTCAAAGAGGCTTTCGCTGCCTACATAAAGTCCAAAAAGATGAGGCAGACTCCGGAGCGTTTTGCAATACTTGACAAGGCTCTGGAACAGAAAGTGCATTTCGACATCGATGAACTCTATAAGGACATCGAGGCTGATTATCATGTATCAAGGTCCACTGTATACAACACTGTAGAACTTCTTTGTGAATGCAATATCCTGAGGAAACATTACCTTAACGAGACTCAGGCTGTATACGAATTTGCCGACGACATGCATCTTCATCTGATTTGTCTGAAATGCGGATCTGTTAAAGAAGTGCACGACGAAAAGGCTGGAGAATTCCTCGCTTCATTAAAATTCAGAGGTTTTCATCCGACCTCCTCTTCCACCAATATATATGGGATATGCTCTTCTTGTGCGCGCAAGCGAAAAAAGCAGTAAGCAGCAATCTTCGTATACCTGTTAGAAACAAATCTTAATCATTATATATTAACCTTTAATACCTTATTGATACCATGGCAAGAATCAAACCTTTTAGGGGCGTCCGTCCTCCCAAACAATTCGTTGAAGAAGTGGCATCTCGCCCATACGATGTTCTCAACAGCGAAGAAGCTCGCAAAGAAGCTGAAGGCAACGAAAAGAGCCTTTATCATATCATTAAGCCAGAGATCGATTTCGAAATTGGCTTCGATGAGCATGATCCGGCTGTTTACGACAAGGCTGTGGAGAATTTCAAAAAATTCCAGAATAACGGATGGCTTGTGCAAGATGATAAAGAGAATTACTATATCTATGCCCAGACCATGAACGGACGTACTCAATATGGCTTTGTTGTAGGAGCCTGGGTGCCCGACTATATGGAAGGAAGAATAAAGAAACATGAGCTCACGCGCCGCGACAAAGAGGAAGACCGAATGAAACATGTGAGATGCAACAATGCCAACATCGAACCCGTCTTCTTCGCGTTCCCCGACAACGAAGCCCTTGAAAACATAATTCGTGATGTAACGGCAAACACTCCGGAATATGATTTCGTAGCACCAGATGGTTTTGGTCATACACTCTGGGTGATTGATAATCCTGACACAATCAATACCATTACAGAGGAATTCGCAAAAATTCCGAACCTATACATCGCCGACGGCCATCATCGTTCGGCTGCCGCCGCACTCGTCGGAGCAGAAAAGGCAGCTGCCAATCCAAACCATACCGGAGAAGAGGAATATAATTATTTCATGGCGGTTGCATTTCCGGCATCGCATCTACAGATTATCGACTACAACCGAGTAGTTAAAGATCTGAACGGACTAACCCCTGAAGAATTCCTCAATAAACTCTCAGAGAACTTCATCGTCGAGAAAAAAGGAAAGGATGTTTACACACCTGCTGGTCTTCATAATTTCTCTCTATATCTCAATGGTGAATGGTATTCTTTGACTGCGCAACCGGGCACATTCAATGATTCAGATCCCATTGGTGTTCTCGACGTTACGGTTTCAAGCGATCTTATCCTTCGCGACATTCTCAACATCACTGATCTTCGCAGTGACAAACGCATAGATTTTGTTGGAGGCATCAGAGGTCTTGGGGAATTAAAACGGCGGGTAGACAGCGGAGAGATGGCAATGGCGCTCGCTCTCTATCCTGTCACAATGGACCAGCTTATCAACATTGCAGACACCGGCAACATCATGCCTCCCAAAACCACATGGTTTGAGCCAAAACTCCGCTCGGGTCTGGTTATCCACAAACTCGACGATTGATTTGGTTATTTGTGGCGTTTAAATTAATTTTGTATCATGAAATTTAAAATTGACGCCACAGCTCCAGAAACCGCAGCACGTGCCGGTGAGATTACCACCGATCACGGCGTGATTCCCACCCCCATATTTATGCCGGTAGGAACAGTCGGCAGTGTGAAGGGAGTGCACATGCGCGAGCTTCGCGATGATATAGATGCCAAGATTATTCTTGGCAATACATACCACCTTTACCTCCGTCCCGGTCTTGATGTGATCCGTGGAGCAGGAGGACTTCACAAATTCAACTCCTGGGACCGCCCTATCCTCACGGATTCCGGCGGATTCCAGGTGTTTTCGTTATCCTCAAACCGTAAGCTCAAGGAAGAAGGGGCTTATTTCCGCAGTCATATCGACGGCAGCAAGCATCTTTTCACTCCCGAAGGTGTGGTCGACATTCAACGCACAATCGGTTCAGACATTATGATGGCTCTCGATGAATGCGCACCGGGAACATCCGATTATGCTTATGCTCGCAAATCTCTTGATCTTACTCACCGCTGGCTGCAACGTGGCTGGAAACGCTATCAGGAGACTGAAGGATTATACGGCTACTCACAAGCATATTTCCCGATAGTTCAGGGGTGCGTCTATCCCGACCTTAGACGGGAATCCGCCAAGTTCATTACCGACCTCGGCGCTGATGGCAATGCCATAGGAGGACTCGCTGTCGGAGAACCGACCGAAAAGATGTATGAGATGATTGAGGTGGTCAATGAAATCCTCCCGCAAGACAAACCGAGGTATCTCATGGGTGTCGGAACTCCTGCAAATATCCTTGAAGCCATCGACAGAGGGGTTGACATGATGGATTGTGTGATGCCTACCCGCAATGGCAGAAACGGCATGCTCTTCACTTCAAACGGAATAATGAACATGCGCAATCGCAAATGGGCTGACGATTATTCCGAACTTGATCCGGATGGCACAGCATGGGTTGATCATGAGTATTCCAAAGCATATGTACGTCATCTTTTCGTAAGTCAGGAATTGCTTGCCATGCAGATAGCTTCAATACACAATCTCGCTTTCTATCTGCAGCTCGTAAGAGAAGCGCGCAAACATATTCTCGACGGTGACTTTGCAAGCTGGAAAAAAGATATGGTAGAGCGTGTCACAAGAAGATTATGAAAAAATTAAAGCCGGGAAATATTTTGTCAAATATAACTTCAGTGTTCAAACTGAAGGTGCTTGACATATTCATACTCAAAAAATTCCTTGGCACATACTTTGTGGCTACAATTTTGATTCTGGCGGTGATTTCCATGTTCGATATCACAGAAAAGCTTGATGCATTCCTTACTGCGCCACTCAAAGAAACACTCTTTGATTATTTCTCATCTTTCCTCCCCTATTTTGCGAACATGCTCTCCCCTCTGTTCGTATTTATTTCTGTGATATTCTTCACAACCAAACTTGCTGGCAACTCTGAGATAATAGCAATTCTGTCGAGTGGTGTAAGCTTCAACCGCCTGTTGCGCCCATACATGATAGGTGCTACTGTGATTGCAGCCATGACATTCGTATTGAGTAACTACATCATACCACCGGGCAATGTCAAAAGAATTGCATATACAAATAAATATGTGAAAAATAAGAGTGTGCAGACCGGTATTGACATCCAACTGATGGCAAGACCTGGCGAGGTGGTTTACATCGGCAGATTCGAAAACAGCACAAAAACCGGTTATCGTTTTTCTTTTGATAAATTCAACGGAAAGGAACTCGTGTCGAGAATGACAGCTCAAACAGTTACCTATGACACGACACGCACCTACCATTGGACAGTAAGAGACTACATGATCAGGGATTTCGATGGCATGAAAGAAACCATACGCTCAGGCAGCCTCAAGGACACCATCATACCTATCGAACCGCGTGATTTCTTAATATCTGCCAACGATTGGGAAACCTTGACCACACCCCAGCTCACTGAATATGTAAACAAGCAGAAGATGCGCGGAGTCGCCAATATAAAGGCATTCGAAATCGAACGTGAAAAGAGATATGCCTCCACAGCTGCGGCATTTATTCTTACCTTGATTGGTATGTCACTGTCCTCAAAGAAATCCAAAGGTGGAATGGGATTGAATATAGGTATCGGTCTTGCCTTGAGTTTCAGTTACATCCTCTTCTCAGCAGTTACAAGTTCTTTTGCAGTTTCAGGACTAACTTCCCCCTTCATCGCAATGCAGATTCCAAATGTGATATATCTCGCCATCGGTATCTATCTATATCGCCGCGCAGCAAAATTCTAAGAGAGTGTTAAATTCAAACACACTCTAAACCGCATCCTATTTAAGAAGCTCTTTATATCCAATTTGGAAAAATTCACACCCAAAATCAAGAGGGCGGAGAATATCGTTGCCGCAAATCACAATGTCAATGTCGATTGGTACTTTTCCTTGAAGTCGACTGGAAGTGTCTCTGCCATTCTTGACTTCATATAATTTGGTAAGTCGAAGGAAAGCATCAAAATCAGCATTTACAAAGCCTGATCCTACGGCATTCATATACGGACCACCATGTCCATGAATTTCAGGGGTTTCATATATAGAAGAAAAGCTGCAATCGGCAGCAAGAGATCTAAACCATTCCAAAGCATTGACGATATTTGCAATACGATCACCGCAATTAGAACCGAAACTCAATACTACCTTAACAAGAGACTCTCCGGCATGCATCATTTCCTTTTTAAAGTTATTTGAGTAAGTTCCGGATAAGCAATGCCAAACCTTGCGGGAATACCCACTTCTCCACATCCTATATTCACATATAGGCGCGTAGTGTCACCATTCTCATTCTCTCTTTCATACAAACCCTTCCATTGCGGGTATCTCCATTTCGAAGGGCTCCATTCATATCCGAATATATCAAACGCCATCTGCATGGCATGAGTATGGCCTGACAATGTAAGATCAACATTAGTAATTTTCGAAACCTCCCGATTCCAATGTTCAGGATTGTGCGACAGCAGAATCTTGAATCTTTCGTCATTCAGGTTATACACTGAATCACGACACAAAGGATAGGCATCCGTGAGCCTGCCATACTGATGGAAAGGCGGCTCCCCCCAATTCTCAATGCCAATCAATACGATCGAATCTCCATTATGTGTTATATATTTTCTATCATTGTTTATAAGATTCCAGCCAATCTGTTTCTGCCACATTGCCATCAAAGCATTATTGGAATCTCTTTCCGAAGCAAACTGCCATTCCATGTAGTCGCCATAATCATGGTTACCCAACACGGAATACACACCATCGCGCGCATGAAGACGACTTAATATACGTAAAAACGGTTCCATTTCCGAAGTCTCCCTATTCACAATATCACCAGTGAATACAATTAATTCAGGCTTCATTGAGTTAATTCTGTCAACAAGCCTGCTCACAAAAGCCGTATCATTTCCCCATGTGCCCACATGAGCATCGCTGAACTGCACGATTCTATAGCCATCGAAAGCAGAAGGAACTTTATCGGAAACAATATTGACATTCTCGACAACTATCTCGTTCCTGGTGAACAGAGTGCCCCACCACATAAATATGAAAACAATCAGCGAAACCGGAGCTCCTATATAGATGCCATAATTAATCTTTCTCCCCTTCCTGATGCTCTTAAACAACCGTCCTATGCCGGAACAGATGCAATAAATTAATTTCGGCACATATACCGATGCGTAAACATACAGCATCCACATCAAAGGTATTATCGACCGGCTTTCCGAGTCGCCATGCCAGCATGCAATTGCTATTACCAAACCAAGAAAGAGTATGGATATCGCTACATGAACGCCAATACATAGTTTTTTCCTGCGCCTGCAATATGAGACTATATCCCAGAGGATATAGGAATCCAAAAGCAAAGTGAAGATAAAAATAAATATCATTAATATTGCCGGAATGTTTCTCATTGCGGTTTTGATGATTTGATTCTGATTATCTATTCAAGACCTCCAAGCAAAGTCTTAAGTTTGTTTTTAAGAGGATTGGCATACATATAGAGCATCATCTCCATCATATATTCCCGTTCTTCCTCCTTAAGATCGTCTATCTCTACCTTGGAAAGCTGACGATTGAAATAATCAATTGTCTCCTGTTTTTGTTCCTCCGTGTAATTTCTCGAAAACCTATTTGTATGGTGAAGCATGTCGTATGCCACATAATTTATGGTGAAAATCTCATAACTTCTGTGGATTGCCTGGTCTATAAGGCATCCGACATACTTAGCTGCAGTATTATTATCTTTAAAATCACCGATCTGATCAAGTTTTGTATTGATTCTCGGAGTGAGCTGAAAATGCACCTTCCCTTTGAATTGCAGCAATCCTGTCTCCATGCTGAAAAGATCATCACGCTGAGATTTCTTGAAGTTGGGGTCGCGGCGACGCATCAGGAATTCCCTTGCCTTTAAATAATCATTAGGGTCGAATTCATATGATATCGACACAGGCATTAGGTTTATCTCCTTCAAGCTTTCCATAAAAGTGCCTTCGCCTCCCAAGGCAAGCATTTTCACAAGCGATTCCTGCGTATGGTCAGAACTGTCTTTTGCTCTTCCCTCTCTCTGGGCAATCCATATTGATTCACGTTTCTCGAGAATTGTATGATGAATATATGCCGATAATTTCTTGGCAGCCTCCAACCCTTCGCGCAGACCGGTGTTACGTTTCACAATGAAACTCTTATTGAGTCGCACAAGATCAGTTATCCAGTCGAATATCAACAGATTATTACCGATTGCCACTTCCGATGTTGAAATTCCTTTACGCAGGAATGCGAGATTAAGGAACGACGCATCAAGCACAATATCACGGTGATTGGTGATATATGTATAGTTTATTCCCGGATTATGGTATTTAAGACCACCTAAGGTTATGCCTGAAGTGGTTGTCTTCGCAAGCATCTCCAGGAAAGGGAACATTATCTGCGTCTGGAAATCATATTTATTATCGATTTTCAGCAATTCATTTATAAGAACAGGCACATCATCCTTCGGCATGGTGTAATTTACAGCATGCAGGAATCCTGGTTCTTTTACAAGTTGCTCCATCTTCTCATGAAACACGGAATCGTCATAAGGAGCGATATCACTGAAATCAAATTCTTGAGCACTCATAATATTGTAAGCAATTTAGTCAAAATGCCCCCCTTTTGCACAACGCAAATTGAGGAATTTACAAAGTTAACAAATTATTTGGCTATAATCCCAATTATCATCATCATTTTTTAAGTAAGCAACTAAAAAATGCACATAAATCGCATTTATTTTTAGACGCTTTTCTATTCAGCGTTTCTATAGACACGCCATTTATCAAATAGAGCTTCCATATCGGCTGGAATCGGACATTCGAAATTCATCTCTTCACCTGTAACCGGATGCCGGAAGCCCAAAGTGCGTGCATGGAGAGCCTGTCGGGGACACACTGCAAAACAATTTTCAACAAATTGCCGATATTTTGCAAATGTAGTTCCCTTTAAAATTTTGTCCCCGCCATATCGCGCATCATTAAAAAGAGGATGTCCCTGACTGAGCATATGCACACGTATCTGATGTGTCCTTCCGGTTTCAAGCACGCATTTCACTATACTGACATACCCGAAACTTTCGATAACCTCATAATGTGTAACCGCATGCTTTCCCTGGTCCGGGTCAGTCAGTACCGCCATCTGAAGTTTATTCTTAGGATTTCGTCCGATATTACCGGTGATGGTTCCTTTCTTTTCTGCAAAATCTCCCCAAACCATCGCAACGTATTCCCGACGTGTGGTCTTGTTAAAAAACTGGAGTCCAAGATCTGTCTTGGCATCCGGAGTCTTTGCAACTACCAACAGACCCGATGTATCTTTATCTATTCTATGCACAAGTCCCAGACGAGGATCATTCACATCATAATCCGGAGTGTCTTTGAAATGCCAGGCAAGGGCATTTACGAGCGTGCCGCTGTAATTACCATGTCCGGGATGAACCACAAGACCCGCCGGCTTATTTACAACCAAGAGATAGGGATCCTCATATACGATATCGAGAGGAATATCTTCCGCTATTATTTCAAAATCATAGCGAGGACGATCCATCACCACACTGATAACATCGTTCGGCTTCACCTTATAACTTGACTTCACTGGCTTGCCGTTGGCAAGGACACAATTAGCATCGGCTGCCTGTTGCACCCTGTTACGCGATGTTTTTTCGATTCTGTCTGTAAGGAATTTATCAACACGGATCATTTGCTGCCCCTTGTCAGCAACGAAACGGAAATGTTCATAATACTCCGTCCCCTCTTCATCTATATAAAACGAACCTTCCTCCTCTGCCATCATTCAAGATATGAAGTGTTAGTTTCCTCCTCAGATGAAGAGGTCTCTGATTCTGTCGGCTGTTCTGATTCTTCTGTCTGGTATACTTCCGGTGTTTCCTGATAATATCTCATCAGCTCAACGTTCTGAAGGGAATCCTTCACAGCGCCAAGCCTCCCGTCAGAAACTTCAAGCACGATGGTTGATGTAACGGGGATTTTCTGCATCTTACGCACCGGTTTTCCATTGGCTGTGACTTTAACGACACGGTCGGTGGTGCCAAGCACCTTTACAACCCTCACATTTTTGAAGCCAAGCTCATCCAGTTTTGCCATGGCAGAACGGAAAGACTCACCTTTCATGGCAAGCTCATTGGGGCGATTGTTATCATCAAGCACGACCTCCCGCGGATGAACGGCATTTATATACAGGAATATCTTGCGTCCCGGCTTCACTATTGAATTAGCTTTAGGAAACTGCTCAATTACCCTTCCAGGTTTGATATCATCGCGATAAAGGGAATCTCGAATATCAACTTTGAAACCATGATCATGCAATATATTCACAGCTTCCGTATAGGTTTTTCCCTCCACGCCCGGAAGCTGATCACTTCTTCCATGTTTTGTGAACAATGCAATCGCCACATACACCGCATATATCCCCAATATGGCAATAATGCAGATTATACCTATGTTCGCGAGCACAGGATGCCGGGAGATAAAGCTGCTCCCCCAGTCATATGGCATATTATTTTTATTCTTTTTCAAACTTTCTGATGTTTTAGTCTTCAAAGTTAATAGAAATATATGAAAAAATAAAGTTTCAATACAATTCCATTTAAAAATTTATCCACATTCTCGGAAATATCAGATTTTTTTACTAATTTTGCGATTCAAAGCGAATAATTGAAAAATGCGTAAATTAATATATATTTTGCCCCTTCTTCTTCTCTTTACCTCCTGTGGGGAATACACCAAAGTTTTGAAGAGCCGCGATGTAGATTATAAATTCGACTACGCAAAAAGGGCATACGATCAGAGAAAGTTTCTTCAGGCATCCACTATCCTGAATGATATAGTCACCCCGCTCCGTGGCGGTCCCAAAGGTGAGGAGGCGTTGTTTCTTCTCGCCATGTCTTATTATGAGAATAAGGACTATCCCAACTCTGCGGTATATTTCAAGACATATTACAACCGCTATCCCAAGGGTAAATATGCAGAACTTGCGCGTTTTTATAGCGGTTACGGATATTATCTCGACTCACCTGATCCGCAGCTTGATCAGACCAATACAATCAAGGCGATTGAAGAGCTTCAGGGATTTCTTGACTATTTCCCCAAAAGCGATCGCGTGACAGTAGCGCAAAATGCCATATTCGAGATGCAGGATAAGCTGACCCTTAAGGAATTACAGAATGCTCAGTTGTATTACAATCTCGGCAATTACATGGGTAACAACTACGAATCGGCGATTATTGTTTCGCAAAATGCATTGAAGGATTATCCCTATTCAAAATATAAAGAGGATTTCGAGCTTCTGATTCTGAAATCCAAATTTCAGGAAGCCAAACAGAGTGTCAACGAACGCCAGGCTGACCGATATAGAGATGTTGTTGACGAATATTATTCATTCATAAACAACTATCCCGATTCAAAACACAAAAAAGAGGCTGAAACAATTTTCAAGATTGCAAGCAAACATGCAAACCTCTGAATGTGTTATCTTAATTAGTAATTTTGGAAATAAATCATAATAGAACTTATGGATTATAAGAAAACCAACGCCCCGCTCAACACGGTGACACGCGACATGATCGCCATGGCGGAGCAGACTGGAAATGTTTACGAAACAGTTTGCGTCATCGGCAAACGCGCCAATCAGATTTCAATTGAACTCAAAAAAGAACTCGAGCGCAAGCTTCAGGAGTTTGCCTCCACCGATAATCTTGAGGAAGTTTCTGAAAACCGCGAGCAGATAGAGATCTCAAGGTTTTATGAGAAACTCCCGAAACCTACTCTTATCGCAACTCAGGAATATGTGGAGCACAAACTCTATTTCTCTAATCCCCTGAAAGAAAAAGATCATCTTGACGATTAATTAGAAAGAGTTGACGCCTCTGCAGGCAAGACAAACATACAAAGATATGTCAGGTGGTCGCCTGACATATTTTTTAATATATTATCAAACATGACACTGCATATATTCAATCCGGATACAGACTATGCGCTCGCCTCGAACTCGGAGAACTATACCCCTCCGGTTTCTATTCTGGCAGTAAAAAGTAGCCTTATGCTCCTCCCGGCTCTATATGCAGACCGAGGCGATGCCATTCTGCTTCCCAATGACAATCCGGGATTACTCACGCCATTGCATCCGTTTGCAGAATTTCTTTCTACAAAAAATATAACTCTGGTTCGTCCACGCCATCTCAAGCTGTTTGTTCAAGAAAAGAAAGATATAATAATACGTCCATGGGGATGGAACAGAACATTGTGCAAATGGCTTTCGTCTTTGGGTGCACCCGAACATATTATACCCTCCGCCGAAGAGATGACTGTTCTTCGCAATCTTTCTCACCGCAAACTCACAATCCCGTTCCTTTTGAATATGAAGGATATCATCAATGATGAGATCCGCATTCCCAAGGAATTTACAGCTGTGGAAGATGCATTGGATTTCTGGAATGCAAACAGACTCGATTATCATGAGGTATATTTCAAAGCTCCATGGAGCAGTTCGGGAAGAGGATTGCAGTTTACCAAAGATCTTGAAAAAAGGCATGTCGAGCCTTGGCTCAGAGGAATCATCCGCTCACAAGGGAGCGTCATGGGTGAGATCGCCTATTCAAGAAGTCTGGATTTCGCCACTGAATGGGAATGTCAGAATGGTAAGGCAATGTTTTTAGGCGTTTCAACATTCATTACATCTGAAAGGGGGAAATACAAATCAAATGTCGTTGCTCCGCAAGAAAATATCGTGGCATATATTCTTCAACACATAGATGTTTATGGCAATGGTAATAACCTATCTGCAATCATCGAACGTCAGCGACTTCTTCTTGAGAATTATGTCGCGCCATATTATGAAGGTCCTCTTGGCATCGATATGCTCGTGACCGGTGACCGCAATATAAATCCATGCGTGGAGATAAACCTCCGCGATACTATGGGACGGGTTGCGATAGACATACAGCAGAGAATAATTTCGCAGGACGCAACTGAATTTGAGGTGAAATGCCTGCGTCATCTCACAGCCGGTGGAATATTCTCCCCGATGAGCATAATTTCAACACTCCGGGATATAGAAAGCAATTAAAATATTGACCCATGAAGATTAATATCATTGGAAGAGGAAACGTGGCAACACATCTTATCGCGGCTCTTGAGGGGAAAGTGGAAATACGGCAAGTTAATCCTCATTCTCTTGAGGGATTCGATGAAAAAGCTGACGTGACGATAATATCCGTATCTGACAACGCAATCCGCAAGGTTGCGGAAGCGCTCCCGGCAACTTCCGGCATAATTGCCCACACCTCCGGGTCAACACCAATCGATGTGCTTGATTGCAGAAAAGAAAAAACGGGAGTGTTTTACCCTCTACAGACATTCACCAAAGGCGTTGAACTTGACTATTCAGAAATACCTTTTCTGATAGAGGCAAAAGATACCGACACCGAAAAGACACTCCTTGATCTTGCTGCAAAAATCAGCAATAATGTCAGAATTGCGGATTCAGAAAAGAGGAAAGCGCTACACGTAGCTTCCGTTTTCGCATGCAATTTTGCAAATCATCTTTGGGCAATCTCCGAAAAACTTCTGAATGATAATGGATTGGAATTTGATATAATCCGTCCTCTCCTCAAGGAGACACTCCGAAAAACCGAACACCTCTCCCCTTTCGATGCCCAGACCGGTCCAGCCGTAAGACGCGACAGCAAAACAATTGACACCCATCTCTCTTTGCTCGAAAACGACCGGGAACTGATGAACATATACCAGACTCTCACCTCCTCTATAATTTCCTCACATCACAATAAGTAATTCAATGAGCGGAATAAACTACGACCTCACAAAAATAAAGGGGTTTGCCTTCGATGTTGATGGAGTTCTGTCTCCATCCGTGATACCTATGTCGCCGGAAGGAGAACCTCTGCGGATGGCAAACATCAAAGACGGTTACGCACTGCAACTTGCCGCAAAACTCGGTTATAAACTTGCCATCATAACAGGTGGAAACACCATGGCTATAAAAAACAGGTTCGAGGCTCTTGGTTTCAAGGATATATTTCAAAAAGCATCCCACAAACTTGAGATATTCCTGAAATGGATGGAAGATAATGAACTTAATCCGGAGGAAGTAGTTTATTTTGGTGATGACATTCCCGATCTGAAATGTATGCGGGTTGCAGGTTTGCCGTGTGCTCCACGCGATGCTGCATGGGAAGCCAGAGAGACAGCCATCTATGTCTCGAAATTCGATGGAGGCTACGGTTGCGTGCGAGACGTAGTGGAACAGGTTCTTAAAGCTAAAGGTGAATGGCTGTCAGATGCGCATGCTTTCGGTTGGTAAAATAAGAAGCTGCTTAAAAATTATGTTATGCTGGAAAATCTAAATAAATATCATGTTCTTTTGGCAAGCAAATCTCCGCGCCGCAGAGAATTGCTGTCAGACCTGAGGATACCATTTAGTTCAATCAATCTTGGAGGTATAGATGAATCATATCCCGAGGATATGCCTAAAACTGAAGTCCCCCAACACATAGCAAATAAAAAGGCTGACGCATATCTTGAAAACATTCACGACAACGAAATGATCATAACAGCCGACACGTTGGTGATAAAGGGAGACAAGATATACGGCAAACCGAAAAGCAGAGAAAATGCAGAACAAATGTTGAGAGAGCTTTCCGGAAAAATCCATACTGTCATCACCGGGGTATGTATACTTACCGTAGATCGCCGCACCTCCTTCACCTCAAAAACAGAAGTTAAGTTTGCTGAGCTTTCCGAAGAAGACATAAGTTATTATGTAGAAAATTATCTCCCTCTTGACAAAGCCGGTGCCTACGGCATCCAGGAATGGATTGGCTGCGTAGCCGTTGAATGGATAAACGGCAGCTTCTACAACGTCATGGGGCTTCCCGTCCACCGCCTCTACCAAGAACTCAAACTCTTCTAACATTACTTTCCTTCATCCCATCCTCAGAATTGTATATTAGAAAGCAATAGATGGACATCGAATTGTTTCGATGTCCATCTATTGCTTTGGGATTATATTATCCTATTATTATGGGCGAATGCATTTTATACCTCAGGAACAATTACGGGAACTTCGCTTGATGTGGCAAGTGCTCCCGGAACCTCATAGCGGTATTTAGCCTCCCAGCCAAGAGCGGATGCGCCAAGAACTGCTGCATCGCTTTCCTTCAATTCTGAGAGAAGGATTTTTGCTTTGCCTTTGAAGATGGGAAGAACATTTTTATCGTATGCTTCCTTAAGAGGTTTCATCAAGAGATCCCCACTCTTCGTCAGACCTCCGAAGAGTATAAATGCCTGAGGGCTGGAGAATGCAGCCATATCTGCCATTGCCTCCCCAAGTATCTTGCCTGTGTATTCAAAGATATCTTTTGCAATCTTATCACCGGCAATGGCTGCATCATATACATCTTTTGATGTGATTTCTTCAACATCTATGTCACGGAGCAAAGATGGTTCCTGACGGATCTCGAGGAATTCACGAGCTGTGCGGGCAACACCTGTTGCCGAGCAGTATGCCTCAAGACACCCTGTGCGACCACAGCCACAGACACGACCATTATTGCGTTTCATGATCACGTGACCGAGCTCACCTGCAAAACCATCATGACCATATACCAACTGACCATTGATCACGATACCGGATCCGACACCAGTGCCAAGAGTAATCATGATGAAATCCTTCATACCACGAGCAGCACCATATGTCATTTCGCCAAGAGCAGCTGCATTGGCATCATTGGTCACAGCCACAGGAATGCCATTGAAAACACGGCTTACGGTTTCTGCCAAAGGGACCACAGGACCCCAGGGAAGATTCGGAGCACCTACGATCTCACCGGTATAATAGTTACCGTTTGGAGCACCGATACCGATGCCTTTAATTTTATCTACCGCATCATTTGCCTCAAGAAGACGCATCACAGCCTGATGAAGATCAGCAATATAATCTTCAAACTTAGCGTGTTTTTTTGTTTTAACAGAATCGCTTGCAATCACCTGACCGCGAGCGTCAACGATCCCGAACACTGTGTTCGTACCGCCCATGTCCACACCTATTACATATGGTTTGCTCATATCTGAAATTTATTTTGTTATTATATCGCAAATATAACTAAAATATTCATGAATTTTATAGAAATGAATTAAAATATTATTCAACTTTATGGCACGGTATTTGTTATTTAGTTAAAGATTGCAAATTTAACTTAATCTTAAACAGCTGATTAATAGTTATTTTAGCTTCATCTTGTTTAAATAAATTATAAATCAATATATTATACTATGAATTTTAACAATTTCACTATCAAATCGCAGGAGGTTGTTCAAAAGGCTATTGATTTTACAAAGCAGTCAGGACAACAACAGATTGAACCGGTGCATTTGTTGAAAGCCATCATCTCCGAAAGCGAAACTATAGTCAACTTTATCTTCCAGAAATTAGGAGCCAATCTGAATGGCGTCAAGATGGGTGTGGATCAGGCTATAGCAGCACTTCCCAAGGTGAGTGGCGGGGATGTGATGTTAAGCCGGGAATCTAACGATGCGCTTCAGAAATCGGTAGATTTCTCCAAATCTATGGGCGATGAGTATGTTTCTGTAGAGGCAATGCTTATGGGAATCCTCAAAACCAAGTGCAAAGCTTCTCAGATACTGAAAGATAATGGCGTAACAGAGGATGGCATGAAAGCAGCCATCACTGAATTGCGCAAAGGTAACACTGTTAAAGACCAAAGTGCGGAAGAATCATATCAAGCTCTCAGCAAATATGCCATCAACCTTAATGATCGTGCCCGCAACGGCAAACTTGATCCGGTGATCGGTCGTGATGAAGAGATTCGAAGAGTGCTTCAGATATTGTCACGACGTACAAAAAACAACCCGATGCTGGTTGGTGAACCGGGAACCGGTAAAACCGCAATCGCAGAGGGTCTCGCAATGCGAATAGTTCGCGGAGACGTACCAGAGAATCTGAAATCAAAACAGATTTTCTCTCTTGATATGGGTGCACTCGTGGCAGGTGCAAAATATAAAGGTGAATTTGAGGAACGTTTGAAAGCCATCGTCAATGAAGTTACACAAAGTGACGGAGAGATCATCCTCTTCATTGATGAGATACACACTCTCGTAGGCGCCGGCAAGGGTGAAGGCGCGATGGATGCCGCCAATATTCTTAAACCAGCCTTGGCTCGTGGTGAGTTACGATCGATCGGAGCCACAACTCTTGATGAATATCAGAAGTACTTCGAGAAAGATAAGGCTCTGGAACGCCGCTTCCAGAAAGTTATGGTTGATGAACCTGATGAAATGTCTGCAATTTCCATCCTCCGCGGACTTAAGGAGAGATATGAAAATCATCATAAGGTTCGTATTAAAGACGAAGCAATCATTGCGGCTGTGCAGCTCAGCGTGCGTTACATCACAGACCGCTTCCTTCCTGATAAAGCAATCGACCTTATAGATGAAGCTGCATCCAAGCTGCGTCTCGAAATGGACTCCCAGCCACAAGCTCTTGATGAAGCATCGCGTAAGATCAAACAGCTTGAAATCGAACGCGAGGCGATCAAACGGGAGAATGACACATATAAGCTGAAAGAGATTGATGAAGATCTCGCTAACCTCCGCGATACGGAGAAATCGCTTCGCGCAAAATGGAAAGCCGAGAAAAATGAGATCAATAAGATCCAGCAGAATAAAATCGATATCGAACAGCTGAATTACGAAGCTGATCGCGCCGAGCGTGAAGGTGATTATGCCAAAGTGGCTGAAATCCGTTATTCCCGAATCAAACAGAAGGAAGACGAAAATAAGGAGATACAGAAGAAACTAAAAGAACTCCAGGGTGAAGGAGCTATGATCAAGGAAGAGGTTGATTCTGAAGACATCGCCGAAGTTGTGAGCAGATGGACCGGAATTCCTGTCAAAAAGATGGCTCAAAGTGAGAAGGAGAAACTACTCCATCTTGAAGAGGAACTTCACAAGAGAGTTGTCGGTCAAGAGGATGCGATTCGCGCCGTGTCGGATGCCGTGCGTCGTTCACGCGCTGGTCTTAACGATCCGCGCCGCCCTATCGGATCATTTATCTTCTTGGGAACTACCGGTGTCGGAAAAACGGAGCTTGCCAAAGCGCTTGCCGAATATCTTTTCGACGACGAAGATATGATGACACGTATCGATATGTCGGAATACATGGAGAAACATTCTGTCTCCCGTCTTGTCGGAGCGCCTCCGGGATATGTGGGTTATGAGGAAGGCGGCCAGCTCACCGAAGCTGTCAGACGCAAACCATATAGCGTTGTGCTCTTTGATGAGATCGAGAAAGCGAATCCGGATGTATTCAACATTCTTCTGCAGGTGCTTGATGATGGTCGCCTCACCGACAACAAAGGTCGTTTCATCAACTTCAAGAACACCATAATTATCATGACGTCCAACATGGGTTCTGATATTATCCGTCAGAATTTCCAGGGATTTGCAGAGAAGAAGGAGGATGAGAAAGAAGAGATAATCTCCACTACCAAGCAGGATGTCATGGACAGACTCAAACAGATTATCCGTCCTGAATTCCTCAACCGTATCGATGAGACCGTGATGTTCACGCCTCTTGACAAGAAAGAGATCCTTGAAATCGTTGACTTGCAAGTCAAGAGCGTCAAGAAGATGCTCGCATCCAACGGCATCACCCTCGATGTCACAAAAGAAGCACTCGATCTGCTTGCAGATGATGGTTACGATCCTGAGTTTGGTGCTCGCCCCGTGAAGAGAACTATTCAGAGAATGGTGCTCAACCAACTGTCGAAAGATATCCTCGCACAAAAGGTTGACCGCGAGCATCCGATCATAATAGACCGCAGTGGCGATGAACTTGTATTCAAAAACTGATATTGATTTGACCGGAATTCATTGATTCCGGTCAAACATATTTGTTATCAAACGTGTTTTAATATAAACAATATAATTTAGTATTATGGATAAATTTGATGATATCATAAAATCAGAAAAACCCGTTTTAATTGATTTCTTCGCAACTTGGTGCGGACCATGCAAAATGATGCATCCCGTGCTTGAGGAATTACACGATAAAGTTGGGGAAAAGGCAAGGATCATAAAAATAGACATTGACAAAAACCAGGAACTTTCCGCTATATACAATGTCCGTTCTGTGCCGACACTGATGATTTTCCAGAACGGAGAACTCAAATGGCGCACATCCGGTGTGCAATCGGTACAGACACTTGAACAAGAACTTGAGAAATATTATTAGACCGAAACCTTAAAAATTTTCATAGCAGAGGCATCACATTCGCGGTGCCTCTTCGTTTTAATGGTATGAGAAATTTATTGTACATATTTATATTGTTATCAACAGCACTCACTCCAGCTAAGGTGATTGCCAAAGGTTTCACTAATGAGAATCTTCACTACGTCATAACATATAAATGGGGACTCATCCATAAGGATGCCGGGGACGCAACGCTGTCGCTACGCAACAACGGAACGAACTATGATCTGATGCTCGCTGCGAAGACCAAACCGTGGGCTGACAGATTCTATCAAGTGCGAGACACGCTTCTTGGCTCGATACGAATTAAGGATATGAAAGCACTGTCATATTCAAAAATAGCCCATGAAAAAGGGAAATACGGGAAAGATGTCATAACATACTCATATTCGGGGAATAAAGCAACCGGATTCTGCAAACGCTACAAAAGGAATAAAGATGGCAAAATATCAGAATCCGAAAAAACGCTGCATGCAACCGGACCGGTCTATGATATGCTTTCTGTCTTCTATTACTTAAGGCTAATAAATTATGACGACCTCCAGAAAGGACGTGTAATAAAGGCAACCGTTTTTTCAGGTTCGAAAGCTGAGACAATTACGATAAAGTCTCTTGGCAAAGAGATGATAAAACTTCGCGATAAAACCAAGCGCGAGGCATATCATATACAGTTTAATTTCACCACGGGAGGTCAGAAGAAATCAAGCGATGACATTGATACCTGGATCTCCACCGATTCCCAACACATACCCCTCTACCTTGTCGGACAGCTTCCGGTGGGACAAGTACGAGTCTATTTTACCGGTCAATAGTGATATCGTTAGCAAAGATTCCTGAAATTTCATAGGTTTAATTCAAACTTTTATTATCTTTGCGTAATAAACTTAGAAGTTGTTTAAATCCTTAAATCAATAGACAACCATGAACGCAAACATTACATTATGCCCCAATCGAGTGGTGCAATACCTGGGAAAAGCTCCTGAAGAATTCCGCAAAGCGGATATAATACGCTTCATAAAGGAGAATGAAATCAAGATGGTTAATTTCATGTATCCTGCGGATGACAACAGGCTCAAGACTCTCAATTTTGTGATTAATTCTGAAGAGTATCTTGACTCAATACTCACATTTGGAGAACGTGTGGATGGATCAAGTCTCTTCCCCTTCATCGAGGCAGGTAACAGTGACCTCTATGTGATTCCACGCTATTCTACAGCTTTTGTAGATCCATTTGCAGAAGTTCCGACACTGACAATGCTCGCTTCATTCTTCAATAAAGAGGGATACCCGCTCAAATCTTCTCCAGAATATACTCTTCAGAAAGCCTGCCAATCATTCCATGATGTGACGGGAATGGATTTCTATGCAATGGGAGAATTGGAGTATTATGTGATCGCAGATGATACCACACTGTTTGAAGCCACCGACCAGAAAGGGTATCATGAATCAGCGCCATTCGCTAAATTCAATGATTTCAGGATGGAATGCATGTCCCTTATCGCACAAGTCGGAGGTCAGATAAAATATGGACACAACGAAGTAGGCAATTTCACCATCGACGGCAAGATTTTCGAACAGAATGAAATCGAGTTTCTCCCCATCCCGGCGCGACTTGCGGCAGACAATCTTATGCTCGCAAAATGGATAATCCGCACGCTTGCAATGAAGAAAGGTTACGATGTTACATTCGCTCCTAAGATTACCGAAGGTAAAGCCGGCAGCGGGCTCCACATTCACTTTAAAGTGATGAAAGATGGAAGGAATATGATGATTGAAAATGGAGAATTGAGCGACATCGCCAAGAAAGCCATTGTAGGTATTCTTGAGAATGCGGATGCCATTACAGCAATGGGTAATAAAGTTCCTACCAGCTATTTCCGTCTTGTCCCCCATCAGGAAGCACCGACATCCATATGCTGGGGCGATAGGAACCGTTCGGTTCTTGTTCGCGTTCCTTTGGGATGGACAGGCAAAAACGATATGTGCTCACAGGTCAATCCTCTTGAACAACCTTCAACAACAGATCCGGAAAAGCAAACTGCCGAATTGCGCAGTGCAGACTGTTCAGCGGATGTTTACCAATTAATCGCAGCAATGGTTGTTGCAGCCCGAGAAGGTTTCGAAATGGAAAACGCACTGCAAAGAGCCGAAGAACTTTACGTAAGCGTAAATATCCATTCCGATGAGAACAAAGCGAAGTTGGCAGCACTGAAAGGTTTACCCGACAGTTGCGATGCATCGGCAAAGAAACTTTCTGAAAAACGAGAGGTCTTTGAAAAATACAATGTATTCTCACCCGAGATGATCTCCGGAATCATAAAAAAACTGGAATCATTCAAGGATGCGTCGTTGCGTAAGGAGATTTCAGGAAACCGCAAGGCAATGCTTGACCTTGTAAAGAAATATTGGCACTGCGGCTAATATATAATCAGACTTCAGCTTTACGATTGCATAAGTTGAATAAAAACATTGAATAATAATGACTGAAGAGGAAAAGATTAGATACGCAAGAATGATTGCCATTCCTGAAATTGGCATGAAAGGAGTGGAGAAACTAAAAAAATCTCATGTCTTCATCACCGGCTGCGGTGCCCTTGGGTCAGTAGTGGCAATGTATCTTGCAGGGGCAGGAGTCGGCAAAATAACCATTGCCGATTTTGACACTATCGACATCTCCAATCTTCAGCGTCAGCTTTTCTATGCCACCTCTGATGCCGGCAAATCCAAGGCTCACACATTGGCAAAACGATTGTCAGCTTTGAATCCGGAGTGTAATATAGAATGTATCGATTCAATAATAACTGAAGCATCAGCACCGGCATTGTTTTCACAATGCGATTTCATAATTGATGCTACAGATAACCCCGCATCCAAGTTCGTGACAGACAAGATCTGCCACGAACTTGGAAAACCTTGTTGCATCGGAGGAGTTGCAGGATTCACAGGGCAAGTGATGAGCTGGAGTCCCGGACATGTCGGCTACTCCGATATATTTTGTCCGGAAGGAGTTGAGGGTGGATTCACTCCCTGTTCAATAGGTGGAGTGTTAGGACCGGCAGCAGGAGTTATCGCCTGTTGTCAGGCATCGGAAACAATAAAGCATCTCACCGATTCCGGCGAGATGCTTTTCGATAAAGTATTTTTTATAGACCTCCTTACTATGCAGACCCGCTTGATTGAGGTTGCATGAAATCCTTGTCGAAATGCACATCCATCTGTGGGAAAGGGAATGAAAATCCATGCTTCGGCAATTCCGTGAAGAATCTTTCATTCATGTCAAAATACACTCCCCAATAATTGGATGAGTGAGTCCATGCCCTGACAACCAAATTTATGCTGCTATCTGCCATCTCATTCAATCCGACAAATGGTGCGCGTTCCACCTTAACCGGAATCGCGGCATTCATTTCTATATCCTCTGTGAGTGATTGATGAATAACGTCCTTACGTTTCTTTAATCTTGGAGTTATCTTCTTCCACCATCGCCGCGGCTTCTCCTCCTCGTGGGCATCTTCAAGTTCAGGATGGTTCTTGAGCTCTTTCTTGAGAGCCTGCTCTTCCCGATACTCTATATCATCCTCAACGTATCTCTTCACTATTCGCGTGTCCTCATTTATCATTTTGAGAATAGTTTCTTTAGCCGCTGCAAGATCTGTATCATAAGACAAACATACGGTCCAGTCAACTCGACGATAACTCTCTAAAGAGAAATTGTTGATTGTTCCCGTTGATAGTCCGCCATTCGGAATGATGATTGCTTTATTGTCAACTGTATTGATAATTGTATTAAAAAGCTGTATGGATTTTACAGTACCTGCATAACCTTGTGTCTCGATATAGTCTCCTACCTTATATGGCTTTAGAAGAAGAATCAGCACTCCTCCAGCAAAATTTTGCAATGTCCCGCTAAGTGCCATACCTATAGCGACACCGGCAGAAGCGAAGATTGCAAGAAAACTGCTTGTCTCGATTCCAAGAATTCCAATTATTGTGATGATAAGTATGAAATACAACACCATCTTTATAAGTGACAACACAAACGTAGTAAGCGAAGCATCCATTTTTCGTTTAGTCATCACATTGAGAGTCATCTTGTATAGCTTTCTTATTATGAAGCGTCCTACATAGAAAACGAGAATTGCTATAAGCAACTTAAATCCGAAACTTACAAGTCCGTTCGCTACCTTCTCAATAGCATCATCAAAACTCAATCCTTTCAATTCACTGAAAGCTTTTGCTCCCTCCTGCAGGTCCGGAGCAACCGGCATCTGTGGCAGTTCTGTCTGTATCATTGGTAATTCTATTTATTTCAATAATCAATCAATAATGAATTTTCTATTCTTTCATATTCCACACTCGACCATACCAGTCAAGTTTCCTGTAATAATCATCCCTCTGAGAATTCAAATCCTCAAAATTATGGATACTTAAACCTGAAAAATTCTCTTTTACAATTGGTTTTGCCACGGGATAATTGAAATCCTTTTCTGAAGCTGCTGAAAAAACAACAAAATTATCCAGTGCTGATTTCAACCGTTCTTTAAGGATCTCTGTAGTCTCCTTAGAACTGGCATCTGAATTGGCATCGGCATACTCCCTAAGATATTGCCCGAAATCATAATATGGTGTTGATCTGAGACGCGAGTAATTTTGCAATCCTCCTTCTGAAGGTCTATTCTTTCCCGACATGAATATATTCCGGGCAGCCTCAGCCACATCCTCTATTCTGGACATGTCCATAACTGCCACTGAAACCGATTCCGGAGTGCTTTTGCCTATGTAATATTCATATAAAGCCCGTGCTGCCCCAACTCTATCAGGTGAACTTCCGATAATTTTGGGGATTATCTTATCATAAGGAAGTCCCTCTGCCATAATTTCTGTAGGATAAGCCACAAATGTTTCACATTTATTCCTTAATTGATATGCCACCTCAATTCCAGACATATAACAGCAATCAAACCAAATCATATCAAACTTATGATCAGGAACCGCCTCTGCAAGCTGGTCGAGATCAAGATAATCCACGCGCACTCTAACCCCGTCTTCGTATACATATTCACCTCCGTATCCGTATACTTCCGGCAATGTAACAGATATATAATCCTCCTTTGGGGAATTTTCTGAAAAGGATTTCATTGGTGAATTAACTGGGTTATTAGAATACTTGTTCGGATTTACCCATCCTAATCCATGCCCCCAGAAAAATAGATTGGACTCAACATCAGGATAATAATCGAGAGCATCTTCAAGCACCTCTGATATTCTCTCCTTGCTTACAGAAAGAGTCGATTCATCGTATTGCTTTAGTAATGTAAACTCACATTTGCCATTTGAATTTCGCACTTCATATAAACCGGGACCATTCGAAGTATATTTATATACAAGCAGTTTATAGACATCAGCATCTATATTGCCCATAGCCTGCAGCATTTGGTTCTCGTTAGCCACAAGATCTGATGAAAGATTATTGTGATTGACTGCGTATATGATAATCATCTGCCTGACTTCTTTAGGCTGCGTATCCGGCTTGGGATCTTCCCTGCAACCATTCAACAAAAATGTCAGACACACCAGTAAAAGTAAATATAATTGTTTCATAATGTATTTATTCAGGAAAACATATAAAATAATTTAAGTTTCGCAAGCTTCAACTTAAAGTTTAGAAGTTAAAGAGTTTACCAGATGCGAATATGACTGAGTTTATATTTATTCCCATCAAACAAATAAACTCATAAACTGCGCATAGTGTGGTTAAACTAATAAACTTCAACTTTACGCTTGCGAAAGTTGAGTCATACTTCCTGACTGCAAAATTAATATCTAAAATTCAATTTATCAGCCAAACGAACTAAATTTTCCTATTTTAACATATTTTATTCGTATCGAAATTGCAAATTTAATATTTTATGTTAATTTTGCATTTAAATGTTAATAACAATTAGGGAGAGATGAGCCCTTAGGTGTGTGCTAACTTTTAACTTAGGTTAGAATAAAAATTTCCAAGAGCACATTTAGCTTATTCGTGTTAAAAGTAAACATACTCTTAAACCCCAAGCGTTATTTTTTGTTAATAAAGTATGAAGAAATCTGTTATCTGGCTTTTGACAATAATAATGGCACTCACTTTCGGTGTTTTGCTCTATTTTCAGATCATGTATCTTGAAAATATGGTGAAAATGCGCGATGAGCAATTCTCAGAAGGTGTGATGCGATCTTTATATTCTACTTCTGAATTTTTGGAACGAGAAGAGACTCTTCATTTCCTTGAACAGGATATAAACATTATAGAATCAAGTTTCTATCATGATTATGCCAACACTCCTCCCGTAGAGACATCCCGCATAGAACCCTCACAAATATTTCCACCTGCAAATCAGAATGTTGCCGAAAGATATAGAAACATGCAGGAAGTGATACGTAGTCAGTATCTATATCAGAAGGGATTACTTAACGAAGTCATCCTCTCCATACTTCGTGACGCAGGATCTCGACCTGTCATGGAACGAGCCGATTCAACCATGATACGAAATTGTCTGCGCACAGAATTGGCAAACAACGGAGTAAATGTGCCCTTTGCATTCGCAATATATGGGGTCAGAGGAAATCTGATCTATTCTACCGAAGGATATAAGGATAAGGCAAAACACAATATGTACAGCATACCTCTGTTTTCAAATTCCGATACATATTATAACCTTAAAGTTCAGTTTCCTACAAAACATTCGTATATTTTTTCATCAGTCAGATTCATTATACCGACTCTGATACTCACTCTAATATTATTAATAATATTCCTGTATACCATTATTTTAGCTTTCCGTCAGAAGAAACTGACAGAAATGAAAACTGATTTTATAAACAACATGACTCATGAACTGAAGACACCCATCTCGACCATATCACTTGCCGGACAAATGCTTTCGGATCCCTCAATCAGGAAATCACCCACTTCTCTGCAACACCTTTCCGAAGTGATCACAGAGGAGTCTAAGAGATTAAGGTTCCAGGTCGAGAAAGTGCTTCAGATGTCGGTATTTGACAACACCGGTTCTGCATTGAAATTCACTGAAGTTGATGCCAACAATATAATTGCGAATGTGGTCAACACATTTAAGATAAAAGTTGAAAAATACGGAGGTTCCCTCACGACAATGCTTGAAGCCGACAATGCGGAGATTCGAGTGGATGAAATGCAATTCACCAATGTTATATTCAATCTTCTTGACAATGCCGTGAAGTATATGGACGAAGAGCGTGAGCCACAACTGGAAATCTCAACAAAAGATATTTCCGAAACCCAACTTGAAATAAGAATCAAAGACAATGGCATCGGCATCAAGAAGGATGACTTGAAAAGGATCTTCGACAAGTTCTTCCGTGTGTCAACAGGCAACCTACATGATGTCAAGGGATTCGGTCTTGGACTTGCATATGTAAAAAAGATGATAACTCTCTTCGGAGGCACAATATCGGCGGAAAGTGAATTCGGCAAAGGATCAACATTTGTAATCATCCTACCCCTTATCTCAAATAAAGAGACCTGAGGAGATACTTTGAAAACTAACATTTTCGAAGTATCTTAAAACCTATTTTTGAAAATGTTAAATAATAATGCGGAATTTTCCGATATTGTTTGTTATAGAATTAAAGAATGTGAAAAAATGGCAATCATTTAACAATTACTTTAAATGAAATAAATAAAATCTATATATGATGGACGAGAAATTGAAAATATTGCTATGTGAGGATGACGAGAACCTTGGTATGCTTCTCCGCGAGTTCCTCCAGGCTAAAGGCTTTAACGCCGACCTCTGCCCTGATGGTGAAAAAGGATACAAAACATTTCTGAAAGGGAAATACGACCTTTGTGTTCTCGATGTAATGATGCCTAAGAAAGATGGTTTTACGCTGGCGCAGGAAATACGCAATGTCAATGGCGACGTGCCTATAATTTTCCTTACCGCCAAGGCTCTGAAGGAGGATGTGCTCGAAGGTTTCAAAATCGGAGCTGACGACTATATCACCAAACCTTTCTCTATGGAAGAGCTCGTTTTCCGTATTGGGGCTATTCTCCGCAGGGTAAAAGGGAAACGCGATAAAGACATCACACTTTACAAGATTGGCAAATACACTTTCGACACTCAGAAGCAAGTGCTAATTGCTGATGACAAGACCCAAAAACTTACAACTAAGGAATCTGAGCTTCTTGCCCTCCTGTGTTCGCATGTGAATGAGATTCTTGAACGTAATTATGCATTGAAATCAATCTGGATAGACGACAATTATTTCAACGCAAGAAGTATGGATGTCTATATCACCAAACTTCGTAAATTACTCAAGGATGATCCATCCATCGAGATTATCAATATCCATGGCAAAGGATACAAGCTCATCGCTCCGGATGTTGAGGCAGAGACAGAAGCAAACGCATAATACGTTGTGAACACTATACGGACAGGGGTTTCATTTTCATGAAACCCCTGTCCGTATAGTGTTCATCATATTTTAATTAAACCAAACTGACTATCGTTAGATTCCTTGCAGCTGTGCCGGGATTGCGGCGCCAACTGTTAAAAAGGAACGCACCTGATTCATCACATGATGTTTTGGTGCAAAGATTATTGAGAACGATATTTTCGGGTAACACTCCCTTATCCCGCATTCTTTTAGCATTCATGCCTTGCAAATCAAGATGAGGTCTCGATCCGGATCCGCCGGGATATGAAATATTTGATACAAAACCTTCTGTTATAAATTTATCTGCCAGTTCAGGATTTACTTCATAACACTTGCAACATATCGAAACACCAAACATTGCATGTAACATCGACACGTCGGCACCCATATCCACCATCCGGTCAATCGTTTTTGACACAATTCCACCCAAAGTGCCTTTCCAGCCGGCATGAACAACTGCCACTGCCTTGATATCCGGGGCATAAAGAATTATCGGGACGCAATCAGCGGTGCGAACCCCAATAGGAAGCCCGGGTATTTGAGTTATCAAAGCATCTGTATCCTGGAACGTTTCTCTATCGTTTGTTACTACGGCTACATTAAGCGAATGGGTCTGAACCGGAAGAATTGGATGTTTATCACCGAGAATCCTACCGGCAGAAACTAAGCCATCCGCTTTGGCACCCGTTGTAAAACAACAGATGCCTTCCGGAGAAGGCAATCTGTAGACATTATCATCCATGTTCTTCGTCATCAATGAAGAGAAATCTTCAGCGCATCATAAGCACGTGAAGCTTTTGCACGTGCCTCCTCAAGTGTATCAGCCTTTGCAAGAATCACACCCATGCGTCGATGTCCGTGAACTTCCGGTTTCCCAAAAATTCTAAGTTGCGTGCCTGGCTCTTTCAGAACCTCTTCAAGGTTATCAAATTCCACGCAATTTGAATCTCCCTCAACAACAATAGCCCGCGAAGCTGATGGTCCGTAAAACTCAATTGCCGGCACAGGGAGTCCGAGCAACGCACGAGCATGAAGTGCAAATTCCGACAGATCCTGAGATATCATTGTCACCATTCCGGTGTCGTGCGGACGAGGTGAAACCTCGCTGAATATTACCTGATCACCCTTCACAAACAATTCTACGCCGAAAATGCCATATCCTCCCAGGGCATCCGTTACTTTACGGGCTATTTCACGGGCAGATTCAATTGCAGCCTCACTCATTGGCTGTGGTTGCCAGGAATAGCGGTAATCTCCATTGACCTGGATATGACCCACCGGTTCACAATAGGTTGTTCCGGAAACACTTCTGACTGTCAGCAATGTGATCTCATAATCGAAATCCACAAAACCTTCAACTATTACTCTGCCGGCACCGGCGCGACCACCCTCCTGCGCTTCTTTCCAGGCAGCGTCGATATCTTCTATGCTTTTGACTGTGCTTTGTCCGTGACCGGAAGAACTCATAACCGGCTTAACAACACAAGGTATTCCAATCTCCTCGATTGCCTTGTCAAATTCTTCACGTGTCGAAGCAAAACGATAGGGAGAAGTCGGCAAACCGAGCTCCTCGGCAGCAAGACGTCGTATTCCTTCGCGGTTCATCGTCAGCCATGCAGCACGTGCAGTCGGAGTGACATTAAATCCCTCCTTTTCAAGCTCTACAAGCACCGGAGTAGCTATAGCTTCTATTTCCGGAATAATATGATCCGGTTTTTCAAGCTCGACAATTCTGCGAAGTTCTTCACCGTCAAGCATGTTGAAAACATACGAACGATGGGCAATCTGCATAGCCGGAGCATTCGCATATTTATCACACGCAATAACTTCTATTCCAAGACGCTGCAACTCAATCGCAACTTCTTTACCAAGTTCACCACTACCGAGCAGCATCGCCTTGCGACCTTTCGGAGTCATCACACTTCCAATTTTTGCCATACCTGTTATATATAAGGAGGATGCTGCACAATCATGGGTTATTTTGCAACAACCTCGTGAAATTTATCGCAAAATTAACAAAAAAATCTCCATAAATCAATAGTTTAAGATATGTTAAAAAGGATGTTAAAACAATCCGTAGAGCCAACCATAATAACTGCCAGATGTTTAAAATTTAAATAAGTCCGAAACGAAAGTTAAATTATATACATTATACTATGGAAAAAATTCTTACGAAGTCCCAGATAAAAGAAGCCCTGGAACAAACATATGCGGAATGCAAAAACATCCAAGGAGGAAAGAATGCGAATTACATTCCGTTTCTTGCCAATATCGATCCGAACTTGTTCGGAATCAGTCTCACACTTCCTGACGGCACAACATTCAGTGCCGGCGATACCGAATATAAATTTGGAGTTGAATCTGTTTCGAAAGTTCTGACTGCAATTCTCGTATTGAAACAATATGGAGCCCAAGCCGTGTTGGATCAGATCGGTGCCGATGCAACTGGTCTGCCATTCAACTCCATCTTTGCGATTCTTCTTGAGAATGATCATCCCTCTACGCCATTGGTCAATGCGGGAGCAATAACAGCCTGCTCAATGGTAAAACCGGCAGGTGATTCGTGGGGAAAATGGGAAGCCATCATAAATAATTTCACAGATCTATGTGGAAGTGAATCTCAGGTGCTTGATGAACTATACAGATCTGAGTCTAAAACAAACTTCAACAACCGTTCAATAGCATGGCTCTTGAAGAACTACAACAGAATCTATGATGATGTTGACATGAGTCTGGATCTATACACTCGTCAATGTTCCATCGGAGTCACAGCTACTCAACTTGGTATATGCGCAGCCACAATCGCCAATGGTGGCGTGAATCCTGTAACAAAGAAAGAGGTCTTCGCTCGTGAACTTGCTCCCAAAATCACGACATTGATATCTTCCGTAGGTTTTTACCAAAACACGGGCGATTGGCTATACACTTCAGGCATCCCGGCAAAAAGCGGTGTTGGTGGTGGCGTTCTTGGTGTATTGCCTGGTGTATTTGGTGTTGCGGCATTTGCTCCTCCACTCGATGAGGCAGGCAATTCCGTTAAAGCTCAGGCTGCAGTGAAAGGTATAATGCAGAAGCTCGGACTCGGCGTGTTCAACGGAGATACTGTCAGAATATCTGAAACAGACTAAAAGCTGAAAAGCTGATTTATAATAGTTCCACTAAAAAATTGTTGTTATGCAAATCAAAACAGGTAAAGGGCAAATATCGCTGATGGTGGTGCTTGCCATATGGTCTCTCTCTCTTGCAGTAGACCTTCCGGGTTTGGCGGTAACCCCGATTGAGGGCAGTCTCCGCACAATATTCCCGGATGTTACGGATTTCAAGATCCAGTTGCTGACGGTCTTACCTAATCTGGTCATCATCCCCTTTGTGCTCCTTTCGGGAAAACTTTCCGAGACGCGGCATAAAGTATTGGTAATCACTCTTGGCACAATAATGTATATCGTAGCGGGAGCGCTATCGATCTGGTCAAACAGTCTGACAATGCTTATTTGGCTCAGCTGTTTGCTCGGTGCAGGATGCGGTCTCATACTTCCGTTCTCTACCGGACTTATTGCTGACGTATTCGTTGGAAAATACCGCACAAAACAGATGGGTATCATTTCGGCAATCGGTAATATAGCTCTCGTCGGTGCAACGTTTGTTGTAGGTTTTCTCGCAGCAAAAAGCTGGCACCTTCCGTTCCTTGTATATCTGATTCCTCTTGTATCACTTATTCTGATACCTTTCCTCAACAAGATCCCGAAAAGCGATTACGGAGTATCCCAGAATACGGATGATGCAAAACAGGATTCTACCCAGACCGCATCAACTGTTGTGCCCGCTGTGGATGCAGACGGATTCTCAACAGCCGGACAAAAAGTGAAAGGTGGCTTTTACCTTGGTCGTACAATATGGCTTCTTCTCGCATACTTCTTCTTTGTATTCGCCACTTCCGTACCTGCATACTATCTTCCGAATCTTATGCCCGACTACCATATGTCGACAGAAGATGTTTCCGTAGTGACATCAGTCTTCTACGCAGCAATGTTCCTTATCGGTCTATGCGTTACAGGAGTGATGAAGGCATTCCGTAAAACCACGTTTATCGTTGCGATAGCACTCTTGGTTGGCGGATTCCTTCTTTTCGTGGTGACCAAGTCTTATCCTTTGTTTATAGCTGCATATGGTATTGTCGGTCTCGGCAATGGTCTTGCACAGCCAATCTTCTATATCAAAGCAACCGAACTTGTGGTTAGCGATCGTAAATCCACTTTGGCTCTTGCCTATCTGCAGGTCGCCAATTATATAGCGATATCTCTCGTGCCTGTAATCGTTGATTTCTTTGCCGATATATTCGGTCAGCAGCACAGCGACCTCTTCCCGTTCGTGCTCGTAACCGCAGCTTCCGCAATAGTCATGATATTTGTTATCATTAGAGTCAACCACTTCACGTTTGGTATCAAACCATATTATTACGAAGATGTTAAACCTGCCGCCACAACGGCAACTCAAAATTCATCTGCAAAACAGTAAATACTGTAAAATTATAGAATTATGAATAAGCCTAAAATTTTAATAATTTACACCGGAGGAACCATCGGAATGGTGGAAACTCCGCAGGGACTCCAGCCATTTGATTTCTCGCATCTCATGGACAATGTGCCTAAACTTTCTGAACTCGGCTATCAGATAGATAGCGTTCAGTTCAAGGATCCTATCGATTCTTCAAATATGAATCCGCAGTATTGGGGCACAATCGTGAAGGACATAGCCGATAATTATGAAAACTATGATGGATTCGTTGTTCTTCACGGCACGGATACCATGGCGTATACCGCTTCTGCCCTCGCATTTATGTTGCGGAATCTAAGAAAACCGGTTGTAGTCACAGGCAGCCAGTTGCCTATTGGAGATGTGCGCGAAGACGGCACCCAAAACTTGATCTCGGCAGTGGAAGTTGCTGCGGCTAAAGATTCTGATGGCAACCCTATGATTCAGGAGGTTGTAATCGCATTCCAGGATTACATCGTAAGAGGCTGCCGCTCAACCAAGTTCACCTCTACCGGATTCCATGCCTTCAAAAGTTTCAATTATCCGGATTTGGGCACAATCGACCTACACATAACTTACAACACGCCTTATCTTATGCGGCATGAGGAGAAGCTTCCTTTGGAACCTTTCTATGCAATGGATCCCTCTCTGTTGGTTATGTGGCTGTATCCGGGTATCACAGACGATGTTGTCAAGGCTCAGCTATCTACACCCGGTATCAAAGCTGTTGTGCTCCGTACATTTGGAGCCGGCAACGCTCCGACTGAGAAATGGTTTCTTGATGAGATTTCCGAAGCGGTCAAACGTGGCATAATCGTTTACAATGTGACACAATGCCAGAATGGTGGTGACGAGCAGAAACGTTACTATACCGGCGACATGCTTGCTGAAGCCGGCGTAATTTCCGGTTACGACATCACTGCTGAAGCCGCCATCACAAAACTCATGTATCTTCTTGGCAGCGGCATGAGTCAGGACGAGATTAAACAATATCTCGGCGTCTCTATCGTAGGCGAATTAAGCGACTGACGCTATATGCCATCTATGACTATGAAATAGGACAGCCTATAAAAAACTTTGAATGCCGGGGTCTTGGATTCCAATCCCACGCGGATCACCAAGAAGTCCGAACTTCAACCGCAAAACGCTGAAAATCGCTTGATTTTCAGCGTTTTTCTTTTGCCCCATCCGGCAGAACACAGCGATTTTCGGAGCCAATCTCACAAGGCGTATGAGGCAGTGAATTGTGCCCTAAACTCAGTTTTTTGTAATAATTGCAGTTATAATCGCGAAAATTTGTACCCACACCAGATTATAATCGCAGATTTTTGTACCGATATCTAATCTTTGTTCAGCTTAATTTCGGCAATAGATTTGATTTATTGCCGAAATTAAGTTAACTTTGTACTGAAATTTGTTATAGATACATGAGTACTGCAGACTTGATATTGAATTTCGCCAGCAATCGCAACAGCTTTACCCTTTGCGAACTTGCAGATTATGTCCGGGACCGGGAGAATATTTCCAATTCCGGGCTGTTGTGGCATATCAAAAAGCTAATCAAACAGAACCATCTTTCAAGGTTGTCGCGCGGATTGTACGGGAAATATGCCAAAAATAATTTCATGCCATTATTGACAGAGGAACTCCGTGATTTATATACCGATGTATCGGGTGCTTTTCCACTGATTAATGTTATGGTATATTCCGGTAACAATATAACTTCATTGCAACACCACATTTCTGCAAACAACACTTTGTACATCGAGGTGCCCAAAGATGCGACTGAAGCGATTTTCCACTATCTTACTGACAAGAAAATAAAAGCATATCATAAGCCTACGGCAGAATTTATGTCCGACTATGTTGATTTAAGCGAAAAATCAATAATTGTAAAGGCTTTGACAACTGAATCACCTGTAATAATGATTGACGGTGTAAGGATGCCGACATTGGAAAAGATACTTGTCGATATAAATGCCGATCCGGATTTCTATTATTTACAAGGTGACGAGTCTTTTTATATCATGCAAAATGCCTTGTCACTCTACTCAATAAATACTCCCAAGATGTTGCGCTACGCCTCACGTCGGGGCATACGGGAAACCATGGAAACAATTTTGAACTACAACGATTGATTATGATTAAGACCGAATGTTTTACACGTGAATGGTGTGAAAAAGTTGCCATAAATCTGAATTACAACGACATCCAGCTAATCGAAAAAGTTGTCCGTGCGCTTTCTCTGCTTGAGATGCTTGTAAAATCCGGATGCCCTTTCCACTTTAAGGGTGGCACGGCAACCATGCTACTTCTGGGGGGTGCAACAAACCGTCTGAGTATAGACATAGATATAATCTGTCCTCCCGGAACTGAGATAGAACGCTATCTTTCATCTTTCAAAGATTTCGGCTTTACAAAGGTAGATCTTGTAGAACGCAAAACGCCCGGAAAAAATATTCCTAAGAGCCATTCTAAATTCTTTTACCAACTGGCATATACTGACCGCGTAAATGGTGAAGGGTATATTTTGCTTGATGTGTTGTATGAGGACTGCCATTATCAGAATACAGTTGAAATTCCCATAGTCAGTCCTTTCATAGAAATTGAAGGAGAAGCATTAAATGTGAAAGTGCCTTCGATTGATGACATACTTGGCGACAAACTTACGGCTTTTGCGCCCAACATGACCGGCATACCTTACTACAAAAAAGAAAAAGTCTGCTCCGTCGAAATAATAAAACAACTCTATGATATAGCAAGACTGTTTGACAGGGTTGATAATCTTGAAGTCACCGCAAAATCATTCCGGCAGATAGTTGAGGTAGAAATGGCGTATCGTGACATTAATAATCTTGAAGCCGTATTTGACGACATTTTACAGACTTCAATTCTTATAGCGACGAGAGGGAAAGAAGGAATCGGCCAGTTCGATGTTCTGCAAGATGGTATAAAGAAAATCAAATCGTTTATCCACACCTCAAATTATCATATAGACCATGCCATTGTTGATTCGGCAAAAGCTGCATATATCTCTACCTGTATACGCAAAGGTGTCACTGCAATAGAGAAATATCCCGGAACGCCTGATGTAGTGACGGAGATGACGATAGCACCGACACTTACCGGGAAGTTGAACAAACTGAAAAAAGTATTTCCCGAAGCATTTTACTACTGGGCAAAGACAAGCCAGCTTTTGCAAGATGAATAACTGCCTTAGTTTCGGCAATAATTTGAATTTACTGCCGAAATTAAGTGAAGCGGCAATAGCATCTCGGAAAAAGATGAAATAGGGTTTGAACCCATGATCCCACTTATCATGAACCCAAGCAGTTTTAACAGTCTGGGATATTGGCGATTGGAAAAGATTTTGTAACTTTGCATTACAGGATTTGCAATCCAGTCGGTTATGATTCTTTGCCTCCGAGACGCTTTCTTTCGGCTTCGAAGGCTTCGAGGAAGTGGATTTCGACCGAAGATAGCTGGTATTGGGTGCGCTCGCGGAATTTATCATATTCCTCATTGGCTTTCAGTTTGGCAACTTCGGCTGATACGCTTCCTGCATGGTTCAGCAATTCCTTCCCCGATAGCTTCAGGAAGTCATCGAGTTTCTGAATCCAGTCTTTCATATACATCGGGACGTGGCTCTTGGCTTGAAGCTCGGCAAAGTCGAGGTATAGGTTGACAATACGGTTCAGCATATCAACTTCCTCTTCCGAAAGATAATTCTTCGCAATTTCAGCCTCATGTTTGGTTGGCATGGCTCCTCGCCATGAAGTCAGCCCCATGAAATCCTTTTCGGCATTGGCTCTGTCATAGATTACCTCTGCAGCGGTATGCCCGTGTGCAGCAAAGTGCATCTTGTTCTGAACGGTCTTGAAGAACTGTTGGGTAATCTCTGTACGTGGGTCATAGTCGATGCTGAGAGCATAAATCTCAAGCACCTTGCGATAGAACACCTTCTCAGAACTACGGATGTCTCGGATGCGAGCCAACAATTCGTCGAAATAGTTCCCTTGTCCGGCATTTTTGAGCAAATCATCATTAAGCACGAATCCCTTAATCATGTACTCCCTCAGCACCTGAGTAGCCCACTGCCTAAATTGCACTCCTCGATGCGAGTTGACACGATACCCCACGCTGATAATCATATCAAGATTATAAATGGGAATCTTACGCTCAACCTGTCGTTTCCCCTCCGTTTGAACTTGTGCAAAAAATGCACAAGTTGAATCTGCGGTCAGCTCACCTTCATCGTAGATTTTTTTGATATGACGTTGTATAGTTGAACGGTCGCGCTGAAACAACTCCGCCATCTGGTCGGCAGTAAGCCACACAGTCTCATTTGAGAGCCGAACCTCAATCTTCGTCTCTCCACCTTGCGTCTGAAATAATATAATCTGTCCGTTATCCATATTTAAATAATATGGTTCAATAATTGTGTAGTAAACAGAAACTCAACATTCTTCAAAAATGAGTCGATGAATATCCTTAGGATTAAATTTCATTTGATAATATTTAATACCTCTACCACTAAGAATATTCTTGACTAAGTTCCGGCGTCGAGAAGAACATTTAACGCCAAAATAAATCGCTTTAATTGGATTTTTTGTTTGAATTTGGTATTGAACAAACCGCTGACTATATTCAAGTGTATATGAAATTAACCTTACCTCTTGTTCATATTCCCAACAAGAAGACTTATAAGCAAACCCATTTCTGAAACTCAAAGCTATTTCTGGATTAGTAAAGTCAAGAGGTTGACTATTGCTATCTGAATATGAAACTTTATATAGCCTACTTACTTTCAGTGGATTTAATGTAGTTAGTCTAAAATCGCAACTATCCAATTCGTATTCTACGCAAATTCCTTTGTGAGAATTGGCGTAATGTGCCCACATAAGAGTATTTTCTATGGCCTTGCGGAAAGCAGAATCCATGCAAAATGAAACAGAATGGAATCCCTTAAAAGATTCCTTGTATAGGCCAAGATGCTTTGAATGTAAACAATTTGTATTACTCATGCAATCTAACCACGTCAATATTGGGGTATCAACAATATCATTTTGAATTCCTGGATCGACCAAGGTAAACTGATTGTTTATTAGATTTTGTAAAGTGTATTTTTTTGTATTTCTAAAATGGAAAAGTTGTATTTTAGTTTCCTTTTCAAAATCTGATTTTAATTGAAATCCGAAAAATTGGTGAATAGCATAGTACTTTCTAGCCAAATCAATCATCTCGGCTTCTCCGCAAATATCTCCTGCTAATTGAAAAATACGTGAGCATTGATACATTCCGATGTAATTAAGGAAATTTCCCATTCCACTCATTAATTTAATGAATTCACAGATTGGTTCTATTATACCGTATGCTTCATGGAATTTTCCAGTAGAATATAAATCGTATGCTTTTTGAATATGAGTATAGATTTCATTAATACCATTAAGTCTTAATGTTATCTTGTAATCTTGCATAAGATTTATCCGTTCTGAATTATTCTGTTTTGGGGACATAGTTGTTAACAATATCAGTTATTGAATTTAATCAACGTTTTCAGATATGCTTGAGTGCCTGATTACGCGGAGATTATTCATTAGTTTTACTCCTTTCTGTGAAAGCCTCCAGAACAAGGCATCACCCCCTGTTGTAGTTTGTGCGGATGCAATGTGCATTAGGTCTAACACTCGCATCTGTATTTTGATAGTTTGGAAATCTTTTGAACAAATTTCAGGATTATAGGTATGACTTCTACCGGTTTCCTCTACTAAGACTTTAGATATTATTTCTTTAGCATAATGGTCGTTTTGTGATTCCAAGAAATAGGGAGATATTAGACCAAATAACTTCTTCCATGATAAAGTTATTTCCCAATTTGAGCGATGAACGCCATAAGTGCCAGAAAAAGAAATAGTATCATCCAGAGTTGCTATGTCTTCAATTTCACAACTTGAGTTCTCCTTTTCTCGTTTGTAGTTTCTTAACTCGTCTAATTCCTTACGTAGTTCATTTATCTCTTGCAGGGTTTCTTCATTTGTTGGAGTGTTCCCTCTCACCCAACCTATAGCAGGGTATGTCTTTATTGTTTTGGTAAGACTAACGGCAACTTTACCATTTAGCTCATCTGCATTACTCCAGAACTGCACTAATCGGCCAGTCTTAACCCTATCTCTAAATGTTTCTAATTTTTCACGTTTATTTTGGTCTAATTCAATTTTGTCACTTGTCAATTGATTAATATTTTCGTGCAAAAATGCAAGAACTCGAATACCCTTTGATACGGCATAATTGTATTCTTGTTCGGTATAGCTTATGCCATCTTCTGTCATTGAGCCATACTTACCACCGATAATCAAAATATAATAATCGCAATCATCAATGATTTTCTTGATAAATTCTAACTGTTCAGAATCAATAGCGGTGAAAAATTCCATACCCGCAGGAATGCAATCAAGCGACATTACAGTCTGCATAACCTTTCCACGTTCTTCTTTCAAATCAGAATAAGTGGAACTAATGAATACTTGATATCGTTTATCCATATTGTGTCTCCATTATTTTTAGAAAGCGAAGAATTTGTCTTGCATTCGGTTTTTGAGGTTGAACTTATTTGTTTAGGCAATATTGCACTCGATGTATAAGAATTTATTTCTCATAAAACTGGGAAATGATTTTACTGGTTTCCGAGAGAGAATATATGATTTCCTGGTAATGGCGAATATCCTCAAATGAGAGTTTTCGGCCTTTTCTGTCTTTGAGCCACTTTTGAGCAGGTTGATAACCGCCAATATAATAGTTAAACATACTTTCCTGAATATTGTCAAAATATTGCGTTTCGTTTATATATACGCGGAGGTCTTTAAATTCAACTTTCTCAACTAAGTTGCTTCCCACAATTGGATATCCGACCTCAACTATCCAAGTTGAAGAATTTACCATAGTATGCAACTCGCGTAATTTCTTTCCAATCTCCGATATTTGATTAAATTCGCCAATATTTTTGGGATATGGTACTCGTGGAAAATCTAACTTTAAAAACTCTTTGTATCTATTTATGTAAATTGGAGAATTTAGCATCCCATAAATATAATCGAAAAGTTCCATCGCCTCTACATCTTTGCCGATTCGGGAGTTAACTTTTTCAACAATATCTATACGATAATTCAATATTTTTGATTCTGTTTCTAATGAACCATTGGTATCTAAAAAGGAAAATAATGGAGCAATGTAGCTACCGTCATAAGGTGTGACTATTTTATGCTGACCCAAAGGAACTTTGGATACAAAGACCCCAAAATGTTCTTTCGTTTGACGGGTGGTTATTAACGCTATATTATTTTCATCAATTAGTTGATTATTGATTTGTGGACGAGGATAATCGAATGCGTAGTCACCATATAACATCCACCTATAATCAAACGGGCGATATAAACAAATTACAGGACAATCATTGACTTTAACCATCATCCGGGCTTGTGAAAGTTTCCAATCTCTATTATCTTTAATCAAATACAACTTTCGGATTTCATCGTCGGTGATAGACCTATCAAGAAAGTCTTTTATTCTAATAGATGCGGTTTCTTTGTCAAATGCGATGGCAAAATCATCTCTATGAGAATTAGGGCCCAACAAGCATGTTGTGAAGAGTTCATTAATCGCAAAACCCTTCTTATATTCCTTTTCAAGGCCAAAATCTTTTGGCACAAAGAAATACATCGGTGTTTGTGGTTTCAGCTCCGTATATGGAACGGTAGTGATATTGTTATTGTACAAGAATGAATATTTGGACTCTCTTTTACCATATAAATCGTAATGAAATAATCGTCCGAGGGTGTTTTTCTTCTTTTTGCCAGTTTTTATAAAAAAGTTTATACTTACACCCTGCATGATGTCAAATACATTCTCATCCTTACTGCCATCAGGCGCTGTTTCTTTCTTCTTAGAATTGCCATGCAAATCAATCGTATATATCGAATCAAACACACGAAGCAGCTCCCATCGCATTCCTCGGAATGTTGGGTTGTCAAGAAATCCATGTGGATTGATATATGCCAATATACCTTCTCCATTTTGCTCTAAGAAATATTGTGCCATTCTGATGAATTTCACATAGTCGTCATTAAGCCACTTAGGATTTCTCTCTTTCAAATGATCTTTGCCGCCGGGTTCTTTTTTATATGACTTCATCAAATTTGTTATCCACAGACCATTGTTTGTGCTTGATCCATTGTATGGCGGATTCCCAAGAATTACCATAACTGGTGTATCTCGTTTTATTCGGCTTGCTTCATTCGCTTCTTGACTCAGCCACATTGAGAAGAGTGTGCCTATATCTTTATGATGCTCTTCTAATGAATTTGTAAGATAGATTCTTATTCTGCGATCAATAGTGTGAGTATAACCTGTTGAATTCAAAATCCAATCCAATTTAAGATGCGCTATTGCGTAAGGAGCCATCAGAATTTCGAAACCATTGAGACGAGGGAGCAGGTGCTTTTCAACATAACCCTGCCACATTCCCTGCATATTTGAAAATTTATTGTATATGCAGTTTATAGCCTCAGCCAAAAAAGTACCTGTTCCGACGGCAGGATCTAGTATTTGCACACGATGATATTTTTCAAGTTTAGTGCGTTTACTACCTTTGACCTTAGGATTGTAATTCTCATTTATTACTTCATGCTCAATTTCAGAATAATCAGCAAGTCCATTTGGAAGGTCTAAATCTCTTTTCAGTATTTCGTCTACAGATTTTATTATAAAACTCACAACAGCAGAGGGCGTATACCATACTCCCTTAGATTTTCTCAATTTCGGATTGTATGAAGCAAGGAAGTCCTCATAGAAATGAATCATAGGGTCTGAGTGCCGATTGTTACTACCATAACCTTTAAGAATTTTAGACATATCGGTAGCGGCAAACGAAAGAGCTAAATCATCAACTATCCATGCAATTCGCTCATCGAGGTCATAACCAGCTATGCTTTGAAATATTTGACGAAGGAACGGATTAGTTTTAGGAATCAATGTTGCCGCTTCTTGTCTGGAGAAATCCTCAGGGGTTTTATCATGCATTCTCGCTGCAAACATTCCGTATGCTATCGTTTGAGCATAAACGTCAGCAAAACTTTCGTGAGTAATATCATGGATAAGAACTCTTCTGAACGCCTCATATTGTCCAATAAGTTGGAGGCTGGCAGAATCATTCTCATTATCCAACACTCGCTTAACAGTTTCCGCTAATAATCGTGCTTTCGATGCCATTATCGAGGCAAGCTTTCCGGCGGATACTATCTTTTGTGGTACTGAATTAGCAAAATGTTTAATTGTCTCCACAAAATTGTCGAAATTTGAAACAATACCGACAATTTTTCCTCCGGCGACATTCGCTATTCGTATGCTATTCTTAAATTCTCCATTCTCATAAAAATGAAAGTCAAGATAATCTGTGAATATTATATGGTCAAGAGACTCCTTATATCGGTTAAATTGTGATTTATGCTGTTTTCGTCCTTCAAGATCCGAATCATTAATGTCCTTAGCTTCGATAAAAAAGACCGGGGTATTATCCGATATGCGAGAAATGATATAGTCAGGAGCGCCACATTCAATTCTAGGAGGCTCATTTGTGACTACCATATCCGGCAATATTGCCGACATCATCTGCTGTAGTGCCGGTCTATAGCTATGTTCACGAGCGATTCCAGTGCGGAACTGCTTGTTTAACTCAGATATGTAGTCTTTTAGAGTCATACTCAAAAACAAATAAACTCAGGCGGCAGTTATCTGAGGGCTGACCGAACCTGCAACGACTGCTTGGGAGTTTCGGAATTTGATTGGTTGTTGGCTTCGTCAGCCATTTGTATTTAACCTTGTGGCCATTTTCAGATATTTATAGTTTCTCCAATTACAAAGTTAATCAATTTTTGTTATAATTTGATTGCCAGCCATAAATAAAATTTAACGTCTTGCGCCTACACTGCGTTTTGGCTGAGATGGTTTCATCATCTTGTGGGCTTGCATCATGCAACGGTAGGCGAAGCAGCGGTCGTCTTCATCCGGATTGCGACCCCAAGGGAGCGATGTGTCGCCACCACCACCTCCGCATGACTGGGCGAATTGGGTCGCGCCATCGAGATAGCCGAGAAACAGATACATCGCACACTTCAGAATCTCGTTGGGCTGCTCGGCGATTGCAGTCAGAAATTTTCCGTCTAAATCGGATTTCAGTTCCGACGGCATGGATTCAATCACAGAGCGGACATCGACAACCATCCTCGCAAAGATGGCATCCGTCAGCCTCATGCGTATCTGTTCCTGTTTCTTCTCGGTTAGTTCGCTGTACTCTGTTTGCACATCGTCGCGTTTTTCGGTGAGAGAGTCAAGTTCATCCTGAAGCTCGGCAAGTTGCCGGTCGGCGAGCTTGAGCTTGTCGCGTTTGTCGGCAAGTTTATGTCCGGTAGTTTCAAGTTGTTTTTCAAGTTCGGCGATGCGTCAACGTAATTCGGTTCCAATGTTTTTACCAAGATTTTCACAAAAAAAATAGTAAAAATTTGAAATAATCGAGATTTATCGTTATCTTTGCGCCATAGTGGGTAAAAGCCTATTGTGGCGCGACTCATTTCATACAATTTAATTACTTCATTTTTAACTATGAAGCATCTACATCTCAACAACAGCAAGTTCGGCGGTACTGCCCCTCCCGGCAGCGCGGATATGAGGTGCGCATAGTTTTTTCCACCAACATTTTTCAACCGCAGAAATGCCCTGACAGCCCGTGGTGCGTCCAAACGTATTCGTATCACAGCAGTTGGGAGCAAAGAATACATTGACATGCTGGTGATGGGTCCGGAGGTAGGCCTCCGGTTGAGATTAGTAAACTTGGCGGAAGCAGCCAAAAAGAACCTCAAAATTCCCGAAAGATTCTTTATAATAATTTTTTCGTAATAAATTTAAACAGTTTCTAAGAAACGAACTTACTAAAACCACGCCCGAAACCCAAACAATGGTTTCGGGCTTAATCTTTCAATCAATATGGGAAAACATATCAGCGACAGCTTGTATTTACCCTGCTGTCATATATTGAATTCAGATGATGACCAGCCCATCATAATGGAGATAATTGTCGGTTTCAACCTAACGGGACAACTCGTAGTCTGCATGGATCTCCTTGACTATGAAGAACCGGAATATAATTGCTCTACTGCAGCGGTCGTGAATCTTGAAGATTCTCAAAAAATGGCGCGGCATCATCGTGTGAAGCATCATCAGCTTCCGAAATTCATCGGAGAATGTATGGAGGACTGGGATACAATCATCAATCCTACATTTACAGACGTCAGGAATTGCTTCAAAGAAATCACAGAATGCCTGATTGACGAAGGATGTCGGTTCAAAATCGAACGCACATATGGCAAAGGCAACCATATGTGCTAC
The DNA here is from genome assembly GCA_902495075.1 of uncultured Porphyromonadaceae bacterium. Lineage (GTDB taxonomy): Bacteria > Bacteroidota > Bacteroidia > Bacteroidales > Muribaculaceae > Lepagella. Next base: position 64,440 of record CABUVO010000016.1, read on the forward strand.
TAAATAATTTTTTTAAAAAAAAATTTCTCAACAAATGTTGAGAGTATATTAGCAGATTTTATCTATTTTTGCTTTAAAACCTACAAACATGAGTAGATATTTATTGTTTCTGATTGTATTCTTATCTTTTTCACCATTATTTGCTCAAAAGGCGCAAATAAAGGTCGGATATGACTATGTAGTAAAAATGAATGATGATGTCCGAAAGGATGAATATATACTATTGAGCGGAGAACAAGAGTCCATGTTTTATAACCCCACGGCACTATGGATGGACATTAATTCAAAAGATGATGCCGCATGCAAAGCCTACGGGAGTATGGCAGCACAATTGATGGAGTCGGGACGAGGTTCTGAGGTTCCCAACCGTTCGGTAAGCATGTATATCTTTAAAGATTTCAGCAAACAGGAGAAAACAATCTATGATGATTACAATGATCAATTTGCCGTATACAAAGAGCCATTCAGTGAAATGCAATGGGAGATTGATAGTGATTCAACAAAAACTGTGCTCGATTATGAATGCGTGATGGCTCGTTCTTCTTATCACGGACGCAACTGGACGGTATGGTTCGCTCCTGAGATACCGGTTCATGACGGTCCTTGGAAATTTGGAGGATTGCCCGGTTTAATTCTGGAGGCAACTGAATCTTCGGGCATACATTCATTCGTAGCCAATGGCGTTGAAATGACGGATGTTGATATTCCCGGCATGCAGAGAGATGACTGGTATCACAAAGAAGACCGCATTAAATACCTCCGCGGGAAATTCCGTCATCTCCAAGATCCGCTTGCTGATCTGGCAGGAGGCAATCTTCCTCCAAATGCAAAAATATTCGTTAACGGAGAGGAAACCACCCGCGCAAGATTACAAGAGCAATTTCGCAAAGTATTAGATTCCGGCTATGATTTTCTCGAAACTGACTATCATCACGACTGATAAAACGTACCGTTGCTATTTTTAGCCACACTATTTCACACCCTCGACATCTATGCCGAGGGTGCCTTTTATTATAAGTTTATGAAATCGGATGCTGTGTTATTTTTATGTGTGGTTAATATTTTGTAACTTTGTGATTGGAGAAATTTGATTTTAAGTAAGTGTTGGAAATTAGCTTATATTAAATTTTAGGAGATTTTGAGATGATTTCCTGATTTCGAAGAAGGAGCATAGCGGGCTATGTGACTGCTGAGAAAGCGGGAAAGCATCCAAAAGATTCAAAATTTAAATAAGCTCTGCATTTACTTATTATAAACTAATTTTCAATACTTACTTATATTCATGAAAAGTGTAGTCAAAGCATTATATTTCGTCTATCAATGGCTGATAGCAGGACCCATATTTGTAGTGGTGACATTCATTACAGCTATCATCACCGCTATCGGATCGTTGATCGGCAACAAAGACTTCTGGGGATATTATCCTCCTCACTGGTGGTCAAGATTTACATGTTTTATATTTCTTATGCGTATTGAAGTCAAAGGTAGAGAAAACATTGACCCCAATACATCCTACGTATTCGTAGCCAATCATCAGGGAGCTTACGACATCTGGGCAATTTACGGATACCTCAACCATAATTTCAAATGGCTGATGAAGAAAGGTCTTGAAAAAATCGCAATGGTTGGTTGGGCATGCAAATGCGCCGGACATGTTTTTGTTGATGATTCAAGCGTGGCTGGAATTAAGGAAACCATTTCCGAAGCTGAGCAAACATTGAAGCATGGCATGTCATTGGTAATCTTTCCCGAAGGAAGTCGCAGCTGGGATGGGAAAATGATCCCTTTCAAACGAGGAGCCTTTATGCTTGCTGCAGAGTTCAAGCTTCCCGTTGTGCCGGTCACAATCGACGGCAGCTTCAAGGCTATGCCGAGAATGACCTATAATATGACTCCCACAACTATAAAATTGACAATACATAAACCTATTTATCCGGGAGAAAGAGGATTCAATACCAAATTGCTTATGTCGCAATGCAGGGAATCAATATCTTCAGCATTGCCACCGGAAGAACAAGACTAACAAGCTGTCTGGACCATGAAGACACAAAAGATAGTATTAAGCATCGCCGGCTCAGACAATACAGGAGGTGCCGGAATACAGGCAGATCTTAAGACCTGCTGCGCTTTCGGAGTGTACGGAGCTACGGTCATCACCGGCGTAACTGCTCAGAATTCGCGAAAAGTATTTGGCGTTGAGCCGGTTTCTTTATCAATGCTTGATGACCAGATAGACGCCGTTTTTGAAGTGATGCGTCCTCATGCGATAAAGACAGGAATGTTACCCTCCCCAGAGATTATTAAAAGAGTGGCGGAAAAATTAAAAGAATACGATGTGCACAACTTAGTTGTTGACCCGGTTATGGTCGCAACAAATGGCGGATCTCTTGTTGCTCCCGGAAATGATACTATCGAGGCATTTATTGAATACCTTCTTCCGCTGGCAACGGTAATGACACCAAACATTTCAGAAGCTTCCGTCTTCTTACATTCCGATACTTCCGAAATGGATCCACACATAGCATGTGAACTGCTTCTTGAGAAAACCGGAGCACATGCCGTATTGCTGAAGGGAGGTCACTCTTCAACCGACATAGCTGCCGATTATCTTTTCGACGGAGATACGTTTACATCATTTGAATCGCATAAAATAGAGACTCCAAACACACACGGCACAGGATGCACCCTCTCTTCCGCCATTGCTTGCGGTCTCGCCAAAGGGGAAAGTCTTACCGAAGCTATCTCAAAGGCAAAAATCTTTATAGACAAAGCGATAGCTTCAGCTGCAACACTTCAAGTGATGAATGGTCCGGGACCATTGGATTTCTTCGTTTGATGCGGATTGAATTTATAACCGGTTGCACACAACGCACCACATTATAACACGAAATTTATGAGAATTACTATAAACAATCAGAATATTGATCTTTCCTCAGATTATCTTACCATCGCCGAACTTATGAAAGAGCGCGGCGTTAAACCCGGTGGCACAGCGATTGCTCTCAACAACAAGATAGTCAAACATGAAAATTGGGAAATAACCCGACTTCAGGAGGGAGATTCCGTGACTATCATTTCTGCAGCATTCGGTGGCTGAGAAAGCTGCAATCCTCGCAAATTAAAATAGCAATAGGGATGAATAAGTTCTTGAAGATAGTGATAACCGAACCGGAGATGATTCCTGATGAAGCTGCGAAAATAGAGCAGCTTCTTGAAGGAGGAATTGATTTTGTGCATATACGCAAGCCGGGGGCATCCCTGCGCGATATCAAAAACCTTATTGAAGATATCCCATACGTTTTTCGCAAAAGGCTTAAGCTTCACGGTCATTTTGAACTTATCAATGAGTTTAATCTTGGAGGAGTGCATCTCAACTCTCGCTGTCCTGTTGCCCCTTCCACCGCTCATTCCATCTCTCGCTCATGCCATACATTGAATGAACTTGAGGATTCAGACAGGTTTGAATACGTGACGTTATCCCCTATTTTTGATTCACTTTCCAAACCCGGCTATCAATCGGCATTTGATTTGGAGAAGATAAAAGGAAAAATAGAGGGTAAAAACGTTATAGCATTAGGAGGCGTGGATCCGTCAAAATTCTCTATACTCCAAGCTTCGGGGTTCGCCGGGGCAGCGATGTTGGGATGCGTCTGGAAAGACATCGACAGCTTTCTCTCCTCCCTTAATTAAACATTACTGATTACACATTAAACATTATTCGAAATGTTACAATATATAACTTCAACATCATCACCCGTTTCAGTAGTTGAACAAGTGCGTCAAGTGCTTGAGGGTGGATGCAGGTGGATACAGGTGCGGATGAAGGATGCCACCGATGAAGAGATAGCAAAAGCGATGGAAGAGATCAAGCCCATGTGTCTTGACAAAGAGGCATTCCTTATTCTCAACGACAGAGTCGAACTTGCAAAAACACTCGATGTCGGAGGCGTTCATCTCGGTAAGATGGATATGCTGCCCTCCAAAGCCCGTCTGGTTCTTGGACCGGCAGCTGTGATCGGTGTAACGGCAAACACAATTGAAGATGTTATGGCGGTTCGTGCTCTCGACATCGACTACATAGGTATCGGACCATACCGGTTTACTGAAACTAAAAAGAATCTCGCGCCGGTGCTTGGACTTGATGGCATACGAGCCATCTGCGAGGATATGCGTCAACGGGAAATCAACATAGCCACAGTTGCGGTTGGCGGTATCCGACCGGAAGATGTTGTGCCGCTAATGGAGACCGGAGTAAATGGTCTGGCAGTAAGCGGCGCAATAGCCTTTGCCCCCGATATAAAGGCTGCGACCGAGGAATTTATTCGCCTCCTCGAACCTTATGAGAAGAAAGTTTAGGCGGTGAACGACACACCATGAAAACAACAATAGAACAACATAATATGCAGGATATTTTAAAAATTGGAGAGCGGGAATTTACCTCTCGCCTCTTTGTGGGAACAGGCAAGTTTGCCTCTCCCGACATTATGCTTGAGGCCATCAAGGCATCTGAATCTCAGATGATCACAGTGGCAATGAAGCGCGTGAACATGATGAATGAGGCTACAGATGAAATGCTCACTCATATAAACCGCGATCATGTGCAATTGCTTCCGAACACCTCCGGGGTGCGGAACGCGCAGGAAGCTGTGCTTGCAGCTCAGATGAGCCGCGAAATTTTCGGCACATCTTTTATAAAACTCGAGATCCATCCCGATCCCAAATACCTCATGCCGGATCCGATAGAGACACTCAAGGCAACAGAGGAACTTGCTAAAGATGGTTTCACTGTGCTGCCATACATACAAGCCGACCCCGTGCTTTGCAAACTACTCGAGGAAGCCGGTTCGGCAGCGGTGATGCCGCTTGCCGCTCCAATCGGCACGAACAAAGGTCTCGTAACCCGCGACCTTCTCGAAATCATTATCGAACAAAGTCGTGTGCCGGTGATTGTGGATGCCGGTCTTGGAGCTCCATCCCATGCAGCTGAAGCCATGGAGATGGGTGCCGATGCAGTGCTTGTCAATACTGCCATTGCAGTGGCTGGCGATCCGGTGCTCATGGCAAAAGCATTCAGAGATGCAGTGCGTGCCGGCAGAGACGCTTTCAATGCCGGACTCGGTGCAGTCTCTACCTGCGCACAAGCCACAAGTCCGCTCACGTCATTCCTTAATAGCTAAATCGCAATAAAAACACTCTGCTCAATCGCAAGAACAAAAACGACAATAACATGAAAATAGAAAATATCGACGTCTCTTCATATCCCAATTCGGAAAAAATATATGTTGAAGGCAAAATGCCGGGCGTGCGTGTCGGCATGCGCAAGATTCATCAGTACCCCACTGTAAAGATTGAAGATGGCAAACGGGTGGAATACCCCAACGAGGATATAACGGTATATGATACTTCCGGTCCGTACACTGATCCCGATATCAATATAGATATCAATAAGGGACTTCCGCGCTTCCGCGAATGTTGGGTTGAGGAGCGTAATGACACTGAAGTTCTTCCGGATATCACAAGTGACTATGGTCGCATGCGACGGGATGATAAATCTCTCGACTCCCTGCGCTTCCCGGTGCAACATAAACCCCGTAAGGCTAAGGAAGGAAAGTGTGTCACCCAGATGCATTATGCTCGTAAGGGAGTCATTACGCCGGAGATGGAATACGTTGCCATAAGAGAGAATCTTGACAATGAGGCTCGCGGCATCAAGACTCATATAACTCCTGAATTTGTGCGCGATGAGATAGCCGCCGGCCGTGCCATAATCGCTGCAAACATAAACCATCCGGAAGCTGAACCGATGATCATCGGGTCTGCATTCAGTGTGAAACTGAATACAAACATCGGTAATTCTGCCCTATCTTCAGGCATTGAAGAGGAGATTGCAAAAGCCGTATGGAGCTGCTACTGGGGTGGCGACACACTCATGGATCTATCCACAGGCGATAATATCCATGAGACACGCGAATGGATCATCCGCAATTGTCCGGTGCCGATGGGAACGGTTCCAATTTATCAGGCACTTGAAAAGGTCAATGGAGATGTAAAGAAACTTACGTGGGAAATTTACCGCGACACCCTCATCGAGCAATGCGAACAAGGTGTGGATTATTTCACGATTCACGCCGGCGTGCTCCGCGAACACGCCAAACTCGTTGAGGAACGTCTCACCGGCTGCGTATCTCGCGGAGGGTCAATCATGACTCAATGGTGTGTGCTTCATGATTCGGAAAGTTTCCTGTACACTCATTTCGATGAGATTTGTGAGATTCTCAATAAATACGATGTTGCGGTATCTCTTGGCGACGGTATGCGTCCGGGATCAACCCATGATGCCAACGACCGCGCTCAGTTCCTTGAACTCGAAGTGCTTGGAGAACTTACCAAGAAAGCTTGGGAACATGATGTCCAGGTGCTTGTAGAGGGTCCGGGACACGTGCCTATGCATAAGATAAAGGAAAATATGGAAAAGCAGAAAGATGTTTGCTGCGATGCCCCGTTCTATACACTCGGTCCGTTAACAACAGATATCGCCCCTGCCTACGATCATATCACATCAGCCATCGGAGCTGCCATTATCTCAAATCTCGGCACTGCCATGATTTGCTACGTTACACCGAAAGAGCATCTTTCACTCCCGACTCTCGAAGATGTTCGTGAAGGTGTGATAACATATAAGATTGCTGCTCATGCCGCCGATCTTGCCAAAGGATTCCCCGGAGCCAATGTGCGCGATGACGCGCTCAGCAAAGCCCGCTATGATTTCCGCTGGAAAGATCAGTTCAACCTATCACTCGATCCGGAGAAGGCAAAGAAATATTATCTTGAATCAAGGAGAGACGCTCCTGACGCCGACGATCGCTTCTGCACCATGTGCGGACCCAATTTCTGCGCTATGCGCATCTCTCAGAATATAGAATCAGAATGCAAGAAGTAGAATTTAAAAGCGATCCAACCAAAGAAGCTGTTTTCGGTCATGGCTTTGCCGATGAAATCGGCAGCTATGACTGGAACGACACCATATCTCTCGTTGACAACGCCACTGAGGCGGATGTGCGTCGGGTTCTGGCAAAAGCCCGTCGCAATGTCAAACCTCTCACTCCTGAAGAATTTGCAATACTCATCTCTCCCGCTGCCGACCCATTTCTTGAAGAGATGGCTCAACTGAGTCGTAAATTCACATTGGAACGTTTCGGGAATACAATCTCGATGTACATACCGATGTATGTATCGAATGCATGCACCAACAAATGTGTGTATTGTGGTTTCAATCACGATAATCCATTCACACGAACCACTCTCACCATGGATCAGGTGGAGAATGAATGCAAGGCAATCAAGAAACTTGGTCCGTTTGAAAATCTTCTGATTGTATCGGGAGAGTATCCATCGCTTTGTGGCGTGGAATATCTTGAGAACGTGCTGCACGTGTGCCGCCCATATTTCCACAATCTCACCATTGAGGTGCAGCCGATGAAAGCCGCCAACTATTATCGTTTAACAAAATCGGGGTTAAACGGAGTGGTTTGTTTTCAGGAGACGTATCACAGGGAAGCATACAAGACATATCATCCAAAGGGAATGAAAAGCCACTTCGAATGGCGTCTCAACGGTTTTGACAGAATGGGAGAAGCCGGAGTCCACAAAATCGGAATGGGAGTCTTGTTAGGTCTCGAAGACTGGCGTGCCGACACCGTAATGATGGCGCGACATCTCCGTTATCTGCAGAAACGCTACTGGCGCTCACGTTTTTCAGTAAATTTCCCGCGAATGCGACCCTCGGAAAGCGGTTATCAGCCTAAGGTAGTAATTAACGACCGGGAACTCGCAAGACTCACTTTTGCATTCCGCATCTTTGATCACGATATTGACATCTCATTCTCTACCCGTGAGGCACCCGAATATCGCGACAACATCATGCGTCTCGGAGTGACATCGATGAGTGCCGGCAGTCAGACGGAGCCCGGAGGCTACGCCACCTCTCCCGAAGCGCTCGAACAATTCGAAGTCAGCGACGACCGCTCCCCCGCCGACGTGTCCGCCGCCATCCGCGCCCACGGCTACGAACCCGTCTGGAAAGACTGGGACGCCATCTTCGACTGATCATAAATTCAGAACTTGAGAACTCTGATATATTGTTAAGTATCGATAATTAAAAAGGAATCAAACTGTGATCAGGGATTATTTGTTATTAAGTATATATGTATAAGTATAAACCATATAACCAATTGATAACAATATGAAATTTACACAGCCAAGACTTCCTTATGCGCCTGATGCTTTGGCGCCGGTTATCTCTGCCACCACAATAGATTTTCATTACGGCAAACATGAGAAAGCTTATATCGATACTCTCAATTCTCTGATAGAGGGAACTCCTTTCGATGAGATGTCGCTTGAAGAAATAATCTGCAAAAGCGAGGGTAAACTTTTCAATAATGCCGCGCAGGCTTGGAACCATATCTTCTATTTCTTCCAGTTCTCACCGAATGGTCTTAAAGAACCATCTGGAGCACTTCGGGAACAAATAGAAAGCCAGTTTGAAAGCGTTGATGCCTTTAAGAAGAAGTTTGAAGAGGCTGGAGCAACTCTCTTTGGTTCGGGATGGGTGTGGCTTTCCGCAGATGACAAGGGTACCCTATTCATCACACAAGGTGGAAATGCGTCAAATCCTATGACACAGGGACTAAAGCCGATCCTTACCTTCGATGTGTGGGAACACGCCTATTACCTCGACTACCAGAACCGTCGCGCCGATTATCTCCATTCCCTCTGGGATATCGTTGACTGGGATATCGTGGGAATCAGATATGAAAACGAGTAAACCAATTAATAATTAATGGTTAATAATTAATAGTTAATGGTTTTTAATACAAAAAGAGCAGGCATCTTTCGATGCCTGCTCTTTTTATTATATATAGACAACAGAATGTTATTTCAGCATTTCCTGGAGGCGTTCGGGCTCATTGGTTGTGATGTAGTCGACACCCTGTTCGATGCACCATTTCATATCTTCGGGCTCGTTAACAGTCCAGACATTCACTTCAAGTCCTTTCTCGTGACATTCCTTAATCCATTCCGGATGCTTTTTCATCACTTTTAGAGAATAGTCGATACCGGCTCCCTTTGCATATTTTATCTGGCAGGGAACATAGTCGCCATTCAGATAATATACTTTTGCTCCTTTGGGAGCTGCCTTGACATACTGTTTGAACGCATCTTTCGAGAATACTATATAGTCAGTGCGATCGGCAAGACCATATTTTTTAACCATCTCGATAGTTTTCTTCACAGCAGCTTTCTCTCTCGCACGGCTGTCATGGGTCTTAAGTTCAAGAACGAGACGTGTCTTTAAGCCAGCGGCAGTCTTAAGATACTCATCGAGTGTAGGAACTGTCTCTCCATTTGCAAGTTTCTGCTTACGAACTTCGGCAGCAGGCGTGCGCTGGATCTCAACACCATTGATAGTGGGATCATGATTCACGATCAGGACACTGTCGGGTGTCATCCACACATCAAACTCGGAGGCATAGCATCCAATTGAGTCTGCCTTTACGAGTGAACGAATTGAATTCTGAGCAGCTCCGGCGGTTTTCCAATAACCACGATGAGCTATCACTTTCGGTTTTGCTGCCTGAAGAGCAAAACTACCTGCGAACAATGCCGCAGCGATTAAGAGAATGCTTTTTCTCATGATAAAAAATTTATATGTTATAATATTCAGATTCACGAACCACGAAATGGTTTAAATGGAATATTCAACAGTCACAGTTTTACGAACATCTGTTGAGGGAATCTCAACGATGGAAACACCATCTTTATCCGTTGTGACTTTAGCCTTCTTTCCATTCACTTTTACACCTGCCTTTACATCAGCTTTGGGCAGACGAACCATATATGCCCGTTTCTCAACCTGACCATCATATCCTCCTTCAGAAGGATTTACAGTGACAATCGCCTTATTCCCTTTCTGAGAATAGTTGAGTTTTGAAACAGCATATTTGCCATCCTTATAATCAAGGCTGATACCGTCATCCTCATATAGCTCGAAAGTATTGTCAACGTCTGAAGCCGCAGGATAAACAGTGAGCTCAAGCTTTGTCAACGGAGTTGTTGCCGGACGCGATGTGTAAGGTTGCATTGCAAGGATATGACCACCTCTCACGTAAAGAGGAAACTCATCGAGTGGTTTGGAGATATCGAGAGTCTGACCTCCGTCAAACCGTTCTCCAGTGAAATAATCATACCACACCTCCCCTTCCGGAAACCATACTTTCTGAGATGCCACTTTGTCGGGACCTTCGCCGGGAGAAGTAATAGGCGCAGCCATCAACACATCTCCAAACATAAACTGCTGAGGTTGGTCGAAAGATTCTTTCTGGTCACCGAAATCAATGAACATTGAGCGGTTGAGAGGCACCATAGTGTTGTGTGTATGCCATACATTACTATAGATATAAGGCATCAGCTGCGAACGGAAATGATACATCTTACGCATCGCCTTTGTCTCCTTGTCTCCACTGATCCACGGACGACGGTCAAGTTTCTTGTCTTTTGTGGAATGCACACGCAGTGCTGCCGAAAGAGCGCCAAACTGAGTCCAGCGAGTTGTCAGCTCCGGATTCGGCTCACCTCTGAATCCACCGATATCATGAGCCCAATAGTAACATCCACCCTGACCCGAGCATGCGGTAAGCTTCACCTCAAAGGCAAGCATAGGCCAGTTTGCCTGAGCATCACCGGAGAACTGAATCGGATGACGGTGGTCGCCCCATCCTGCCCAACGGCTATAGCCGGCTCCACGTTTTCCCTCGCGCATTGAATTGCGATAATAAAGCTCATTGATCCACTGCAATGATGTCGAGTTATGACCATGAACGTAAGGATAGAGATAATTCTGCTGCCAGTCGAGCCACCAGAAATCCACGCCAATGTCTTCCGATGGTTTATGTGCATACTGGAAGAATTTCTGCATGTAATTCTTATCGGAAAGATCAAACAAGGGAACCTCACCGTCTTTCACACCAAGCGCTTTGGCAAAATCAGCATAATTATCCTCATGAGGACGAATCCCGTCATGCGGATGGTCATTGAGAGAAACGGTCACACCTTTCTCATGGAGCTTCTTGACAAGATCCGCAGGATCTGGAATCAATTCCTTGTTCCAGCTATAGCCATTCCAGTTGAGATGTCCATTATGACCGGTGCCGACCTTGGCATCGTTAGTATGCCATCCCATATCGAACACAATGTTGTCGATCGGGAAATCATTCTTGTCATAACCATCGATGATATCAAGGAATTCATCTGAGGTATAGTCCCAATAGCGGCAATACCACACACCATGGATATACTTGCGGGTCATGGGAACTTTCCCCGATATGGCACCAAGACTTGCAAGCGCAGCCTTGAAATCATTGCCATAGATGAAACAATACTGATCCTGGATATGCTTCTGTGTGTCGCGTGGCTGTATCCAGTCATTCACAAGAAGATCACTTCTCGCATCATCTATCATATACCATCCATCCTTGCTGAGAATACCATCGTTCATCGGTATCTCCTCTTTCACACGATCCAGAGTCTCAACCGGTCCGCCGAGGTTGTTCTTGGTTATGAAACGATTGGTAAATTTCTTCTCCTTGCCGTTATGCGTGTAAAACACATTCAGATTGGAGGTAGAGAAAGGGAAACCGTCATTTTTGTACCATATACGCAGTGCCGGTGTTGTGATCTCATAGCAGTTGTTGCCAAGATCCTTCACATCAATGCTATCGGGTGCGAGCATCGACGTGCGGTCGTATGCGAACAGCGTGGGGTCATCTATGAATTTCTCATCTGTAGCGTATTCCAGACGCAAAAGTGTCGGAGTAATGATGGAAAGACGATTCTTGCCAAATACCATCGGATTTTGTTTGGGATGGTAGGCAAAAGCTGTCAGCCCTCCCCCTATTAGGAGAGCTGACAAGGCTATTATCTTAGAAAATCTTTTCATTTATGCTTCGTAAGGTTTCGATTTGCAAATATAATAATTAAATTTTATTTTGCAATGAAATCAATCATTATTCAAAGAAGATGTGTAGACATTCCCGAATGGGTCGGTTGCACGCACCGTAACGCTCTTCCATGTTGCCGAAGGTTTGTAAAGGAACATGTGATTGGTTGTTGCAATCTGTGCTCCACCATGATTAGCGGGAATATACCATTTCTTATCATCTTCATCATACACAAGACTCTTACGCACATCCGGATCCTGAGCCTGCACATTGCTGAGGGTTTTCCATTCGCCGCCATCTTCCTGAATCTCAACTGTCCATTTAGGATACCAGCAGAAAACATTCACAAGAATCTCATCGAAAGGATCGCCGGCGTTGTTGCCGGGTTTACAGAGCACTGCATCCTTGGGAGCGTATATCTTCATCTGGAAATCATCGGGATGACCCGCAGACTTATATTTCACATCTACAAGTTTATTGCCATTGAATTTAAGCATCCCATATCCACGAGGCGTGCCGTCGCTGCAAAGAGGATACCAATATGCACCCATAGCCGCAGCAAAATTATATTCAGTCATATTCGGTGCGATCTCAACAGTGGATTGATTGTGGGCATGACCTGAAATTATCTGCACATTGTCAAAATCCTTGATAAGATCATAGAGAGCCTGCGTGTTTGTCAGATTGTTGAGCTTGTTCCAACGAGCTGTGGGAATATGCAACGCCACAATAAGACCTTTCTCCTTGGAAACATACGACAAATCTTTCTTCAACCAATCAAGCTGTTCTTGTGTGATGGTATTGGCGTAATCGTTTCTACCGGTTGCACCGCTGTAAAGCACATCGTCGAGCACAACCATATGATAGTCTCCGATATTAACAGAATAATATGTCGGACCAAGAACATTGCGGAAGTCAGCATCACTCTCAGTGTCATTCTTCACGCTCTCGTTATGATCGTGATTACCGATCACTGAGAACGTAGGTATTGAAGTGCGACCGATAAGTGTCTTATAAGTTGAGAAAAGATCAGGTTTGTTCCACACAATGTCGCCAAGAGTGATACCAAATGTATTCTCTCCCTGAGGTTTCGAGAAATCGAAGAAATCAGGAAGGATGATATTGCTGAAATCTTTTACGTCGTTATCATTCCCGATCTGAGGATCCGCAATTGCCATGAGGGTCCATTCTGTCTTCTTCGGTGAAGAATTCAGATTGAAATCACGCTGAATCTTTGCATCCACAGAGAAATCAAGTACCTTGTAGAATCTGGGCAGACCATCAAGCACAGGGACCGCGCAATCTTCCGGAACAGAAACAAACACGTGCTGACGGGTGGTATACATCTGATATTCACCCTTATCATCGGTTACCTCAACATTTATACCATCGCTAACCACAACTCCGGCACGAGGAGCTCCGTCAACAGTTACCCTTCCGGCAAGATTCTTACCGAACTGATGGGTGATTGTCACTTCATCACGGTCAAATCCATTGGGAGCAACCGGAACTTCCTTCTCGGAGCAGGATGTCAGCGCAAACGCCAACATTCCTGCCGCAAGAAAATTATATTTGAAAATATTATTGAGTGTCATTATATTATTACTTAACTAATTTGGCATTCATTAATTCATTATTAGTAACCGGGGTTCTGCTCAAGCAAGGGATTGCCTTGGATTGCCTCCAATGGAATGCAGAAAACTTTCTTTGTGTTGTCTGTCGGGGTGTGATCCCACCAGGACTCCGTTGTGAAGAGTCCCCAACGGATAAGATCTGTACGACGGTGACCTTCTCCAAGGAATTCTATCATATATTCATCCGCCAGACGATAGAGATCAAGATTTGATTCGGTCACAGGATCCGGATCAACGCCTCCCTCGAAGTTGCGTTTGCGGACACTGTTGATCAGTTCTGCAGCTCCTTTCTTGTCACCACGACGGAATTTACATTCGGCAAGGTTATACACCACCTCAGTAAAACGTATCACTGGGAAATCAGCATCGAAAAGGATATCTTTATCAGCTGAATTGGATACGGGCATTTTAACGAGACGGATACCGGAGTTTTCATCTCCCTCCATCATGTCGCTCTTATTGCCGGTGCGATTGATGTAGTCAACCATAACCATCTCTTTTCCATTCTGGAGTTTGGTTCCTTTGGCAACTTTACCGGTATGCGGGTTTTTCTGCAGACCTACGCAGAACATTCCTTCATACTGTTTATTGCCGTTATATACATATGGTTTCTTACGAAGATCCTGATCATGAAACTTTGCATAGGTTCTGCCAAGTTTCGAAACGAGCTCAACACCCTCTTTCTCCAATGAAGGAGCAAGCTGATATCCGTTGTAAGGATTCTTCAAGACATTGCAGTCGAAATATGTTTTGGCATCTGCGATAAACATAAATCTGTAAAGACCGTCGAATTCCTTTTTTGTTGTCTGTGAGGGGACATACCACATTGCTTCGGGAGATCGGTCATTATCAAAATTATGAGGACCGCTCCATGTCTTGTCAAGCTCATATTTGCCATATTTGCCATCATAGATATCCTGTAGTATCTTTTCGGCATCCGCAAACTTATCCTCGCCAATATAAACTTCAGCATTGAAATAAAGCTGAGCAAGAAGCATCGCGCCAGTTCCACGGGTGATATAACCGTTCTGAGCTTCGGTCAATGAGATGCGAGGCTTCAGCTTGGGTATAGCATCCAAAAGTGCAGACTCGATAAAATCGAAGTTCTCCTTGCGGCTGTTACGTGCTTTGGGTTTATCCTGACTGCTGGTGTAGATAGGAAGACCGCCGTAAGAGCTCAAGCCGCGCATATAGCAATATGCAAGAAGTGTATTGATCTGGTTCAGATGATCCGCCTTCTCCTCCTCGGTCAGACCAACTGCCGGATAATTAACTCCGGCAAGGTCTTCGCGAGCCTCAAGCGAACGAGCTATAACGTAATTGAGCTGGTTGAAGTTGTTGACGATAAATCGGTCGGCTGTGTTCCATGTGTGGTAATGATAACGCAGATACTCGCCTCCGTTATAGAAGTCACCTGCACGTGCGGGACAAGCCATCTCATCGGTTGTCAGCTCTTCAAGAACCCAGTTGTTCTTCTCATTGTGATAGTAGCGCCACTGATCGAACGGTTTGGCGAGCACCGCATAAACGCTCTCCGGGCTGGTGAAGAAATTGTCGGGCGTTACCTCGCTGTAGAATTTCTCGTCAAGGTCGCAAGACGACATCATTAGAGTGCCGATTGCCGCGAACGCCATATATTTTATTTTATTCAGTCTCATTGTATTGAATCGTAAAAATTAAGGGGTTAGAATTTGAGCTGCATACCGAAGGTCCAGCGTATTGTCTGCGGATACATGGAGCGCACATCCTGGAAACCGGCAAGACCGGGGAAAAGACCGTTGACATTCTGCTCGGGATTGTATCCTTTATATTTGGTGAAGGTCGCCACATCGCGCGCTGTCACATAGAAACGGGCGCTGTTGATGTACTTCTGCCATTTTGAGAGATCGAGGGTATATCCAAGCGAGATTGCGTCTATCTTGAAGAAGGATGCATCCTGCAGGAAGTAATCGGTGGTGATTCGGTTGTCGTTGATGGCAGCATTTTTGCCATAAGCCGATTTCAGCACGTTGATACCCTGTTGTCCTTTAAGACCATAATAAAGTTCGGTCTCGTCAAATACGTCATATTTCATCCAAGAGCGACAGCTGATGCCGAGATCGAAATTCTTATAACGGAAGTTATGATCCATCGAGAAAATAAGCTTAGGCACACCATTGCCTACGTAATGTTTATTCTCGTCGGTGGTGTTTCCGGCTGCAGGCACAACATTATTATTCTTGTCATAGATAAGCCACTTGCCATTCTCGTCAAGTCCGGCATATTTGAACAACCAGAATTTTCCGATTTCCTGTCCGTTCACGATCTTATGGGTATAACCCATGGAGCTTGGAAGAGCATCCGAAAGGATCTGCGAACCTGCCTCTCCGAGATTCTTAATCTTACTGCTGCTCTGGCTGAAACGCACTGTTGCATCCCAATCAAAGTCTGCCTGTTGGAAGATTCTTCCTGTAAGTTCAAACTCCCAACCTTTGTTATCAAGCGTTCCGACATTCTTCATGATAGTCTTCTGCACCATAGGAGGCACCGGAGCTGTCACAGAGAAAAGCATATCGTCTACCCTGCGGTTGAACCAGTCGAATTTACCGGAAAGACGTCCGCCAAAGAATGAGAAGTCAAGACCGATGTTGAGCTCTTTCTTCTCCTCCCATTTGAGATCAGGATTGATATTTCTGGCAGATCCGTAAGCAGGAACCCACACTCCATCTGGATTAGGGAACATGCCGCTCTGGTCATAGTTTCTTACTGTATAGCCTGAACCGAAGTTATTGTTACCTGTCACACCGTAACCCACACGAAGTTTGAGGT
Source organism: uncultured Porphyromonadaceae bacterium (assembly GCA_902495075.1). Taxonomy (GTDB): domain Bacteria; phylum Bacteroidota; class Bacteroidia; order Bacteroidales; family Muribaculaceae; genus Lepagella. Next base: position 80,881 of record CABUVO010000016.1, read on the forward strand.
CGTTAAGCCATTCAACATTCTGAAGGAAACTTTCACGATTGATACGCCATCCGGCTGATACAGACCAGAAATCTCCCCAACGATGATTCTTACCGAATTTTGAACTACCCTCGCGACGATAGCTTACTGTCGCTATATATTTGTCGTCGTATGAATAGTTCACACGTCCGAAATAAGACATAAGTCTCTCACGTGCTGATTTGCTCGATGACATCTCTGCATATCCGTCGGTCAGATCCGAACCGGCACCCATATCCCACGGACCAACACCATCAACAATGAAGTTGCGGTTAGTCATGCTGAATGCCTCTGTGCCTTTTTCTTCGAAGAAGCTCCATCCTGCAACAGCATCGATATGATGGTCATCAAGGAAATCCTTGGTATATGATGCAAATGCCTCATATGAAAGATTCATCGTCTTGCTGTAGCTGTGAGATCCCTGACCGAGTTTTCCGGAATCAACACTATAGCGGTGATACTGATTATAGTAAAGAGTTCTTACCCACTGACGACGGTCAATGCCGGCTGTTGCCTGAATATTGAATCCTGGAAGAATCTCAAACTTGATATTGGCATCACCCATAAACCATTGGTCTGTTCCGTTATAATCCTGATCCATGATATTTGCAACCGGATTGTAAAGAGTACCTATACCATACTGGTTCACATTATAACGATTGGGATTAAGCGGATCAAAGAGAGGTGTTGTTGGATTAAGGGCAAGTGCCTGCTCGAATGCTCCGGCACTGTTCCTCTGATCACGATGAGCCTCTCGATATTGCATTCTGAGACCAATCTGAAGGCGGTTATCCCAGATTGAGTATCGTCCGTTGAGTCGTGCAGAGTAATCTTTACGTCCGTCACCGATCACTATACCCTTCTGATCTGAGTACGAAAGAGAGCTGTAAAGCTGGAGATTTTTCGTGCCACCGGTCATTGTCACCGAATGACGCTGTGAGAAAGGGTTGTCGCGGGTTAACAGATGATACCAGTCGGTGTCGTAACCATAGTCATAACCACGACCTAACTCGATATATTCCTGCGAATTAAGCGTTTCAAGACGTTTACGTGCGCTCTCAACAGATAATTCCATATTATATGTAATCGAAGCTTTTCCTTCTTTTGCTTTCTTTGTTGTCACGAGAATAACGCCGGCGGATGCTCTTGTACCATAGATCGCACCTGCGGATGCATCCTTAAGCACGTCTATTGATTCGATATCCTCCTGATTCACAGCACGAAGGTCTCCACCCGGGATTCCGTCGATTACCACAAGCGGTGAATTCCCGGCTTTCACGGAAGACACTCCGCGAAGCTGATAGTCATTGGTGGAGTTTGGTGAAGATGACCCACCGATCGTAAGACCGGAAACCTTACCCTGGAGAGCGGTTGCCACAGTCGAACCTCCGAGGCCGGTCATAAGGTTATCACCGGAAATCGAAGTAATCGAAGAGGTCACTCGTTTCTTCTCCATCGTTCCATAACCGACAACCACAACCTGTTCAAGAGTCTGGTCATCGCTTTGAAGAATGATCTCGTAGGTGGTCTTACCCTTCTGAACTTTAATGTTCTGACCCATCATACCTACATATGTCACTTTCAGGGTCTGCCCGGGATCTGCATCTATGGTAAATTTACCATCTATATCCACAACTACGGCTTTTTTGGTGCCCTCGACCATCACGGTAGCTCCGATCATTGGTTCACCCTCTTTGTCGAATACCGTACCGGTGATTTCTTCGGCGAGCGCAACTACCGATCCTGCAGCCAGAAATGCTGAAGCAAAATAGAGTCGCGCGTATTTATTTGATTTTATGTTGAGTTTCATTTTTGTTAGTTATTGGCGATTCTTGTTACTTTGATGTCGTCGATGAAACCACGATAATATCCGGAACGGGTCTTGAAACCGTCGATGATATATTGAGTCTCCCCGATAATTATTTTGGTTTCCGATGTCACTCCCGAAACATTGACTGTGAATTCCTTCCACTGCCAATTGATCGTTTTGTCAGAGTTGTTGATCGGAACACAGGGTGAGCTGAGATTCTTGTCTTCATTTACCGCACCCTTGATCTCTCCAGGTCCATCAATGGCTACGGAAACGGTGAAGTTGTCAGTACCATTCTTTGCAAGACGGAATGACACTTCCACGTTAGCCTTCTTACCGGCATCGATGCCAAGAGGTTCTTTAAGCATGAATGCATTCTGATGACTTCCCTTTCCGAATTTGAGATATCCGTCGGCTGCATATACCGATGCTCCTGCTGCATTGAAATCGAAATATCTCTTGTCGAACTCAGCCTTAATTCCGGCATTTGCGGCATTATATATAGGAAGGGTTGAATTTGCAGAGCCGTTTATGGAGCCGACTTGGTCGTTACCACCGGTTGCCCATGCCATGTCATCCTGGAAATATACGTATCCTGCGATCTTGTCATCAAACACGATGCGTGTTCCTGATTGAACCACATTGAAACTCTTTTCTACATCTCCTTCGATAACACTGAGGGCTATCTGACGATCCGCACCGGTGGTGTTCTCTTCAGCTGTGAAAATTACAGGTGTCTCACCTGCATCTCCTTGCGAAGGAGTGGCTTTCAGCCAGCTGCAATCTGCCGGGATGTTGATGCTCCAAGGTGCGTTGGCAGTCACTGTCAATGTCTCTGAACCGTGAATTGCCGCTGCTCCGTCAATGGTCAGCGATATATTGGTTTTGTCAAGTTCAAGCACATAATCGAAACCTTTCTGGGTCACGGCAAACTGCTCAACCTTTCCTGCCATATCGATCTCTATGAAACCGAGACGACTTTTTGATGATACGTTTGCATCCGCGGAGATGAAGAGATTATGGCGTCCGCGAGATCCTGATTCATGAGAGATGTGAAGCCATTCGTCTTTACGCGATACGCGCCAATCGTTGTTTGCTGCAAGCACCACAAGCGCCTGGTCGCCCGATGAAGTAAGACCTGTATTCTCGAGTTTAACCTCTCGGTTGTCGGAATGCACGAAATCGGGCAGCTCGTCTTCCTTACAGGAAGTCACAGCAAGCGTCAGCCCTGAAAATAGGAGCGCAACTCCGAAAATATTCTTTAATTTCATGATTGTTGTTGAAAATCAATATTATGAATTAGTTTGCTATTTTCTCGATTTTAAGGTCATCGAGAAACCAGCGGAATGTTCCGCTTGAAGTCACTTTGTCGCGGATGAACTCTATCGGACCAACCACCACTTTGTCTTCTCCTGCGAGACCGGCAATGTCAACAGATACTTCATACCATTTCCAGGTTGCGTCAGGGGTAATAAGCTGAGGACTAACACATCCTCCTTCAATAGTCTCGCCATCCTTGATCTGACCTTGCCCGATAACTCCGACAGCAATCTTTGTGCTTTTATCCTGGAAAGCGGCTTTGAAACTCACACGCACCGCCGATGTCTTGCCGGGTTCAATACCGTTAACTTTAGGAGAAATCGCAGTGAGCGTATTGGTCTTGTTGAATTTAAGATACCCATCCTGTGTATATACCGTTTTGGCATTTGAGTTAAAATCCTCGTAGTTTGCCTGAAAGATCGGAAGTGGATTTTCTCCAGTCCAGGAAGTATAGGTGTAAATGTTTCTTTGATCACCTGCAGAACCTTGAGCCACCGCATCCGAACCATCTATTGCCCATTTGAAATCGTCAAAGAAATAAACATGTCCGATTTCAAGTTTGTCGTCAAGATTGAGCTCGAGATTTTGCTTCACTGTAACAATCTCCGAAAGATTCATGGAAGAGATATTCAGGTGTCCGACTCTTTCCCCATCTGTTTCGTTAGGTTCGGCAACGATTTCCACTGTTACACGACCTTGCCCCTCAGGACGGTCTACGCTAAGCCAGTCGCAATCGCTCGTGATTGTATATCCTTTGTTTGAAGTGATGTTGATTGTAGCGGGAGAACCGGATTTGAGTTTACCATCCTGTATCACCTGCACAATTGATTTGTCTACGTTCAGGCGAGGAAGCACGTCTTTGGTATTGTCTTCAACTCCGCAAGCCGTAAACGTCATGCCGACGGCAAAGAGCGCGCCGTACATGAGGTGTGTGATTACTTTCATTCTGTTGGTTGAAAAATTTAATGGAAATGAATAATGAATTCTTTGCAATATATGTCAACTCTCGGCATATATTTAATAGGTTGTCAAGGGGGGTTATCGGTCATGGAATGTGTTTTTCACACGGTTTCAGATTGACCGGCGTAGTATTCTATGCGTCAGCCTTCTCGAACAGATTTATCTAACTTTAGGTCGAAAAAAGGTATTTTGATTATTACGGATGCAAAATTACATCCAGAATTGGGCAATACAAACAAATTTTAGTTAAAGTATATATAAAAAATCAATACTTTTAGTTAATAAATATCAAAGTGTCAAAATTTAGCAAGAATAATCACGATTATAACATTGTGATTATAGCAAAATGACAAATAATAAGAATCCTCTGTGACCTAACTTTAATATTCGGTCACAGAGGATTCATATTTTATATAAAACCCTGTTGAGTATGCTTTTATGATTACACCTCTACTATCCTCAGATCAACACCCATAGCTTCAAGTGAGGCTGCCGCCTTATCAGGAAGGCGGGAGTCGGTAATAAGCATGTCAATTTCATCAAAATCGGCAATTTTTACAAAACCTCTTCTTCCGAACTTAGATGAATCAGCAAGCACTATGGTTTTCTGAGCTGCACGCATCATCGCCTTGTTTAGATCCGCCTCTCTTATATCTGTTGTGGTGATTCCAAATCCGGGATCAAATCCGTCAACCCCAAGAAAAAGTTTACTGCATGCCATATCTTCAAGAAACACCTCTGCCGTGCGCCCCACAACTGAAAGACTGCTTCTTCGCAATGTGCCTCCAAGCTGAATCACATCGATGGCTTCAGTCGGTCCGAGAGCTTCAGACACCTTAAGAGATGCAGAAACCACTGTAAGGTGATGTTTCGGTTCAATATTGTGTGCAAATGAAAGCATTGTTGTCCCCGATGCTATTATTATTGAGTCATCTTTGGTGACAAGCTGAGCGGCATAATACCCTATTACACTTTTTTCATGACTTGCAAGCTTGGCTTTTTCACTGATTGTTCTATTGTTGATATATGGATCTATCAATATGGCATTTCCATGACTGCGGTATAATTTTTTAGCTGCTTCAAGTTCACTGAGGTCTTTTCTTATTGTTACTGCCGAAACCTGCAGTTGGGTTGACAGCTCACCAACAGATGCAGACTCCTGCCTAAGTAATGTCTGGATTATCAGACTATGTCTCTCTTCTTTTGTCATTTCGAATATGGTATTTGAACATGTGTAGATTCTTTTCAAAATTAATAAAAGACTTTCAATCCAATATTTAAAAAATGTTAAATATTGGATCAACCTGATATTTATGGCTGTATAACACACTTAAACAACATATTTTCGAATCAAATAGTTAAATTTCAAAATATTTATCCTAAAAAACCTATTTTTTTCGAAATAATTTTGCTTTTTAAAAGAAAGATAATTACTTTTGCATCGAAAACAATTTTATATAACATCGAAACCTGACTTACGATATAACCAATGGAAGCCGGCTTGAAAAACAAACATTACGATGTGATCGTGATAGGTGGAGGCGCGACAGGCGCCGGAACCGCCCGTGACTGTGCGAAGCGTGGTCTCAAGGTTATGCTTATTGAGCGCCTTGACTTCACTGCTGGTGCAACCGGTCGCAACCACGGTCTGCTCCATAGTGGAGCCCGTTATGCAGTGACTGACCACGAGTCTGCCACCGAATGCATACGCGAAAATATGACTTTACGAAAAATTGCAGCCCACTGCGTCGAAGAAACAGGTGGTCTTTTTGTAACTCTTCCTGAAGATGACCTCGGCTATCAGAAGACTTTCATAGAGTCTTGTATCGCTGCAGGTATCGAAGCAAAAGAACTCGATCCTAAAGACGTTATCCGCATGGAGCCGGCAGTAAATCCGGATATTATTGGAGCGGTGTCAGTGCCTGATGGAGCTGTTGACCCGTTCCGTTTAACCACTGCCAATGTCCTTGATGCGCGCATTCATGGTGCCGATGTTCTGACATATCATGAAGTGGTGGAACTTATTCAGGAAAATGGACGTGTCGTAGGTGTAAAGGTTCGTAATTCTATTTCCGGCGAAGAACAAGAGATACGCGGAAGCATCACCGTAAACGCTGGCGGCATATGGAGCCACGGAATAGCTAAAAAAGCTGGAATCACCATTAATATGTTCCCTGCCAAGGGAGCTCTCCTTATTTTTGGTCACCGCGTCAACAATATGGTAATCAACCGCTGCCGTAAACCTGCTGATGCAGATATTCTCGTGCCGGGTGATACCATCTCACTTATAGGAACAACATCCAGCCGCGTTCCTTATGATCAGGTTGACAATATGGATGTAACTCAGGAAGAAGTAGACATTCTATTGAATCAGGGATGTCAGCTTGTTCCATCCCTTTCATGGACACGTATACTGCGTGCATATGCAGGCGTACGTCCTCTTATTGCTGATGACTCAGACCCGTCAGGAAGAAAGATTTCACGTGGCATTGTATGCCTTGACCATGCAACACGCGATGGAATGGAGGGATTTATAACAATATCAGGAGGCAAACTCATGACCTACCGCCTTATGGCAGAAACCGCGGCTGACATGGTCTGCAAGAAACTCGGAGTAGATGCCAAATGCACAACCCATATCGACCCGCTTCCTGGTTCTGAGAAAGAAACTGACAATCCTTCAGCTTCAAAGAAACACATCATTGACATGAGCACCGGGCAGATTGCAGCCCGCGAGCGACATGGCTCACTCTCTTCACAAATCAAATATGATACTGATTCCGATGATGCCCTTGTCTGCGAATGCGAGCAGGTGTCTGTAGGAGAAATCAAATATGCCATGGATAAACTCCATGTCAATAATCTCGTGAACCTGCGTCGTCGCACCCGTCTTGGAATGGGTACATGCCAGGGTGGAATCTGCGCGTCAAGAGCTGCTGCAATCCTGGGATCTAAATTCGGCAACGAAAGGGCAATCACCGACTTGAAGTCTTTTCTGCAGGAACGATGGAAAGGAGTTAAACCTGTGGCTTGGGGACGTTCCCTTGCCGAAGCTTATTTCACTTCCTGGATATACGAGGGCGTCTGCGGTATGGAGAAAGGTAACGACAAAGAATCTAATATTACTTCGGCACAATGAAATTCGACTATATAATAATAGGTGGCGGACTTTGCGGACTCTCCGCCGGCATCCGGCTTGCAGAACAAGGCAAGAAAACCGCAATCATATCTTCCGGACAAAGTGCGTTGCATTTCTGTGCCGGTTCATTAGGGCTTCTTGGTAAAAACGGAGACAAGACAATCGCGAATCCTCTGGATGAAATCAAAAATCTTCCGGAAAATCACCCGTACAGTCTGATGGGAACTGAACGCGTGGCGGAACTCGCAGAATCCGTGCCTCAGACATTGAAAAAAGCAGGGATCTCCACAACTGGTTCTGCAAAAGCTAACCATTTCACCCTCACTCCGTTTGGCGTGGCTCGTCCCTCGTGGCTAACCCTACATGGCTATTTCACATTTGATAATGCAAACACCAAACCTTTTGACAAAGCTCTCATAATTTCCGTAAAGGGATTTCTTGAGAGTTATCCGGCATTCATCGTGGAAAACCTCGAAAAGCTTGGAGTGGAATGTCGAATCGAAAAAATAGACCTCGAACGCCTTACGCATCTCCGCAAATCAAATTTCGATATGAGGGCTGTCTCTGTTGCAAAACAGATGGATGCGCCAACGATCGATGAATTTGCATCAAAAATCAATGCCTGCGCAAGAGCTGGAGAGACAGTTCTTATACCTGCCATAATCGGCATTCACGATGAGACTCAGATGAACCGAATGCGTGAACTTGTGAAAAATCCACTTTTCTGTGTTCCAACAATTCCGGTATCTGTCTCGGGCCTTCGCACACAACATATACTTCAGAATTATTTCGAACAGCTTGGAGGCACATATCTCCTTGGCGATCACGTAGAGAAGGGAATAATCGAAAACGGGAAGGTTAAAGAACTCGTAACCACCAATTTCGGAGAAGACCATCTCAAGGCAGAAGCATATATTCTTGCCACCGGATCACTTTTCAGTGAGGGCATCAGATCAAATCCCAAGGGATTTTTCGAACCGGTGTTCGGTCTTGATGTCAACTTTCCTGCAAGCCGCGATGATTGGTATGCCCCCAACTTCTTCGATCCGCAGCCCTACATGAGCTATGGAGTAGAAGTCGACAAAGATTTCCATCCTTCAATCAATGGGGAGAAAATAAGCAATCTTTATGCAGCCGGCGCCTCTTTGGCACATTGCAATTCGCTGAAAGAAGACTCGGGAGCTGGAAGTGCAATTTTGACAGGTTTCCATACGGCAGACCTCGCTTTAAAACAATGTTAAATGAAGCATTACACACTAAACATTGCACACTAAACATTAATCAAAATGAATTATCAGGAACAAAATATAAGCGCCAATAATTTTGAGGAGTGCATCAAATGCACGATCTGCACGGCTTATTGCCCGGTGATGGCTGTAAATCCCGACTATCCGGGTCCGAAAATGGCAGGTCCGGATGGAGAGCGCTACCGACTCAAGAGCCCCGAATTTTACGACAAGGCTTTGAAGTATTGTCTCAACTGCAAACGTTGCGAGGTATCGTGTCCTTCAAATGTAAAGATCGGTGATATAATCCAGAGTGCAAGAATCAAATATGACAAAAAAGCTCCAAAACTTCGCGACCACGTGCTGGCTGAGACTGATGTTATGGGAAATCTTGCCTCCGCATTTGCTCCCATTGTGAACCCGATCCTTGGAACAGGAATTGCAAAGATGGGACTTCATGCTTTCGGGGTTGACAAACACCGTAAGTTCCCGGCTTATTCCGCCCATAAGTTCTCTACTTACCTCAAGAAGATACAGCCGGAACAAGAAAAATTCCCCAAACATATCGCATATTATCATGGATGTTATGTCAATTATAACAATCCCGATCTCGGCAAGGCTCTCATAAAGATCCTTAATGCTGTGGGATATGGTGTCTTGCCGCTTTCAAAACAGAAATGTTGCGGTGTGGCAAAAATCGCCAATAAATTGATTTCAAGAGCTACCCACGATGCTGAGATAAATCTTAAATCAATACGTGAGGCTGTGGATAAGAATCTGCAGGTGCTCTCCACAAGTTCTACTTGTGTTTTCACTATCCGCGATGAATATCCACACCTTCTCGGACTTGATAATTCGGATGTTCGTTCCGATATCATGCTCGCTACGGTGTTCCTCTCACGCAAAATCAGCGATGGAGAAATCAAACTTGTTTTCCGCGATGATTATGACAAACGTGTTTCTTACCATACCCCATGCCATATGCAGAAACTGGGTTGGAGCGCATATTCCATAGGTCTGCTGAAAATGATTCCCGGACTTAAGTTTGTGCCGCTGCCATCACAATGCTGCGGAATAGCAGGCACGTATGGCTTTAAAAAAGAAAACTATGAATACTCCCAGAAGATTGGTGCTGAACTTTTTGATGCAATAGAACAGGCTCATCCTGATCTTGTCGCAACAGATTGCGAAACCTGTAAATGGCAAATCGAAATGAGCACAGGAGCAAAAGTTGAAAACCCAATCTCTATTATAGCCGATGCTCTTGATGTTGAGGCTACCATGAAAGCAAACGGAATCCTCTAACCTTATACCTTTAACCTGATACTTAACTTACATCATGTCTAAAGAAAACATTTTCGAAGGCTGGGACAAACAAACCATTAAAAAATACCAGCACTGGCAGATGCGCACGATCCTCGTTTCGATGATCGGCTATGCCATTTATTATTTCGTTCGCAAGAACTTTTCGATTGCCATGCCTGGACTTACAGCCCAGTATGGCATCTCTAACACGAGTTTCGGTATCGTAATCGGTATCGGATCGCTGATCTATGGTCTATCACGTTTCATCAATGGATTCGTTGTTGACCGCTTCAGCGCACGCATCATTATGGCGATAGGCCTTCTGCTCTGCGCCCTCTCCAACCTCGCTTTCGGTTTCGGTGTGAACATAAGCAGCTGGATCACGGGTGCCGAAGCTGGTCCTGACTTCATCAACATGCTCGTGATGGTGATGGCTGTGACAATCATATGCAACCAGCTTTTCCAAGGTGTCGGATATCCCCCTTGCGCACGGCTCCTGCCCTGCTGGATCCATCCTTCGCAGCTTGCCACCAAGATGTCGATATGGAACACATCCCACTCTATCGGTGCGGCACTTGCAGTTGTAGTGTGCGGTTATATCATGGGAACAATGGGTACTGACCTCAGCTCAGATCAAAGCATCATTGCCCGTATTGCCGCCAACCTCAACCTCGATCCTTCAAATCAGGAGCACCTTAAAACAATAATGAGCTATGCACAACACTGGGATGCATGGAGATACTGCTTCTGGATTCCTGCTGGCATCGCTGTCTGCGGAGCGCTTTGGCTATATTTCGGACTTCGCGATGATCCTCGTTCTGTAGGTCTTCCTGAGCTGCCGGGCACAAAAACAGGCAAAAGCGACAATGCTGCAACTAAGAATGTGTCTCGAAAAGATTTCCTTAAAGTCATGGTCTGGACAAACCGCTGGATCTGGACTCTATGCATTGCGAATATTTTCGTTTATGTAATGCGTATGGGTATTCTTGACTGGGGTCCGAAATTCCTCACGGAGGCACGCAATATGAGCATCGAGGATGCAGCCTGGTCAGTGGGTGTATTTGAGATTTTTGCTATCGTTGGCACAATAGGTGCAGGTTGGGCGACCGACCATATATTCAAAGGGAAAGCCCACCGTATGTGTCTCGTCTGCATGACATGCGCAGTTATCTTCATGAGCATCTTCATCTTTATGCCCGGACTTCCGGTAATCGTATCAATCATCATCCTCGCGATGGCTGGTTTCTTTATCTATGGTCCGCAGGCTCTTATCGGAATCGCCTCTGCAAACCATGCTACCAAAGAGGCTTCAGCAACAGCCAATGGTCTTGCCGGAATCTTCGGTTATGTCGGCTCATTCCTCTCTGCCATCGGTATCGGTATTGTTGCCGACCACTGGGGATGGAACATGGTATTCTATATCATCATAGGCGTCGGTTGTCTCGGTGCCATCACATTCCTCACTATGTGGCTTGCCCCCCGCGATGGTTATGAACGTTCCAACAAGTTCTACGCTTCTCTGGAAGCAAAAGCTCGCGAAGTAAGCAAGATTGAAGGTAACGTCACAAACGATGACTCAGATATCTAATGTGCCTGCAGCATAGATATTTCCCAATAAAATAGAATTTTTACAATGGAATTCAATAAATATCATTCTCCGTTCAGCCATGATGAGCTTATGGCTAAATGCCGCAAGATCAAACATGTGGCTCTTGACATGGACGGCACAATATATCTTGGAGCAAAACTGTTCCCTTTTACCCTCGGCTTTTTGAAAGACCTCGAGGATATGGGCATCAAATATTCTTTCCTCACTAACAATCCAACCAAGAGCGTTGCCGATTATCTTACAAAAATTGAGAAACTTGGTATCGAAGCCACGCCGGAAGAGATGTATACCTCTTCCGTGGCTGCGATCGATTACTTGCGCGACAAGATGCCCGAAGCCAAACGCCTTTTTGTGGTAGGCACACCGAGCATGGAAGAGGAATTCCGCAAAGCGGGATTCGAACTTCTCCCTGATGATCCGGATAAGAAACCTGATTGTCTCGTTGTTGCGTTCGACACCACCCTCACCTATCCAAAGTTGTGCCATGCATCATGGCTCGCAGCCGAAGGTGTGCCATATATCGCTACAAATCCCGATCGTGTTTGTCCTACAGATCTGCGCACAATTCTCGTAGATTGTGGCTCACTTTGCAAATGTATCGAACATGCCACCGGTCGCAAACCGGATGCAGTGATCGGGAAACCGAATCCCGATATGCTTTCGGGAATATGTTTCCGTGAAGGTCTGAAGCCGGAAGAAGTGGCAATGTGCGGTGACCGCATTTACACTGATGTCGCAACAGCACGTAACGCAGGCTCACTTGGTGTGCTTGTTCTTTCGGGAGAGACCACCCTCCAGACAGCGATGGAATCCGATCCCCAGCCTGACATCACGGCTGAGAACATTGCTGAATTCTGTGAGCTTCTCAAAGAATCACGTAATTAATGTTGAATGTGAAATGTGTAATGTGTAATTAACATTATCTCGATAATTAATGCTAAATGTGTAATTAACATTGTCTCGATAAGTATGACTCGGAAATTAGTTAATGCATATTTTTAGAGGATTTTCGAGGGATTTATGGGAATTCAGGAAGGAGCAATGCGGGCATTGTGACTGACTGAAATCGCTTAAATCACCGGAAA
>CABUVO010000017.1 GCA_902495075.1 uncultured Porphyromonadaceae bacterium
GGACGGTTGTACGTTCCTTGCAGAAACTCCCGGTCGATGTGGGGTTATAACCAATTACCCTCTCCGAGGGTTGACTCGATATTTAAGCCACTGTCTCTGTATCTCCATCAGGTCGTTAAGGCCCTATGCACCTGAAAATTAAACATTACACATTCAACATTTCACATTACTCTAAACCTCTGTTCCTCTGTGTTAATATTTTCGTGACAATTTGAATCAAGCTTCGCCCTTCGCGCCTTTGCGTCCCAATAATTAAGTTGACTCGATTTGTTGAGGCGCGCCAATTCTCCTTTAACCTATTCCCTATAACCTTTCACCTCATCGGGCGAAGCCCGATAAATCGGAAGTTACGAAACCGAAAAATATCCGATCGAACATTCATAGTGCTAATAAATATTTGATTATCTTACAAAAATATTTAACTTTGTAGACAGATTAGTATTTGTAAAACCATAGCACATATTACAGTTGCAATCATGAACGATCTTGAACTTGTCCGATCCAAAATATATGAGATCCGCGGTCAGAAGGTGATGCTTGATTTTGACCTTGCTGAACTATATCAAGTTGAGACACGCGTTTTGAATCAAGCAGTAAAACGTAACGCAGAGCACTTCCCCTATGATTTCATGTTTCAACTAAGTGCGGGAGAATGGGAGAATATGTCATCACAATTTGTGATGACATCAAGAGCCAAACGTCCAAAAAATTCTGTACCATATGCATTTACCGAACATGGCGTGGTAATGCTGTCAAGCATCTTAAGAAGCAGTGTTGCTATTCATGTGAGTATCCTGGTGGCACGTGCATTTGTCGCCATGAGACAATTTATGTCTTTACCAAAGACAGATAAATTCGCAGTATTGGAGCAACGTATCGAAAAGTTGGAAAACTACATAGAGGAAGTCATCACGGATGTTAACGATGTAAACCCTGAAAGCCACGCGCCCTGCCATCGGATTCAAACCGCAATAATATCCATAAAATCACCGTTAAATACTGAATATCTTTTTCTTATATATCACAATTCCTCTTTCCAGTCATAAGGGAAAGGAATACGTTTGTAATAGTCCAAATTGTTAATTGGTACGCTTGCGGGAAGGGATAAACCAGAATACGCAACCTATTATCTATAACCTTTAACCTTATCGGGGCGCAGTCCGATAAAATCGAATTATCAAAAAAATACAATCCATTGACTCAATCCTATTATTAACTTACCAATGGTTGACATAATTTTGCAACAAACAAAACACCAACTCAAAATTATGAAAACCTTTAATGTCAAATTACTATTTTTGTTGTTGTTTTACAACACTTTAACAGCATCAGCAGGACGTATTTATGATGAGTTTGAGAACATCTGGCAAATCAAATGGATCGGTAACTACAAAATAGTCTCCGGGGAAACAGAAGAATGGGCAAAAAGAGATGGCGATGTCTACCGACTTGCCATTGATAACCCTACGAGCTACTCATATGCCGTATATGAATTGGAACCGACACAACGCATTCATCAGATTATAGTAGACTTCTATGCGCCAAGTAGCTATAATCCAACTCTCGCGGTAAAAAATGCAGAAGGATATGAAACAAAGTATGTTCAAGGATGGGATACAGGCTACCCGGAAATAATCACCAAAGGAAACAATACATATCGTTTTGTATTAAAAGATGATTTAATTCCCGAAGATGCCACGCAAGCTGTAATATATCTCGATGCAAACAGCGATACTGAACTTATGCGCTGTATTATTGATTATGACGATGGGTATCAACCGATAGACATAAATGCAGAGACCAATTATTATCGTGTCAATCAACTCATAAACAAGGCAAAACAAGGGAAGGACATCACTATCGGTGTTATCGGAGGATCCATCACCGCAGGAGCCAATGCAGAACCTATGGCTTCAAACTGTTATGGTGCACACATCAAGGCATGGTTTGAAGAGAAATATAATATAAATGTAAACCTGATTAATATCGGAATCGGCTCAACCAACTCATACTTCGGATGTATACGTGCAGAAGAAAAACTATTACGTTACAACCCGGATATGATAGTTGTGGAATATGCAGTCAACGACCAAGAGGATGATGACTACCTGTCGTTTTATGAAGGATTGATACGCAAATGTCTCAAAGCTCCCGGAGAACCGGCAGTTGTTGCACTGACCATGTGCACCCAAGCAGGCATCACGCGATCCGACCGACAAATTGCCATTGCCCGACACTATAATATTCCGGTGTGCAGCTACAATGATGTCATCAAGAATGAGATTATCGATGGCTATAAAACATGGCTTGACTATTACAAGACTTCTTCATTGATCGGAGGCGACGGAGTGCATCCCAACAATGCAGGACATCAAAAGGCAGCCGACATTATTACAGAACAACTCGTAAAAGGAGAAAACACGGAGAGCATTCGCATCTCTTCACTACCCACCCCCAAATACAATAATTATTTTGAAGATGCCTGCTATCTAAGCAATACGGATATAGTTCCCATTAAAATCGGAGAATGGACCGATGGAGGCACCATATGGGATTTCGGAACGGGGAAAGGATGGAGAAGCGAAAAAGCCGGAAGCGAACTGCAATTCAAAATAAATGGAGATGTCGCTGCCGTGACATTCTGGAAACGCCCACTGAATGAAAACTTCGGAACCGCACAAATATGGGTAGACAACAACGCGCCCGTAACCATCGATGGTTCAAACGGTGAATATATAGATCAGCATGTGCTCTATAATTTGGGAGCAGGAGAACACACGCTTCATATAAAACTGCTTGAAAATAAGAAATTCGAAATCGTCTGCATAGCCGTATCAGGCAACCGTTCTTTTTATAGCGGCTCATATCATCTGAGAAATAACGGAAACTCACTGAACCTTTTAATTGATGGTAAAAGAGTTACAATGTCTGAGAACGGAACAGAATTCGATATCTCCTACACAGACGGATACCTTACATTTGGATATGACAACAAATATCTGTCAGTAAATTCCTCTGACGGATCTCTTGAAATGGCAAAGGATTTTACCGATGCTGCAAAATTCATATTGGCAGACAAAGGTGAAAAATATGCCCTACGTTCCGTTACCACTGGCAAATACCTTCATCAGGAAAACAATGCTCTTTTCGCCACTTCACCAGGATATTCAGACAACGATTATTTCACATTTCATAAAAAAGGCATAGACACTGGCATTTCCAACATAAATATCGCAAAGATAGATTGTAAATTCAGCCCAAACCTCATATCCGTTCATAACGCCGAGGGAAACACCATGTACATATATGACATTTCTGGTAAACTTGTTCAAAAGAAGCCAATCAACTCAGACAATGAAACAATAATGCTTGCCTCCGGCTGCTATCTTGTTTTAATTGCCGGGAAAGCATACAAATGTAATATCTGACAATTCCGACTCCATATGCTTACAGCAAAAGAAAACGTTATCCGCACACTACGTCACGACACACCGGAATGGATTCCGGTGAACATGTGGCAATTGCCCGCAACAAGACTCAAATATGGTGAAGAGTTTGACAAATTAGTCAAAAGCTTTCAATGCGACATTATATCCGCGCCATTTAAAGATCCTACTGAAGATCCGCGCCATTTCTGCATTGGCAGCTATACCGATTGCTGGGGATCAACATGGGTAAACCATCAGGCGGGCATCATTGGTGAGGTCAAAAATTACCCTTTAGCAGACTTTTCCAAAATCAAAAACTATCAAACCCCAAAGAAACTCTTTCTATCGGGAGTCGATGGCTTTGAAGAAACAAAGAGATTCATAGCTGAGCACAGCGACAGGTTTATACTTGGGGGTTGGATAAGTATCTTCGAACGGATGCAATTTTTGCGTGGCACGGAAAATCTCTTTATGGACACTCTTATTGAGTCTCCCGAATATTTCAAACTGATAGAAATTGTGGAGGATTTCTATCATGCTTATCTTGATGAATGGTTAAAACTTGATATCGACGGCATTATCTTTGGTGATGACTGGGGATCCCAACGTTCTCTACTCATTTCTCCGGAAACATGGCGTACACAATACAAACCTGTGTACAAACGCTTTTTCGACAAAATACATGCGGCTGGAAAATTTGTGTTCATGCACAGCGATGGTTATATTCTTGACATATATGACGATCTAATTGAAATAGGGGTTGATGCCATAAACAGCCAAGTTTGGTGTATGGGATTGGAAAAAGTTGCTGAAAAATGCAATGGCAAAATCACCAACTGGGGAGAAATATGTCGCCAGCATATATTACCATATGGAAGCGTTGAAAACGTGATTAATGCAGTAAATCAGATGAAGGATGCATTCTGGGTTAATGGCGGTCTCATCGGTCAATTCGAAGCAGGACCGGATATGCCTCTGGAAAATATAAAGGCAGGTTTAATACATTGGAACGATCAATAATTTCTTTAATCTGAAAAACATGAATAGTTTTCAACCTAACGCAGATAACATTCTTAATGTCTTATATAATCGCAGACCCGAATATCTGCCATTATATGAGCACCATATAGACATCGGTTTCATAGAAAAATTCATTGGAGAGGAAATCTCCTGCTATCTCGACTCCAATCCTGAATATTTCTTCCTTAAAGTGACACGATTCTGGAAAGACAACACATATGATGCTTTCGATTTTGAAGCTCCGGTATGCGATGTGTTTCCTGACCATGGCGCCATCATGGGAGGGAAATCAGGTCCAATACAGACACGCGATGATTTCGAAAAATATCCGTTCGACGATATTCCGCGTATGTTCTGGGAAATCAATACCCCCCGACTTGAAGCCATCCGCAAGGTTATGCCTCCAGGAATGAAAGCCTATGGCGGTTGCGGCTATGGCATTTTTGAGGCAGCCCAAGATCTCGTCGGTTATGAAAGCCTTTGCATACTACAATATATAGACCCTGATCTGTTTCGAGATTTATTCATTCGGATAGGCAACCTATATGTGGAACTATGGGCAGAGATGATCCGCAAATACGGAGACATATTTGTTTTCTTCCGGATGGGAGATGATCTCGGACACCGCACATCCACAATGCTTGAACCATCAACAATAATAAATCATATACTTCCCCAGACAAAACGGATCATAGATCTTGTGCATTCATCAGGTAAAAAGTTTCTGATGCATAGTTGCGGCAACATTTTCGAAATCATGCCCGACATCATCAGCATCGGAATCGATGCCAAACACAGTAATGAAGATCAGATAGCGCCTTTCAATGAATGGATAAAACGATACGGGAACCAAATAGGTTTATTCGGTGGATTTGATGTAAATACCTTGTCGCTCGGCACATACCAATCTGTTTACGACAACGTTTTAAAGTCAGGAACCGAATACCGCAACACAGCCAAAGGGTATGGTCTCGGATCAGGCAACTCTATAACATCATATGTACCTGTCGAATGTTTTCGTGCCATGATTGATGCAGCGAAAGAAATCAGGCGTAACGAAAGCAAATGACACCAGTATTGACATCTCTTTTTAACACCATATTAAAATGATATCTCATAAAGCAATGTTAGCCACGTGCGTATCCTTGATTCTTTCAGCGGGAACGCTCAGTGCATTTGAATCAAAAATAATTGAAGAGATCCCGACACCATGGGAAGGATTCGGATACAACCAATGGGGATGGCCCCGTGAAAGCGACGGGAACACATTCAAGCCGTGGGATGAAAACCTTTGGAATGTAACAAAGGATCGCATTCTTGCCATACGTCCGTCATTAGTGCGCCTGCCGCTTATGCGCAATTGGTTTAACACCGACGATAATGGCAACAGGCTTCCGGTCGGAACTTACAATTGGGACAGCAAATATATGCAGGCATACTTTAAAATCATGGATCTATATAAAGAGAATGATATAAAAGTTATGTCCGGATTTTGGCACGTTTCATTCAGCGGACAAAATGACAACGACAATAAATTCTACACATCTGATGAATGTGCACGTCTTCAGGGAGACCTTATCGAATATCTTTTCAAAAACAAAGGATATGACAAAATCATCACAAGCTATGCCCCGTCGAACGAACCCCTCGGATGCAGCATATCTTATGACGACTGGAGCACGATGATCAAAAAGCTCCATGCAGAATTAGAACATCGCGGTCTGCCTACCAATATACTGTCGGGAGCGGATTCCTGGGGCGACTGGATATGGCGACCAGCCCAGGCAAACGCAACAGAATTATCATGTTACGACTATCATTGCTACCTCAACGACACTCCTGATGACACATACAATCAACTGTATAGCCGCACTATCGAATCAAATCTTGCCGGCAATCTAAAAAACATCCAGAAATACGACAAATCAAACAAGCCGGTGCATGTATCAGAAATGGCACCTATCGGAGTTGGATATATTGACTGGCCCGTTGTTTCAGCTCCGGCACACTGTCGCATAGACACATATGAATATGCATTGGGATGCTGGGACTATGGCATACAGCTTGCCCGTTCCGGAATGTCTTCCGGTCTTGCATGGGCTCTCGATGGTCTGGAACAGAACAAGAACGCCGGAATGTGGAATAACGCCGGGACATATGGAGGCATGACTCTACGCCCTTGGTATTATACCTGGCAACTGATGTGCCGCTACTTTCCCCGTAATGGTAAAATACTCAAGATGTCCGAACTCGAAAACCGTAAGGACATACGCATCTTAGGTGAGCGCATTGGAACGGATGACTATTCGTTCGTGGTTATAAATCGCAGAATGGATGCCCAAAGCAAGACCCATTCCGTTACATTCAAGACAGCAAGCGGCAAAACCGTATATATTTATCGTTTCGGACGTAATCATTGCGGCAACGCCATATCAACAACACTTCCGCATGAGACCGCTGCAACAATACTTTCCGATGGTGTCACTGTCGAAGTGCCGATGGAAGAAGGTGTGCTCATAACCACCCTCCCTCCGCTCGAAACAAACAGAGCCGAGACGACGTCTCTGAATCTTGACTTTGAATCAGAAAACGGATATATGCTGATTGCCGACAATTCGATGGGTGTTTCATCATACCGTGGTACCAATCCCCGCACCACGGATCCAAACACAAGCGAAAACGTTGCAAACACTACAATTCAGATATCAAGAGAATATGAACCACGCGACTGCTTCAGCTTGATTGCATTGCCAGAATACGTGCCACTAAATGAAGACACGCCGTATCTCAACATACAACTTTATCGCATCCGAACGGCAAAAGTTGCCATCGGGCTTAGATTTTGCGACGACACAAATACATACCTATCTGAGTTCGATCTGGCAAGGAGAAAATGGGAGAACGTCCAACTTGATCTCACGCCTTACACGGGCAAAACCATAGAACAGATTCTTATATACCCCTACCGTAATTCCGAGCCATCCAATTCTGACTCGGAAACTCTTGTATTCGACAATATCACTTTTTCAACAACAAAGAATAATCCCTTGCCTCTACAGGCAATTGCTCTTAGTGACAATATGTGGTGCCGCAATATCCTTGACATAGATTTTGAATTTCAGAACTATTATTCGATATTACATCCGAATTCGACATCGGTCACAACATCTATAAGCGGCAATCCTAAATCGCAGGAAATCAACCTTAGTGACAAAGTTGCCAAAATGAACATCATGACCAATGACGCTTCTCAGAACCTTTCTGCCCGGCTGAGTCTGTATCCCTATGTAAAGATTCCGGAAAATTACAGCACCCTCAGTTTCTCATGTTATCGCCAAACGGGAGCTGCAGAATTTAAGATTGTCTTGAATCTACAATCCGGCGAAAAGATTGAAGAGCATTTCAATTGTGTTGAAAACAGATTATGGACAAATTTCTTAATGGATCTCAAGCAATATGCAGGCAATATAATAACAAGTATAGATATACACCCCAACACAGGATATGCAAGTCTGGCAGGGAAACTTGACACAGCATATTTCGATGACTTCACATTTACCAATAAGGATATGTCAGGCATCAGAAACATAGCAGACAACTCAATATCGGTGATGTCTGAACCGGGTATGATTGTCATCAACGGCGCTGCCGGGCTTCCAATGCGTCTCTACTCCGCAAATGGATGCCTGCTGCGTGCTGAAAAAATAAATGGCGACACCTATTCAATTCCGGCAGAAAAAGGCATACAAATAGTAGTAATAGATTCCAAAGCATATAAAACAATTATAAAATAATTCAATTCAACTTTCGCAAGCGTAAAGTTGAAGTTTAAAAGTTTAATTGCGCTTCGCGCAGTTTATGAGTTTATTTGTTTGATGCGAATAAATGAGAACTCAGTCATATTCGCATCGGATAAACTTTTAAACTTATAAACTCTTAAACTTTAAGTTGAAGCTTGCGAAACTTAAATTAAATAAGTTTTTTTCTATGACAAATCTCAATGATCTATATGAAGCGATTGTAAAAGGCAATCTTGAAACTGCCGTCAATGTTACAGAAAATGCACTAAAAGATGGTTGTGATCCACAAGACATAATCAATGGCTATCTAATAAAAGGGATGGAAGAAATAGGTACGCAATTTGAAGTCGGAAAAGCATATGTACCTAATCTGCTCATGAGTGCACGCGCCATGAAAGGATCGCTTGGTTTATTAAAACCATATATGGAAAGCAACAAGACATCCACTTCCCTTGGCAAAATAGTAGTTGGCACAGTCAAAGGAGACCTTCACGACATAGGCAAAAACCTCGTGTGTTCAATGCTGGAAGGTTGCGGGTTTGAAGTTTTCAATATCGGTGTTGATGTCTCTGCCGAAAAATTTATAGAAGCTGTAAAAACTACAGATGCCGATATTGTATGCATGTCCGCTCTTCTTACTACCACAATGATGTATATGAAGGACGTTATAGACGCTTTTAAAGAAGCCGGCATGCACGACACTGTTAAATTTATGGTGGGTGGTGCGCCACTAAGCGAACAATTCGCGCAGGAAATAGGTGCTGACGGATATAGCGACAATGCCAATGCCGCCGTAACACTCGCCCGCCGATTACTTAACAAATAGACTATGTTCAAATCCTTTAGCCTTGACTGTCTTGAAATAAGTCCGCAAATCATATATTCTGAAATGGGATATGGCAACAGCAATCCCGATGAAGAGGTGTCTTCATTGACCATACATCTGCTTTCACTTGCCATGGAGAAAGTGACACCATCATTTTATTTTCATATATTTGACGGCACTGTGAGTCATTCAAGTGTAGACATAGACGGAACAGAACTAAATGTAGGATCCACGATAGCCACTCTGTTGAGACGCTCCGTTCAATTCACATGTTTTGCCGCAACTGCAGGTATGGAATATCAGGTCATTCATAATGAATTCGCTGCAGACAAAGACAATCCACTGACTCTGTTTATATGGGACTCAATAGGCACTTGCATAACCGAGGCCACAGGCGATTACATAGAGCGTTTTATCGAAAAAGAAATACATGGCATGCATCACACAAACCACTTCAGTCCCGGTTATTGCGGGTGGCAAGTCTCGGAGCAAAAGAAGCTGTTCGGTCTTATGCCAAAAGACATTTGCGGCATCAGACTTACCGAAAGCGCAATGATGTATCCTGTAAAATCAATCAGCGGAATAACAGGCATAGGGAAAGACGTGAATACTCATCAATACGGATGCCAGTTCTGCAATATGGGAAACTGCTATAAAAAACGTCGTAAACATACATGAAACTGAATTTCAATCACACCCCTCCCGCTGTGCCGATAATGACTCATCCGGGAATAGAAATGATCGGCAAACGCATTGCCGATGCCGTGACAAACGGAAACATACAGGCAGATGCCGTAACGGCACTGGCAGAGAAAACGCCCTCAGATGCCGCTACAATGATCATGGATCTGACCGTAGAGGCGGAAGCTTTCGGCTGCAAGCTACGTTTTTCGCCCAACAATCTTCCATCTGTTGAAAATCGACTGCTGCAAAACGCTGCAGATGTAACGGAACTGAGAGTGCCGGATCTCAATACGGGCAGAGTTAACGAATACCTTAAAGCTAACAGATCTGCTGCCAGAAGGATCACCGACCGACCGGTATACGCAGGCTGCATAGGTCCATTCTCTCTGGCTGGACGACTCTATGATATCACCGAGATAATGATGGCGCTCTTCATTGAGCCGGAGATGGTAAAAAAACTGTTGATAAAATGCTCTGCCTTTATCATGGAATACGTCAAAGCTCTAAAAGATACCGGTGTTGAAGGAGTTATTATGGCGGAACCAGTGGCGGGATTACTCAGCAATGAAGATGCCATGAGATTTTCCACATATTATATACGCCCCATCGTAGACAGCGTTCAGGATAACGATTTCCTTGTCACGGTGCACAACTGCGGCAACACCGGACAGTGCACTCAATCCATGATCGCGACCGGTGCCGGAGCTTTGAGTTTTGGCAACCGCTGCGATATTGTGTCAGCACTCAATGAAGTGCCCAGCGACAGAATTGTAATGGGAAATCTCGACCCGGTGAGGGTATTCAAAGACATGAGTCCTGAAAACCTCTATGATGAGACCATGAAATTGCTCACCTCCACGGCAGCATTCAAGAACTTCGTAATTTCAACGGGATGCGATGTCCCCGCCGGAGTCAGTCATAAAAACATAAATGCATTCTTCAGTGCCATCATGGACTTCCGCCAGCAGAAAAAACAGTAACAATCAAATTTCATGCATATCCGATTTAATATATAAAGCCGAGAGATTTTAATTCTCCCGGCTTCGACCTTTTTACCTGTTTTATCAAAAATATTTACCTGCTATATTTTTTCTATCTTTACTTCCCTGATGCGTGTGCTCGAAAAATAATCCTTCGGCTTCATAACTATCTTAAGATAATTATATCCTTCAAGCTTTTCTTTCGGTGTTATCGTGGAGTGAACAAACCGCCATACCGACAGTTCCGGTTCTGAGAACGAAATCTTGACATCATTCCATGTCTTTCCGTCTACAGACGCGAATACTTCAAATCTATCCTCAACACTATCTACTCCCGAAACTTTGATTTCGAAAGAATTAAAACCTGCCAAATTATATGTCACATAGGCATTCTCTTCGCTCGTTGACGGATGAATTGTTCCATAGTCTTCAAGGACTTTGAAAAAATCGAATTTCGGAGCCGGAGTGTCACAACAATCATAGAACACAGGGAATCCGTTCATACCGATATTCCTTGAATAATCATGCATACGTTGCAAACCCTCCATATGATCTGTCAGTTCATTAGCGTTTTTAACAATTTCCGGCTTGCTGCCACCGGCAGTTGTAAGCATTATGAATCCCTTTCCAGGGAAATTAATTGTAATCCCTTTTCCGAGATCTGTATTTCTCAGCACCTCACTGGCAACCGGGAATCCATCCGAATCCACCGGATAATCATTCTCGAAATAGACATATTTCCTCAGGGTAGGTTTATTCGCCACATTTGGAATCTGCAGCGTCACACTTTGTTCGAAATCAGATGTATTTACGATTGCGAATGTTATGTCACCGCCAGGAGTGATACCGGCAACACAATCCAGTCCCTGTGTTCTGTAAGAATTTGAATAAACAATTTTCGTACCTTTAGGAAAGTAACGCGACATCAATGACCATGTATAGAACCACGGACGGATTGCCGCCTCTTCAGGCTTACCTTTCTTTTCAGCCACCGAGTTCCAGAAACCCCAACGTTTCTGTTCATCAAGATCATCCTTATAGTGCATTGCATCGTCCATACCCCACGCTGCTCCCGCCGACCAACCCGAACGCATGGTCTGGATAAGCGCATCGGCAACAAATGTTCCATACCACCATTGATGAATCAACGTATGCTGGTCAAATTTCTCATTGTGCCCGTCACGTATTCCCATTTCACCCCAGATATTGACTTTGTTTTTATCCGACAATTGGGTAAAGAAACGCAGCATACGCGTCTCATCTTCCACTCTGTGAGTATAGAGCCAATCCTTGTTGATATACCAATGATAGTCTATTACATCACACACAGTGTCAAGTTCGGAGATGGTTTTGTTGAACCAAACGTCTTCACCCCAATATCCTCCATCCGGACCAACAATCTTAATATCCTTCAAGCCCCGCTTGTCGAGCTCAGCTCTAAGCGAAAGAATCGATTCCTTCCATTTTTCCCAGCTATAGCCATTCTTGGGATCTCCAGCCATAAGATTCACCTCATTCCCGAGATTAAACTGCCGGATACAAGTTAACCCTTTCTCTTTGACCAGATATTCGACCATATCCGCAACAGAACGCGCATAACGCGGATCATCAAGCTCTATTGTGTATTTGGGCATATCCACAGGCACGGTCTGCTTCCAGTTAGGATCCATTGGTTTCCACCACTCGCCAAGCAGAACCTCTATGCCGTTATCTTTGCAAAACTGTAACTGACGGCATAAGTCACCAACATATCTGCGTGAATTTTCATACCAACGCGAATCCACCTTGGTCGAATCCACATCCCATATCATCAATGGTTTATCGCCGTCATAGCCAAAGCAATAATAATATGGCATTATGCAGCAACGAATATAGCCGAGATTCATAAAGCCAACACGCTTAAGCAATCTGTCCCAATGTTCTTCAGGCATCGCATCGCGGTCGTTCGGCTCCCACTGCACTGCTCCTCCGAAATAATTTTCATTCAACACATAATCCGTATCAACGACAATCGGATTCATAACCTTGTCCTTGCCTCCGCAACTTGCCAGCATAACAAGCACAAGCATCGCAAAAATTGTTTGTTTCATAATCTTGTTGTATATGATCAATATCCCGGATTTTGTGTCAAGGCTCCTCTACTGAGATCAATATCATTCTGCGGAATAGGCAGCAACTCTCGCTCAGGTTTATAAAAGCGACCTTTATCAACATCCTCTGTTGCATATCCATTGGCATATACTTCTGTCATCACTTTCCCATAGCGCTGCTGCTGTCGCAAATCCATGCGACGCAATCCTTCGCAAGCCAATTCATAACGACGCTCATTCCAGATTGCCATGCGCAATTCCTCCGAATTATCGGTAGTGATATCGGGCAATGAAGTCGGTTTCGTAGCCGGAATATATTTTTGCACAATTCGTTTAGGATCTTTGGGACTGGACTCGCGGGCACGCTTACGCACTCTGTTAAGATGCTTCCTGGCATCTCCCATATTACCCTTTTCGAGACAACACTCAGCATACATCAAAAGTACATCTGCATAGCGGATCACATATACAGTCGCCTCTACGTCCTGAGGATATACCGGAGAGGCAGCATTCAGTGTTTCGCTAATCGGCACAAAATGCTTGCGGTCGAAAAAACGGCTTGGATGACTTGAATCTGAAGTTTCAAAAGAATTGCCTTCAAATTTGTCACCTTGTCTGACAAACGTCCACGTGATGCGGGGATCCTCCGGATCATATGCATCAAGCAAATGTTTTGTCGGAATATGAAAACCATAACCACCATCACAGTTCGGTATGAACCAAACACCGTTCCATCCGGTTGATTCATCCCAATTTTTCCCATTTGAAACATACTGCACTTCAAAAACGGATTCTCTGGCATTTGAATTGGGATTGAGCCATTGTGTAGCAAAATCAGGATCAAGGTCATACTCCCTTTTCTGCTCTCCATCCACCAGAACATTCAACATTTTATAGGCATTGTCGAAATCACGGTTATACCAATATGTACGTCCGAGCATTGCATAAGCCGCACCGCTTGTGACACGACCTGTATCTTCGCTGCCATATTCACTGCGTTTGGGCAAAGATGTAGCGGCTGTGAAATCATTAATCACCTGCTGCCATACCTCAGCTACAGGCGTGCGGGATTTGTATATATCAGAAGGTTTTTCAGAATGCAAAAACAACGGAACATCCCCCCATAAATAAGCCAGATTGAAATACCACAATCCACGGAGCCAACGCGCTTCGTTTTCATATCTTGTCAGCAACAAGGAATCACTCTCCGACAGGTCCGGATTTCCTTCGCGAAACACTACGATCTTGTCAAGCAAAGTATTAATCTGATATATCGCACGATATGCCATGCTCCATACCTTGCTGACCTTACCGTTGGTTGTAAAGACATTGAATGTCTCAAACTGATAGATATCCGGCTCGTTGTTGAGATCCTGTCCACCTTTCTCACAATCATCAGACGCACAATCATTGATAAACATCAATTCCAGACTCATATCATTCCAACTGTCTTTAACATAAAAATAACAAGCCGTCAACGCCTGATTGATCTCCTCAAGATTGTTATAAAATTCAGTATCCTCACGCCCACCATACATCGTTGTATTTAGGTCATCATCAGTGCAGGAAGTGAACATGAACAGAACGGCAAATAAATATATAATTCCTGATTTAAGTTTCATAACATACTAAAATTGAATATTGACACCCACGGTAAATGTTCTCGGATTCGGATAACCTATGTTTTCGATACCCATATTCAAAGGACTGCCGTTTGGCACTTCGGGATCCATATACTTGAATTTTGTCATAGTGAAAAGATTCTCTCCGCTGACATATACCCTAAGAGAACTAAAGACTTTTGTAGCCTCAATAATATGCTTGGGAAGAGTATATCCGAGAGTAATATTTTTGATCTTGCAGAAACTGCCGTCAACCACATACCACGATGAATTGCGGTAGTTGTCGTTATTATCTTCTCTTGAAATTCCGAAAACATCTGTCTTATCGCCAGGCGCACGCCATGCATCCGTATATGCCTCGGCAAGAAGGTTGGTTATACTCGTGCGACGCTGAAGCTGTTTAGAACCCACCCAGATATCATTGCCGCCGACGCCTTGAAAATATACCGACAAATCAAATCCTTTATAACCAAGATCGATATTACCTCCGAAAATAACGTCAGGATTGGGATTTCCGATATAGTCGCGATCAAGACTATTGAGTTCGTTATCACCATTCAGATTCTTGAATCTTGCATCACCGGGTTTCGCCAACGGCTGTAAAAGTGTTTTCCCGTCAGCTCCCACATGCGCCTTTACTTCCTCCTCATTTTGGAAAATTCCATCATAGACATATCCATAAAAGCGACCAAACTCCTTACCCACCTCATTCTTTGACACACTGCCCCGTATAGGATCATTTGTACCGGTTGCAACAAGTTTGTTTTTCTGAAATGAGAAGTTTGCGCTAACTCCATACCGGAAATCACCTACAGAATTACGATAGCTTATGTTGAATTCAAGACCTCGATTCTGCACAGAACCGGCATTCACCCAAGGAACAGAAGGATATCCAGCAATATCCGGCAAAGGATTTTGCATCAACATGTCATTGGTTGTCTTGATATAAGCATCGGCTGAAAACAACAACGAGTTATTGAAAAAACCAAGATCCACACCTATGTTGCCCTGTTCCACTGTTTCCCACTTTATATCTTTATTCCCTTTGGAAGTTGACGCGTATGCTTTCTGAATATTTGCACCACTGTTAAAGCCATAGATCCATGTATCGTATGTTGACACAACATCCGCATAGGCAAACGATGGTATATTCTGATTTCCGATCTGACCCCAGCCTCCGCGCAGTTTAACCATGCTCCATGCATTTTGATTCCAGTTTTTGAAGAATTGTTCTTGATCGATTCTCCATCCAAGTGAGAATGAGGGAAAGACACCCCAACGGTTACCTTTCGCAAATTTCGAAGAACCGTCGGCACGCACACTCGCAGTAACAAGATAACGGTCGGCATAATTATAATTTACTCTACCAAGATAAGATATAAGATAGTTTTCATACTTATATCCTTTAGATGTTCCCTCTTTTGTTCCAGCATCAATTATCTGGAAGGCATCGGAATTGCTTGGCGTGTTAAGGCGTTCTGCTGTGAAACTATGACCTTTGTATGATTCCCACGTAAATCCTGCAACCGCTGAGACAGAATGCAGTCCGAACTGGTTTGTATATGACAAAGTATTCTGAAAAGTATAATTAACAGCTGTAGACATACTGTTCAGCACGCTGTTTTCAAGCAGGAATTTACTCTCCACATTTGTGCACATATTGTAGGGACTATCATTCTGGCGCAAATCAAAGTTAGGATTGAACTCCAGATATTTGTATTCCGGTAACTCAAAACCCAGCATGGTCTTGAATTCAAGACCTTTCAAACCGAGATTTGCAACCAGATATGCCGTGCCGTCAACATTACGATTTATGTGTTCCCGTTTTTGTCTGTTCAGCTCAGCCACCGGATTGGAGTAATAGCTGTATTGTGATCCCATATACTTGTTATATTCATAATTGGGATCTTGTGTGTCTGCCTCCTTTGCATATACCGGTGAAAATGGGTCACAAAGAAGAATCTCATTGATTGGGATACTGAGATCATGACTTTTAACATATGCAAAACCTAATGTCTGACCGATAGTCACCCATTTATTGAAACGATATTCGTTATTGGTTCTGATTGTGATTCGCTCATAATCCGATTTTTCCACAATACCTTCCTGACCGGTATAACCTATGCTGAAATGACTTGAAAGTTTTTCTGTGCCTCCGCTTACGCTCAAATTGTAATTGTGTTTGAAAGCTGTCCGGGTTGTTTCTTTCCACCAATCTGTATCATATACGTTTATATCGGTCGCATCTCCATATTCATCTACCGGTCCGAGTCCTTTGCCATCGAGATGATAAAGACGTGTTATATTTCTCGGCAGACGCATGCCGTCATTTTTATAAGCTTCAGTCAAAAATCCATATAGTTGCTCGCTATTCATCATCTCTATCCGATTGACAGCCGTTGACCAACCGAAAGAAGCGTCAAACGACACGCGGGCTTTCCCCTGCTTACCCTTCTTCGTCGTGATAAGAACAACGCCATTTGCACCTCTTGCTCCATATATAGCCGTTGCCGAAGCATCTTTCAAGATTTCAAGATTTTCTATATCATTGGGATTGATGGTGTTAACCGTGCTTTCCTCCATCGGCTGCCCGTCAACAACATAAAGAGGTGTCAGATCGGTAGATATCGAACCGTATCCGCGAATACGTATTGTAGCACCAGCACCAGGCGTTCCAGAGTTGGAAGTTACATATACGCCCGGAGCCTGTCCTTGCAAAGCCTGCGTAATATTTGTCCCACCCGTCTTCACAAGATCCTCACCCTTCACAGATGAAAGTGAGCCAGTCAAGTCGCTTTTCTTCTGCATGCCATAACCGACAACGACCAGATCTTCAAAATTAACGGCATTCTCCTCAAGGACAACAATAAGAGTGTTGTCTGTAATTTTTACATCTTTAGGAACAAATCCAACATATCTGACCGTTAATGTCTCGCCTTTAGATGCCCGAATAGAGAAGTTTCCGTTTAAATCGGTTACCGCGCCATTTGTCGTGCCTTTCACCATAACGCTTGCTCCTATAAGCGGCTCTTTATCCGGACCCGTCACAATACCTGTGACAACCTTGCCGGCATCTTGCGCTGATATACCCACCGAAACAGCAAGCAATATCATGACAACAGAAAAAAATCGTCGTGCTCCCATCTTTTGAGAATTATATGATTAAGTAATTTATGAAAAATGGAGACTTTGTATATAAAAATGCACACAAAGCCTCCATTATTAACTGAGTTTTAATAAACTAAAACCTTTGACACAACATTTGCCGTCTTGACAATATACATTCCGGGTGCTACGGAGATATTGATATCGCCCTGCGCATTACTCTGGTAAAGAGTGGTTCCGGAAACAGAATATACTTTTGTATCACCCCGGGCTCCATAAACTTTGATTTCACCTTGTGTTCCATAAATCTTAGCGGCAGCCTCATCTCCTACAACAGACTCTATGCCCGAAGTCTCCAGACTTCCTGAGATGAAAAGATTGTCAAGATATGTGATTTCCGGCACACTCACCGCATTGGTACCGAACTTTTCGTTGGGAGAGAAATAGAATTGCTTGAATGATGTTCCTATAAATTCCTCAAGATCAATAACCATTTCCTGCCAGTTTTCGGAGCCACTGAAAGGCAATTCCTGATTTTTATACGTGCAGGTTCCCTTCCATGTTTCCATTCCGAATACGGAGTTTTCAGAGCGAAGTATGCTGAAATGCAGATAACGTCCCTTGTCTGCTGTAATTTCTGTAAGCACGCCCTCGGCATCGTCTGCATTTGCAAGCCCGATTGCAACTCCAAACCAATCGGCATTTCCCCAACCCCATTCACTGTCTGCTGGATCCTGAACTATCTTTAGGACCTTCTCACTGCCATTAACACCATCTTTCTTGGGATTATCCACAACAGTAGCATTTGATGTGCTGTTCTCTCCTCCCAGACTCAATATATAATTATTAGATTCGAAATCCACAGAGAATTCATTTGCCAATGCAAATACATACGGAGGCTTCACATATGAGTAGTCCTTACCACCTTCATAGAAAAGTTCCGTATAATTATAACACGGGATCCATTCAGCCACATCCTCCTTGGTGACAAGTGTCACACGGATTTCCTTTGTTCCGGCAGGCAACGCACCCTGATACCAAATCTCCTGCCAATAGTTGTTGCCTTCAGATCCTTTATAGTTCTGTTCAACTTTCATATCAGCTATATCCTGATAGTTCTCTTCGTCAAATGAACTTTCAATCTTTACAAAAGAATCCCAATCCGAACGATCCATCGGAACGAATGCCTTTACAATGAATCCCGTCAGATTCTTGTCTCCGCATATTTCGCGGTTGAAAATAAACGATACCGGAGCAGCTGTGCTTTTCTGCACATAGCTGCCATCACCATAATATGCGTCTGCATTGTCATTATACTTAGGAGCACCTTCAACATAGCAATCCGCCTTTATTGCAGATTCTGTCATTTCATTTACATAAGTCTGCGCGTTGACACCAAGACCTGCCAACAACAAACCTATCATAGTCAATTGTAACCCTCTTTTCATGGTCAGTAGTTTTAGAAAATTATTAATATTATGTTTTTAGAAAAAAATTACATATTCCGCTAATGCCAGTATCACCAGTATCACACTTATATACCTAAAATTACGATACCAAGGCACGGCTTTAAGTTCGAGCGTATCCTCGCGCCATATTGCGCGCGTCCACGTATATTCCGTGTTTTTATTTCGATTCCCCTTGTCGTAAAGACTCACTGAGACATTCACGATAATGCTGAACACAAATAATACCGGAACCCAAAGTAAGAAGTGGAATGGTATTATTCCTCCAAATCCAAATTTATAAGTCATTATCATTATTGATGTCGCCAAACCAGACATCAGCCCGGCAAATGCACCATTGCGTGTTGCCCCTTTCCAAAACAATCCTACGAAAAACGTAGCAACAATAGGAGGCGCAAGATAGGATGAGAATTCTTGATAATAAGCCACCAATGATGCAAATTTACCGATCAAAGGCGCCCACAACACAGCTATTGCCAAAGCTATAAAAGATGTCCACTGACCAACGCGTACAAGATGCTGCGGAGTGGAATCCGGACGCCACGACTTATAAAAGTCCATCGTAAACAACGTCGATACAGAACTCAAAGCAGCACTCAACGTTGAAGTCAATGCCGACACCATGCAGGCGATCATTAATCCTATAAGACCGACAGGAAGAAGTTTCATTATCAGACGTGGATAAACTTCATTTGTATTTATTCCGAATAACTCACGCAATGTATTCCCGTCAACAATCTCACCAGGTAATGAAACTCCGGTTCCAAACAGATCCATCATCCTTCCCGTCATGCCTGGCATGATGAAAATAAACAGAGTGAAAAGATAAAGAAATGCCACAAACAAAAATCCGAGTCGCCCTTCATTTACGTTTTTAGCAGACATCACGCGTTGCACGATTACTTGATTGTTACCCCAGAAATAGAAGCCAAGAATCGGAATAGATAAAAATATAGAGAACCATGGCACGGTTGTATCCGTATTGGGACGCACTAATTTGAGCCACACTCCGTCATGGAAGTGGGTCGCAAAATTTTCCCATCCACCTATGGAATTAAAACAGAATACAGACAAAATGATAGATCCGACAATCAGTATAAGTGATTGTATCATGTCTGCATTTATTGCCGATGACAACCCTCCGATAATTGTATACACACCGCCAAGCAATGCCATAGCCACAATAACCCACATCATATCAATCTCCGGGAAGATGATGTTAAGAATCAGTGCCCCCGTATAAAGAGCCGCGCCTGCATCCAGAAAGACATTCCCTATGATTGTAACGAATGAAAAATACTTGCGCGAACGATTGTCAAAACGCCGTCCCAGATATTCAGGAATGGTATATATACCTGATTTGATATAAAACGGCAAGAAAAAGAGAGAAACAAAGACAATAACAAATACAGCCCCTACATTGTAATTAAACACTGCAAGTCCACTGATAAATCCCTCTCCGGAGTGCCCCATAAGCGTTGAACTGCTTACACTGGCAGCAAACAGCGATGCCCCTACAACAAACCAGTTCTGAGATTTGCCAGCAAGAAAATATTCATTGGCGTTGCTATTCTTTCTGTTCTTAAGTGCCCACCATATTATGAACAACTCAAAAAGAACGATAACGGCTATATCTATTATTGAAAGATTGTATCCCATCTTTTACGGTATTATCAGAATTTCTTCCTTGTGTTGCTTTTTACAAACTCAATAAGCTTTTTGAAATCACATGTAGCAAGATTTATCCACTGGTCGGAAGCTCCGTAATAAACGTACAGTATACCATCCTTTACAACAGCCCCCGTAGGGAAGACAACTCCCCATCTATACAGACCATTCAGCTCCTCCCGGGTTTCCGGTTCCATTATATAATCTTTAGTGCGATAAAGAACCTTCGTCGGATCATTCAGATCAAGAATCGCAGCTCCAACACGATAGGTATATTTGTCATCGACTCCGTGATAAAGAATAAACCATCCTTCTTCGGTCTTTATAGGAGGCGTATTGCCGCCAATCTTTACTTCCCAAGGTTCCTCACCCTTCATCAGTAAGCGGCTATTGCCATTCCAAGTCATCAGATCATCAGAACTATTGATCCATATTGAAGGGTAATCCGTTCCGAAATTACCATTTGCATTTACATAATCCTTCGGACGATGAAGCATCCAGTATTTCCCGTTTATTTTCTCGGGGAAAAGTATAACATCGCGGTCATCAAGCGATGGCTGGGTCAAACGACCAACTTTTTTAAAGCTTCTCATGTCTTTCGAAACAGCAAGAGCTGTATTGCTCACATTCTCACGTAAACATTTTGGGGCATTTGGATCATGTTCGGGTGCCGATACTTTATCGTATTCATTTTTCCAATACTGCCCAGCAAAATAAGGACGGAAAGCGAAAGTGATGAAAAACTCTTCTCCGATTTTTACAATTCGAGGATCTTCATTGGATCCGGCATCAAAAGAGTCTGGAGTCGGAGCAAAAGCCGGCTTGTCAGACATACGTGTAAAATGTATACCATCCGTACTTTCTGCCTTACCAAGAAATACGGGATGACGCTCATCATCTCCGGCAGCGCGATACAACATATGAAAAATCCCTTTGTCATAAATCACACCGGGGTTACACACTGCCAAATTTTCCCATTCATTTGCTGAATTTGGAGATAAGATAGGATTACCTTTGTATTTTGTTAGTCTCATGTCATGTTAGTTTGTTGGCAAAATTACTCCAATTTGCACTTTTTATTTAATACATTTAAGCATTTATCTTGTATTATTTTGAACACATAAAAACTATTATATAATATTTTGAATACAATATAATAAGCCAAGAACCTTTTCTTAGTATATTTAAACAAGTTACATCTCAAGATTAATCTATATTTTTTTGAAGAAATATATTGAATAATCTGAATAAATTTTATAAATTTGCGCACAAATGGTCTTACAATTTGCATTCCATGAAAAATATCCAGCACGAAATAACCCCCATTAATGATGACGATCTATTCATAATTCAAAATCATCCTAAGGCTGATTTTGATTATGCATTGCATTTCCATTCCGATTTTGAGCTGAATTTAGTACTTCGTGATTACGGTCGCAGAATTGTAGGCGACTCCATAGAACCATTTAATAACGTAGATTTAGTATTAACGGGACCTAATATGCCACATAAATGGGAAGGAAACAATATAGACAATAACCACGTCATCACCATTCAATTCCAAGAAAACCTTCTCTCTTTTCACATATTAGGGAAACGGATGTTTTCTCCGATCAAACAATTATTGGAGAAATCCAAACGTGGCATCCAATTTCTCGAAGATGAAGATTCAAGTATAATAAAACGCATATTGGCAATGACCCAAATGACAGGTTTTAACATATGCCTTGAGTTTTTTGCCCTTCTTTATGATCTTGCCACGAGTCCTCGGCAACGCATTCTTGCAAGTGGTGCATTTGATACGAACAATATACTCCGGGATTCCAAAAGTCGACGCATTGCAAAAATCAAAGAATATATCAACACCAACTATATGAATCAGATAAAGCTGAGCGATATCGCTCAGCTTGTAGCCATGAGCGATTCCGCCCTCAGCCATTTTTTCAAAAAAAGGACTAACCGCAATATTATAGACTATATAAATGACGTGCGCATAAGCAACGCTACCAAAATGCTATTTGAAACATCTCAGTCTGTCAGCGAAATTGCATTTTTTTGCGGATTCAACAACATATCCAATTTCAACCGCATATTCAAAAAGCATCATCATAAGACACCTTCAGAATACCGCAATACTATCCAGAAAATTACCGTCAAATACTAAAACCAATCGTTTAACTATCTAAAGTTTAGAGTAGTCAGAGTGGCGGCTTCGGGGGAGACGGCGAGTCGCACTTGCGCGCCTTCTATCACGGGGAGGTTGTTCGGGAAATGACCAACCGGGAGATTATACGCCACAGGAATATCTTTAATTCCTTTCGCTTTCAGGAAGTGCTGTATCATGCGTTCTGTGGATGGATAATTTCTGTCAGCTGAGGTTTCCGTAAACTGTCCTACGGCAAGACCTTTCAGTTTGGTGAAGATGCCTTGCATATAGAGTCTATATAAAATACGCTCAACCTTATAAATAGGTTCAGCAATATCCTCAATAAATAACACACAATTTTCCCTCAGCGCGCGGGCAAGCATATCGTATGGGGTAGCCGCCAGACCATTGAGCACTGCCAGGTTCCCTCCAATTAGGGTTCCACGTGCTTCTCCGGGAATATTACATGGCATTATATCGGATTCCTTATTTTCGAAACTATACTCCGGCAATACTCCCGTTTTCAGAAATTCTACAACGGTTCTTCCGCCTTCATGATCATCACGGAAATCCTTCGCCATCGGTCCGTGAATCGAGGAAACTCCGTTATATAGCGATAAGGCATGCAATGCAGAAATATCTGAAAATCCTATGAGCCACTTGGGATACTCCCGCAGAAGTCCATCGGGAATCAACGACAATAGATGTGTCGCACCATATCCTCCGCGTGAACACAACACCGCTTTCACTTCCGTGTCTGTCCATGCCCCTATAAGGTCTTCTATCCGTTGGGAAGTATTTGAGGCAAAAGAGCCGTCTCCCGGACCTTTTGCATGCGGCATCACCACCGGCTCAAGACCGTTGGCGCGAAGGTATTCGGCAGCCTGATCAATATATTCCGGCTTAACTACCGATGCAGGAGATATTATTGCCACTTTATCTCTATCCCTGAGTGTTGAAGGAATTATCATAGTGCTTAATGTGTAATGTGTAATGTGCAATGTGCAATGTGTAATTATTTTAGTGACAGTTAATTTCACATTTCACATTTAACATTAAACATTATTTAATAGTCCATTACTTTTATTCCGGCGTTGCGAATGCGTTGTGCAATCACGTCCAGCTCCGGTCTCTCCACTTTCTCCAAATGCTCCTCCGGAGTGGTCCGGTCAAGACTGTAGATCATCACTTCGCGAGGTTGAATACGCTTATATGCTTCAATGAGCGCATCAATCTCCTCCGGAGTGGTGTTGTCTATTTTCTGTCCGCAATGTTCTCCACGCAATATCATTGTCTGAATTATGCCAGTTCCGGAAAATTGGCAAAGTGCATCGATCACTTTCTCGACAGTAAATTCTTTCGATGTTGGACGGTCAATGAGACGCATTGTCGCATCTATCGCCGAATCCAATTTCAGAATATTGTTATCAACGCGCTTCAGAGCCTCAGCAACCTCTGGATCGGAAATGCGTGTGGAGTTAGTCAGAACGGAAACCTTCGCAGTTGGATAGTATTCATCCCTAAGACGAAGTGTGTCATCTATGATAGCCGGGAAATAAGGATGAAGCGTCGGCTCACCATTTCCGGAGAACGTTATCACATCCAGCGGATCTCCGGCGGCACTCATCTCCTTCAGTTTATTCTCAAGAGCCTCACTCACCTGTTGACGTGTAGGCAGCCCTGTTGTGCCTTTACCTTGCGAATTATAACCTGCCTCACAATACAGGCAATCGAAAGAACACACCTTCCCATCGTCAGGCATCAGATTTATGCCTAACGACACACCCAGTCTCCGGCTATGAATCGGTCCGAACACCGTTGAATGAAACAATACAGTCTGATCTTTTCCCATTTTTATCAGTTTTTACCGGTCAGCAAGCCCTGGAGGTCGTGGAGTGTGGTCAGGGCTTGGAGTGGCGTAAGGTTATCGATATTTATACCTAAGAGGCGGTCGCGGATCTGCGAGAGAAGAGGGTCATCAAGCTGGAAGAACGACAATTGGTATCCGTCGCGAGCTTTTCCGATATCCTTCATTCCTCCCTTTCCCTTGATTTTTCCATCTGCCGCACCCGGTTCTGTCTTGGAACCTTCTTCCAAACGAGCAAGCACCTGGTCTGCCCGCTTCACTATCGATGGCGGCATTCCTGCCAGTTTCGCCACATGAATACCGAAACTATGTGCCGAGCCACCTCTCTCAAGTTTACGCATGAACACGACTTTCCCCTTTATCTCTTTGACCGACACATTGTAGTTCACGATGCGGTTGAAAGTTTTCTCCATCTCGTTAAGCTCATGATAATGCGTCGCAAAAAGAGTCTTCGGGCGAAAATGTCCGTTTTCATGGATATGCTCCACAATAGCCCAGGCTATCGATATACCGTCATATGTCGAAGTGCCTCGCCCAAGCTCATCGAAGAGGATAAGGGAGCGGTTGCTCATATTGTTGAGGATTGATGCAGCTTCATTCATCTCCACCATGAATGTAGATTCTCCGGAAGAGATATTGTCACTTGCACCCACACGCGTGAATATCTTGTCAACCAACCCGATATGAGCCGCCTCAGCGGGAACAAACGAACCAATCTGAGCCATCAGCACGATTAAAGCCGTCTGGCGCAGCAATGCCGACTTACCGCTCATGTTCGGACCGGTAATCATCAGGATCTGATGACCGTCGGAATCAAGTTCCACGCTATTGCTTATATATGGTTCTCCGGCAGGCAAACGGCGTTCGATCACCGGATGGCGCCCCTCTGTGATTGAAATCTTCATGGAATCATCAACCACAGGACGCACATAGCGATATTCCTCCGCAACCTGAGCCAGAGAGAAAAGACAATCAACAGTGGCTGTGGCTATCGCGTTTCTTTGAATACGCGGTATAAATGTCAAGGCACCCTGCACAAGTTCTGAGAAAAGACGATTCTCTATTGCCAGTATCCGGTCTTCGGCACCCATGATTTTCTCTTCATACTCCTTGAGTTCAGGGGTTATATAGCGCTCAGCGTTCACGAGTGTCTGTTTTCGGATCCATGTCTCAGGCACCTTATCCTTGTGCGTGTTGCGCACCTCGATATAGTATCCGAAGACATTGTTGAATGCTATTTTCAAGGAAGGGATACCGGTCTGCTCGCTCTCCCTGTCACGTATCTCCTCAAGAGCCCTCTTGGAGTTTGAATGCAGATTCCTCAGCTCGTCAAGTTCCGCGTCCACACCGGCAGCAATGGCATTACCTCTTCCGAGCTGTGTCGGGGCATCATCCACCAGCACACGGGCAATAGTTTCCGAAAGCTGTGATGTGTCGCTCATATCCTCCGCCATCTTTCGGAAAACCTCGGAATCAGACTCCGCCAATACCATCCTCAGATTATCAGCAGCACGCAAGGAATCGCGCAATGATACAAAATCGCGCGGTCCGATACGGTTTGATGCGAGTTTCGCCATGAGACGCTCAAGGTCACCGACACGTCTCAAAGCCTCCTCACTGCGTTCACGACATGCCACATCCTTGAAGAAATACTCCACGGCATCCTGCCTACGCGTTATCTCATCTATATCCAACAGAGGGAAAGACAGCCAAGACCTCAACTTACGTCCACCCATTGGAGTGACAGTCTTGTCTATTACCTTCAACAGCGACAACCCCTCTTCCGCCAGAGGAGAAAGAAGCTCAAGGTTACGAATGGTAAACTTGTCGAGCCTCACATATTTGTCACCGTCAATTCTGCCGAGAGTGGTTATATGAGATATATTGGTATGCTGCGTAAGATCAAGATAATACAGAAGGCTTCCAGCTGCAATAACAGCTTCATGCATGCCATCCACTCCAAATCCTTTGAGAGAAGAGGTGCCGAAATGTTTTACCAAACGTTCGGTAGCGGCATCCGTGGTGTAAACCCAGTCATCCAGCTCAAACACACTGCACTTGTGAGAGATATTCTCCTCGCAAAACTGGCGCGTGCCATGCATTCGGAGCAATTCCTTGGGAGCGATGTTGGCTATCAGTTTGTCGATGTAATCCTTATCGCCTTGGGCACAGAGAAATTCCCCTGTGGAGAGATCAAGAAAGGCGACTCCGACAGATGATTTGTTTACGTGAATGCCGGCAAGGAAATTGTTTTCTCTCGGGCGCAAAGTATTATCATTGAGATTCACACCCGGCGTAACCAGTTCGGTTATGCCCCGCTTCACAAGTTTCTTGGTGAGCTTTGGATCCTCTAATTGCTCACATATCGCAACGCGCTTGCCAGCCCTGACAAGTTTCGGAAGATACGTGTCAAGAGCATGGTGCGGGAAGCCCGCAAGCTCAACATACGCAGCCTTTCCGTTGGCACGTCGTGTCAACGTTATTCCGAGAATTTCGCTTGCCGCTATCGCATCGTCAGAGAAAGTTTCATAAAAGTCTCCCACCCTGAAGAGCAACACCGCGTCGGGATGCTTTTTCTTCATCTCGACATATTGCGTCATCAGCGGGGTCTCTGCTATTTTTGCCATTTAATTGAAATCAATTTAACTAATTTGTTTATTGAGGAAAGAGACTAAGCATCCACATTGCCATCACCACATAAATCAACAGACCGACAACATCATTCGTAATCTGGATAAAGGGACCGGTGGCAAGCGCCGGATTTATTTTCAATTTCTCCAGTGTAAGAGGCACAAGAGCTCCAAAGACCGTAGAGAATATCACAACGCAAAAGAGCGATGCCGTGACTGTGCATGTCAGCGCATAATCACCAGGCTCGGTAACCACCGTATACAGGCACACTGCCACAGATATAACGATAGCATTTAGAAGTGATATCCTTAGTTCCTTCCACATCTGAGTCCAGAATTCCTTAAGTTCCAGACGACCGTTTGCAAGACCTTGCACTACTATCGCAGAAGCCTGCACACCGACATTACCACCAGTGCCACCGATAAGAGGAATGAAATATGCCAAGGCAGTGAGAGCCGCAAGCTGCGCTTCAAATCCGGATAGAATCAAAGAACTCAATATTCCTCCGGCGATACCGATCAGCAGCCAGGGAAGACGTGCCTTTGTCTGCGCCATGACGGAGTCATCGGCATCGATATCCGAGGAGATACCTGAAGCCAGCTGGAAGTCACGCTCGCTTTGTTCACGCACCTCGTCCATCACGTCATCGACCGTGATTTGTCCTACGAGACGCCCGATACTGTCGACAACAGGCATTGCCACAAGGTCGTATTTTTCGAAGTCTATTGCCACATCCTCAATAGGCATGTCAGCCCGTACCGACATGGGATCGGTTTCCATCACGTGCTTGATCTTGGAGACCGACGGATGTGTTATCATCTTTTTCAAAGGGAGCACACCCTTAAGACGGTCTTCATCATCAACGACATATACATTATATATGTCATCGAGATCCTCCGCCTGATGCCTCATCTCCTTAAGGCAGTCGGGCATTGAAAGATTCTCATTCACCTTGATGAGCTCGGTGCCCATCATACCGCCGGCGGTGTCCTCATCATACTGAAGCAGATCAACGATATCGCCAGCCTGCTCCATATCCTCGATGTTCTGGATAACCTCGTCGCGGTCTTCCTCATCGAGTTCCTGAATAAGGTCAACGGCATCATCCGTGTCGAGAAGATCTATGAAATGACCAATCTGCTCCGGATCCATGCCCTCGAGAAGTTTCTTTCGATCCTCCTCGTCGAGTTCCATCAGCACATCAGCCTTCTTCTCCTTGTCATCAATAAGATTGAACGCCCATTCAGCCTCCTTGAGGCTCATATCCTGAAACAACTCGGCAATATCCGCCG
Organism: uncultured Porphyromonadaceae bacterium; assembly: GCA_902495075.1. Classification (GTDB taxonomy): domain Bacteria; phylum Bacteroidota; class Bacteroidia; order Bacteroidales; family Muribaculaceae; genus Lepagella. Next base: position 28,626 of record CABUVO010000017.1, read on the forward strand.
GATGAAGTTCGGAGAATACCTTCCTTGCCCCAACCTCATCGCCGTGTTCAATCATCTCTTCGATGAGCTCTATATCTTTTTCGTTTAAGTCTTTCAAAACTACTACTTTTATTAATAATGGAACGACGAACCTCCAAGAAATTCACGGAGGAGAGAGGTGGATGGAACCTGATCAGCCGGTATGGTGGTGAAGAGATCAAGGAATTTAAGGAGACGGTTGGCAACGGCATACTGCTTCTGTCCGTGCGGAACGCTCCTCAGCAGAGGCTCTGCATAATCTTTCATTACCCCCAGTTCGAATATCAGAGAGGAATTGAATGTGGCGTCAGCATTCTCCGCAAAGGGGAATATCCACTTTTCCTCGCCCCTCCTCACGCTTGGCCAGCGACGGATGGTTTCCGCAGCAGGGATATGGCGATATTTGTGATCACGCACTATGCGGCGCAAAAGACGGTTGTCGGAAGTTGATATCCAGTTGTGGTCATCAATCCTGAGCGTAGTAAGCGCCGACACGTAAATCTTATAGAGATGTCTTGGGTCTATTGTGCCCGTCAGCTCCGGATTCAATCCATGAATACCCTCGATAATAAGCACATCGTTCGCCTCAAGCTTCAAGGGACGATCCGTCTCGACCCTTTTCCCGAGTTCGAAACTATATGTAGGCAGATTTATCTCCTCTCCCGCAAGCAGACGCTCAAGATCGGAATTGAAACGTTCAAGATCGAGGGCATACAGGCTTTCAAAATCATAGTCGCCTGTATGATCACGAGGGGTTTTAACCCTGTCTACAAAATAATCGTCAAGAGATATCATTTTGGGGACAATGAGATTGGTCATCAGCTGGATCGCCAGACGCTTGCATGACGTGGTCTTTCCCGAAGAGGAAGGACCCGCAATCAAGACAATCCCCGCGTCTCCGTTTCTTCGTCTTTCCGCAATATCATCGCTGATTCTGCCGAGAAGTTTATCATGCATCGCCTCCGCAACATTTATCAGGTCTGAGGTCATCTTCCTTTCCACAGCTCGGTTCAGCTCCCCTACGGTCGATACTTTTATGACTTTATTGAATTTAAGATGCTCAGTAAAGGCATGATACATCTTTTCCTGCATTATCGGGATTGCAGGAGATTCCGGATTTTCGCTGTCTCGTCCCAATAGAAGAAATCCGCTTTTGTATGGACGCAGATCGAAAACATCAAGATAAGCTGAAGAAGGAACCAACGGCATATAGTAAGAATCGGCAGTATCCCCCAGCTTGTAGTAGGGTGTATAAAGATGGTTGATCGTCTCAAGAAGTCCTACCTTGTCTTGCAATCCTTCTCTCTTGAAAATATCGATCACCTCCTCAGTGGTCTTTTCCTTGCGTTTGAATGGTATGTCCGCTTCTACGATACGTTTCATCGCGATCCTGATCTCCTCCACATTCTCATCACTCAGATGAACCGCATGACCGCAGGCATCAAGCAGACGGCAATAATATCCACGTGATATTGAAAGCTCTATCCGCAGTGTCAGCCCCGGATAAAGATCACTTATTGCCTTATAGAGCATCATGCACAGCGAACGGATGTAGACATCCCTTCCGATAGAAGAATGAGCCGGAACAAACTCCACGCGCTTCGGTGCAAACAGAGGATATGTAAGACCCTCTACCTTATTGTTGACCAAAGCGCAGACTGGTTTGAAATCAAGTTTTGGGGCAAGATTCCCGGCAATATCAAGCAGTCGGGTGCCCCCGTCAACTTCGATATGACTGTCAGTATTTTCGCAAAATATTTTTATTGTATTCATACAAAATCAGTGAAAAGTCAAACGCGTTTATTGCAAAATTAATAAAATAATTTGTGAAATTTTGGCTAAATCAAAAAGAATTATTACCTTTGCAGTCGCAAAATGCGCTTTATGATATGTTTAATTGAATCAAAAGCGGCGCAGTTGCTTATTGTGGCCCATTCGTCTATCGGTTAGGACGAGAGATTTTCATTCTCTAAAGAGCAGTTCGACTCTGCTATGGGCTACCAATTTATTAACAGAACATAGAAAAAGAAATTTTTAACAATGGCAAACCATAAATCGTCATTAAAAAGAATTCGCCAGTCGGAGAAAAGAAGACTTGAGAACCGCTACTGGGCTAAAACAGCACGCAATGCCGTGCGTCGCGTTCGTAGAATGAACGACAAGGAAGAGGCAACAGCCGCTTACAATAAAGTTAGCTCGCTTCTTCAGCGTCTCGGCCGCAAGAACATCATTTCAAAGAACAAAGCGGCTAACCTTTGCAGCTCACTTGCGAAGCATATCAACAAAATTTAAAATAGTAAAATCCGCCGCATGATGCCTTCCGGGTGCCAGCGGTCACGATTTGTGTCGGTCCATTCGTCTATCGGTTAGGACGAGAGATTTTCATTCTCTAAAGAGCAGTTCGACTCTGCTATGGACTACATCCCCAAATCCATCCTATCCCCGAGACCGGCAGTCAATTTCGATTGCCGGTCTCAACTTTTTAATAATGTTTAATGTTAAATGAGTAATGTGCAATTAACCTCGGCTCTCATATCATTCCACATTAAACATTTCACATTAAACATTAATTAGAAGCATTACACATTATGATGCGAACGTTTTTGCTTATTGTTGTTGCCATTGCCACTCTTTTGCCACAAGCGGCAAAAGCCGAATGGAACGACTCGATCCGATACCGCGGCGAAATCGGAATTAACGTAGCTGGCGGGAAAAATACTCCTTTCTGGTTGATGAATAATAGATACGGATTGTCATCCAGAGAGAGAAACAATGCCTATCTTCGCCTCGGAGCCTTCCACGACATGGACACAACAAAACGTTTCACATGGGGAGCGGGAGTGGATCTTGCTGTTGCCGCAAGATTTACATCAGTGTTTGTTGTGCAGCAACTCTATGCTGAAGCAAAATACAGATGTCTCAACATCATGGCTGGTAGCAAAGAGATGCCCGGCTTCATATCCAACTCTGATCTCGCTACAGGAAATCTAACATATTCGGGCAATGCGCGACCGATTCCCCAGGTGAGGGTGGGAATATTCGATTATGCGGATTTCTGGGGAACCAAAGGTTGGTTTGCCGTAAAAGGATATATAGCTTATGGTAAATTCACCGACAACCGCTGGATTGAAAGCTGGGTTGACCGCAATTCGCGTTACACACTGAACACACTCTATCACTCCAAGGCTATATTCTTCCGGGGAGGTAATGCAAAAAAATTCCCTCTTGAATTTGAACTCGGTCTCGAAATGGCGACTCAGTTTGGAGGTGAATCCTATCAGAACGGGAAAGTCATCAAAATGCCTCATGGCTGGAAAAACTTCGTCAAGGCATTGATACCTATGAAAGGTGGAGATGACACCCCAACCGGAGAACAGACCAATGTTGAAGGAAATATGTTGGGAAGTTGGAATTTCGCTCTTGCATGGAAAGAAGCCGCCTGGAGCGTAAAGGCGTATTATCAGCATTTCTATGAAGACCATTCGATGCTCTTCTTTGATTATCCCTGGAAAGACGGTCTGTGGGGAGTTGAAGCAAAGTTTCCTAAAAACAGATGGGTGACGGAAGCCGTATATGAATTCCTTTATACCAAAGATCAGGCAGGTTCCGTATATTGGGATCACACTCCCGAAATCAACGAACAGGTAAGCGGACGCGACAGCTATTACAATCATTCAATATATAATGGCTGGCAACATTGGGGCATGGGAATCGGGAATCCGCTCATCATATCCCCCATATATAATGCCAACCACACCCTTAGATTCCTCTCAAACCGCATGTGGGGACATCATCTCGGTTTTAAAGGGCAACCTCTTGACGAATTGGGTTACAGAATACTCGCTTCATATCAAAAAAGCTGGGGAACCTACGATGTCCCCTTCCCCGAACCCAAGACAAGTTTCAACCTTTTAGCCGAGGTAAATTACAAACCCAAGAAACTAAAAGGCTGGCAGGCAGACCTCGCATTCGGCATGGACGCAGGTTCCTTAATAGGCAACAGTTATGGAGTGATGTTGAAGATAAGTAAAACAGGCTGGCTTTTCGGTCCTAAAAACAAGAAATGATGAAAAACAAGATATTTTTTTGCATTGCATTGCTTTTCGGCATTGTCAGTCTAATCTCCTTACCTTCATGTCGTAAAGCACCTATAAACGGCAAACTTGATGCCCAATGGCAGATAATGAAAATAGAGCATATTGAAGAGGGTATTGAATGGACACCTGACAGAAGAACCTATATTGATATCAATCTTCACGTTGTCAACCTCAGGAATGTCACACAAAGTGAAAATCCGGGAGCAGTAATTGCCGGCAATCTCAACTATGACAAGGATGCAGCTACCGTGACTATGGATTTCCCCTACAACACAGAAGGCGATAAACTTCAGGCACTCCAATCGTGGGGAATATACTCCAATCCTGTTGTCTTCCACATAGTAAAACTCGACAGCAAGCAACTGATTCTGAAATCCTCAGAAACCATCGTCACCTGCCGCCGATACTAATCCTAATAAACAAAGAAGGTGCACATAGGAGGACATTCAGCATTTAGTCCTGCTTTATTTTGTATTTTTTCAACAAGGGTTTGAGTTTCTTGGAAATATTTTCTGCGGCACGATGATATCCGAGATCAGATGGATGAGTGCCGTCACATGTGGTCTCGTGGTCATCGCCGGAATATAGTCCGGGAGAGAAGTAATAGATATTCCTGTCGGTTTTCATTACTTTCGCCAACTCTTCCTCGGCAGCTGCAGTGCGGTCTTCCTCCACTTTCCTTTTCTTGAGATCAAAATTTGTGTTTTCTCGGTGGAAAGTCTTAAGAAACACAAGCGGTGTCTCGGGATGTTTTTCACGGATACGCTTCACGAAAGGTACGAATCTTTCTCTGACTTCCTGTGCCGTAGGATTTGAAAAAGTATCGAAAATAAACATATCGGCATCTGTATCAGCGATAATGTCGGCAAGCACAGGTTCAAGCTTACAGGCTCCGCTGGTGCCGAGATTTGCAACATCAATACCAATCATTCGGGAAAGCTGTTGAGGCCATGCCATCCCCGGACGTGACACACTATTGCCGTGTGTAAAACTTGAACCCATAGCCACTATGGGAGCACGAACAAAACCACCGTCCGACTCTATGACATATCCCTTCTCAATCCCAATACGCAGGGAATCGAGCGCTTGAAACACTGGAAGATACAGCAGACACTCTTTCATTCCCCTCTCCATATTGTCAACGAGCGTTCTATTTCCCTCTTTCCCCACATATTCAGGGGAACCATAACCTGCCCACAGCCACTTTCCGCTCTTTTCATCGCGGATATAGAGATCAAGACCCTTGGTGGCTATAGCCGGAGCATTGGTGAGGTGTTCGGTATCGGGAACAGTCCATATCGCACGTATTGAAGGACTGTCGGTACGAAACCGGAGTCCAATACCGGTGGAATGCCGGAAAAATCTGCGCAGTTTGGCATTGAGATCCGGATATTTATCCACATTCAGACGTGAATACACAGGCGCGTCACTCTGAGCCTTGTTGGTCACAGTAAAAGATGAAGCGTCGAAATAGTTGTAATCCTTACCTTCTATGTTAAGAAACGAAGCGAGGATAATGCCAAAAAGAAGTATATATTTATTCATTATTTAGCGGAATATTTGCGTATTAGTTCTTGATTTGCTTTCCTCACACGGTCCTCATCCATCTTCAGAATCTTGCGATCATATGTGACAAGACCGTTTATTTCAATCTCCACATCTGATGTCTGAGTGTAGACCGCCCCGGTGTAACAAGCGTCTGAAAGAGTATCAAGCTTCTTCACATAATCGACATAGACATCAGTCACCTCTGCCGGTGAGTTATATTTAACATAGCCCCAGTTCTTGTCTTTCTGCCAAAGATGATCGGGAATAGCATACCCGATGCCACCATATTCTCCGAGCACGTTCGCTTTCTCTCCGCTTGTGACAGCAATCAGGGGATCCGGATAGCTGTGAAAATCAATCACGTCACCGCAGTGAAAATAATTGCCTCCACTCGCAGAATTGACAAGACGCGAAGGATCATAATCCTTAGTCCAGTTGGCAATCTTGACGGTGTCATACTGTCCCCACCCTTCGTTGAAGGGCACCCACATCACAATCGACGGATAGTTGTGGAGATAATCCATTATCTCTTTCCATTCGCGACGATGATTGGCATCGCTCTTGGCAGAGCGTCCGGGTTCTTCGCCTTTGTAATAGTCAAAACGTTGCCACTCTGTCTTCTGCTCGCTGCATGGCATATCCTGCCATACCATTATCCCTACCTTGTCGCAATAGGCATACCACACGGCGGGCTCGGTCTTTATATGCTTGCGGATCATATTGAAGCCGAGACGTTTTGCCAAATCCACGTCCCATACCAGAGCCTCATACGAAGGCGCGGTGTATAGTCCGTCGGGCCACCATCCCTGATCAAGCGGTCCGAAATGGTATATGTCCTTGTTGTTTAGTCGCAGACGCACATTCTGCCGGTTGTCTTTGGGATCCTTACCCATCGATACCTTTCGCATAGCTGCATAACTTCCGACTTCGTCAAGAATCTTTCCTCCCTTCTCCAGAGTTATATGGAGATCATAGAGATGCGGAGAATCCGGCGACCATAGCTTGACATCTCCAGGCATGTCTATCTCTATTTCAGAACCTGCCGAAGCCATCCCGGAGGCAATAGGTTTCCCCTCATCGCTGACTGCGACTTTAGCCACACATCCGTTTCCGGATGTAGTTCCGACTTTGACTCTGAGTTTACAGGCATCAACATCAGGAGTGATTCTCAAATTATCTATATGAACTGATTCCACAGGTTCGAGCCAAACTGTCTGCCAGATACCGGTAACCGGTGTATACCAACATCCACGTGGATTTACCACCTGCTTGCCCCGTGGCTGATACCCCTTGTCGGTAGGATCCCAGACGCGCACAACCAATTCATTGTCACCCTTGTTATTGAGTGCGTCTTTTATATTCAGACTGAATGGAGCATATGCACCTTTGTGACCTCCTACCAACATACCATTGACCCAGACATCGCATTTCCAGTCCACCCCGCCAAAGTTAAGCAATACTTCCTTACCCTTCCAACTCTGTGGAATATTAAATTTACGCCTATACCACAACTCTTCATCTTCACCGACTCTTTTCTTGACACCGGAAAGTTCCGATTCGACACAGAATGGCACAAGTATCTTTCCTTGATATTCCTTCGGCTGCGCCGCATCTTTAGGCAATATGGCATAATCCCACTCGCCATTAAGATTTTTCCACTCGCCGCGTTCCATCTGAGGTCGCGGATATATGTTCCACACATTGTTTTTGTCGAGCTTCTCACCCCATTCCGTCATCAACCCCGTGGTCTCAGCTGCATATGCCACGCCGCCGAGCATTATCAACAAACCGCCCGCAAGCAATCCCCTTGCGAATTTATTACTATTCATTTCTATATTCTATATATGGATTATAACTGATTTTTCAACATCCGGCAACTATTCTGCCGTAAACCGCACTCCTTTCACGTCTCTTGAATTCGGTCCTATCATGAGTTCAAACTCTCCCGGTTCATATACATATCTCTCTTCACCGTTATAGAATTTCAAATCATCCCCGGTAATCTCGAAAACAATATCTTCACTTTCACCTTTCTTAAGCGTCACTCTCCTGAATCCTTTAAGTTCCTTAACGGGTCTTACCAGAGAAGCGAGAATATCATGCAGATAAAGCTGCACAATCTCTGTGCCATCGTGGTTACCTGAATTGGTCACTTTCACCGACGCCTCGATTTTGCCACCCTTCTTCAATGTGCCGGAGCTGAGTTTCACATCTCCATAAGTAAAATCGGTGTAAGACAGTCCATAGCCGAAAGGATACAGAGGTTCATTGCTTTCATCTATCCAATTGCTTGCATATCTGTGAAAGTGAGAATTATCATTGTCAGGTCTTCCGGTATTCATGTGGTTATAGTGAAGAGGAAGCTGACCGACAGAGCGAGGGAAAGATGTCGTGAGCTTGCCACAAGGAGACTTCTTGCCGAATATCACATCAGCGATAGCATCTCCCGCCTCACTGCCGGCATACCACACATTCAATATCGCGGGTACATTCTCGTCTTCCCAACAGAGAGTCAGCGGTCTGCCTGTGAACAACACAAGGACTACCGGTTTCCCGGTCTTTACAAGCTCCCTGAGGAGATCTTTCTGCGCATCCGGGATATCGAGATTCGTCCTTGATGCTGACTCTCCCGTCATATCAGCACTTTCGCCAAGTGCCGCAACTATCACGTCAGATTGAGAAGCAACATTAAGAGCCTCCCTAAGGAGGGCTGCGTCATCACCCCGTTTCAGCGGACGAATGCCAACAGCGTATTTTTCCACATTGGCGTCATAATAGATGTTGCTCCCCTTGGAGTGCAAAATCTCCGCCTTCCCTTTCGTTTCATCTCTAAATGCAGCAAGAAGCGACCGGTGTTTCTCTGGTCTGCAGGTCATGCTCCACATGCCACACATATTATTGACGGCATCCGCCATAGGTCCAATCAAAGCAATCTTCCCTTTCTTCCGCAGCGGCAGCAAATTATCGCTGTTCTTCAGCAACACGAAAGTCTCGGCAGCAATATCCCTTGCAATCTTACGCTTCCCGGGAGTAAAAGTCTCTTTGACGGATCTCTCGGGATTACAATATTTATAGGGATTGTCAAAAAGTCCGAGTTTATACTTGGCTTCGAGTATTCGCCGGCAGGCATCGTCTATCTGCTTCTCTGTCACCCTCTCCTCTCTCAGGGATTCTTCAAGAGTAGAGATATACCCTTCACTCACCATATCCATGTCGGTGCCGGCTTCGAGTGCCTGTGCGGATGCATCCTTCAGAGATGCATAGCCATGCTTTGACATCTCGTCGATTGAGTTATAGTCTGTAACCACAAATCCTCCGAATCCCCATTCATCTCTCAGAAGATCGGTAAGAAGCCAGCGGCATGCGGTGGCGGGAACTCCGTTTATTGTATTGAATGAACTCATCACACTCCCCACACCCGCCTCAACTGCGGCTTTGTAAGGCTCAAGATATTCGTTGCGCATCCGTTGGCGGCTCATATCCACAGGCATATAATCACGCCCGCTTTCTCCGGCGCCGTATAAGGCAAAATGTTTCAGACAACTCATAATGCTGTTCTCATTCTTCAGGTCGTCACCCTGATATCCTTCCACATATGCCTTCGCAAGCACCGCACCAAGATACGGATCTTCCCCGCTTCCTTCAGCTACACGTCCCCATCTGGCATCCTGACAGATATCTACCATCGGACTATAGGTCCACCCTATTCCGTTGGCAGCTGACTCTTCGGCTGATATCCTTGCCATCCGCCTGACGGCCTCAGGATTCCAGCTACAAGACATAGCCAATGGGATAGGAAAGATTGTCTCATATCCATGTATGATGTCCGCACCGGCAAGCAGAGGAATTCCAAGACGTGATTCCTTCACCGCTACATCCTGCAACGCTTTGATATTCTCAACACCCTTAACATTGAAAAAGCCTCCGATTTCACCTTTGCGTATCAGTTCCCCGAGCTCCACGCTTTTCACCGCCCCGGTCTTCATAGAGCCACCGGATGGAAGCGAAAGCTGACCGAGTTTCTCACGCATCGTCATCTTTTCCATTAATTCTGAGATGAACTCCTGCATCTTGTCATCTTCTTTTATCCCGAGAGTTCCTGATGCATAAGCAACCGTGCCGATTGTGAGAAAGAGTAGTGCTGTTATAAGAAATCCTTTTCTTATATCCTTCATACTTTTAATTCCATAGAGTTTATTGTTTTAATGGAGGTGATCTCCGAAACTCAGAGGCCACCTCCATTCTCAACTATTTGATCACTACTAATACTTATGCGTTTTGTTATTTAGCGTTGCTTTTGTCTTGCTCCCAGCCGGGACGAGAATAAAACTGCTCGAGAGTATATCCGTAAGATTCGGCAGCACGCACAGCATAATCCGGAATTGGCATATACTGACGTGTGGGAGCCATTCCTTTGGATTCATATGTGAGAGTGGCGTATTTATTATGACGGATAAGGTCAATCTTCCGCATACCCTCAAGAAAGAATTCTTTACCTCGCTCTTCAAGAATCGCATCCAGAAATGATTCCATCGAAGCGGTCTGAGCGGAAGTAAGAGCTCCGAGTCCGGCGCGGCTACGCACCTGGTTCACTGCATTTATGGCATCATTGTCAGGAGCTGACTGAGAATCGCGGACCTTCAGTTCTGCATACATCAGCAGAACATCTGCCCAACGGGCAATCGGAAGATCTGTTCCCTGATAAAGCACGTTGTCCTCTGCCGGATATTTCCATGGAATGTAACCATCCCATCTTTTCCCTAAATCTGCGGAAGTGATAAGCACGCCCTGCTTAGTCCAGTAATCGGTATAAATGGTCGCCTTTCGGAGGTCACTGTCTTCAAATCTGTCATAGAATTTTTTCGATATATTGTAAAATGGGCTCCAACCGCCATTCTGCGGATAGAAGACTGTCTGATTGCCACTGGGGTCGGTTGCTGACTGGTTGGATGGGCATACAAGCCACGCAAAGTTGTTGATGTTACCCTCTTTCCTACCGCCGTTGATCCCCGAACGGTCACAACTTACTGCCATTATAATCTCATTGTTGAATTTGTTGGCATTTTTGAAAAGATCCTGATATGGATTGGAGCCTTTAGTGAAAAGAGAGTATTTGCCCTTCAGTTCTTCATACATCTCCAAGCCTTTCTTATACCATCCTTCCATGTGTCCGCCTTCATTCAGACAATGTCGCATCATGCAGAAGCGAGCGAAGTCACGCGTGTAACGACCCTTCTCCGACTGCGTTTCGGGAACATTCTTGATAGCGAATTCCAGATCGTCGTAGATCCACTGGCAATACTGGTCGAGCGTCGGTCTCACCGCTGCCTGCTGCGCAGATTCGTCAAAGACTTTGTCATAGTCCACAATCACAGGCACAGGACCAAACACATGTAACAAGTAATACATGAAGTTTGCACGGCAAAGTCTTGCCTCGGCGACAAGACCGGTCTTGGTCTCAGCTGAAATATGATCCTCCGGAGCCCGTTCTAAAGTTCCTATAATTTCTGTGAATCGCGTCACATGCACTGTCTTGCGATACTGACCCGGAGTTTTGTCATTGGCACTTCCATCGTTGTAATAACAACAAGGTTCATAGTTAGCCTTAGAAAAATCGAGCCAACCGCTTGCTAATGTGCACAATCCCGGAGCCTGCATATCCGTCGGGGTATCAAACATACGCACATATCCGCCGGTTGGCTGGTAGATGCCATGCTGGGTTCCGTCGGAAAACTTATATCCGTTGACTGACTGAAGGGGCACATAGCAACCCATGGCATATGACACATAATCACTTTCGCTTGAGGGATACGAACCTTGAAGAAGACTTCCGAATATCTTAGGTTCGAAATTATTCTCGCAGCCTCCGAGCATCAGACACCCGGCTAAAAGGAATGGAAATATTATTTCTTTTTTCATAATTGAGTTCGATATATTAGAAGGTGATTCTTGCTCCGAAAGCGAATGAGCGTACCTGAGGATATTGTCCGCCGGTCACATTATTGGATCCGGTTATGATTTCAGGGTCATCACCTTTGTATTTGGTAATGATAAAGGGATTGGTGATGTCTGCAAACACTCTGATACTTTTAAGATACCCTTTGAAAACTTTCCATTTCAGCGCATCGAAAGTATAGCCGAGTGCGATGGTACGCACACGCAAAAAGCTTGCGTTCTGGTAGAACTGACGCACTGCGACTCCCTCGGGCATAGTTATGTTACGCCAAGCATATCCCGGTTCCGTGCCATTGGAATTAGTCTGCGAATTCCACACATTGTATGCGTGCGTGGCTGGATTCATCGTCTCATAACCATTGGCAAGATTGGACACCGAACATGCCGTGGCATATGTGGCATTATGTTTGTTCACACCGAGTTGCCCGTAGAGGTAGATGTCGAGATCCCAATTCTTATAACGGAATGTATTGCCTAAACCATAATATAGCTTCGGAGTCATATCTTCCATAAATATATCCTCCTTGTCGATGACTCCATCGCTGTTCTTGTCTACAATAATCGGGCAACCCGGCATTTGCGCCGCGGCAGCAAGAGATTTCTGCGACTCTGGCATATTGCTCTTGTCCATATTGATTATGCCGTCATATTTATAGAAATAGCTGGCATTAACCGGCTCATTCTTACGCACCTGATATGGCTTATAGTCATAGTTGGGCATGCGTTCAACCCAGACGGCTTTATAGTGCGACAGGTTCAAGCTCGTTGTCCATGTGAAATCGTTGGTCTGGAAATTCCTTGATGTGATCGCAACCTCAACTCCAGAACGTCTCAAATGAGCGCCATTGATCGGACGCGTGGGATACATATTCAGCGGCGCTGTGCTGGCGTTGCCAAGCATATCGGTGATATCGTTGCGGAACAGGTCTACAGACAGTGTGATTCTGTCGTTGAGGACATTGAAGTCCACTCCAATATTCTTCATCGTAGTTTTCTCCCATGTCACGTCCGTATAGGTGGCACCTTCAAGTATATAGGGGATATGCATGAAGTTACCTTCGCTAAAGAATACATATGTCGGAGACACACCGATTGTGCCATAAAGCTTGGTGCCGAGATTATCATTACCTGTCTGACCGTAGCTGGCTCGGAGTTTCAGCAGGGAGATCCAGTCAACATCGCGCAGAAATTTCTCATTGTTGATTCGCCATGCAGCCGATACTGACGGGAACCAGGAATATTTCTTGTTCTTGAAGAATTTGTCGGTGCCGTCGCGACGGATTGTAGCGTTCACGATATATCGGTCGAGGAAATTGAGTCCTACACGTGCGAACTGCGACCGGCGCTCGTTCTCCCCTTTTGAAGAAGTGGGCATGAACGGACCATTGGCAGCAGAAATATTGGCATCTCCGATAAGGTTATTGGCATTCTGATATTCTGTCAGCATGCCGTCGCTTTTGTGAACATAACGACCCATACCTATCACCGCGTCCACATTTACGATATTGGCGAAACCGTGATTGAACATCAGCGTTCCCTCCATTGTCTCGTACTGGCGGTGATAATAGTTCAGGTTGCCACGGGAGTTTTTCGCCAGAGAGAAATATACTCCTTCGGGAATATAGGAACTGCGGCGGGAATTGTCTTTGTTCACACCGTATAGAAGACGCAATGACAGCCAGTTTTTCACAAGATCCGCATCGAGTGTAAAGCTTGCAAACATATTGTTCGTCCTCGATTTATCTGAGATTCCAAGACAGGCAATGGGATTGGGAACACGACCAACAATCGTATAGTCACCGTTTTCATCTGTCACGGGAAGATAGGTCGGATACCTTTTGGCAAGCCAAATTGAACCGGCTGCCTGATCTTTCATCGAGCTGTTGCCTCCCGTAATAGAATTGTCATATTTGTTGTTGTTCATATTCACAATAGTCGACAGCTTCAGGAAGGGGAAAAGCTGAGCCTGAATGTTGGTGCGCAGTGAATAACGCTGCATTCCCGAATTCCTGAGCACACCTTTCTCTTCGTAGTAATTCAGACCGAGATAATATTTGATAATCTTCGTGCCGCCGCTTATTGTCAGGTTATGGTTGTTGACATGACCTGTCTGAAGCACCTGACCAAGCCAGTCGGTATTGATGGCGCCGCGGATATCATCGTCTGAGAACAGAGGCGTATAACTGCCGTCGTATTCTTTGTCTCCATATGGATACATTTTCTTATTGTAGAGATACTTCTCTTTATCATAGAGATTCACCATCTCCATGTACTGACGGGAATCAAGACGATCCATATCATAATTGTAATGCTTCATCACCGTGTAGCTTCCTTCATAGGTAATGGATGGTTTCCCCTCTCTTCCCTTCTTAGTGGTAATAAGCACCACGCCGTTGGCTGCTTTCACACCATAGATGGCAGCCGAGGCATCTTTTAGCACCTCTATCGATTCAATGTCGGCTGGATTGAGCGAGGCAAGTCCGGAACGGTTGATGTTAGATGGCAACGCCGTACCTGAATTCCCTCCTTCAAGATTGGAACTCGGCATCTCCACTCCGTCCACAATATACATCGGAGTGCCGGATCCACGAACCGAAATGTTGATTCCTCCGCCTGGTTCCGCGCTGGCAATTGTTGCCTGCACTCCGGCTGCACGCCCCAAGAGCATGCTCCCGACTGTGGCATTGGAAGTTTTGGATACTTTGTCGGCATCGACTTTGGCAATGGAAGTAGTAAGGCTCTTGCGCGAGGTGGTGCCGTAACCTACAACCACAATGTCATCAAGAATAGCATCGTTCTGAGACAAGCGCACATTGAGGTTGTTTTTTCCAGCCGTTTTCTCCTCTCGGGCAATATAACCGACATATGAGAATTTAAGAGGATCATTGTCGACTAAATCAACGGAAAACTTTCCATCCATATCTGTCATCACTCCCCCTCCGGGATTGCTCTTCGGCGACACTGTAACTCCGACAAGGGGTTCTCCGGTGGCGTTGTCGAGCACAATGCCGCTGACGCGACGCTTCTGCTGTCCGCTTCTCGGCTGAACATTTTTACGGCTGTCTTTCTTAAGGGAAAGTACGATCTGCGACTTCTCATATTTATAAGAGATGTCGGTGTTGGCAAAAATCAGAGGCAACACTTTTTTCAAAGGTTCATTAACCGCCGACACTTTTACTTTCGTTGAAAGGTCGATAAGATCTTTGTTGTAAAGAAACCGATAACCGGTCTGCTTCTGGATTGATTCCAGCACTTTTTGGATCGGTTCGCCGGAAAAATTAAGAGTCACATTCTTGTCCTGACCCATCGCAACAGTGGTCGACACCACCATCAAAAAGGCACACAACCAGAATCTGACACGTCTTCTCAACTTTGAAAAGACACGCGTAATTGGTTCGTTCATATGTTAAGTTAATTTTAGAGTTTTCATGGACTATTCCTAACCCAACGACGCACGACCACCGAAATACCACAATCAATTTTTAAATTTTCTTAATTTTTCTTCACAAATTATTTATCCAGCAGCAATTATCTATAAGTTCGATAAAAGGTTAAAAGTTATAGGTAACAGGGTAAAGGTGAATTGGCGCACCTCTAATTTTGACTCAGATTCCTTTTATCTGTCAGTGTACAATCATTTCTTTAGGCGAAGCCGGTTGAGTCATGCCAATTCTTCCCTTTAACCTATTACTTTCCCCTTTAACCTGTTTATCGGGCTGTGCCCGATAAACGGGGATTTAGGAAAACGAAAAAATCCGATTGAACATTCATAGTGCTAAATATTTAATTATCTTACAAAAATGGTTAATTTTGCAAGATGATTTATATGCTGTAAAAATAACATGTTTAACAATTGCAACCATGAACGATCTTGAACTTGTCCGTTCCAAAATATATGAGATCCGCGGTCAGAGGGTGATGCTCGATTTTGACCTCGCTGAACTATACCAGGTTGAGACAAAACAACTTAAAAGAGCAGTGCGTAGAAACATTCAAAGATTTGAGGGCGATGATTTTATGTTTGAACTAACTCCAGATGAATTCTTGAGGTGTAAAAATGGCACCTCAAATCATGGAGGTGTACGATATATGCCATTTGCCTTTACCGAATTAGGGGTAGCAATGCTGTCAAGCGTATTACGTAGTAATACAGCCATTGAAGTAAACCGCAACATAATGAGGGCTTTCGTGGCGGTCCGTCAGATGCTTGCACAGCCAAAAACCGATAAGTTTGCAGTATTGGAACAGCGTATTGAAAAATTAGAGAACTATATCGAAGAAGTCATCACGGACGTTAACGATGTGAATGAAGATACGCGGATGCAGATAGAGCTCATCAATGAATCGCTTGCCGAACTTCAAGCTGAAAAGAAAACCTTGAAAGCCTCTCGCACTACCATCGGATTCAAACCGCAATAAAACAGTTTTACTGTATTGAGCATTCAGTTTGATATTCTGACCTCAAATTTGAAATTTTCCATCTGCGATGGATTTAGGTGTATTTATCTCCAACCACTTTCAACCACTCAAAAACCCCATTCTACTTCCCTCTTCTTACTTTTTACTTTTCAACTCTTACATCTATATTTTTAAACGACGTTCGAAAACAAATAATCCACATATGAAATATGGATTATTTTCTTTTTATGAAATTATTCTTTCAACTCTTTGTAAATTAGCAATGTTGTGCTTAACTTTGCAGCATATCGCAATATCTAATGTCACCACAGGAAGAACTCTTAAACGACCATATGCTTTTGGCTGCCCTCAAATTCGACAGCCACGAGGCTTTCGTGAAGATGTTTCGCATTTACTATGTGGATCTTGTGATGTTCGCCGGCACAATTATCCCGGAGAAAGCCACGTGTGAGGATATCGTACAGAATGTATTCACCAGAATATGGTCAGAGCGCAAGGAACTCGACATCCGCACTTCCCTTAAATCTTATCTGCTGAAGGGTGTGCAGAACTTTTGTCTTGATGAGCTGCGGCGTCGCAACGTAAGGTTGCGTTATGAAACAGAATCCCGCCGACACATCCTTACCCTGTCTCCTGAGGAATACTATCTTTATTCCGAATTGAGAGATGAGATCAACAATGCCATTGCCTCGCTCTCTCCTAATGAAAGAGAAACATTCTTCTTGAGCCGTGTCGAACACCTTAAATATAAAGAAATCGCTGATCGTCTCGGTGTCTCTGTGCGGACAGTAGAAACGCGTATAAGCAAGGCTCTGAAACTTATCAAAGCATCCATTGGTGATTTCACCATATTGATCGCCGTTTTTATATATAAATTATTTATCTAATCCAAAAAACGAGACAATGAACAATAACCCAAATATTCCCGATTCAAATGACATATTGATCATACGATTTCTTGCGGACGAAGCAACTCCGGAAGAAACAGACAGTCTGTGGAAATGGATTGAGGCTTCAGATGAAAACAGACGCTATTTTCTAAAGTGCCGAAATGTATGGGATGCGCTTAACCCGGCTTTCCAGTCTAACAGTATAGATATCGAAAATGCTGAAAAACAGATAATGTCAAGAATACATAAAGACAATAAAGTTTCAGGCTTACGTATCTGGTGGAAGCGGTTATCGCGCATATGGCAGCAGGTGGCAGCGGCACTGATTATTCCAATCGCGGCATGCGCCATATATTTTGCCTGGCATAACAGTAAAAATGATGTGCCGGATATTCCATATGTATCAATTTCAACAGCCTACGGATCAACCTCATCCACAACGTTGCCGGATGGCTCAAAAGTCTGGCTCAATTCCAACAGTTCGATTACTTATCCCAGAGAATTCAACTCCGATCAACGTACGGTAACGCTTGTCGGTGAAGCGTATTTTCAAGTAGAAGCTGATAAAAAACACCCGTTTGTTGTTTATGTCGATGGCATAGATGTTACTGCAACTGGAACCCAATTCAACGTCAACGCATATCCGGGCACAAAAGAAAAGGTATCAGTGACGCTTGTTGAAGGCAAGGTAAATGTAAATGTGGCTGATAAAGGCAGCTATGTCCTCACTCCCGGAGATCATCTTGTGAATCAGAATGGCGATGTAGAAATATCCTGTTCGACCCCGGCGGATAAATACTGCGCATGGCGCGATGGTGTGCTTGATTTCAAGGGTGATACACTTCAGGATATCCTAAACCGTCTACAACAGATATATCCGGTAAGATTCGTGGTTGAAGATCCCTCTGTGGCGGCATATCATTTTCATGCCGAATTCAAAGATGAGTCGCTGGAGGAGATTCTACATTTATTGGAATTAAGCAGTCCAATCAAAATCACCATCACCCAAGACTCAGTCTCACCGGGCATATCAGTTGTGCACATCGCACGCAACTAAACGCAACCGAATTCATCCGGGAATCTTGCGAGATTGAGACAGAAGCACTATATTTGCATAAACTGTTTCCATCACGCTTCTTATCAATGCGTGCAGAGCACAGAGTGGAACCTTTGCTTTTTAGCAGCTCCATAATAACACAAAATCATGAATGATATCGAACTTGTCCGTTCCAAAATATATGAGATACGCGGTCATAAGGTGATGCTCGACCGCGATTTAGCTATGCTATATGGTATTGAAACCAAGGTTCTCAAACAGGCAGTTAAGAGAAACTTAAAGAGATTCCCGTCTGACTTTATGTTCGAGTTGACTCCGGATGAGGTCGAGTGTTTGAGGTCACAAATTGTGACCTCAAACGGAAGAGGTGGTAATAGATATATGCCATTCGCTTTTACAGAACAAGGAGTTGCAATGCTCTCAAGCGTAATTAATAGCGAAGCCGCTATTGAAATCAACATCAACATAATGAGGGCTTTCGTGGCGGTTCGTCAAATGTTGGCACAAACAAAGACCGATAAGTTCGCGGTATTGGAACAGCGTATTGAGAAGTTGGAAAACTATATCGAGGAAGTCATCACGGATGTAAACGATGTGAATGAGGATACACGGATGCAGATAGAGCTTATCAATGAATCGCTTGCCGAACTTCAAGCTGAAAAGAAAACCCTGATAGCTTCACATTCTCCCATAGGATTCAAACCGCAATAAAACAAGTCTTAAGAATGAAGATTATGCTGAAGGAATGTATGTATGAGGGAGTGGTGGAAGCCGGGTGCGATGAGGCGGGTCGCGGCTGTCTATGCGGTCCGGTGAGCTGCGCGGCGGTGATTCTGCCGGATGGTTTCAAGTGCGAGGAACTGAACGATTCCAAACAACTTACTGCTCATAAACGTGAGGAATTGCGGAAAATTATTGAAACAGAAGCGTTGGCTTGGGCAGTGGTGATGGTAGAGGCTGAGGAAATAGACAAAATCAATATTCTTAACGCTTCAATTGCAGGAATGCAACGGGCTCTCGACAGACTTTCCATAAGACCGGGACACATCCTCGTTGACGGAAATAAATTCAAACCTTATCTTGACCCGGTTCTCAACATGCAGACACCACACCATACTGTGGTGAAGGGAGATGCAACATACATGTCGATTGCGGCAGCCTCAATTCTTGCCAAAACACACCGCGATGAACTGATGCTGGAATATTCCCGTAAATATCCGGGATATAGATGGGAACAGAATATGGGGTATCCCACAAAGGCACATCGCAGTGCTATTGCCTCGCTCGGAATAACTCCGATTCACAGAAAAACTTTCCGGTTGCTATGAGCGATATCCTTGACATCCACACCCACAAATCACCTCCGCAACCGGAAGGCATTGTCAGCATACGGCTCTGTTATCCGGATGCAGACCAAGAGGGTATCTTGCCGCAGCAACTGTATTCTGCCGGAATACATCCCTGGGATGTGCCTTTACATGATCTTGAAAACACCCGCGCAATGCTGAACTTATACGCATCACGTCCTGAAATAGTGGCAATCGGAGAATGCGGAATAGATCTTAAATATGGTGGTCCGATGTTCCGTCAGCTGGAAGTGTTCCGCATGCAGATAGAATTGTCGGAACAATTGAAGAAACCAGTCATTGTTCATGACGTGAAAGGTGATGACATTATCTGCGGATTGCGCCGTGATTTGCATCCGACACAGCCTTGGTGTATCCACGGATTCCGGGGCAAGCCGGCTGCTGCAGCTGCCCTATTGCGCGCCGGTTGCTATATATCTTTCGGAGAAAAATTCAATTCCGATACCCTGATTGCAATGCCGCCAGACCGTATTTTAGCTGAAACTGACGAATCCACGCTGACTATCGAAGAGATTATCGCGCACTTGTCGGAGGTCAGGGATGTTGATTTAACCCAAACCATAAAAGATAATTCAAAGAAATTTTGTAACTTTGCTTGTTAAAAACACAACTTATGAAGTTGTTTAACAAGTATTATATGAAATTTCTTAGAATACTAATCATATCTTTGTGGGGCGCTCTCAGCCTTAGCTCATACGCTTTGCGTCTTGAGCCAATAAAATATAGCGATTTCTCCAATTGGGTGACCCGAGAGGTTTCAGAATCAAAAATGCTCGGCGGCAAGAAGAAAACAATCTATGAGATTGCCCCTACCCGTACAATTCCCGGCAATAACAAAGCATACGCAAATGAAGGTGGCTCCCCTTGGGCCACAAGCAATGTATATGCCAAAGTCGCCGGAATCGTGAAAGCCTCGGGCACTGTGACACCGGCGACCGTCAATGGCAACAAAGTTGCCCGCATGGAAGCAAAGATGGAAGAGGTCAAAGTGTTGGGTATCATCAATATGGATGTCATGGTGGCTGGTACCATATTCTTAGGTCGCATTTTCGAGCCTATAACCTCTCCGAAAGGTCCTTACTCAAAAATGGAGATGGGAATACCCTACACCAAACGTCCGGCGGCACTGGTATATGATTTCAGTGTCGACATGCCCAACGTCAACACGCGAGTTAAATCCACGGGGTTTTCAAGCAAGAAAACACTTCAGGGACGAGACAATGCCGAAGTTTATGTCTTGCTTCAGAAGCGTTGGGAAGATAAAGACGGTAATCTTTATGCCCAGCGCGTCGGCACAGGACGCGAACGCTATTCCAAAAGTGTGCCTTGGACAAAACACCATGTGCTTCCCATCCATTACGGAGACATCTCAAAACAAAGCTGGTATAAGCCATGGATGGGACTTCTCGACGGAGAGAAAGCATATTATGCAATGAACTCAAAAGGGAAATTAGTGCCGGTTCATGAAACAGGATGGGCACCTGCCAACGCCACTCCCACTCATGTGCTGGTGATGGCTTCGTCAAGCTGTGGCGAGGCATATATCGGCACTGAGGGACTGACATTATATATCGACAATATTTCATTCGGATTCTGATTATGAATATCGCATTGACAGGATATGGCAAGATGGGTCATATCATTGAAAGAATAGCAAAAGAGCGCCACCACAATGTGGTCTGCATCATAGATAAAGACAACACCGCGGATTTCGACAGCGATGCCTTTCGTTCGGCTGACTGCGTGATCGAATTTTCCACTCCTGCTACAGCCGTGGGCAATATTCGCAAATCATTCGAACAAGGAGTGCCTGTGGTTTGCGGCACAACAGGCTGGACCGATGCAATGCCGGAAATCAAGAGTTTATGTGAAGATGGCGAAAATACGTTCCTTTTTGCCTCCAATTTTTCCGTAGGAGTAAATATCTTCATGGCTGTAAACCGATATCTCGCAAAAATAATGAATGGTTTTCCGCAGTATCGTCCCCACATGGTTGAGACTCACCATATTCACAAACTCGACCACCCTTCAGGCACAGCCATCACATTAGCTGAAGAGATCATCGAAGAGACAGACCGTATTTCCGGGTGGTGCGAACCGGAGGGTGCTGAAACATCCTGCAAAATAAACTCCGACAATAATGGAGAACTTATGGAAATCGATCATATACGCACCGGCGAGGTTCCCGGCATTCATACAATCGACTGGAATTCTGATGTAGACAGCATCACTATCACCCATAGTGCCAAATCGAGGGAAGGTTTTGCTTTGGGAGCCGTTTTGGCAGCAGAATGGCTGGCGGACAAAAAAGGATTCCACACAATCAATGAAGTCTTTAACTTTTAAGTAATGTTTAATGTGAAATTTGAAATGTTTAATTAAGCTGACGCTAACCCCATTACACATTTCACATTACACATTAAACATTACACATTAAACATTATACGAAATGTCTATAATAGAGCGCCTTCGACATATCAAGACCACACGCTGGATACGATTCGGCATTGTTTCAGCCATTTTCTTCCTATGGGTTATTCTTATGGGTAATCCCTGGCTGTTGTTTCTTTGGCTGTTATTACTCGACATATACATCACCAACTTTATTCCTTGGGGATGGTGGAAAAAGAAAAAAGGAGCCACGCGCACAGTAATGGCATGGGTGGATGCTATCGTGTACGCACTCGTGCTTATATATTTCGTATTCGCTTTCGTAGGTCAGCAATATGAGATCCCCTCCTCAAGTCTTGAGAAATCTCTTCTTGTGGGCGACCGACTTTGGGTAAACAAAACCATCTATGGTGCGCGTGTGCCTCAGACTCCGATACATTTCCCTCTGGCGCAACATACGATGCCCCTCATAAACACCAAAAGCTATCTCGAAAAGCCACAACTCGACTACCATCGCATGCCGGGCTTCCGATCGATAGAGCGTGGAGACATAGTGGTCTTCAACTATCCGCAGGGTGACACGGTTGCAACAAAAATCCCTAATCCCGACTATTATCAGATCTGCTATGAATTGCGGAGAGAAGGAATAGAGGATCCGTTGGCTTATATGAAGGCTAACAGCAACATCTTCGGAGAAGTGGTGTGGCGACCGGTTGACCGCCGTGAGAATTATGTAAAACGAGCAATCGGACTCCCCGGCGACCGTCTGAAGATAGCCGGAGATACAATATATATCAACGGCAAGGCTCTTCCGGAACCGGAGAACGTGCAGTATAATTATATTGTGCCTGTAAACGGGCCCATTTCCGCTGAAAAATGGCATGAACTCGGAGTGAGAGGAGAAGACTATGGTGGAATGCCGGCACGCAATGAGGCGGCTGGATTCTCATATTATGACGTTCCTCTAACTGCTGCCATGAAGGCTGAGATTGAGAAATGGCACGAGGTTATAGGTCCTCTGCAGAGAGAAAGCCAGAGCGGACTTTTCGAATTGGGAGGGATATTCCCGCTGGGGGCTGATTATGGCTGGACCAGAACCGACATGGGTGAACTGTGGATTCCTGAAAGAGGGGTGACTTTGCATCTCACACCGGAAAATTATCCCATCTATGAGCGTGCAATCCGCACATATGAAGGTAATGACCTGGAAATGCACGATGGTAAAATATACATCAACGGTAAGGAAACAGAATATTACACATTCAAGATGGATTATTACTGGATGATGGGTGACAACCGCGACAGATCTGCCGACAGCCGCTTCTGGGGATTTGTGCCGGAAGATCACGTCGTAGGTTCTCCATTATTCATCATTGCCTCATTTGATCAGGAACGCGGACTTTTCGATGGAAAGATTCGTTGGAACCGAGTTTTCGCCAACCCGAATCCAGATGGTAAAAACATGCGAGGGGAATGAACAGCCAGATTCCCTTCGCTCCCGATTTATCTATGACACGTAAGATTCTGGCAGGGATCCGTGTCTCACCGGGAAAAGGTTTTGCCCGAACCATTATTGAGGGAGACAGGATTTTGTCAATTCCCGTTGTTGGAGGGAGCGGCATATTGAAACGTTCAGATATAAACCTTGATAAAATCATGATTTCCGATCATGGAAGATGGAGGCAAGAACATTTGGGCGCCATAAATGCCACGTATGGCAAGACTCCTTATTTTCCATACATCTTCCCTGAGCTTGAGAAAATCTACGGGGAGAAGAGTAATGGCTCATTGGGAGAATTTAATCAGGAATTGTTTGAGTTCGTTTATAGGTTTCTTGATGTGGATTCCATTCGCAAGGCAATAGACGAGATGAATTTAATAAATCCACAACGGCTTAGACAGCTGAAAGGGGAATTGGAAACAAAAGTTAACTTAAATTATTCAATTTTTGACGCTCTCTTCCGTTTAGGGAAAAACACGGCTTTTGTAATTTTTGATGATTAGACGGCTCATATTTATTCTGGTTGCAGTTACTGCCACCTTCTTTTTCTCCTCACCGGCATATGCTCAAGCCCAGGAGGAAGGTGGTGAGTTACGTCTTAAAGTCAAAGCTTATAAGGGACATAAATATATTGTGGATGAATATGGCGATACCTGCCGATATACCTTCATTCGCGATTTAGTGGTCTTCCCACCCCTCAAATTCAAGAATAAGAAACAGGAACAATATTATTGGCGCACAGTCAGAGATGTTCGCAAGACTCTTCCATATGCCAAATTGGCATTCGCAACATTATGCGAAACATACGAGTATATTCAGACCATTCCCGACAAGAAGGAACGCGAACGCCATCTGAAACGCCTTGAGAAAGATATTTTCGAGCAATATAAACCGGTGGTTAAAACAATGACAAAAAACCAAGGTAAGGTATTGCTTAAGTTGATCAACAGGGAAACAGACCAGTCTTCATTCAATATAGTGAAAGCCTTCTTAGGTTCATTCCGTGCCGGTTTCTGGCAAACATTCGGCAGATTCTTCGGCATGAATATGAAAGCCGGCTTTCATCCCGAGAAAAACAAAGATGATGCAATGATCGACCGCATCGCCACCCTTATCGAACAAGGGGCGCTATAATAAGGGAAAAGGTTACAAGGAAAAGGGGAAAGGGAAAAAGTAGGGAGGTTAGGTATAGATAAAACGCGCGAAGATGCGTATGGGAGTCTTGCCAAAATATGAAAGAAATGCGCCTATTTTATTTTTTAATCTTACATTGGGATTTAAGAGACTGTTTAATCTCTCCTTTTTTATGACATTCCAACATCTTTTCTCCAGATTATTGTCATGATATTTATTCACAGACATCAGACAGAATATGTTAAAATGCGCACTCATTCTTCTATCTTTAGCTGCCCGTAGAAGATCTTTATTAGGATATTCCCCTTTTTCTCCAAAATATTCAACTATTCTATCGGTCACATCCAGCACATCTGCCCTCCCAATATTAAACTTATGCAAATAGCTCTCTGGATTCTGACGATAATAATACAATTTACGATAACTTACAGCAATTTTTTCGAACTGAGGAAAATATCTATAAAAAGCATCCAGATCTTCATATCCTATACCAACAGTAAAAGGTAGTTTCGGCAAAAGATTTCGTTTGTATAATTTACCCCATGCAGAATGCGTGCAATCATATCTTTTTTGATAAAAAATATCACACATATATTCAACACATCCAAAAGAGCTATCGGATTTATAAGAATTTACCGAAAATTCATTTGTTGTGAAACATACGCAAGACACATCAGCTCCCATCCTATTAATAACATCTAACGATATCTCTAAAAAACGAGGATGAAATGCGTCATCAGCATCCAAAAATGTTATAAAACTGCCATAGGAATCTTTTAAACCTGCGTTTCGGGCACATGATAATCCTCCGTTTTCCTGATGTATCACTTTTATGCGAGAATCCTTTGCTGCATATTCATCACATATTGCCGGACAAGCATCTCGAGAACCATCATCCACAAGGATAAGTTCCCAGTTAGAATAAGTTTGCGCCAACACGCTGTCAACGCATTGGCGCAAATATTTCTCCACGCCGTAAACCGGCACAATTATGCTGATTAGCTCAGACATAAGTAGTTAGTTTACACTATTATAAACCTAAAAAGTTTACACAGTCAGGATTTCTTTCTCTTTCTCAGCAAAGAGGGCGTCAATTTTCTTCATATACTTGTCGTGGATTTTCTGGACGTCATTCTCGGCATCCTTCTCCACATCCTCGCTCAGACCATTTTTGATCTCCTTCTTCAACCCTTCGATTGCCTCGCGACGTGCATTGCGCACTGAAACCTTTGCATTCTCAGCCTCACCTTTGGATTGCTTCACAAGCTGTTTACGACGATCTTCGGTAAGAGGTGGAATAGATATTCTTATCACTTCACCATTATTCTCGGGGGTGATGCCCAGATCAGAGTTGATAATGGCTTTATCAATCTCTTTGAACATCGATTTTTCCCAAGGTGTTATAGCGATTGTGCGCGCATCGGGAACACTGATGTTGGCAACGTTTGAGATAGGAGCCTGCGAACCGTAATAATCCACTCGGATGCCATCAAGCAAACGGGCAGAGGCTTTACCGGCGCGGATATGCGAAAGCGTGTCCTCCAGATAGTCAACGGCAAGCTGCATATTATCCTCAGCATTACCAAGATATTCTTTTACTTCCATCTTATATTTAATGTTTAATGTGTAATGTTTAATGAGGTTTTAGGTTTAAGGCTTTAGGTCTTAGAAAGCTTCGCCGAATTGTTCTAAAGCCTAACACCTAAAGCCTAATATCTAATTCTTGACGAGCGTTCCGATATTGTCGCCGGTAAGCATCTTCTTCAGATTTCCCTCTATATCCATGTTAAAGACATAGATAGGCATCTTGTTTTCCTTACATAATGCAGTGGCTGTGAGATCCATCACTTTGAGACCGCGTGCAAGCACTTCGTCATACGTGATTTCATCAAATTTCACAGCTGAAGGATCTTTTTCCGGATCGGCGGTATAAACACCGTCAACGCGTGTGCCCTTGAGCATCACATCAGCTTCAATCTCGATGGCTCGAAGTGCAGAACCGGTATCTGTGGTGAAATAAGGATTCCCTGTGCCGCAACTTATGATGGCAACCTTCCCCTCTTCCATGGCTTTTATGGCACGCCATTTAGAATAATGCTCCCCTATGGGATGCATGGCTATGGCTGTAAACACCTGCGCGGGCTGTCCCATGGCTTCAAGGGCTGAGCTTAACGCTAATGAATTGATCACAGTGGCAAGCATTCCCATCTGGTCACCCTTTACACGGTCAAAACCTTTTCCTGCTCCCGAAAGACCACGGAAGATATTGCCACCACCAATCACTACCCCTATCTCTACACCGGCTTCAACCATCTCTTTAATCTGACGTGCATATGCATTCAGACGATCGGTATCGATTCCTGTGCCATGACCGGCAGCAAGAGATTCCCCGGAGAGTTTTAACAGTACTCTTTTATATTTCATCATAAGTAACAAAATTTAAACGATATGTATAAGTGATGAAATTTCAATTCCCCAAAGTTAATGAAATTTCAGGAATTATGCATAAGTAAGTAACAAATTTTATGAAGCCAGATCAGATGGGATTGGAATTTTCTATAATATTGAAGATATCAAGAGCATCGGATACCCCCGGCACATTGTCTATCATTATATATCTTTTTCCGTTCACTTCCCTCAGCTCACATCGTCGGGGATTCTGCTGCAGATACATCAGAACTTTGCCGAAGGCTGTGGAATTATAGTAGGCTTTATTATCATCACCGACAAAATAGACCCGCATCTTTCCTCCTTTAAGCACCAGACGCTCTATGCCAAGGCGACGGGCGGACATTCTCAGCGGAACTACACGGATAAGTTCTTCTGTGGTGAAGGGTATCTCGCCAAAGCGGTCGCGCAGTTCTGCCCGGAATTCTTCCAGCTTTTCAAGACGCTCCATATTGTCAAGACGCCGGTAGAGCGTAATGCGCTCGTTTTCCTGCGGCACATACTCTGCCGGAATCCGGAGTTCAAGATCGCTTTCAATAGTGCAATCGGCAGTAAATTCCTCAGCCTGACCGGCTGCAACATCGGTAAAGGTATCGGCAAATTCTTCAGTTTTCAGCTCTAAAACAGATTCCTTGAGAATCTTCTGATATGCCTCATATCCAAGATCGGCAATAAAGCCACTCTGTTCGGCTCCAAGAAGATTGCCGGCACCACGTATATCGAGATCCTGCATCGCTATGTGTATTCCCGAGCCAAGATCGCTGAAGCTCTCGATTGCCTGCAGTCGTCTGCGGGCTACAGGTGTCAGGGGCAATCCTGGTGGCACAAGGAGATAACAGAATGCTTTCCGCGAACTACGCCCAACACGACCGCGCAACTGATGCAGCTCGCTGAGTCCGAAATTCTGCGCATTGTTCACCATTATGGTGTTGACATTGGGCATGTCTATACCGTTTTCAACAATAGTGGTCGATAGCAACACATCGTAATCCCTGTTGGCAAAATCTATTATCGCCTGCTCTACCCTTTCCGGAGGCATCTGGCCATGAGCTGTAACAACACGCACCTGAGGAATCAATCTTCGCAACGTATTCTCAATATGAGCTAAATTCTCAATTCGGTTGGAGATGAAAAATACCTGTCCATTCCGGCTCAGCTCGAATTCCACCGCCTCTTTTATCACATCATCGTCGAAACTGCTGACGTTGGTGACTACTGGCTGACGATTGACCGGAGGGGTGTTCAGCGAACTCAAGTCGCGAGCTCCCATAAGGGAGAACTGAAGCGTGCGAGGAATAGGCGTAGCGCTCATTGTCAACGTATCCACATTGACTTTCAACTGCTTGAGTTTCTCTTTCACCGCAACTCCGAATTTCTGTTCCTCATCGATTATTAGCAATCCGAGGTCCTTGAACTTCACCCCTTTTCCAATAATCTTATGGGTGCCTATGAGGATATCTATCTTACCTGCCTCAAGATCAGCCAGTATCTGCTTGACGTCCTTAGGTTTTCGCGCACGAGATATAAAATCAACCCTCACGGGGAGATCCTTGAGACGATCCGCAAAAGTGTGGTAATGCTGCATAGCCAGCACTGTGGTTGGAACAAGCACAGCCGTCTGTTTGCCGTCTACAGCTGCCTTGAAGGCAGCGCGGATGGCGATCTCTGTTTTGCCGAAGCCCACATCACCGCAGATAAGCCTGTCCATCGGCTTTGGCGATTCCATATCCGCCTTCACAGCCTGTGTGGCTTTGAGCTGGTCGGGAGTGTCTTCATATATGAAACTGGCTTCAAGCTCATGCTGCAGATATGAATCGGGAGCGAAAGCATGTCCTTTCTCTTCTCGCCGTGCTGCATAAAGCTTGATGAGGTCTCTGGCTATATCCTTGACTTTGGTTTTAGTGCGTTCCTTGAGCTTGTTCCATGCACCGCTGCCGAGTTTATTGATTTTCGGTGGCACACCTTCTTTACCCCTGTATTTCGAAAGTTTGTGAAGGGCGTGAATGCTCACCAAAATAATATCGTCGTTCTGATAAAGGAGTTTTATCATCTCCTGTGGCTTACCATTGACATCCGTGCGCACCAGACCCGCGAATTTCCCAATGCCATGGTCAATATGCACGATGTAGTCGCCTATCTCGATCTGGTTAAGCTCACGAAGTGACAGCGCCAGCTTGCCACTTCTTGCGCGGTCACTCTTCAGGTTATATTTATGGAAACGGTCGAATATCTGATGGTCTGTAAAGAAACAGTTCTTACCGTCGTGATCCACAAAACCCTCATGCAGTGTGCGGTCAACGGCAGTGAAAGGTATATTATCTCCTCTATCCTCGAAAATATTCCGCAGCCGTTCAGCCTGATAGGGGGAATCAGACAGAATGAATATCCTGTAACCGTCGGCAAGGAATTTCAGGAAACTATCGGATATAAGTTCAAAATTCTTGTGATAGAGAGCCTGCGGACCGCAATTGAACGAAATGACGGCATCCGCACGGAAATCGGCATCGGAACCTTGCGATCCGAATTTCACAACCTTCATTCCGGCAAACCTGCGGATGAAAGCCTCAGCATCCACCACTTTCTCCATCGCTTTTGCATCACCCTCATCAGCTATAAGCGCAGCTGAGGAGAAGGTTTCTTCCGATACCCCTTTTACGCGCTCCAGAAGATACGACGGGCTCTGACACATCACCAATGTACCGTCATCCACAAATTCAAGAAGACTTATACCTTTTTCAGATGTCTCCGAAGACGAGGGTGGAAGCACATTGATGCTTTCAAGCTTCTCCTCACTAAGCTGCGTCTCCACATTGAAAGTGCGTATCGAATCAACTTCATCGTCAAAGAAATCAATTCGATAAGGAAGTTCACAAGAATAGGAATAGACATCCACGATTGAGCCTCTGCGGGCAAACTGTCCCGGCTCATATACATATTCCGTTTCGCGGAAACCGAGTTCACGAAGCCTTCCGGTGAGGTCCGACAATATGATTCGTCCTCCCACCTTCAGCGACACACTGTTGTCGGCAATCGTGGCGGCATCCGCCACTTTCTCTGCCAATGCTTCAGGATATGATATCACATATCTTAGCGGGCTCTTCTTGTCGCCCAACGCATTGAGCACTTCCGTGCGCAGAATCTGCGATGGAGCATCAGGCTGACCATACTTGATATCCCGTTTGTACCCACTTGGGAAAATACCTACCGCCTCCGGCCCGAGAATCTGGCAAAGGTCATTATAGATATATCCCGCCGTGTCGAAATCATCGGCAACAATCAATGCCGGATGTTTCTGCGGCTTCAATGCCGCAAACAACATAGCGGCAGAACTCCCCTCCAGTCCGGAGAGGAGCAACCGTTTTATCTTTTTGTCGCCCAAGGCTTTCTCTACGGCTGCGGTGCGCGCTTCCGTTGCAAAAAGCTTATCGGCTTCCCTTAATTCCATAAGATTAAGAAGCAGTTTGAATCAATTCATGGCATCACTATTTCCCGAGCATGCCATCGTAGGTTGATTTATTTTTCAGTATATCCTCAGCAAGCTTCAAGGCTTTATCGGTTTTCAGTTCGTAAGCCACTTTCCCTTTATCGTAATAATACCTTCCTACAATCTCAGAACCGAGGTATTCCGAAATCTCACCTCTGTGAGTGTCAAGATCGTGATCAAGATTATGGGTCAGCAGCTCTGCAAGTTTGTCAATCTGAGCCTTTGTATCATCGTTCATGTATCCTTCGGTTTCTGCTGTGGTGCGCAATGTTTTCACCATCTCCTCGCACACTTTGTCGTATTTGAATTTCTTAGGATCTATGGATTTCTTGAAGTCCGCATACATATCATCGGTAATCTCGAAATCTTTCGGTTCACTTATCGAAGGATGCTCAGCTGTGAATTTTGTGGCGTAATCAAAAGCCCAGTTGTCGGCAACAATGTTATAGACCAGACGATTCACCTTACCCCAATCAATAGTAGTGTCCGGACGCAGTCCACCTCCGTCACGCACCTCCCTGCCGTTGGCAGTGTGGTAGACATTCGTAAGACTATCAGGCACGCGTGCCACAGAACCGTCGGGATTGCGGCGTGAATAATCCAAAGCCTGTATCAATCTGCCTGAAGGAAGATAATATTTGGCAACCGTCACTTTAAGCAAACCTCCGTAAGGAAGCTGCAACGGGGTCTGCACCAGCCCTTTGCCAAAACTGCGGGATCCAATCAACACAGCTCTGTCCAAATCTTGTAACGAACCTGCTACAATTTCAGATGAAGAGGCACTCCCTCCATCAATCAAGACAGCAAGAGGGGTGTCTGGTAATATCGGCTTACGCGTAGTCTTATAGATTTTTTCCTGAAGAGGATCTCGCCCGATGGTACGCACAACTTCAGTGCCTTTGGGCACGAAGCACCCCACAAGATCCACTGCACTCTCAACCAGACCTCCGCCATTGCCGCGCAGATCTATCACTACGCCCCGAAGCTCCTTATCTTCCTTGAAACGCTCGAGAACCTTACGCACTTCAGCCGGAGTCTTATCGATAAAACTCGTGAGACGAAGATAACCGATATTGTTGATAATGGTGTCAAAACTCATGCTCGGCTCCTGCACTTTAGCGCGCATTATCTCCATAGTGAGGATGGAATCGACCACATAGGGACGCTTCACGGTGACTTTCACCGGAGTGCCGGGAACACCCTTCAGCAATTTGGTGACGAATTCACTACCTTTGTCTGCCACATCCGTAGTGTCTACTTTTATTATATGATCGCCCGGGCGCAAGCCTCCTTTGGCTGCCGGGCTCCCCTCCATCGGCTGGGAAATGTAAGATCCTCCGTTGCGTTGCATGATATAGCTGCCTATACCGCCATATTCTCCGGTAGTCATCTTCTGTAACTTCTCCTGATCATCGGCGCTGTAATATTCAGTATAGGGATCGGTTGAGGCAAGAAATGCCTCTATCGCCGCCTTGAAACTCTCATCGGTATTGATGGTATCCACATAGTGAAGTTCCACCTGTTTAACAATCGAGTTGAAATTATTAAGATTGCGCGCCAGCGATGCGTCATGACTCTTCTGAGCCGACAATGTAAGCCCTGCTGCGGCAAAAAGTGCTGCAGCAGGCAATATGTGGAGAAGTCTTCTTTTTTTCATTCTTTTTATTGATAATACCCCCTGATCAAACTTTCGGAGTTTCGGGATGAGGATAATCTACAGTGTAATGGAGTCCGCGACTCTCTTTCCGCTCCATCGCCTGACGCATGATTAGATACGCCACGTTTATGATATTGCGAAGTTCGCAGAGCTGTCGGGATGGTTTGCTGCATTTGAAGAGAGCTTCCGTCTCCTGGTAAAGGATATCAAGACGATTCCAAGCCCGTTTCAGCCGCAAATCGCTCCTCACAATTCCAACATAATATCCCATTATCTGGTTCACCTCTTTTTCAGACTGAGTGATGAGCACCATCTCTTCGGGATGAACCGTGCCTTCGTCGTTCCATTCAGGCACATCATCGCGCCAGTCGTATTCTCCGATATGCTCCATGGCATGGCGTGCCGCAGCATCGGCATATACCACAGCCTCTATCAGCGAATTGGATGCGAGTCGGTTCCCTCCATGAAGACCCGTGCATGAGCATTCTCCAACAGCATATAGCCTGTTGATGGAACTCTCGCCATCAAGATTCACCTTTATGCCGCCGCATAGATAATGAGCGGCAGGAGCAACGGGTATCATGTCTTTCGTAATATCTATGCCAAGCGAAAGACATTTCTCATATATGTTCGGGAAATGACGCTTGGTTTCCTCCGGATCTTTGTGAGTCACATCCAGGAAGACATGGTCAGTGCCATGGAGTTTCATCTCGGAATCGATGGCACGCGCCACAATATCGCGAGGAGCGAGCGACAACCGCGGATCATACTTTTGCATGAACTCCTCGCCGTCAAGATTGCGGAGCACGGCACCATATCCACGCATCGCTTCAGTAATAAGGAAACTGGGACGGTCGCCGGGATGATAAAGAGCCGTAGGATGGAACTGAATAAATTCCATATCGCTCACCGTGCCTTTGGCACGATATACCATAGCGATGCCATCACCTGTTGCGATAAGAGGATTGGTAGTGGTGGTATATACTGAGCCCACACCTCCGGTAGCCATTACCGTTACTTTGGCAAGAAAGGTATCTACCTCTCCTGTCTCCTGATTGAGCACATAGGCTCCGTAGCATGTAATGTCTGGAGTGCGGCGCGTCACAACCTTTCCTAAATGATGCTGTGTGATGATCTCTACGGCAAATCTGTCGGTGAATACGTCAATATTAGAATCTTTCTTGACAGTCTCAACAAGACTCATCTGAATCTCCGCGCCGGTATTGTCGGCATGATGGAGAATGCGGAATTCCGAGTGTCCACCCTCGCGATGGAGGTCAAAGTCTCCGTTTTCATTTTTGTCAAAATCAACGCCCCAGCCTATGAGCTCCCGGATCTGTGAGGGGGCATTCTTCACTACCTTCTCCACAGCCGCAGGATCACTGAGCCAGTCGCCTGCCACCATTGTGTCATGGATATGTTTCTCGAAATTATCGACCTCGAGATTGGTCACTGAGGCAACGCCGCCCTGAGCGAAGAATGTATTTGCCTCATCCGGGGATGTCTTGCAGATCATCGCCACCTTGGCTCCCGCGCGGGAAGCCTTGAGCGCAAAGCTCATGCCCGCGATGCCGGAACCGATCACTAAGCAATCATATTTATATACCATCTCTGAATGATATTAGACCGTAGTCAGACCCCGATGTATATCCCCGAGGTCTCGCTTCAACCTGCAAATTTAGCAATTCTTTTTCAAATTCCATCCATTACGTTCCTCAACTTACAGATTTTTATTAACTTTGGAATAAATTCTTCCCGCTAATGAATAAAAAGAATAAGAGAAACAACATAATCAACTTTTTAAGCAAAATAGAATCTCTGGTTCTTGATGCTATACTTCGCTTCCTGAAGTTCACTTCCGGCAGGAATACAAGATTATGTGTGGCTGCTGTCACAGCATTCATAACTCTTATTCTTACAATCATATGCGACCGCATACCTCATTCTTTCGGCAACGAGGAATTGACCATGAAGAAGCTGCAGCTTGCCTCTATGCTTACAGGCGGTAAGACAAAACCCATCCCATCCGACATTCTCCCTGTGAACATCAGCTTTGACCGGCAGCTAACGCCAGTCAATGATGAATATGGCATTCCTTGCGGTGTAATTGATGTGGCAGACCGCCGTAAGCTTCTCAACTTCCTTTCCCGCATAAAAGATGCGGATTATGCAGCTATCGCCATCGACATATTCTTCGACAGTTCAATGCCTGCTAAAGGAGATACAGCTCTTTTCAAATGCATCAACGGGATGAAACGCCTGACAGTCCCGGTGCATTCTGATGGAACCATCTCTCCACTCATAGATAAAAAACTGCATTCCAATGGAGATTATGCCGTCAATCTCATCTCCAATAATTTTTCAAAATATAACTTCGCCGGTGATGACGGAATTCCATCCATGGCGCAAACCCTATTCAATAACTCTCATAATGTCAAGAATTATAAGCCGGGAATCTTCGATAACACCACCATGATTCTCCCGTTGCCGGTATCGCTGGAAAATTCTTATACCGAAGAGGGAGACAAGGTATGGTATAATCTTGGCACGGATATACTGGATGTATCGACCGATGAAGAGCTCCGAAACCTTGTAAAAGGAAAAAGAATCATAATAGGCGACTATTGTATGAATGACATTCACGACAGTTATGTCGGTTATATCTCCGGACCGGCAATTGTGATAAATGCCCTTACAGCTCTTGAAGAAGGTAAAACTAAAATAAACATATGGTCGATGCTGTTGACCTACATAGTATATTTCATTATTGCCTGGTTTCTCATCATGAACCTCACGTTATGGAAAGTGATCGGATGGAATCCCCGACCTATTATGAATTTCATACTGAGTTTCATTGGTGTCGGAGCAATCCTGTTTCTATTGCAACTTGCACATTTCGTGATCTTCACTGAATTTCATGACACACTCTTGGCAACTACATTTCTCTCTTTATATTCCATTTATTGTCAAAAACTTAACGAACATTACGCATTATGATCAGAATTCTGTTTTTAGTATTGGACATTCTTATAAGCTTATCGGCATATGCAGACTATCGCATTGTCTTTCTCAATACCCCTACAATAAAAATCAACGGGAAATCTCTTAAGGTCAATGATATTTTCGCCCCCTCCTCATCCGTGGAATGGACATCGCCCAAACAGGCTATGAAAATCGTTGACACAGCCAGCGGCGAGCAGCGCCTGCTTGTTGCATCCCAGTATCAGAAATCAAAAGCCAAGAACATACAGAGTTATATCAGCGGAGTCAAGCACCTTTCTTCGCGAGGCATAGGTTCTTCCAATGTAGTGGCATTACGCGCCACGCTCTCCGATCATTTCTTTTTTACCGACTCTTTGAAAATAGATACAGATTTCCCTACCGACCATCAGCGGTTCTTCTATATTTCCTATACCTACAATGGTGAGGAAATCAACAAAATGATTCCCAACGACAACGGTTCTTTCACCATCTCCCAAGACATTTTCACAATCGAT
Source organism: uncultured Porphyromonadaceae bacterium (assembly GCA_902495075.1). Taxonomy (GTDB): domain Bacteria; phylum Bacteroidota; class Bacteroidia; order Bacteroidales; family Muribaculaceae; genus Lepagella. The sequence goes on from CABUVO010000017.1 coordinate 64,089, forward strand.
GGCAAACCGATCCCACCCTTTGAAACAACCCTCTCTGTCTTCTACCTTGATGAAACCACCGGTAAAGTGACCCTCATCACCGAAGATATGGCAATAACCCTAATCCCCGACCGGCTCGAATAAACTGATTCACCATTTTATTTTCCCTTCCCATTCTTACCCTACAACATGCAATCTTATGCAAATATTTCCAGAAACTTAAACGGATTTGACAATATTTTTGTAATTTTGCAGTCTTATGGAGCAGTTGGAGAAAATACAATCCTATCTGGGTGCCGAACTAAAGGAGATGAACCAGATCATCTCCTCTACTTTGCATACACCTAATGAGCTGATGAACAGTATCGTCTCTTCTTATCTTGAGAAGAAAGGGAAACAGATACGTCCTATTTTGGTTATACTTAGCGCCAAACTGTTTGGCAGTGTCAACGAAGATGTATTGCAAGCCGGTGCCGCTCTTGAAATGCTTCATAATGCATCGCTTATCCATGACGACATAGTTGACGAAACATCCTTACGCCGGGGTCTGCCTACAATCAACGCTACCTGGGGAAACCATATAGCCGTGCTTGTAGGCGATTATTTCGTCTCCAACGCTCTGGCAGCCGGTATCAAGACAGGTCATCTCACAATCATCTCCGCGCTCTCCGCACTCGGTAAGGAACTCTCGCTTGGAGAAATCGATCAAATCTGCAATGTGCGGGAACATCATTTCGATGAGCAGAGCTATTTCATGATGATCCGCAAAAAGACAGCATCCCTCTTCATGAACTGCGTGAAAATGGGAGCGGAAGCAGCAGGCGCTACATCTGACGAATACTCCCCGATGGTGCAGTATGCAGAATTACTCGGACTATGCTTCCAGATCAAGGATGATATATTCGACTATTTCCCGAATCCACAGATCGGCAAACCCACCGGCAATGATCTTCGCGAAGGGAAAGTTACACTCCCGTTACTCTATGCTCTCAACAATGCCCCGGAAGAAGAAAGCGCTCCGATGAAAGAGATGCTGGTTAAAGGCGATCTCAATACAGATGAAATAAACACCCTCATAGACTTTGCAAAAGACAACGGAGGCATTGATTATGCATTCGAAGTGATGCGCGCCATGCAGAAGGAAGCGGATTCCATAATAGACTCGTATCCCGAATCCGAATCAAAAAAATGTTTCAAGGACATCTTCGAATTTATCATCTCAAGGAATTTCTAAGAAATTCAAACACACTTTGAAGTGAGATACACATTAAGGAAAGATGAAAAATTGCGCCATAAACGCCTTGTAGAGGATCTTTTCACTGAAGGAAACACCCTCTACGATTTCCCTTTGCGTCTTACCTGGCGACTGGTCGATGCCAATACTCTTGCCAACAGTTTCAGAGCCGAAATACCACAAAAAGTTGGTAATATCCAGATGCTCATAACGGTACCTAAAAAGAAACGTCGCCATGCCGTTGACCGAGTCCTTATGCGTCGCCGCATCCGTGAGGCATACCGTCTAAATCGTCTTCCTTTAAAAGACCTTGCAGAAAGTATTCCCAATGCAGGCACCCTCTCGCTCGCTTTCATTTATATTTCTGATCAGAATCTTCCCTACTCTCTCATCGAATCAAAAATGAAACGCCTTCTCCGAAAGTTAATGTTAAATGTTAAATGAGTAATGTGTAATTATCATTGACACCCAAATCATTAGCCATTCAAACATCGGTTCTCAAATCATCAGATATTCAAACATAGGTTCTCAAACAATTAAACATTTAACATTAAACATTACACATTATTTAAAATGCGCCGTTTTCTCATTCTTCTCATCCGGTTTTACCAAGGTGCCATATCTCCCCATTTCCCGGCAGCATGCCGATATACACCCACGTGCTCTCAATATGCAATCGAAGCGATAGCGAAACATGGTCCCATCAAAGGGACATGGCTTGCAATCAAACGCATATGCCGGTGTCATCCCTGGGGCGGTTCCGGCTACGATCCCGTGCCCTGACAAAAATCTCTCTCATATAACGATTTCGATATGAATATAATTAAAAGTCTCACGATTTTTAATTACATTTGTATCGTTAAGTATGATTAACATATATACTAATTTCTGCATCGGAAAGTAGGTACTTAGAGAGTCTTAATATCACATACTGAAATCTTTGAACAATGTTTTTATAATTATGAGTAAAAAACAAATTGTGGTACAGGGTCATGATATTTCCGTGATACTCGGAAAAAATGATGATGATTACATCAACCTTACAGATATGGCAAAATACAAAGAAGGAGATTTCTTTGTTAGCGATTGGATTCGTAACACTGATACACTTGATTATCTTGGCACATGGGAAACCCTGAATAATCCTAATTTTAATTATGGTGAATTCACCACAATTAGAAATGAATCCGGAGGAAGAGCATACCGCATCAGTGTGAAAGACTGGGTTGCCAAAACAAATGCAATTGGAATAAGATCTAAAGCAGGCCGATATGGAGGTACATATGCACACAAAGACATTGCGTTTCACTTTGGCATGTGGCTGAGTCCCTCTTTCAATCTATATGTGGTCAAAGAGTTTCAAAGACTTAAAGAAGCTGAAAACAATAGCCTTGCATTGGATTGGAATCTCAATAGAATGCTAACCAAAGCAAATTATCACCTACATACGGATGCTATTAAGGAATTTATAATTCCAACTCCTAACCTATCCAAGAGGAAACAGGCAATATTATATGCAGATGAAGCAGATATGCTTAATCTTTCAGTGTTTGGTTATACGGCAAAACAATGGGAAGAAGCAAACCCTAAATTGAAAAATAAATACAATATGAGGGACACGGCTACAATCAATGAATTGATTGTAATGTCAAATATTGAATCTATGAATGCTGAACTTATTAAACGGGGAATTAAAAACCAAAATGACCGTTTTGCCATACTTCACAAGATGGCAAAAGAACAGCTCAGATCTCTAAACGGACACGATATAGAAAGAAATTTTAGAAAAATTTTACCAAGCAATAGCAACACAGACTTTTCCAAAAAAATAGAATAATTAATCTCGCTGATTTTCGTTTTCTTAATGTGAGAGCTTTAAGATTTCTGTCGGTCATATTATTGAGTGTACTCTTCTTCGCATCCTGCGGAACGAAGAAGAATACACCTATGTCTCGCAACTGGCAGGCTTTCACTACTCGCTATAACGTTTACTTCAACGGAAAAGAGCACTACGTGGAGCAACTTCAGCAAATGGAGCGCGACTACGAGGATGACTATTCCCGTCGCCTCTTCACTCATCCTGCCGAAGCGCGTGCGGATCAAAAAATGCCTCAGCCTACCGGCGATTTCAAACGCACCATCGAAAAGATGCAGAAGGCTATCCAGCTCCATTCAATAAAGAAAAAACCTGCCAAGCGCACGGCATCCGCCAAAGAAAAAGCTTTCCGCGCCCGCGATGAATTCAATCCGTTCCTCCATAATGCATGGCTCACAATGGGGAAAGGACAATATTACAACGGTGACTTTTCCGGAGCTGCTGCCACTTTCATGTATATCGCCAAACATTTCACTTGGCTTCCGGCAGTAGTTACCGAAGCCCGTATCTGGCAGGCACTCAGCTATTGCGCTCTTGATTGGAACTATGAGGCAGAAAATGCCCTTCATCTTGTAAAACAAAAGGATTTAACTACTCGCGAATTAAAGAACCTCTATAATAGAGCGGAAGCAAATCTACTTATCCGCACTGACAGATATGCCGATGCCATACCCTATCTGCGCGAGGCTGCCCGCCAAGCCAAAGGCACGCAGAAAAATCGTCTCTGGTTTCTGTTGGGACAACTATATTCCCACATCGGCGACCGTAAGAATGCATATATTGCCTATAAAAATGCCGGCAAAGGACAAGGAATATCCTATCGTGCTAAATTCAATGCTCGCATCAAACAGAGCGAAGTTTTCACCGGAAAGAATATCTCCAAAGAAGTTGCCTCACTCCGCGCAATGACCCGTTATGCCCGCAATCAGGAATTTGCCGACCAAATCTATTATGCGATCGGAAACCTCTATTTGTCGAAAGGAGATTCAGCCAAAGCTATTGCGAACTATAGTCTGGCTGTAGAGAAATCTACACGCAACGGCATCGACCGTGCGCTCGCCCAACTTGCATTGGGAAACATATATTTTTCCAAAGGAGATTACGTGAAGGCACAACCTTGTTATGCCGAGGCTATTCCGCAGCTTCCCGATAATTATCCCAACTACAAGACTCTTAAACTTCGAAGTGACGTGCTCGATGAACTTGCGGTGTATTCAGGTAACGTGCAGCTACAGGATTCCCTATTGCGTCTTGCCGACATGACACCAGAAGAACAGAAAGCTGTAGCACAAAAACTCGTTGACGAACTGATCGCACGCGAGAAAAAGGAAGCAGAGGAAGCCAAACGGGAAGCAGCTATGGCAGAACGAGAGGGACAACAGCCCACCGGTATCAATCGCAATGATGCAGCTCCCCAGGGATTTGTGAATAATGGTGACAAATCATGGTATTTTTATAATGCCATGACCAAATCGCAAGGTAAAAGTGAATTCCAGCGACGTTGGGGCTCGCGCCGTCTGGAGGATGACTGGCGTCGTCGGAATAAATCTTCATTCTCATTCGACTCCCCGGAAGAAAATGAGGAAACCAAAGAAAACACACAAACAGAAACTGGAGATACATCAGGAGAAAACACTGAAAATAAGCAGGAAACCACTGACAAGGGTGCTTCTGACCCCCACAATATAGAATATTACCTGTCTCAGATTCCGTCTACTCCCGAGGAGCGACAGAATGCCAATGATATAATTCAGGAAGGTCTCTATAACATGGGACTCATTCTCAAAGATAAACTCGAAGATTATCCGGCAGCGCGCACCGAATTTTTACGTCTCGAAGACAGGTATCCCGACAATATATATCGCCTTGATGTATATTATAACCTCTATCTTATGGCGGTGCGTCGCAACGATACGGCAGAGGCTGAGAAATGGAGACAGAAGATCCTCTCGGATTTTCCGGAATCTCCTTACGGCATGGCGATGCGTGATCCCAACTATTTTGAAAATCTACGCCGCATGAACCTCATTCAGGAGGAAATGTATGAGAAAGCCTATAACGCCTATCTCTCAAACGACAACCACACTGTGCATAACCTTACGGCGGAAATGGAGAAAGATTATCCGCTTTCCAAGATTCTTCCCAAATTCGTATTCATAGATGCTCTCTCTTACTTGACGGAAAATGACAACGATAAATTCCGCGAACGTCTCACAACCCTTCTCGAACGCTGGCCCGACACGGATATGACTCCGATGGCAGGAAGCATAATGAAAGGTCTGCAGACAGGACGCGTGCCCCGTTCAGGTTTATCCAATTCGCGTGGCATGATCTGGAGCATGAGTCTCTCTAACGACTCAACAGTCATGGGCAGTGACGGACAACCTGCCAATTTCGAACGTGATCCGGAGTCGCCGCAATATCTGGTATTGGCATTCCCACGTGATTCAGTAAATGCAAACGCACTTCTTTATGATGTGGCTCGTTTCAACTTCTCATCATTCGTAGTGAAGGATTTCGATCTTGAACCTATGAGTTTTGGAGAGATAGGACTGCTCGTGATAAAAGGATTCTCCAACCTGAGAGAACTTGAACATTACCGCTCTGTTATGAACAAAAACGATTTCAGACTTCCCGAAGGCGTGAGCCCGATCATGATCAGCAAACACAATTTTGAACTTCTTCTGAACGAAGGACGTTCATTCGAAGAATACTTCCGATTCGAGGCGGAACCTCCCGCTCCTGCTGATCTGCCAGAACCAACTCCTCCCTCTGAGGCGCAGCCGGTTGAGTGAAGGCACCTTGGTGCCACAATAAATATCATAGATTATGACAGATAAAATACTCTGGGCAGACGATGAGATAGATCTCCTGAAGCCCCATATTCTTTTTCTAAAAGCCAAAGGCTATGAAGTCACAACCGTATCAAACGGTCGCGATGCTCTTGATGCGCTTGAAAAGGAACCTTTCTCTTTGATTCTACTCGATGAGAATATGCCCGGCATTACCGGTCTGGAAACTCTTGCCTTGATAAACAGATCACATCCGGATATCCCGGTAATCATGATCACAAAAAGCGAAGAGGAGAATATAATGGATCAGGCGATAGGTAATCAGATTGCAGATTATCTCATAAAACCTGTCAATCCCAACCAGATACTTCTCTCCATCAAGAAAAATCTGCACAGTCGTGAGATTGTTGCTACACGCGCTTCATCGGAATATCAGCAGGATTTCATGCGATTGTCTTCCCTTATAAACTCTGCTAATTCAGTTGCCGACTGGATGGAAGTCTATCGCGAACTTGTGAGATGGGAATTAAAATTGGCTGAAACTGATAATTCCATGGCTGAAATGCTCTTGATGCAAAAACGCGATGCAAATTCCAACTTCTGTAAATTCATCAAGCGCAATTACGAAGACTGGGTGACAGGCGGGGAACATCCGCTGATGAGTCATGAAATTTTCCGGCATCGTGTGTTTCCATTGCTCGACAAGGGGGAGAAAGTTTGCTTTTTCCTTGTGGATAATTTCCGCCTTGACCAATGGAAAGTAGTGCAGCCTCTTGTGTCCGAATTCTTCAATATATCTGAAGAACTTTACACTACAATCCTCCCTACTTCTACCCAATATGCCCGCAATGCCATTTTCGCCGGGTTGATGCCATTGCAGATAGCAACCATGTTTCCTCAGTATTGGGTTGATGAAGATGAAAATGAAGGTCTTAACATACACGAAGAGAAGCTTGTGCAGACTCAGCTCGACCGTTTCCGTCGAAAGGATAAGTTTCAATACACAAAGTTGAATGATTCTTCGGCAGGTGAGAAATTCGTGCAGTCGCTTTCAGCAAACAAGGATATCCCCCTCCAGGTGTTGGTGCTCAATTTCATTGACATGCTGTCGCATGCCAGAACAGAATCCAAGATGATTCGCGAGCTTGCAAGCAACGATGCCGCATACCGCTCACTCACAGAAAGCTGGTTTCGTCATTCTTCAGCGGTGGATATTTTCCGCAAACTTGCTGAACTCGGTTTTCGTGTAATCCTCACCACAGACCACGGCACCATTCGTGTGGATAATCCGGTGAAAGTAGTGGGTGATAAAAACACCAATACAAACCTCAGATATAAGGTTGGCAAAAATCTAAGCTACAATCCGCGTCAGGTTTATGAAATGCATGATCCAAAACGTTTCGGGCTTCCCGCGCCAAATCTTTCCAGCTCTTATATCTATGCCTGCAATGAGGATTTCTTCTCATATCCGAATAATTACAATTATTATGTGCAGTACTATACCGGCACATTCCAGCATGGTGGTATCTCATTGCAGGAGATGCTCGTGCCGCTCGTAACGCTTACCCCTAAAGGATAGGTAGGGAAAATGTTTAATGTGGAATGTTTAATGTTTAATTAGAATTGCGCTCATTATTATACATATTGATGGCTGTATGTGCTTCTGCACTGCTTCCCGGCACACCTATGAGAGAGGTGGAAGACAGGGCGGCAGCGGGAGATGATTGCGCCATTGCGGCATTGCGGGATTCAGCCGAAAACGGCTCACTGCGTGCAATGAATTACCTCGGTTTCCTTTATTGGCAAGGTATGGGAACACGTCTCGACCGGGATTCTGCGCTTTTCTATCTCCGATCGGCAAGCGATGCCGGGGATCCAAAGTCATCCGCCAATCTCGGTCATCTTCTTCTCACAGGCGCTCCGGAGCTACAAGCAGATACAACCGCAGCCATAAAATTGCTGGACTATGCTGCCGCGCATAATTCTCCCTCCGCAATACGCGAACTTGCTGATTATTTTGCTATAAACCCCGGAGATTCAGCATCTGCAGGAGCAATAAAAAAAGTGGCTGATGCATATTCGCACGGCCACATATTACGCTACGATTACAAAAAATCCATTGAATATTACGATCGTGCCGCTGCTTTAGGCGACACCACAGCTCAACGAATCATCGATGAACTGCTTCAAATCTTCCCAGATGCCCTCAGTCGCTGATAGAGAATTTGAAGGGGATTTCAGCTGTTGAATCAACCGGTTTACCATCTTTGGTGGCTGGAGTCCATGCCGGCATCTTCTTCACCACGCGAATTGCCTCTGCTTCAAGATCGGGATCAACCATACGTTTGATCTTTATGTTACCTATTGATCCATCAGTCTTAACAGTGAAAGATACTACCACAACTCCTTCCACGCCATTAGCCTTTGCATCAGCAGGATAAACCAGAGTTTTGTTTATAAACTCAGTCTGAGCATTCTCTCCACCTGGAAAAGCAGCTTTCGTATCGGCAGCCATAGCAGCTACCGATATTCCCACCGCCATCATCAATATGAGTACAAACTTTTTCATAACTTTCAATCTTTATATTTTCCTTTAGACACCTCAACTTCCAAAAGGTTTAACCTCATATCGAACTGAGTTCGATATGATAAAAAGTAAAAGGTAATAGGTAAGAGATGGAAGTCATAGTCACTTTTGCGACAATCCTCGGAGAGGATAATTATTTATAACCCAATATTGGTTAAGCACTTGTGAAATAGTGCTTAACCGGTATGGGGTAACACGAATCGCGTTACGGCGGCCTCGAAGAGGTCGAATAAAAAATATTCCGATGCCATCCCATTTAAACTTCATATTATGTTTGGCAAAGATTTATGAGAAAATTTATCATTAATTTGGATAATTGTAAAAAATACACTTATTTTGCGATACGAATGTAAATCGTTAACCTTTAGAAACTATTTAAATTTATTACGGGAATTTTTTATAAAGAATCTTTAGGGAATTTTGAGGTTCTTTTTAGTCGCTTCCGCCAAGTTTCGGCAGTCGAAACCTATAGGTTTCTCCTTTCTCAACTTGCGAAATCACCTCAAAAACAACCCTCAAACTTCCTCTAAAATAAATTTAAACAGTTTCTTAGACAATAATCTTCAGTAATGCCAGACTCAATGACAACAGCATATGACAATAGCTGGATACATAACTTGTATCTAATTGGCAATCAACGCATTACCCCCCCCGAAAAATATTTCTTAAGAATCTATCATTCTTATAGTTACACGTGACACTTCCGTCTCCAAGAGACAGAGGTGAGTCTCCTCATATACGTATATTTTCGATTTGAAATTTATAAATAACCAAAATACTTAACATCAATACCAATTAAACGAACATGAAAAAACTAATTCTTTTCTTATGTCTACTGATGGCACTTTCCGCGTCCGCGCAAACCAGAGCCATAGCAGCATACGACCCGGTAGCAGCCAAAACAGCTGCCCAAAATGATATTCTAAACTGGATGAGTTATCTACCCGATGATGTATTCGTCGCCCATGTATCTATACCCGGCACTCACGATACAGCCACTGCTGACGGCTGGAAAAGTACAACAGGTCCATCCAATTCTACCACTCAAGAAAAAAATCTTGACGAACAGCTCGCAGGTGGCATCCGCGCTTTTGACTTCCGCCCGGGTATGGTCAATAATGAGTTATGGTGTAATCATGGAACAGACCAGACCAATCTGAAACTTGCAGATGCATTCTCCAAATTAAAAAATTTTCTTGATGCACATCCGAAAGAATTTTTTGTAATGCATCTTTTTAGAGGTAATATTTTTCGTTCAGGAGAAGCAGGTACGGGTAATAAATTATTAGGAGCAAAGGATGATGAATCTTCACGTAATAAATATAATGAACTTTTCAATCAGCTTTTTAATCAAGGAACATTTGCAGACTATTTTATAGATTATAGTCCATATCTTAAAGTCAAAGATGTTAGAGGAAAAATAATAGTTTTTCGTCGTGATCGCATTGACTTCGCTCATGTAGCAAAAGCAGGTAATCTTACCGGTTGGGTTGGTTCAGAAGAAGAGTGGTCTGAAAATAGTCTTGTTTCTGTCACTAATGCTTCTGATCCAACAATTAAAGGCATTATTCGTGCCACAGATGTATCATCACCAGATAGCGAAGACCAACTTAATATAGAAAAAAGATCTATTACAAATCTATTTTCTTATAATTGTAATCAACCTAATCCTAATGATGCTAAAAAAACAGGTACATATAAGCCTTATTGGTCTATGACCTTTACTTCCGGTGCATATACTGTAAATCAATCCGGAATTAACAAAGAGAATACAAAAGCTTATCTTGAAAATGCTACGCACATAAATCCTCTTTTTACAAATCTCGTCAAGAATGCCGAAAAGAAAGGTCCAACTGGAATTGTTTTTTCGGACTGGGTACTCACTGATTCGCACGATGGTTATGCCACAATGGGAGTGGAACTTGTTCCTACCATTATCTATAATAATTTTGATTATATAGATCAATATATTCTGGACGATGAATTATTTGCAGAAGAAGCTGAGAATATTTGGGAAGATGGCAAAGAATATTTCATACGCAATGTTGCAACTGGAGAATTACTTTCAGCCGGAGCAGATTGGGGAACACATGCCGTTTTAAATAAATATGGTATTCGCGTTAAATTTGCTTATGATAAAGATAATAATGCTTATCAACTGAAAACATCATTTAATAATGGTGGAATTGGTGATAATTATTTTATAGATAATAGTAACCCAGCTCTTTTTAAGGCACATCGTGAGGGTTCTGGTCATTTTTCATTCTCCCTTGGAGACCAATATATGACAGCTCTGACAAATGGAAATTCATATGCTGACGGCACTGTATATGTTATCGATGGCGCAGACTATGATAAAGAAAATGCCATGCAACAATGGGAAGTAATATCCATTGAAGATTATTTCAACCATGAAATAAAAAATGCTTCTATTAATAATGGTGTGAACATATCTTATATGATTAGAGGTCATCGTTTTCTACCTAATGACAATGATAATTGGACTGGTGTTACAAATTATAAAGAAGTGTGGGCTGGAATTAATAAAACTAATATTCATGCTTCTTATATACAATATAATGGAACAAATACATGGAATGATAAAAATCTTGTTTTACATTGTCATAATACAACATCAAATTCTACCTATAATTCTAATACTGTATGGTCTTTCACACATACTGACAATATAAATAAGGCAGGTGTGTATAAATTGAAATTTAAAGCCGCACATTTTAATTTCAATCTCAGTGAATCCACACTTACATTCAAGGTTAACGGACAAGATCTTAAATCAAAACTACAAAGTATTAGTGCAAATGACGCTTCTCTGGCTGTTACATCTTTCCGAGATAATCCTACCAATTATACAATTGAATTGGATCTTATTCTTGATGAAAAAAGTGAGATTACTTTTGAAGCCTCAAAAACTAAAACCAATTCCATTACAGGATTCTTCCTTGATGATATAGAACTTATCTATTACGGACCAGATCCCACAGCTACTTGTGAATTCCTACAGAAAGTTGTAGATGATGCTACCGCTAAAGTCAATGCGCTCCCGGAAAATCTTCGTGAAGGCTGGGAAAATGAAATGGCTCCATATAATGCAATAATCGAATCTAAAGATATTGTAGGAGATGGTTCAACGGAAGCTTATGAGATCTATAACCTTCTTCGTGAGCGTGTGTTACAAAACATCACCGAAGGTGCTGATTTCACTGGCGCCATCATAAACAATAGTTTCGAGTTAGGAAACGGTTTTGGTTGGGACTATTCTAAAGCTCAAGAAGTAGATGTAAAGCCTAATTCAGACTCTACTTATGCTGTAAACAACTGTGATGGCAATTACTTATATAATACCTGGCCTAAAGGTTCACCTATCACTCAAACTATTACAAATCTTCCTGCCGGTCATTACAAACTACAGGCAATGGCAGTAACAGGAGATACATCTGACCCTCGCTATGTATATTTATTGGGTGGTAATTCCAACAGTGAAGCATTAAAAATTAATAATGACAAAGTAAACTTTTCTGAAGTAGAGTACGAATTCGATATGCCTGAGACAGGAGATGCAATTATTGGTATTCTTGGAGGTAATGAAGATGGAACATATGATGAATTTGGAGGATATTGGTATAAAGCCGATAATTTCCGTCTCATATATATGGGTGAACCTCAGATGGATTCTTTCTATGATTTTCTCCGTAAAGCGATTGATATGGCAACTACGCGTATCAATATGCTTCCCGAAGAATACCGCACCGGATGGCAAGAAGAGATAGCTCCATATGAAGCTATAATAGAGAATAGAACTCTTGAAGGTGACGCCACAAAAGAAGCTAACGAAATTTATGCATTAATGCGCGCCCACGTATATTCACAAAATTTTGCAGGTGCCGATTTTACTCCAGCCATCACCAACAACAGTTTTGAATGGGGAAATACATATGGATGGACAGTCACCAATCCCAGCAATGACACAGGTGTAAAGAATAATTCAAATCCTATATATCAAGTTGATAATTGTGATGGTGAATATCTTTTCAACACTTGGGATGGTGATGATTTCGGTTCACCTATAAATCAAATTCTCCCAAATCTTCCTGCAGGCAAGTATAGACTTGAGGCAATGGTTGCTTCCGATCAGAATAACCGTATTTGGATCACAGCAAACAACTTCAAGAATTATATTCAGGTATCTACTCCCAAAACAACCATGCATAATGTGGAACTTGAATTTACAATTAATGAAACTCAAGATGTAACCATTGGTGCAGTTGGAGGAACTAATACGGGCACATACTGGAAAGCCGATGGAGGAAACTGGTATAAGGTAGACAATTTCCGCCTCACATATGTATCACCTTTGGAGCAGACAATTACCTGGACTATGGAAGGTAGCAAATATGACACCATCATTCTTCCTTTCGGAGTAGAGAGTGAGGATATGCCTGAAAACCTCTATTTCTATAGCGTGAATGAATTCGACTGGAACAATGGCACCGAATCTTACCATGTCCTGGCACTTGGCGGCGAGGAATCATCCATCAATGCCAACACTCCCTATGTTGTGATGCGTGCTGAAGTTGAATCTACAACCCGTTCGGTTGAGATGATAGATGAAAATACCTATAATTTCACAGGTATTCCAGTTGCTACCGACGAAACAGAACATCACAATGGTCTTCTCACCGGTGTGCTGGTAGATACTGCAGTAGATGCAGAGCATTATACTATCGCCCATGACGGAGAAACATCTTCTTTCACTAAAACCGGTGGTTTAGTAAATGCTAATCACGCTTATATCCAAAGCGATAAAGCAACAGCACCTGTTATCTATTTCGAAGCTCCCGAAAACATCGACACAAGCGTTGAGAATATTGTAGCCGATGACAGATTGGTTGATGTATTTACCACAACAGGTATAAAGATCCGCAGGAATGTAACTATCGCCAAAGCTCTTGATGGTCTTGATCCCGGCATCTACATCCTTTCTGACGGATCTCGCATACGTAAAACCTCCAAATAAAAAATTTAATCCTATTATCAAGAAATAAGACCCGGAGATCTTCGGGTCTTATTTTGTTTCAAAAGGTTCCGTTTAGCGAGCACTGCTCGTGGCTCATCTTTTTTCAATATTTTTCTTTATGATGAAGCCTTGTCTTATTATTTTTCTTATTTTTGTAAAAAATAAGAAAGAAACATATGAATCTTAAAGATAAAGTTGTGATTGTGGCTGGTGGTCGCGGACTTATCGGCAAAGAGGTAGTTGCCGATCTTTTACGCCACGATGCCATTGTTATTGATGCGGATATCTCCTGCAGCAACGAGAATTCTTCTGAACGTCATTTCGAATTCCCACTCGATATAACTTCCAATGATTCTATCGATGCGCTCATAAAATTTGCAACAGATAAATTCGGACGCATAGATGGTCTTATCAACTGCGCATATCCCCATACTAAAGACTGGGGACGATATAAATTCGAAGACAATCCTTTCCGGCACTGGGAGGAAAACGTAAGGATGCAACTTAATCCTGTATTTTATCTTGATCAGCAGGTGGCACTCGTGATGGAACATCAAAAAAGTGGCTCTATCGTGAATTTTGGCTCAATATATGGCATTGTTGGAAATGATTTCACCATCTATGAAGATTACAACGGCAGCTCACCGGTGGAATATTGCGCTGTAAAAGGAGGCATAATCAATTTCACACGTTATCTTGCATCCTGGCTGGGCAAACATAATGTGCGTGTCAACTGTGTATGTCCGGGAGGCATATGGGATCATCAACGCGAAGAATTCGTGCGTAATTACGAACACCGCTGTCCTATGAAACGCATGGGAAATCCTGATGACATCGCACCTCTATGCCTTTTCCTTATATCGGATGGCGCCAAATATATCACAGGACAGATCATAGCCGCTGACGGTGGTTGGACAGCTATATAATTCAATTAATAATTAATGGTTAATAATTAATAGTTGTGTTTACTGCCAGAGTTTTGCAGTCAATTAAGAATCTTTAATTATAAAAAATGGCTGAATATTAGGAGACTGCATTTTATTATTGTAACTTTGCATAAACAAAATATACAATATCTAAAATATAAAATTATAGTAAAAAATATATAGGTGGATACCCCTATCTCTCCCCATTAAGCCCCATACCACCCTATATATTTCCCTATATCCCCCATTACAACCCAGAATATTAACACTAAAAATAAATATAAAATGGCAAAAAAGAAAGTAACCAAGGCATCGGCTTCAGGAAAGATCAGCGATATGTCGGAAAAACTGAAGGCTCTGGATGTGACTATGGCTCATCTCGAAAAAGATTTCGGTTCCGGCACAGTGATGCGTCTTGGCGATGACAGCGTGCAGGATGTGGAAGCAATTCCTACAGGTTCGATCGGTCTCGACTACGCATTGGGCGTTGGAGGTCTGCCCCGCGGACGTATCACCGAAATCTATGGTCCGGAATCTTCAGGTAAGACCACTCTCGCAATCCATGTGATTGCCGAGGCTCAGAAAATGGGTGGTATCTGTGCCATCATTGATGCCGAGCATGCTTTCGACCGCTTCTATGCCGAGAAACTTGGTGTCGACGTCAACAACCTATGGATAGCCCAGCCCGATAACGGCGAGCAGGCTCTCGATATTGCCGAGCAGCTTATCAACTCCGGTGCTATCGACGTAATTGTGATTGACTCGGTGGCTGCCCTCACTCCGAAAGCCGAGATAGAGGGAGAGATGGGCGACAAGAACGTAGGTCTTCATGCCCGCCTCATGTCGCAGGCAATGCGTAAGCTCACCGGAACCATAGCCCGTACACGCACATGCTGCATATTCATCAACCAGATACGTGAGAAGATAGGTGTCTTTATGGGTAATCCTGAGACAACCACCGGTGGTAACGCCCTCAAATTTTATGCCTCAGTGCGTATTGACATTCGTGCATCCTCCCCGATCAAGGATGGCGACGAAACAATAGGACGTCTTACTAAAGTGAAAGTTGTAAAGAACAAGGTTGCTCCTCCATTCACCCGTTGTGAGTTCGACATGATATTCGGTAAAGGCATATCCCGCTCAGGCGAGATCATAGACCTTGCCGTAGATCTCGGCATTGTGAAGAAATCGGGAGCATGGTTCTCTTATAATGGTTCCAAGTTAGGTCAGGGACGCGATGCAGTTAAAGGTGTGATCGAAGATAATCCGGATCTTGCAGAAGAGCTGACAGAGAAAATATATGCAGCCCTCAATGCGGCTAAAGAAGAAAAAAGAGGAGGCAAAAAGAATCCTTTTCTTCCCGGTAAAGAATCCAAGAAAGTAGACTCCGAAGAAGAGGAAACTGAAGATATGGAAGAACAGGAAGTAGAGGAAGATCTCTTCGGTGATGATTTTGACATCGAAGATTAATTTTTATAAGCTTCCAACCATAATATTCAAGAAGAATCTATAGATATAAATTTATATATCATATTTAGAATCTATTTAGAATAGAAAGAAGAGAGCATCTGGTTTAAATGATGCTCTCTTCTTTTTTACTGTGCGGCGCACGGGAGTGTGTCGTCCTTTCTCCTTTTTTATTTAATTCATTTCATATTCGAAAAGAATTGCCACAAGGCTATGGAAGCGCTTGAAGAAACATTCAATGAATGTTTCACTCCATATTGAGGAATCTCAATCACCACATCGCTGATATCCACCAGTCGCTGGTCCACTCCCTCAACTTCATTCCCCACAATAAGAACATATTTCTCATCCTTAGATGGGATAAACTCCGCAAGAGGAGTGCTGTTGTGAGTCTGTTCGAGAGTGCATATCTTCCATCCCTCCTCTTTCAGTCGACACGTCGCTTCAACCACATCCTCAACATGACGCCATGTCACTGTCTCCTCTGCACCTAAAGCCGTTTTGGCAATTTCAGGATGGGGCGGACATCCGGAGATTCCTCCAAGTATTATTTCGTCTACAAGGAATGCATCAGAAGTGCGAAATATTGATCCTATATTATACATGGAGCGGACATTGTCGGCAATAACCTTCAAAGGCAACTTCTTAAGCTCCCTATATTCCTCTACCGAACAATTCGACAACTCTACTATATTCTTCTTTTTTCTGTCCAATTTTTATAGGCATTAGGTTTTAGGCATTAGGTTTTAGGTTCATTTAGCATGTCCTTCTAAGTATGACTCGTAAATTAGTTAATGCATATTTTTAGAGGATTTTCGATGTCATACTTAATGCCTAAAACCTAAGACCTAAAGCCTCACTTATACATTATAGGAGAGCATTCTTTCTATAGGTTTTATGGCTTTGGCTGCGATTTCAGGATCAACAATGATCTCGGGCTGCTCATCGCGCAATGCCTTGTAAACCTTCTCGAGTGTGTTGAGTTTCATGTAATCGCATTCATTACACTGGCATTCGGAATCTTCGGCAGGTGCCGGAAGAAAACGCTTACCGGGACATTTGCGACGCATCTCAAACAAAATTCCACTCTCGGTAACAACAATATATTCCGGTGCCTCATCTTTCCCTGCAAAATCCAGCAACGCGGCGGTGGAACCTACCTTATCTGCTATAAGCTGCAACGGACGCCTGCATTCGGGATGCACAAGAATTTTCGCCTCCGGATGCTCTCGCTTCATTTCCATTATCTTCTCTATAGAGAAACGATCGTGCACATGACAAGCGCCCTGCCATAGAAGCATATCACGATCTGCAACCGAATTGATGTATCCGCCAAGATTCTTGTCGGGACCGAAAATTATCTTTTCATCCTTTGGAAGAGATTCCACAATTTTTCTCGCATTCCCGGAAGTAACTACTATATCGGTATAAGCTTTGACGGCTGCCGATGTATTGACATAGCTTACTACGGTGTAGCCTGGATGCGCCTCTACGAATTTACGGAACTCCTCAGGATCGCAACTGTCGGCGAGGGAACAACCGGCAGCCATATCCGGAACCAACACCTTCTTGTCGGGACAAAGTATCTTGGCTGTCTCTCCCATGAAGTGGACACCGCACATTATTATTATATCTGCATCCGTTTTGGCAGCCTGGCGTGCCAGTGCCAATGAATCGCCAATGAAGTCGGCTATCTCTTGTATTTCGTCGCGCTGATAATAGTGAGCCATTATCAATGCGTTTTTCTCTTTTTTCAGTCGGAGTATTTCACCGCGCAGCTCTTCCTGTGTCATGAGCTTTTTTATTATTTAGGTTTTAAGTAAAAATTAAAAATTAAGTAAAAAAATAAACAACAATAATAAATAGTGTAGATAACTACCAATAACTTTTTGCCTAAAAATTTGGAAATATGAGTTATTGAAGTTTGAGCAAACTTTATTATCATGTTATCTACAGGGGGTATGATTGATTCTCAAACGGATGTGAACTTTATCAACATCCTGTAGACAATTGCAAAGTTAATAAAATCTTCATTACGGAGAGTCGAAAACTGTAGAAAACCTCCCCTTCATCAGTAGATAAGTCTGATGAAAAGTGGTGAAGAACTATTCAATCGATATTATTGTGTATAAAAAAGAAGGATGGCTTATAAAAAATATCCTTAAATACTAAAATATCCTTATATAAGTTATTATGGTTTTATCTACAGACTTTTCAACAGTTTTTCGACAGTTATCTACAACTTATCTACAGCTTTTGCACGCGCCTTCGGGTGTGGGATCGGTCACTTTTACCGGTTTTCTATAGATATTGGTCATCATGTTTTCAAGATTACGGGCTGCCTCCGAGCGTGCGCGACGTACTACACCTGTATCATAAAGCCGCTTTTTAGAGTTTGATTTTATCTTTGCCTTTACCATGTTGTCTTCTTCATTTGTAAGTTTATTGCTGCGTAATGTTCCTAACAGACCTATGTTTTTTGTGTCTATCACTTCCCATGAATTAGGTTCGGTGGATTCATATAATTCCACTATTTCCGGAGGGAGGGTTATGCGCACGGTATCTCCAACAGTGTCTATCTCCATTTTTTCCATATCGAAAGATACACTTCCGTTTTGTTTCTGAATACCGAAAATAACCTTCTTGTTTATGGTGTCGAGCACGGGAACTTCACTATAGATATCCACCACGCATAACCTTGCCATGGTTTCTACATCGTTTATGCGCGCATCGCTTATATCTATACTTTTCTTCTCAGGAGATCTTAAAGAAAAATAAACTATGGCGGCAACAACAGCTGCCAGAACTATTACTATTATATATTTTATGATCTTGTTCATCATTTAATAAGTTATTTAAATTCAATTGTTGCTGTATATCCCATTGAAGAGAAAAGACTCTCGAAGTAGCTTCTGGCTTTTCTTTTGGCATTTTCTACCAATTGTTTTTGGAAAACAGGATTTTCAGCAACTTCTTTTTTAAAGGAAGCATTTGCCTTCTCTTTAATTTCAGCTCTTTCTTTGGAATCAAGATCACTTCGTAAAAGACCTATATTCTCATATTCTTTACGCATTTCCATATCTCTGCCTGTAATCTCAGTCTGAATAGGAGGTAATGTAATCTTGACTGTCATTTTGTCGTCATCAAACACTATGTCGTCTGCCTGAAGAGTTGATAAATCAATAAAGGCACGCATATAAGAATCGTAGGAATATACGGCAATGCGTTTGCCGATAGTATACCAGTCGCTGCTCTCCATCTTTGCTGTTTTGGTTATAGACATGGAGGCAAGTATCATTTTATTGTTTGATCTTATTTCCTGAATAAGATCTGTCTGAAAAGTATTATCTTTTTTCTCACAAGATGTCAAGACAACGGCTATAACACTGCAAATGATTATCAATATTTTTCTCATACCCCTTCGTTTTTAAGTAATAATAATAACACTAACATAAAATTAAAGTTTCATAATAGATTAAACAACTAAAATTCATATAAATTTATTTAAAAGTTGTCAACATTTTAGCATAACAATTGAAAACTCCGATTTATCGGCCGCAGTCCGATAAACAGGTTAAAGGGTATAGGTAATAGGTTAAAGGAGAATTGGCGCGCCTCAACTATCCTTTGTTTGTGCTGCAGTTGTGAGCAAGCCGGAGCCCGGCACCCACAAGCAGATACGACTTGACACACACATTAGAGTCTTGCCAATTCACTCCCTTTTACCTCTTACCTTTTACTTTTTACTTTATAGGATTACTTTTTACCGTCTCTAACTCAATTCTATAAATGTGGAATATGAAACTGACCACTCTATTTTTAAACAAAAGTCAAGAAAAATGGCTTTTTTTAATAAAAAAAGGATTACAAACTGAAATATTTTTCCTTTTGTTTTGCAAAATATAAAATTTTATATATTTTTGCAATCGAAAATAAGATATTTATAGAAAATAGTTTTACAGGTAATAATCATAAATCCGGTTGCTTCATCTTATAGTGAGCGACATTAAAGAGATTCGCAAAATTACTATATGAATAAGATGATTTGATTCAACCTAATTTTAATTTCTGAAAAGGGCCGATCGTTGAGATTAGCCCTTTTTATTAATTTTAAATTTTTAATGTGTAATGTGAAATTATTAGCGGCAATGAATTTAACATTAAACATTTAAAATTACACATTCTATATTAGTGTGCATCCAGCCAGTTGTCGGCAACTCCGCAAGAGGCGGTAAGTGTGACGCGTCCGTGGTAAGCCGCCTCCATCAAGCGTTCCACCATCTCCTGCATTGCCGGCAGCTCCTCGGGAACTACATCGAAGTTCAACTCATCGTGCACCTGCATTATCATTCGTGACTTCATGCCTTTCTCCCGCATTTCGTGTGATATATCCACCATAGCACGTTTGATAATATCCGCAGCAGATCCCTGAATTGGCGCGTTGATGGCGTTTCTTTCGGCATAACCACGCACCACCGGATTCTTTGAATTGATATCCGGGAGATATCTTTTTCTACCCATGCGTGTCACCACATAACCGTTTTCTCGTGCCTGTTCCACCGAATCAGACATATATTTATGTATGGTGGGGAAAGTTTCGAAATATGAATCTATGATATCCTTGGCTTCGGAACGCGGAATATTCAGCCTTGTGGAAAGACCGAAAGCTGAAATGCCATAAATAATGCCGAAATTGGCTGTCTTGGCCTTACGTCGTTCATTGTCGGATACTTCCTCCGGTGTCTTGTGATATATTTTTGCCGCGGTGATGGCGTGTATGTCATCACCATGTTTGAAGGCATCAAGCATGGTTTCATCGTCAGCAAAATCCGCTACAAGACGAAGTTCGATCTGTGAATAATCCGCTGAAAGGAATAGATGCCCCGGATCGGCAATAAAAGCACGACGTATTTCTCGCCCTTCGTCATCACGCACAGGTATGTTCTGCAGGTTCGGAGCTGTTGAGGATATTCTTCCGGTGGCAGTTACTGTCTGATTGTAATTGGTGTGAACCTTTCCCGTTTCCGGGTTTATAGCTGCAGGCAATGCGGTGAGATAGGTGGTATATAATTTTTTGAGGGCTCGGAATTCCATTATTTTGGAAACTATTGGATGTTTGCTCACAAGCTTTTCAAGCACATCCTCACTTGTGGAATACTGTCCTGTCTTTGTCTTTTTTGCTTTGGGGTCAAGTTCAAGTTTATCAAAGAGTATCTCTCCTACTTTTGATGGAGAACCAACATTGAAAGTTTCTCCTGCCATTTCGCATACTTCCCTTTCAAGAGTGTTGATGCGTTTTTCCATATTCTGGGCAGCCTCATTCAGCGCGTTTACATCGATACGCACGCCCGTTAGTTCCATATCTGCGAGAACGCGCACCAGAGGAAGTTCAAGATCATAGAGCAAACCCTGCATATCTTCTTTTTTTATTTCCTCTTCAAGCGGTTTTTGGAGACGGAGGGCTATGTCGGCATTCTCACAAGCCCAGGGAGTGAGCTGATCCTGTTCCACTTCTTTTGCACTCCATATCTTGGTGCCACGACGTGAGGAGGATGTTCCGGGATTGGGAATCATTTCATAATTAAGGTATGTTACAGAAAGATTCTCGAGAGAATGTCTCATTTCCGGCTGAAGGATGTAATGTGCCAGTGAGACATCAAAATAATTCACCAAAGGATCCGCATTATCTTTTCGGGCACGGGAAGCCACCACATAATCGCGTTTTGCATTGGAACTCACCTTCATTATGTCTCCGCGAGCCATAAGGTCGAGGATCCAGGCTTTCCCCTCTTCGAATGAAGCAGGGAGATAAGCAGCTGTTCTCTCACCGAAGGCTATTGCCGTTCCTATCCATTCTGCTGATACCTCGTTCTCGCCATCTGCTATTAAGAAAAGGCCGCAACTCTTGGCACCTTCCCCTTTCTTAGCAAATTCATGTAATTTATCAGGAGTGTCAATTAATTCATAATCAGTATCCGAGAGCGACACGCGTTGAGTAGGCTCAGGAACCACTGCGGCATTATCGAGTTCATAATCATCAAAGAGAGATAAAGTTCCGTCTGATTGTTTCGGTTTTTGGGCGGTAATGAAGGGTTTTTCTTCTGCATTGATTCTTCTTCCTACCCTATCAATAAGAGTCTTGAATTCCAGTTCTTTGAAAATAGCGAAGAGTTTTTCACGATCGGCAGGTTTGCGCTGGAGATCGGAAATTTCAACGTCGACCGGCACATCAGTGCAGATTGTGGCAAGATATTTGGAAAATAGGATCTGCTCTTTATTCTCTTCAACCTTCTTTTTAAGCGCACCCTTGAGTTTGTCGGTGCGAAGCACAAGGTTGTCGACACTATCAAAATCATTGATAAGTTTGATTGCGGTCTTTTCTCCCACGCCGGGACATCCCGGGATGTTGTCAATCTTGTCACCCATCAGAGCAAGCAGATCAATCACCTGCGAAGTGCGTTTGATTCCATAACGTTCGCACACCTCTTTTTCTCCGCGTATTTCGAAATCCTGACCGCGGTATGATGGTTTGTATTGCAGAATCGAAGGACTCACAAGTTGACCGAAATCTTTGTCGGGGGTCATCATATAAGTGGTGAAATTCTCCTTCTCGGCGCGTCGTGCGAGTGTTCCGATCACGTCGTCCGCTTCATAACCCGCCACTTCTACCACAGGTATATTATATGCCTTTACTATCTCCTTTATAATAGGTACCGATAGTTTTATATCTTCCGGGGTTGATTCGCGCTCACCCTTGTATTGTTCGAATGCTTCGTTACGGAATGTAGGTCCGGCAGGATCGAAACATACCGCGATATGTGAAGGATTCTCTTTGCGGAGCACTTCCTCCAGAGTGTTGACAAATCCGAAGATTGCGGATGTATTGAATCCTGACTGGGTTATACGCGGCATACGTATCAGAGCGTAATAAGCACGAAAAATCAGCGCGTACGCATCAAGAAGGAATAATCTTTTCTGCTCCATGGCGGCTATATAATAAATGAACTGACAAATATATTAACAAATATATAACAAAAAAACGGCTTCCCCAACGGAAGCCGTCTCATTTATTCCTTTTTCAATAAATTTTAGAGATAGGAAAGGTTGTATTTTGCAAACTCGAGATCACTCTTCGCACGGTTGAGAAGTGATTTGTCGAGTTTCACAGCTTGACGGAGGTTGCTCATAACCATGTTCTCATTGTTAGTGCGTGCTCCAAGGATTGCAGTCAGATAGTAAGTGGTAGCATCCGGGCTCTTGATTGATGCAAGAGTGGATTTGGCAGCTGAATAATCTTGAGAAAGGATCTGTGCAAGAGCGGCGTTGTTGGTTTTTGAATCACCGAATGTGCGCACAGCCTTTGCGAGGTCACCCTGGGTAAGGTAGTAAACACCGAGTGCATCGGCGGCCTCAGGCACACCGGCTGCTGCACCGATCTGCTCCTGAGCTTTTGCATAGTCATGGTTAACCATAGAGATAAGACCAAGGTTCATCTCAGGCTCTTTTGCAGAAGGATTCAGACGGAGAGCGTGTTCGAAGTTTGATTTTGCACCTGCGTAGTCACCAGCAACATACTGAGTAAGACCGAGGTCATTGAATGTGCGGTAATCTTTAGGATAAAGCTCGGCAGCCTTGTTGTAGACTTCCATTTTCTTGGTGTTGTCATCGGTAAGGGTAGCGATGTAGAGAATCTCGTCAACAGTCAGCTCTTTGGGGTTGGTGTTGAAAAGCTGGATGAGTTCCTGATCGCTCTTGCCGATAACGTTGATGGATGCCATCACGCGTGAATAACGGAGCTGGGGGAGAATCTGGTCAGCAAGTTCGTTGAACACTGAAGAAAGGTTGCGGATCTCCTGCTCGCGCTGTTCGGGATCGGGATACATCTTGAGAACGCTGAGGATAAGCTCCTTATCCTGAATGTTGCTCTTCTCTACGAGTTTCTGGAAACCTTCCCAGTCTTCGGGAGTGAATGAAGAAGTAAGCTCGCCAAATTCTGTTATCTTATCTTTCTTAAGCTGGTTTTCCATATATTTGGTAGTGTTGGCTTCACGTTTCTCAGCGAGCTGAGTGTTGAAGTTGAGAGTACCATCGGGAGAAGCGTAAGAGTTTACGGTAATGCCGGCGATTTCCTGGTTGGCGGCAGCATTGGCTTCCTGCAGACGTTTGTTGAGGTCGATGTAATCAGCCTTGTCAGTCTGGTTGGCGCGGATGTTTGCCTGGTTGATGAGGAAGTGGATATCAGCGGAATATTTCTCATTGATTACACGCTGGAAGTTATCCTTGGCAACAGCCGGAGTCACTGTCTTTGCAGAAGCGAGTGTGGAAGTTGCGACAACTCCATAACCGACTTTCACGCGAGGAAGGGCATACATTTTGCCATTCTGGTCAACTGCGAAATCAAGATAGAGGTCGCTCTTTGCCATAGCAGCCTGATAAGCTACATTGAAAGGAATGGTAACTGTGCCACCCTCTTTGTAGTTAACCACCTGACCGTTGGCGCGAACATTCTCACCCTGAATCATCACAGGCTGAGCTGCAGACTCGCCATTGTTCCATGTGATCACAGGAGTAGCGGTGACTTTTGCATTCTTGACCATAAATTTGGCAGGAATCTTACCGGTTATAGTACCCGGCACATTCTCACCTACAGTCTCCAGAGGAGTGGGAACTGTTGTAAAGAAATCACTTTTAAACTGACCGAGTTTTTTAGAGCAGCCTGTCATGCCGACAACTGCAACTCCCAAAGCCAGATAAAATAATTTTTTGTTCATGATTTTTTGAAATTTTATGAAGTGTGTGAAAAATGATTATTGTAAAATTGCTGTAAAAACTGTTTAAATTTATTTTCGGGGAAATTTGAAAGGTATTTCTTCATAATAAATTTAAAAAGTTTATGAATAACTTCATAGTGAGAAGTGTGTGAGTCAATGTGTTTTAGCATGGTAAAACTATGGAATCGCAAATTCCCACTTTTTCAAGATGTAAAGATAGATAAAAAACTCAAATTTACCAACTAAAACCATCTATTTATACATTTCCACTCCTGTTATTTTCAAGTTCTTTTAAAATGAACAGTTTGCTATTAAGTATGATTCGCAAATTAGTTAGATGCATTGACTAAATACATTAAATAATTTAGGTGTCATACTTAACATAACATGTCTTTTATTTCTATTCTTATTTTTCGTGAACAAAATATGAGAATAAATAGGATTAAGAGAGGTTAAATTGCGAATAAATAAAAGAAAATGAAAAAAAATTTGGATAATAATGAAAAAGATAGTAACTTTGCACCGCAAAAAGGACGTGGATACCATGTATCCTTGATTCTAAAGCATGACTCCGTGGCTCAGTTGGTAGAGCAAATGACTCTTAATCATTGGGTCGTGGGTTCGAGCCCCACCGGGGTCACTAATAAAAATCACCAAAAGTGGAAAATCGCTGAAAATCAAGCATTTTCAGCGATTTTTATTTTGTCCGAATCTCCAGAAATCGGCAAAATATAGCAGTCTGCGGTGTACAAATCGGGAACAGTCCGAGAAAAATTAATTTTGTTCCCGATTGAAGAGGCAAGTATTTGATATACGGAATGATACGGTATCGCAACTTGCCTGAAAACAGACTGTTTTTCGGTGATTTTCCGAAAATGGGTTCAGACCCACCTTCATAATTCGGTAAATCATTGAAATCTACATCTAACAATTTGAGAATCGCCCCACATTTGCAGCAAAAACATTTTGAGAATCACTTTTCAACCCACGTATTTTTATTTGGTATATAATACATTACATCTCTCTTTATGGATAATAATCATGTCGGAATTTCGATGCTGATTGCGTATGAGTCCCCAAAGGCTTCGCTTTATAAATAGTAATTTATAAAAGGGTTTTCTCATTGGTTTTATCTGGCATGATTTATAAAATCGCTATCTTACATTTCAATCTTCTAAAATGCTTATTTGCCTTTGTTCGTGAACGATAAATAGTCTGAATCTCAATAAAATTTTGTAACTTTGCATATACAATCCCTCTGAATTTATGACGATTGATTTAGATTACATACAGCATTTGGCTGAAAGCCATGAAGGTGTTGATGTCGAGTTCAAGGAAACCACAGGACAGCTAAACCGTGGTATGGAGACATTATGCGGTATGATCAACGGCTCCGGAGGTGTTGTTGTGTTCGGGGTATCGAACAAAGGTAAAATTATCGGACAGGAAATCGGCGACAAGACTACCCGTGTGTAATCCAAAACGCAGTAAGGCGAGGTCGGCTATCAAACGATGCCCTTAATGATACTGTGCCCATCGCTTTGTCACGACTCAATCTGACTAAAGACGGAGCTGTGTGCAATTCAGCGGCTGTATTGTTCGGGAAAGTTTTTTCTGATTATCCACAATGCAGGTTACGCCTTGCGCGATTCAAAGGGACCAGCAAGCAATATTTCATCGACAACCAACAACATGAAGGTAATATCTTTGAGTTGGTAGATGCGGCTATGACTTTCTTCTTCAAGCATCTAAACCTTTCGGGTACGACGCATAATCGCCTTTACAGAGAGGATAATCTTGAGATTCCGTATGATGCTTTGCGTGAAGCAGTTGTCAATGCATACTGTCATATGCGATGGGGATATGAGATCGCTACTGTGGGTATTGCGATTTACGATGACTGTATAGTAATTGAGAATGCAGGTCGCTTTCCTGTCAGAATCTCACCAAACACGCTGATGCGTAAGGAGGAAGAAGATCGTAAAAATACCTCAATGCCTCCGAGTCCGGTAATTGCCAATGTCATGTATCTTGCCGGCCTCATCGAACATTGGGGGCGTGGACTGTCAATGATGGCAAGACAATGTGAAGGTGCTGGATTGCCTGCTCCTGAATTCTATTGTGACGGTACTGTTGTCAAAATTACTTTTATGCGTCCCAAGAACACAGTAGGAGTAAGTAATAGTACAAGTAAGGACACAGTTAGTGCAAGTAAGGACACAGTAGGACACAGTGAGAGCACAGTAGGACACGGCTCAAGATTATTGAACAATATGCCGATAAGTAAGTCAATCAGCATTCTCATTCAATCTATTGGAGAAGATTGGTTTACAGCGAATACATTATGTGAAATAATCGGCTTATCCTCAAAGAGTTCATTTATAAGAAATTATATTAGACCTGCTATAAATTGTGGACTGGTAGCTCTTGAAAATCCAGATAGCCCCAATGCTCCAAACCAAAGATACGGATTGACATTGAAAGGCAAAGCCCTGTATTACGAGCGTCATGATAACGATAATGATGTTCAAAATGACCTGCAAAGAGTAAATGTTGACCCGCA